>NZ_CP109598.1:6367500-6967500 GCF_036327775.1 Streptomyces sp. NBC_01498 | reverse complement strand
GGTGGACGGGTCCCGCAGGCTCTGGATCATCAGGATGTTGGACGGCCCCCGGTCCGTGACGCGCGTCGGCCGGTCCGCGTACTCACCCTTCCAGAAGGCGCAGGGCCCGACGTTGCGGGGCATGCCCGCCGTGAGCGGGTGGCGGGCACGGTCCTCCTTCGTGGCCCGCGCGTAGGCGCCGACGGACGTGGGCCAGCGCACGTCGTTGCAGACGACGCCCATCGTCACGGCCGCGTCCTCGTCGCGCAGCGGCTGCGCGATCTCCGGGGTCAGAACCGGCGTGGCGGCCGGGTCGTGGGCGGCCTGCACGAGCCGGGCGAGCTGGGGGAAGGCGGAGTCGCCGTAAAGGCCGTTGAGGAACGCCTGCCGCAGCATGTTGCCGGTGAGCGGATTGCCCTCGGTGGTCGACTCCTTGGGCGTACGGTCCAGCTCGGCCGCGATCCCGATGAACAACTCCCGCACGTCCCGCGCCCGTTCGGCCAGCCGCAGCCCTTCGTCGTCCCGGTCCGGGTCGGCGGCCCAGGCCGCGAAGTCGGGGAAGCGGTCCTCCACGGCCCGGGACGTGTTCGCCATCCAGCCCTGCTCGACACGCGTCGGGTCCGGGTCGCCGCTGCTGTCCAGCACCCAGCGGTCGGTACGGGTCGGGTACTTCTGCGCGTACACGGCACCGACATACGTCCCGTACGAGTTCCCCAGCGCCGACAGCTTCTCCTCCCCCAGCGCCTGCCGGAACCGCTCGATGTCCCGTACCTCGTTGGCGGAGGTGAAACTCCGCAGCACCGCGCCCCCGTTGGCGTGGCACGCCTCGGCGGTACGGCGCGAGCGGGCCACGTTCTCCGCGATCCCGCCGTCCGCGTCCGGCCAGGACCGCAGGTTCGCCAGATACCGGTCGTCCGCGTCGAGCCCGCAACTGGCCGTCGTACTGCCGCCGACGCCGCGCGGATCGAAACTCACGAGGTCGTACGCCCCGTCCAGCTCCTCCCGCAACGCGTTCCCTCTTCTGGCCAGCGCCTGTACGCCCGATCCCCCGGGCCCGCCGGGGATCATCAGCAGCGTCCCGCGCCGGGCCGCCGGGTCCTCGGCGCGTACCCGCGACACGGCGATCGTCAGCTGTCGGCCACCGGGTTCCCGGTAGTCCACGGGCACTTCCAGCTCCGCGCACTCCTGTTCCGCGGGCCCTCCGGCCCGCGCGCACGGTGTCCAGGCCGGCGCACCCCCGCCCCCGCCCTCGACCGCCCCGGCGCCTCCGGCAGGCCCGGCGACGGTCAACGAGCCGGCCAGGGCGGCGGAGAGGGCGAGGAGCAGGGTCTTTCGGCTGTGGTTCCGGTAAGTCGTCATGCCACAAGGGTGGTTGAGCGGGCGGCTGCTTCCCATGCGGCAGGCAGGCATCCGTGGGGTGGGGGTATCCCCCGGGGGTCCCGGCGGTGTCCGGTGGGTGGGTCCGAGGGGCACGGACACGCCGGCGCCCGGGGACCCGGTGACACCGGGGCGAGGGCCGGGGACCCGTGCGCTCGCCCCGGAGCGCGGCGCGTCATGCCCGACGCATCAGGGCGGTGACGTAGGCGTCCAGCCGCTCCTCCACGGCTCGGGTCGTCAGATCCGTCCTCCCCGCCTGTCGCCATGCCCGCGCCACCGACGGCAGGTCCTCCGAGAGCGCCAGGGCGTCCCGCACCTGCCAGTACAGCCGTTCACCCGGGGCCGCCGCCCGTACGCCGCCCGCCGCCTCGTACGCCTCGGCGAACCGGGGAGCCCACGCGGGACCGTGCAGCAGCGCGAGATTGGTGGAGCAGTGCGCCACATCGAGATCCGCCGGGCCCCAGGAAGTCACCGGCCAGTCGACGACGCCGGTGATCCGGGCATCCGCCGGCCTCGCGGGCGGCACGTCGAACAGCACGTTGCCGGGGTGGAAGTCCCCGTGCAGGAACCGCCCTTCGCAGGAGGGCGCGGGCGCGCGGATCATGTCGATCGCCGCGGCCCACGCCGCCGGGTCGGCGCCCCGCGGAGTCACGACGGTGTCGGCCGTCGTCCACGTCACATACTCCCGGGGCCGCTCGGCGGGCCGCAGCGCGTGGATCGCCACGAGTTGACGGGCCAGCAGCGGGACGCGGGTCTCCAGTCCCTCGTCGGCGAGGACCGTCCGGCCCGCCACACAGGTCATGAGGAGCGACGGAAACTCGCAGTGCTCGCCGACCGGATCGACCGCGACCAGTCCGGGGGCCGGCACGGCGGTCCCGGCGAGCAGGGTCAGCGTGTCGGCCTCCCTGTTCAGCTCGGCCTCGGCGTGTCTCATGTTCACGAACGTCCGCAGCACCAGGTCACGGGTGGATCCGTCCCGCCGCCCGCCGATGGTCAGCCGCCGCATCTCGGCGGTGATACCGCCGTGCAGGACCTCGGTCCCGACGATCCGTTCCCCGGCCTCCAGATACCGGCTCGCCCATGCCAGGGTCGACGGCCGGACGGTCCCCGCCTCATCGTGATCGGTCACCGCGCCACCCCATCACCCGGACGACGTCACGCGCAAAGAATTTCCGCCGGGGAGACGGCGGCACCGGCCTTCCCGGCGGGAGGAGCGGTCCGCTCCCGGAAAGGCGGAACGCGGAGGTTTCAACCTCGCGGGACGATCGCAACCTTCACGTGTGGGCCCACAGCCGGCTCAGCCACCCCATCAGGTGATGTCCGCCCCTTGGGTGACGCGTCGGGGGCCGGGAATTCTGGCGTTTCCGTGGAGATCGGCGAGAAGCACGACACAAGGTGTCGGGTTTCTGGTTGATCATGGTGACACCGGTCTGCGTCGATGACTGACGCGGGCCAGGCCGCGCACATAGATAAGGGAACTCCATGGTATTAAAGCCCGACACATCGGCACCGGACCTCCGCGGGAAGATCGCGCTGGTCGCGGGTGCGACGCGGGGAGCCGGGCGGGCCATCGCCGTGCAGCTCGGCGCGGCGGGTGCGACGGTCTACGTCACCGGCCGCACGACTCGGGAGCGGCGCTCGGAGTACAACCGGGCCGAGACCATCGAGGACACCGCCGAGCTGGTGACCGCGGCGGGCGGGACCGGGATCGCGGTGCCGACCGACCACCTGGTGCCCGAGCAGGTCCGTGCGCTGGCCGAGCGGATCGACGCCGAACAGGGGCGGCTCGACGTGCTGGTCAACGACGTCTGGGGCGGGGAGAAGCTGTTCGAGTTCGACACACCCGTGTGGGAGCACGACCTCGACAACGGACTGCGCCTGTTCCGGCTGGGCATGGAGACCCACGCGATCACCAGCCACTTCGTGCTGCCGCTGCTCGTGCGTCGGCCGGGCGGGCTCGTGATCGAGATGACGGACGGAACATCCGCGTACAACGGAACGCGCTACCGCAACTCGTACTTCTACGACCTGGTCAAGAACAGCGTGCTGCGCATGGCGTTCGTCCTCGCGCACGAGCTGAAGCCGCACGGCGGGGCGGCCGTCGCGCTGAGTCCGGGCTGGATGCGTTCGGAGATGATGCTCGAAACGCTCGGCGTCACCGAGGACACCTGGCAGGACGCGCTGACCGAGGTGCCGCACTTCTGCATCTCGGAGAGCACCTCGTTCGTGGGACGCGCCGTCGCGGCGCTCGCGGGTGACCCCGACATCGCGCGCCGGAACGGTGAGTCGCTGTCCAGCGGTCAACTCGCCCAGGAATACGGCTTCACCGACCTCGACGGCTCCCGCCCCGACTGCTGGCGCTACCTGGTCGAGGTCGAGGAGGCCGGCAAGCCGGCGGACGCCTCCGGGTATCGGTGACGGACACCGCTCCCGGGCCGGGGCGCTGACGTCGGCAGCGCGTACGCGCCCGGCCCGGGAGCGGGCCGTCGGTCCGGGACGGACGTACGACCGTCGGGCGGGGCGGGGTCCCGGCGGCACGCCGAGCGTCAACTCCCCCTGATCCGGGCCGCGCAGGGGCCACCCGGCCGTTGCGTCGAACCCCGGCCGGGTTTCGAACCGCCGCCGGCCACGCCGTATCCGGTGTCCGGCACTCCGACGCCGCCCGCGGGCGGGAATCGTCAGCTGTCGACGACGGCCCGCCTGTCCGGGGCGCGCGTTCACTCTCACCGACGGGGCTCTCCTCCATGACCGTAAGAGAAACGACCGCTCCCTCACCGGCGCGGGCCGGAAGACGCGAATGGACGGCTCTCGGCGTCCTCGCCCTGCCGGCCATGCTCATCACCCTCGACAACACGGTGCTGCACCTCGCCGTGCCACACCTGAACGCGAGTCTGAACCCGAGCGGTCTGCAACTGCTCTGGGCCGTCGACGTCTACAGCTTTCTGATCGCCAGCCTGCTGATCGTCGCGGGCACCCTCGGCGACCGGATCGGGCGCCGCCGGCTGCTGCTGATCGGCGCGGTGGGCTTCGGTGTCGCGTCGCTGATGACGGCGTTCTCCAGCAGCGCGGAGATGCTGATCGTCAGCCGGGCACTGCTCGGCATCGCCGGGGCGACCCTCACGCCGTCCTCGATGTCGCTGATCCGCAATCTGTTCCACGACGCCCGGCAGCGGACCGTGGCCTTCAGCGTCTGGATAACCTGCTTCCTGGTGGGCGGGGCCATCGGCCCGCTCGTCGGTGGCGTGATGCTGGAGCACTTCTGGTGGGGCTCGGTGTTCCTGCTGAGCGTGCCGGCCATGGTGCTGCTGCTGATCCTCGGGCCGGTGCTGCTGCCCGAGTACCGCGACTCCCGGCCGGGCAGCATCGACATGGCGAGCATCGGCCTTCTGGTGCTCTCCCTGCTCAGCACCGTCTACGGCCTCAAGAAGCTGGCCGGCGAGGGCCTGGCCACGGCCCCCGCCCTGATCCTCCTCGCCGGTCTCGTCCTGGGCATGTCGTTCGTCGTACGCCAGCGCCGGCTCACCGAGCCGCTGATCGACATGGATCTGTTCCGGGAGCGGACCTTCTCGGCGTCCCTGGGCGCGATGGGGCTCGCCCTGTTCGTGATGTCGGGATCGCAGTTCTTCATCGCGCAGTACCTCCAGATGGTGCTGGGACTGTCGCCGCTGGAGGCCGGGTTGGCGTCGTTACCCGGCAGTGTCGGTGGGGTGGCGGGGTCGTTGCTCGCGCCGGTGGCACTGCGCTGGGCACGTGCGGCGTACGTGATGACCGGGGGCCTGGTGATCGCCGTGATCGGCTTCGTGGTCCTGGCGCAGGCCGGTACCGACAGCGGGCCGGCCACGGTGATGGTCGCGCTGGCGCTGCTGAACGTCGGCGTCAGCCCCACCGTCGTGCTCGGCACCGACATGATGATCAATTCCGCGCCGCCGGAGAAGGCCGGAGCGGTCGCCGCCATCTCGGACACCTCGCACGAACTGGGCCTGGGCCTGGGCATCGCCGTACTGGGCAGTGTCGGGAACGCGGTCTACCGGGGTCAGGTCTCCGGTGAGCTGCCCGCCGGGCTGCCGGAGGGGGCCGCCGAGGGTGTTCGGGACACCATCGGCAACGCGGTCGGCCAGGTCTCCCGGCTGCCGGAGGCGCTCGGTTCCGCCACGCTGGACGTGGCGCGCGAGGCGTTCACCCACGGGCTGGTGCTGGTCGGCGTCGTCTGCGGGGTCCTGACGGTGCTGACCGTGTTCCTGACGCTGAGTCTGCGCGGAGTGGCCCCGGCCGCCGGGTCCGAGGGGTCCGGGAAGTCCGGGGAGGAGTCCGGCGCGGCCGGCGACGGGTCGGCGGAACTGCTGGAGGCCGGCGGCCGTATCACCGAGTGAGGTCACGGCCGTGACTGCCCGACACCCGCCGTCGCGGGGGGTGTCGGGCGGCGTACGCGGGGGGCCGGGGTCAGGAGCCCGATGCCGGGTCCAGCGTCGCGGCGATCACGAGGTACCCGATGTCCTGGCTGGCCGCCGCGCGGCGCATGAGGTCGATGTACTGGTCGACCGGTTCCGGCCCGTCGATCTTGGCCAGTTCGTCGCGCCGGGCCGCGACGACATCGGCCATGATCACACCGGTCCGGACGACCTTGTCACTGATGTCGTGGACCTCGACGTCCACGAACCCGTGGGCGGCCAGCAGTTCGAGGTACTCGGCGGCGGTGGCGAACGAACTCACGCCGTAGGAGGCGCAGATGTCGCCGAGCACCTTGCGGCCCTCCGGACCCACCGGCGGGATCTCGGCGGTGTCGGCGATCACCAGCCGCCCGCCGGGGCGCAGCACCCTGGCCGTCTCGGCGAGCGCACGGCCCCGGTCCGGCACGTGGAGCAGCGACTCGATCGCCCACGCGCCGTCGAACGAGCCGTCGCCGAAGGGCAGTTCCATCACGTCGGCGTTGCGGAAGGTGGTGACGTCCGACCGGCCCGCGGCCTTGGCGCGCTCGGCGGCCTGCTCCACCTCGACGTCGCTGATGGCGATGCCGGTGACGTGCACGTCCCTGGTCGCGACGAGCTGGAGGGCGGGCTTGGCCACCCCGCATCCGATGTCGAGGACCGCGCCGCCGGGGGCGGGGTCGAGCAGGGTGATCAGCATGTCGTTCAGCCGGGCCGTGGCGGCCTCGACGGTGCTGTCGTCGGCGTCGTCCTCCCAGTAGCCGTAGTGCAGGTTCTCGCCCCAGGCGGCGTTCAGAACCTGACCGAGACCTTCGTAGAAACTCGCGACATTGTCAGCGCCGGATATCTCGGCAGCCATCTCGATCTCCCTGCGTGTCTGCGACACCTTGACCCCGGTGGCTCGACCGGCCGGACCGCCACAGAAGTCATGTCGTCCCCTGTGGAAGAACGGGGCCGGGAGCTTCCCCGGGGTGGTCGAAATCTTGCTAGGACGCGTAAACAAACTCATGACCGGCGTGGGGTGTCAAGGCAGCCCGAATCGGCGCCGGTCGCACCGGTCTGGCTGAAAGAAAGCCATCTGCGGAAGGGAATGAGCCACTTTCCCGACGTCGGGCAACGGCTACTCCGGCCCGATTTCCCGCTGTGCGGACGCGCGTTTCCCCGACGCCGTACGCCTGGACGGCCGTACGGTCCGGAAGAACCCTGCACCGTCCGGATTCGTGGAGCAATTGATTCCACCCCGTACGGGCGAACACCGGTGCGCCCACCGGCCGGGAGACGAACCGGCCGGTGGGCGCACCCGTGGTGGTACGGAATCAGTTGGGCCGGATGGACAGCGCGTGGCGGAACACGTCGCGCGGGTCGTAGGCCCGCTTGACCTGCTGGAGCCGCGCGTAGTTCGCCCCGTAGTACAGCCCGTGCCAGGGCGTGTTCGAGGTGTTCCACTCCGGGTCGGCGAGGTCGACGTCCGGGTAGTTGATGTACGCCCCGGCGTTGATGGCGTTGGGAACGGGCACACCCCCGGTCGTGCTGTAGACGTCCCGGTAGAGCTTGCGCACCCAGTCCACGTGCGTGGCGTCCTCCGCCTCCGACCTCCATACGCCGGGGGTGAAGTAGGCGCGCAGGATGGAGTCCCGGTGCACGTAGGCGGTCGCGTCCGGACGCACGCTGTTGATCTTCCCGCCGAGGGCGGCCAGGTTCACCTGGGCGCCGGGATTGCTGATGGAGTCGTCGGTCAGGTAGCGGTAGATCGTCGCGATCTGCGCGTCCGTGTAGCTCTTCTTCAGGTCCGACGTCTTGTCCTTCTGGCGTCCGGGGGGACCCCAGAACCAGTTGTCCCGGTCGAGCCACGCCAGTTCGGACCTCGTGTCCGACGCGGACGTGAGGCCGGTGCCTGCGGCGACGGCGTCGAACAGGCTGTCGAGCATGGCCTCGCCGCCGGGGACGTTCTCCGACACACCGGCCATCAGGCCGACCACGCCGGCCGCCTGGTGCGACGCGGAGAACGAGGCCCAGACCTGGACCTCCCTCGCCCCGGGGGCGCTGTTGTGCTCGTACCACGTGCTGAAGTTGCGGATGAGCTTGGCGAACGCCTGCGGCGACAGGCCGTCCCACGACCACTGCACATTACGGACCCGCTGGTTCGAACCGCGCGGAAGCAGCATGCCCGGGTCGGTGGAGTCCACCTTCGGCGTACGCAGCCAATACCGCGTGACGATGCCGAAGTTGCCGCCGCCACCGCCGGTGTGCGCCCACCACAGGTCGCGGTTGGGGTCGTTGCGACGGCGCGTCGCCACGACGGTGCGGGGCTGTCCGTCGGCGCCCACCACGACCACCTCGACGGCGTAGAGGTGGTCGACGGCGATGCCGTGCACGCGGGAGAAGAAGTTGTAGCCGCCGCCGAGTATGTGCCCGCCGAGGGCCACCTCCGAGCAGCCCGCGGAGGGAATCGTCACGCCCCAGCCCTTGAAGAGCGTGTTCTGCGTCGGCGCCACGATCGCGCCGGGTCCTACGGCGAAGGCACGTCGCTTCTCGTCGAAGTAGACGTCCGACATCTGCGAGAGATCGATGATCTCCTTGATCTCGGCGTTCGCCGTGAAGTTCTCCAGGCAGTGGCCGCCGGAGCGGACGGCGACCCGCCGGCCGGACGCGACGGCCCGGCCGAGCGCCTCGGCGACGTCGTCCGAGGACGTCGCGATGGTCACCTGGTCGGGCCGGCCGGTGAATCGGGTGTTGTGGGCACGGAGGAAACTGTTGTACCGGGAGTCCCCGGGCTGGACGGTGATGGAGTCGAACGCCGGCGTGCACGCTCCGTCGGGCGCACCCGCCGCGACCGCGGGTCGGGTTCCGGCCAAGACGTCCGCCGAGACCAGACCGGCCCCGGCGAGTGCGGCACGAGTAAGTAATCCTCGGCGGTTCAATTCAGACATTTACGCGACTCCTCGCATTTTACTGGAACTGAGCACAGTGGATCTTGGCAATCCGCCGAATGGGTCCGACATCAGCCGATCGGAAGCTTATGTCATGACGTCGGAATTGAAACGAGTCAGTGCTGGTAGAAGCTGACCGGGAACGGTTTCCCGGATCTCCTCGCATAAGTGGAATGCGGGAATCAGGTCGGCTTCGCGGTGCCGTGGGGATCCGGCGAATACGGAATGGGATCGGCCGGATTCGATTCATCGTCGTGGCCGTACGGGTGCGGTCGGCGCCGGTGACCAGTGGTGGGATCTCGGCCATGGGCGTCCCGACGGAGGCCGGCGCAGCGGCAGATCGGCGACACGCTGTCAGCGTGTGGGCGGCGCGTCGACGGTGTGCCGCCGATACGAGGAAAGCGCCGCCGCCCGACACGGTTTCCCGAACGGCGCCGTCCGGACGGTGAATCGGGGTGATCCGGGCCCGGGAGGCCGGCACCGCTTCCGCCCCGGCCGCGCGGAACGTGCGCGCCGGACCTCCGCGCGGAACGGGCGGGCCGAACCGGCGTGCGGAACGGGCGGGCCGAACCGGCGTGCGGAACGGGCGGGCCGAACCGGCGTGCGGAACGGGCGGGCCGAACCGGCGTGCCGCGTCACCGGGACGTCTCCACCGTCCGGCGCTCCCGGGCGCGCCGTCACCCTTTCGTTCAGCGCCCCCGGTCCGTCTGCCGTCGCTCCTTCGTTCAGCGTGCCCGGTCCTAGCGTGCCCGGTCCTCCGGGGCCGTCGCCGGCCGGTGGTGAGCGGGCGTTCGCGGGTCGGCGGTCTCCAGGGCCTCATGGGGACCGGGACGCCCGGCGGCGCCGTCGGGGCCGTCGGGTCCGTCGCCGGCCGGCACCCGGCGGAGCAGCACGGCGACCATGACAACGGTCAGCAGCGTGATCACCGTACAGATCACGCTGACGTAGAACAGGCCGTCGGTGAAGGCGACTCGGGCCGCGTCGAGGACCGCCGTGCCGAGCTCGCCGGGCAGCCGGTCGGCCTCGTACACGGCTGAGCCGATGGTGTCCTGGACGCGGGAGGCCGCGTCGTCCGGCAGACCGGCGGGCAGGGTGTCGGAGACCTCGGCGCGGTACACGGCGGTGCCGACGCTGCCGAGGATCGCGATGCCCATGCCCAGGCCGAGTTCGTGACAGGTCTCGGAGATCGCGGAGACCGCTCCGGCCTTCTCCGGCGGTGCGGACGCGATCATCATGTCGGTGCCGAGCGCGATGGTCGGTGCCACACCGAAGTTGAGCAGTCCCAGGGCGATCATCACCGGGATCAGTCCGTTCTCCGTCTCGACCTGGGTCAGCACGGCGAAGCCGGCGAAGGCGATCGTGAGGCCCAGTGTCATCACGTACGCGGACCGCAGCCAGCGCAGCGCCACGGGGGCCAGCAGGGCGCCCATCACACCGCCGACGCTCCCGGGCAGGGAACTCAGTCCCGTCTCCAGCGGGGAGAGCCCCACCACCATCTGGAGATACTGCGCGACGAAGAACTGCGAGCCCGACATCACGAACAGGGCGAGGGCCATGGCCCCGAGGGAGACGGCGAACGTGCGCTCGCGGAAGAGGCCGGGTTCCAGCAGGGGATGGGTGAGGCGGCGCTGCCGGGAGGCGAAGACCACGGCGAGCGTGAGTCCGGCCAGCAGCAGTGCCACCGGCAGGACGGCGACACCGTCACCGGCGAGCACCTTGAGTCCGTAGACCGTCGCCAGCAGGGAGACCACCAGCAACAGCACGCTCGTGGGGTCGATCCTGCCCGGGTTCGGGTCCCGGTACTCGGGCAGCAGGAGCGGCCCCACGATGAGCAGCAGCACCATCGCGGGCACGCTCAGCAGGAAGACCGAACCCCACCAGAAGTGCTCCAGCATGGCGCCGCCGACCATGGGGCCGATCGCCCCGCCCACCAGGAAGCAGGCGATCCAGACGCTGAAGGCGACCGACCGCTGGCGTGGGTCGGCGAACATGTTCCGGATCAGCGACATCGAGGACGGCATCAGGGTCGCCCCGGCGATGCCGAGCAGTGCCCGGCTGACGATCAGCATCTCCGCGCTGTTGGAGAACGCCGTGAGCAGCGAGGCCAGTCCGAAGCCCGCCGCGCCGATCAGCAGCAGCCGGCGGCGGCCCACCCGGTCGCCGAGGGTACCCGCGATGATCAGCAGGCCGGCGATGAGGAAGCTGTAGATGTCGACGATCCAGAGGAGTTGAAGACCGCTGGGGTCGATGCTCGCGCTGAGATGCGGAACCGCCAGGTGCAGGACCGTGTTGTCGAGGGAGATCAGCATCGCCGGCAGGGCGAGGACGGCGAGGGCGGTCCATTCGCGTTTTCCGGCGCGCTCGGGTGGCGGGAGGGCGGAGTGTGGGCTCATGTGGGAGTGCCTATCCAGCGAGGAGAGGGTGATACGCCCGTCTGAGTGGCCGGTGGCCGTTCAGGAGCGGTTTTCGGACCTGGTGGGCGGCGGTTCGTGGCACGCCGGAGCCACGTCCGGGCCCTGGGGGCCCGTACGTCGGCGGCACCGGGACACTGAACGGAAATCACCCTTTCCGTGGGCGGGCGGACGCGCGGTTGCGGGCGCCGGACCGGTCGGCCTCGGACGGCTCCCCGCCGGGCTCCCGTACGGCCGTACGACCGGGCTCCCGTACGAGCGGAGGACCGGACTTCCGTACCACCGGGCTCCCGTACGGCCTCGACGGCTCGAACTCCGGCCGGTGGCGGTGGACACCCCCGTACCGGTCCTCACGCACGCCACGCGGTCCGCGTGCGGACCGCCGGAGCCTGTGACATGACGTCAGAGGCGCCCCGTCGGGCGGGCGTGCGGGGAGGCCCCCCGCCGACGGGCCGGCGCATCCGGACCGGACAGGCGCAGGCGCCGATGCGGGCGCCGGTGCCGATGCGGGCGCCGGTGCCGGTCAGCCGATGATCGGGCGGGCCGTGATGACGGCCATTCCGCTGGGCAGCACCAGGGTCTCCTCGGCCTCCAGCCCGGCGTCCGCCAGCAGCGCCCCGAACTCTCCGCCGGTGCGCTCCCGGCCGCCGTCGGCGCCGAAGAGGGAGAGCATGTAGAGGTCCATCAGGGCGGGGAGCCGGTGGCGTCCGCCGTGGTCGTCGGCGGCGGCGTCGGTGAGCAGGTCGATCACCATGATCCGCCCGTGCGGGGGCATCGCCGCCGCGCAGGTACGGAGGATCGAGACCGCGCTGTCGTCGCCCCAGTCGTGCAGGATGTGGCTGAGAATGTAGAGGTCCGCTCCCGGGGTGACGGAGCTGAAGAAGTCTCCGGCGGTGGTGGTGCACCGGTCGATGAGCCCGCCCTCGACGATCCGCTTCTCGGCGAGCGGTACGGTGCCGGGCAGGTCGACGACGATGCCGGTGCTGCCCGGCGTACGGAGCAGCAGTTCGCACATCAGGTGGCCGTTGCCGCCACCGACGTCCACGATCCGCCGGTACCGGTCGAAGGTGACCGCCTCGAAGATCTCGTCCAGTTCCAGGCGCAGCCCGGCTTCCTGCGACCGGTCGAAGACCTCGCGCCGCTCCGGCCGCCGCTCCAGGTGTTCGAAGAGCGCGATGTCGTTGATCAGCCGGAACGCGGATTCGCCGGTCCGTACGGTGTGTTCGAACTCGCCCCAGGCGCCGCCGACCTCGCCGGCCAGCAGCAGGGCGGAGGGGCGTGCCGTACCGGGGGTGTCCGGCAGCAGGGTCGTCCCGAGTCCGGTCAGCGCGAAGGTCCCGTCGGCCTCTTCGGTGAAGACCTCGAAGGGGACGAGGGCGCGCAGCAGTCTGCGCAGGGCGAGCGGGTGGGCCTCCACCTCGCGGGCGAGGTCCTCGGCGGAGCGGGGGCCCCCGGCCAGGGCCTCCGGCAGGCCGAGCTGCACCGCCGTGCACACCGTCTTCGACACGAGCTGGCCGTAGAGCAGCATGCGCATCCGTGTGGCGTCGTCCCGGAGCCGTGGGTGGAGCATGCGGTCACCTCCTTGTTGCGTCGGGTGGGATCCCACCGGGCCGCCGTGCGGCGGCCCGGTGGGATCCACTGGCGAGGGACGTGTGTTACTTGGTGGCGACGATGACGCCGTGCGGGGTCCAGCCCGGGAAGGGGATGCGCTTGAGGGTACTGAACCCGGCGGCGCGCAGGGACTTCTCGTGCGTGGCCCAGGAGTAGATCATCCCGCCCTCGGCGGGCAGCGCGGCGAAGTAGACGCTGTCGAGCGCGGCGACCACCGGGCCGTCGCCCTCGTCGTTGGACATGGAGTTGAAGATGACCAGCTGGCCGCCTTCGGGCAGGACCTCGTAGGCGCGGCGGAGAAGCTCGGTGTTCTCCTCCGGGGTCCAGATCACCATCTGGTGGGCGAACATCACGACGTCGCAGCCGGTGGGCAGCGGGTCGCGGAACATGTCACCGGTGATGACGGAGACCTGGTTGCTGACCCCTGCCTGGGCGATCTTCTTCTCGGCGATGGTGCCGGACGCCGGAATCTCGAAGACGGTGACCTTGAGGTCCGGGTTGGCCTTGGCGAGCTCGATGGCGTTCACCGCGTCGCCGCCGCCGCAGTCCAGGAGGTGCGTGCGGCCGGAGAGGTCGAGTTCCTCGACCAGGTGCTTGTTGGCCAGCTCGGACCAGGACCGCATGTAGCGGTAGAAGACCTGCTCCATGTGCGGGTTCTCGGCGAGACGGTGGTACAGGTCGCGGCCGGAGCCACGGACCCGGCGCAGGCCGACGTTGCGGTTCTCGCGGAGCGAGTCGGTGAAGTCGAGCTGGCCTTCGTACACGATGTACTGCTCGAAGGCGACGGTGTCCTTGAAGCGCTGCCAGTCGCCCTCGTCCATGAGGCCCTTGACGACGTCGGCCAGTCGGTACAGCCCGTCCTGCTTGACGAGGATGCCCAGCGAGGTGCAGCCGAGGAGGAGGATGTCGACGGCGCGGTCCTGGAGAGCGAGCGCGTCGCGGATCTCTTCCCGGGTCAGTTCCTGCTTCTCGGCGACCAGGTCGGGCAAGCCCAGTTCACAGGCGGCGTTGAGGTACTGGAAGGCCGCATGCCCGAAGAGGATCCGGGACAGGCCGTCCATGTCGAGCTCGATGGGCCCGCCGTGCTGGGTGTGTGCGATCGCGGTCATGAGTGCCCTGCCTCTCGGATGTGGATGCGTCTCTACCGGTCACTGGTGTGTGGTCCGTGACACCTGTGGTGGTCAGGAAGTCCGTTGTGGTCGGGATGGTCATTTGTGGTCAGGAAGCGGGGCGGCGGGCAGGGTGCCCGCACGCAGTCGGCGGAACTGCTCGATGACGCCGACCGCGGGACGGTGGGACCGGCTGGTCGCGAGCAGGCTCGGCGACTGCCGGCCCACGAAGTGTCCGCAGACGCCCTTGTGCGCGTCGTACGTGGCGTCGAGCGCGGTGCGGAACTCCTCGAGCGGCTCGGGACGGCGCTCGGCCAGCCATGACCAGGCGTCACTCGACCCGGTGAGGGCGGTCACCAGGGCTTCGTGGTCCCGCCATCGCAGTCCGCTCATCTGCGGGGGTGCGACGGGCGGCATGAGGGTGGGCCTGATCTCCGCCTGGTACTGGTCCGGGCTGGCGTCCCCGGCGAACCGGAGCGAGGCCCGGCAGCCCCACATGATGCGGGCCGCCACGCCTGCCGCGGTGGCGGCGGTCTCCTCGTCGCCCGCCTCGGCCGCCGCCCGCAGGCTGTTCACGGCGAGGGCGCCACCCTGCGCGAGCACCATGAACACGTGATGGCCGCGGACCCAGCGGCGGAGCCCGTCGAGGGCTTCCGGCGCGCCGGACGGCGGGCACGCGGGCACGGGCAGCGGTGCGGGGAGCCGGGTGGGAGCGGCCGGCCAGCGCACCAGTACGTCGAAGCCCGCGACGAGGTCGTACCACGCGGATTCGTCGAGTCCGGTGCCCCGTTCCTCGGCGATTTCCAGGATGCCGAGCTGGGCGTTGAGGACGGCCGCGACGAACAGTGCGAGTGGGTCGCCGTGGTGCCGTTCTATGCCGAACGCCAGGTCGTTGTCCCGATTGGGCCGTGACTCCTTCGGATCGTCGCCGACGAGGGTGCTGGGCACCGGGCCGAGGTCCTCGCGTGCGGCCCGGGTGGCTGCCAGCAGCTGGGCGAGCCCGGTCCGGTTGGCCGGCCGGGACGTCCGGTCGGCCAGCGCGGCGAGCGCGGTGGGGGCCGCCGCCGCGATGGCCGGGGCGTCGTCGGGCAGATCCTCCGGGCGCGGCATGGGGAAGGGAACGGTGGCGACGTGGGGCAGGTAGTCGGTCATCGTGCCTCCTTTCATACGCGGAGTCGTACGCGGGACGTCGGGAAGAATCCGTGCTCAGCGGCCCTTGACCAGCGGCTTGCCCAGCGGGAGGGTCTTGGCGCCGGTCGCCCGGTGCATGAAGGCGGCGAAGATGTACATACCGAGCACGATGAAGAGGAACATCGTCCCGATGCCGACATAGATCAGCCAGGGGTCACTCGGCTTGAGGGGGTTGTTGACGGTCTGGTCGATGGCCTGCTCGATCGAGCCGAACAGCACGAGCAGGGTCGCCGAGACCACCACGAAGAGGAACGTGAAGACCCGCGGCAGCCGCAGGGTCGTCAGCGTCAGCAGAACGATCACGATGGCCCACACCAGGACGAAGTTGGCGGTGGCCTGACGCTGTTCGATGTTCTCGAACTCACCCATCAGGTTGTTGTTCAGGGCGAGGCTGAGTACGGAGAAGCTCAGCCAGAAGGTGCCGAACAGTCCGTACACCGCCGCGAACACCCCGTCGCCCAGGCGCATCGCCCAGACCGAGGCCATCAGCAGCATGATGGTGCTGCTGAACACCATGATGGGCAGCGAGGCCACCAGGGAGTTGGCCGGGATGCTGACGTCCTTCAGGTAGAAGGCGAGCGAGATGGAGCCGAGCAGGAATCCCCCGAAGCCCAGCATGGCGGGCTCGGTGGCCCGGGGTCCCTGGGACAGATCCGGCACGGGTGCGGCCGTCCTCGCCGCGGGAGCGACCCCGGCGACCGGCGCGGGTGGGACGTCGAGTGTTGCCTTTTCCTGCTTCATCGCTTTCTCCTGTATCTCGTAGGGAGCGGAAGGACGGAGGGGGGAGCGGGGCGTACGTGGAGGGAAGGGGCCGGGTCTCACCCCGCGGCGGATCGTCCCCTGACGCGCCGGACGCGCGTGATCCCGGCCGGGGCCGCCCAGGACGCCGGATCGGGCAACTGCCGGGCGAGGTCGGCGAGTTCGGAGTGGTCGAAGATGAGCTGGAGCGGTACGTCGGTGCCGGTACGCGCCGCGAGCCGGCTGATGACGCGGCTGGCGAGGAGGGAGTGCCCGCCGAGGCCGAAGAAGTCGTCGTCCGCGCCGATGTCGCCGATGTCCAGGACCTCGCGCCATATCTCGGCGACGAGTTCCTCGGCCGGGGAGGCGGGGGCGCGGTAGGCGGTGCGGCCGATGCCCTGTTCGGGGTCGGGGAGTGCGTTGCGGTCGGTCTTTCCGTTGGGGAGGAGGGGGAGTTCTTCCAGGCCGACGAAGACGGAGGGGACCATGAAGTCCGGCAGCCAGGTGCGGGCATGGGAGGTCAGTCCGTCGGGGACTGTTCCGCCGGGCTGGTCCGGGACGATGTAGGCGACGAGGCGCAGTGATCCGGATACGTCTTCGCGGGCGACAACGACAGCCTGGTTCACCTGGTCGTGGCGGCGGAGGATTTCCTCCACCTCGCCGAGTTCGACCCGGTGGCCACGGACCTTGACCTGTCCGTCCGCCCGGCCGAGATAGTCCAGCTGGCCGTCGGGGCGCCAGCGTACGAGGTCTCCCGTGCGATACATCCGTCCCCCGCCGTCGGCGGAGAACGGATCGGGGAGATAGCGGTCGGCGGTGAGAGCGGGGCGGGCGTGATAGCCACGCGTCACACCGGCACCCGCCAGATACAGCTCCCCCACCGCACCCAGTACCACCGGGCGAAGATTCGTGTCCAGGACGTGGGCGGTGGTGCCGTCGACCGGCCCGCCGATCGGAGTCCGTACGTCACCGGGAGACGTGACCGCGTGCGTGGAGTACGTGGTGTCCTCGCTGGGCCCGTACAAGTTGTTGACGACGTCGATGACCGGGTGGGCGTACAACTCTCCGACCAGGCCCGGTGCCAGCGGTTCGCCCGCGAGGTTCATCGTCCGTGCGCGGGGCGGCACCGCACCCGACGCCAGCAGCTCCCGCGCCACCGACGGCACCGTATTTACCAGCGTCACGTCTTGGTAGCGCTCCGGATGGGCGATCAGATCCAGCGCACTGTCCGGGACCACGAACACCGTCCCGCCCACGGACAGCGGCGCGAAGATCTCGAACACGGAGAGGTCGAAGGAAACAGAGGTGGCGGCGAGCGTGCCTGCCAACTCCTCGCCCGTGAACACCCGGCCGGCCCAGGACAGCATCGCCACCACCTGGGAATGCTCGATCACCACCCCCTTCGGACGACCGGTCGAACCCGACGTGTAGATCACATACGCCGTGTCGTCCGAACCACCCGTCAGCGGAACGCGATCCACCCGCCCACCGTCCGGGAAATCCTCCACCGAACGCAGAACCAACGACACACCCGAGTCCTCAACCATGAACTCGACACGCTCGTCCGGATAACCCGGATCCATCGGCACATAACCCGCACCCGACTTCAGCACACCCAGCAAGGCGACCACGAGGTCGACCGACCGGGGCAGACATACACCCACCAGGTCGCCCGGCCCCACACCCGCACCCCTCAAACCCCACGCCAGCCGATTCGCCCGCTCCTCCAACTCCCTGTACGACAAAGCTCCGTCCGCACCACGAACCGCCACAGCACCACGGTCCGAACGATCGACAACCCTCTCCACCAACCCCTCAACCCGACCACCAACCACACCCAGCCCCGCACCCACCGACAACCCACCCAACCGCTCCCGCTCCCCCACCGACCGCACATCCAACCCCGCCAACTCCTGACCCGGACCGTCGACCAACGCCCGGACGACGGTGGAGAGTCGGTCCGCGATGAGCAGAGCGGTCGACCGCTCGAACAGGTCCGTGTTGAAGACCAGATGTCCGGTGACGCCGCCGTCGCGTTCCTCCGCCTGGACGACCAGGTCGTACGGGGTGGTGCGGAACGGAACGAGGGCCGGGGTCACGGTCAGACCGGGCAGCTCGTACCGGGGCGGGGTTCCGTTGAGCGCGAGGAGCACCTGGAACAGGGGGCTGCGGTCGCGGTCCGGGCGCAACTCCCTGATCAGTTCTTCCAGCGGGAGCTGCGGGTGGGCGCGGACGTCGTCCACGAGTTCGCGGGTCGTTCGCAGGGCCTCGGCGAGCGTGCCGTCGGGGTCGTGGCGCAGGCGGAGCGGGAGGGTGTCGACGAGGTAGCCGACGACCTCCGCGGTGTCCGGGTGGTCGCGGCCGGCGACGGGGATGCCGATGGTCACGTCGTACCGGTCGGTGAGCTTGGCGAGGACGACGGCCAGGGCCGTCGCGAGGACGGTGAACGAGGTGGTTCCCGCGGCACGGGCGGCGGCGCCGAGTGCTTCCTGCGGAAGTGTCAGGGGTACCGAGTCGCCCCGGAAGGTCTGCTGCGGGGGGCGCGGCCGGTCGGTGGGCAGACCGGCCGACGAAGCGTCAGCCAACTGGGCCCGCCAGAAGTCCAGTTCCTTCGGCGCCGTATCGCGCTGCCAGGTGGCCACTTCGGCGTACTGCACGGCAGAGGGCGGAAGCGGTTCGGTGTCGGGGGCGTGCATGAGCGTGCCGTAGCTCTCGGCGACCTCCCGGAAGGCGAGGTCGAGCGACCAGCCGTCGGCGATCGCATGGTGCAGGCTGACGACGAGGACATGGTGCTCGGGGCCGGTACGGACGAGCGTCACGTGCCAGAGGGGGCCGGTGGTGAGGTCGAAGGCCCGCCGGGTCTCCGCCTCGACCACCGCTTCCCAGTCGGCGGTGGCGGTCCGGGTCAGCGGCACCTCGGGGTCGGCGCTCACGACCTGGCGGACCTCGCCGTCGATCTGACGCAACGAGGTACGCAGCACCTCGTGGCGACGCGCGAGATGCCGCAGGGCGGTGGTCAGCGCGTCCTCGTCCAGGGTTCCGTCGATGTGGACGGCGCCCCTGATGTGGTACGCGAGGTTGGCCTGCGCGTCCCGCGCGCACAGCACCCAGAGCCGCTCCTGGCCGAGCGACGCCGGCAGGACGAGGGTCCCGTCCGCTGCCGGAACCCGGTCGAGCACGTCGATGAGCGGGACGCGCTGCTGCTCCTTGTCGGCGGGCAGATGAGCGGCGAGGTCGATGAGGGTGGGGTGTTCGAAGACGAGGTGCAGCGGGACGTGGGTGCCGAGGGCGGCACCGAGTCGGTGGGTGAGACGCGTGGCAAGGAGGGAGTGCCCGCCGAGGCTGAAGAAGTCGTCGTCCGCTCCGACTTGGGTGATGTCGAGCAGCTCAGCCCAGATACGGGCGACGAGTTCCTCGGCCGCTCCCGAAGGAGCACGGAAAGCGGTGAGGCCGGCACCCGGGTCAGGGTCGGGAAGCGCGCCGCGGTCGGTCTTCCCGTTCGGAAGCAGCGGGAGTTCTTCCAGGCCGACGAAGACGGAGGGGACCATGAAGTCCGGCAGCCAGGTACGGACATGCGACGACAACCCGTCGGGAACCAGTCCGCCCGGCTGGTCGGGAACGATGTAGGCGACGAGGCGCAGTGATCCGGATACGTCTTCGCGGGCGACAACGACAGCCTGGTTCACCTGGTCGTGGCGGCGGAGGATCTCCTCGACCTCGCCGAGTTCGACCCGGTGACCGCGGACCTTGACCTGTCCGTCCGCCCGGCCGAGATAGTCCAGCTGGCCGTCGGGGCGCCACCGCACCAGGTCTCCCGTGCGATACATCCGCCCCCCGCCGTCGGCGGAGAACGGATCGGGGAGATACCGGTCGGCGGTGAGAGCGGGGCGGGCGTGATAGCCACGCGTCACACCGGCACCCGCCAGATACAGCTCCCCCACCGCACCGAGCACCACCGGGCGAAGATTCGTGTCCAGGACGTGGGCGGTGGTGCCGTCGACCGGCCCCCCGATCGGAGTACGGGCATCACCGGGAGACGTCACCGCGTGCGTCGAATAGGTCGTGTCCTCGCTCGGCCCGTACAGGTTGTTGACCACATCGATGACCGGATGCGCGTACAACTCTCGCACCAGGCCGGGTGCCAGCGGTTCGCCCGCGAGGTTCATCGTGCGGGCACGCGGCGGCACCGCACCCGACGCCAGCAGCTCCCGCGCCACCGACGGCACCGTGTTCACCAGCGTCACGTCTTCATACCGGCCCGGATGCGCGATCAGATCCAGCGCACTGTCCGGCACCACGAACACCGTCCCACCGACGGACAGCGGCGCGAATATCTCGAACACCGAAAGATCGAAGGAAACAGAGGTGGCGGCAAGTGTTCCCGCCAACTCCTCAGGCGAGAAGACGCGGCCGGCCCAGGACAGCATCGCCGTGACCTGGGAATGCTCGATCACCACCCCCTTCGGACGACCCGTCGAACCCGACGTGTAGATCACATACGCCGCGTCGTCCGAACCACCCGTGAGCGGAACCCGATCCACCCGCCCACCGTCCGGGAAATCCTCCACCGAACGCAGAACCAACGACACACCCGAGTCCTCAACCATGAACTCGACACGTTCCTCGGGATAACCCGGATCCATCGGCACATAACCCGCACCCGACTTCAACACACCCAACATCGCCACCACCAGATCAACCGACCGGGGAAGCAGCACACCCACCACATCACCCCGCCCCACACCCGCACCCCTCAAACCCCACGCCAAACGATTCGCCCGCTCCTCCAACTCCCCGTACGACAAAGCCCCCTCCGCACCACGAACCGCCACAGCACCACGGTCAGACCGGTCAACAACCCTCTCCACCAACCCCTCCACCCGACCACCAACCACACCCAGCCCCGCACCCACCGACAACCCACCCAACCGCTCCCGCTCCCCCACCGACCGCACATCCAACCCCGCCAGCACAGCGTCCGGATGCTCGGCCAGAGCTGAGACGACAGCGGCGAGGCGCTCGGGGAGGAGACGCGCGGTGCTGCCGGCGTAGAGGTCGGTGTCATAGGTGAGATAGCCGGTGATGGCGTCCTCGCCCTGCTCCAGGTGGAGCGAGAACTCGAACTGGGAGCCCGCCGGCGCGATGTCGAGCCGGGTGACGGTCAGACCGGGCAGGTGCAGATTCCGCGACGGGGTCTCGTTGAGGGCGAGCATCGTCTGGAACAGCGGGCCGCGCGACTGGCCGTCAGGGGTGGCCGCCGCGTGGCGGACGATCTCCTCGAACGGTGTCTCCGCGTGCTGGTGCGCTTCCACCAGGGCCTGGTGCGTGGCGCGCAGGGTTTCCGCGAGGGTGGCCCGAGGGTCCAGAGTCCGCCGCAGCGGCAGGGTGTTGGTGAAGAAGCCCAGGATCCCGGCGGTGTCGGGGTGGGTACGCCCGCTGGTCGGGATACCGATGGTCACATCGTGGTTGCCCGACAGGGCGCCCAGGACGACGGTGACCGCTGTGGCGACCACGGCGAACGGGGTGGTTCCGGTGCTCCGCGCGAGCCGGCCGACCACTTCGGCGCTCAACTCCACAGGGATGGCAGCGCCGTTGTGGGTACGGCGGGCCGGGCGCGGGTGATCGGTCGGGAGATCCAGCGCGCGTGCTCCCGCGAGCCGCTCACGCCAGTGGACAAGCCCGGTGTCGTCCTCGGGTACGCCTGCGGCGGCCCGTGCGTGCGCGAAGTCGCCGTACTGGAGACCGGGCGCGGGGGCGAGGGGGCGGTCTTCGACAAGGGCGGTGTAGGTCTGGGCGATCTCGTCGAGGAGGAGGGTGAGCGTCCAGCCGTCGGCAATGGTGTGGTGCAGGGACAGCAGGAGCAGGTGGGCGTCCTCGGTCCGGCGGACGATCCGGGCGCGGAACAGGGGACCTGCGGCGAGGTCGACCGTGGACCGACGCCAACTCTCCAGCAGCGCGGCCTCGTTGTCGCCCGCCGAGACCGCGTTCACCGTGGCCGTGTCCGAGGGGTCTGACGGGTCCGACGCGAGCGGGTCGCCGCGCCAGAGCGGATGCACGACCTGGACGATCTCGCCGTTCTCTTCGCGCAGC
The DNA here is from genome assembly GCF_036327775.1 of Streptomyces sp. NBC_01498. Taxonomy (NCBI): domain Bacteria; kingdom Bacillati; phylum Actinomycetota; class Actinomycetes; order Kitasatosporales; family Streptomycetaceae; genus Streptomyces; species Streptomyces sp. NBC_01498. Next base: position 6,945,640 of record NZ_CP109598.1, on the reverse strand, counting down.
GTGGTCCGCAGCACCTCGTGGCGGCGGGCGACCTCCTCGATGGCCCGTGCCAGTGACGGGACTTCGAGGTCGCCGGATATCCGGGCCCCGCCGTTGAGGGTGTAGGCCAGGTTGGCCTGCGGGTCCAGAGCGCACAGCAGCCACAGGCGCTTCTGGCCGGAGGTGGCGGGAAGGGTGACGGTGCCGTCGGAGTTCGGGGTACGCGGCGCGACCGGGATGGGCTCGTGGCCGTCGCCCGAGCGGGGCAGGTGGGCGGCGAGTTCGGTGAGGGTGGGGTGTTCGAAGACGAGGTGCAGCGGGACGTGGGTGCCGAGGGCGGCACCGAGTCGGTGGGTGAGACGCGTGGCGAGGAGGGAGTGCCCGCCGAGGCTGAAGAAGTCGTCGTCCGCTCCGACTTGGGTGATGTCGAGCAGTTCACCCCAGATACGGGCGACGAGTTCCTCGGCCGCTCCCGAAGGAGCACGGAATGCGGTGAGGCCGGCACCCGGGTCAGGGTCGGGGAGTGCGTTGCGGTCGGTCTTTCCGTTGGGGAGGAGGGGGAGTTCTTCCAGGCCGACGAAGACGGAGGGGACCATGAAGTCGGGCAGCCAGGTGCGGGCGTGGGAGGTCAGTCCGTCGGGGACTGTTCCGCCGGGCTGGTCCGGGACGATGTAGGCGACGAGGCGCAGTGATCCGGATACGTCTTCGCGGGCGACAACGACAGCCTGGTTCACCTGGTCGTGGCGGCGGAGGATCTCCTCGACCTCGCCGAGTTCGACCCGGTGGCCACGGACCTTGACCTGTCCGTCCGCCCGGCCGAGATAGTCCAGCTGGCCGTCGGGGCGCCACCGCACCAGGTCTCCCGTGCGATACATCCGTCCCCCGCCGTCGGCGGAGAAGGGGTCGGGGAGATAGCGGTCGGCGGTGAGAGCGGGGCGGGCGTGATAACCGCGCGTCACACCGGCACCCGCCAGATACAGCTCCCCCACCGCACCGAGCACCACCGGGCGAAGATTCGTGTCCAGGACGTGGGCGGTGGTGCCGTCGACCGGCCCCCCGATCGGAGTACGGGCATCACCGGGAGACGTCACCGCGTGCGTCGAATAGGTCGTGTCCTCGCTCGGCCCGTACAGGTTGTTGACCACATCGATGACCGGATGCGCGTACAACTCTCGCACCAGGCCGGGTGCCAGCGGTTCGCCCGCGAGGTTCATCGTCCGTGCGCGGGGCGGCACCGTACCCGACGCCAGCAGCTCCCGCGCCACCGACGGCACCGTGTTCACCAGCGTCACGTCTTCATACCGGCCCGGATGGGCGATCAGATCCAGCGCACTGTCCGGCACCACGAACACCGTCCCACCGACGGACAGCGGAGCGAAGATCTCGAACACCGAAAGGTCGAACGAGACCGACGTCGCCGCCAACGTTCCTGACAGTTCCTCGGCGGAGAAGACGCGGCCGGCCCACGCAAGCATGGCGACGACCTGGGAATGCTCGATCACCACCCCCTTCGGACGACCCGTCGAACCCGACGTATAGATCACATACGCCGCGTCGTCCGAACCACCCGTGAGCGGAACCCGATCCACCCGCCCACCGTCCGGGAAATCCTCCACCGAACGCAGAACCAACGACACACCCGAGTCCTCAACCATGAACTCGACACGTTCCTCGGGATAACCCGGATCCATCGGCACATAACCCGCACCCGACTTCAACACACCCAGCAGTGCGACGACCAAGTCGACCGACCGGGGCAGACACACACCCACCAAGTCGCCCGGCCCCACACCCGCACCCCTCAAACCCCACGCCAGCCGATTCGCCCGCTCCTCCAACTCCCCGTACGACAAAGCTCCGTCCGCACCACGAACCGCCACAGCACCACGATCCGAACGATCGACAACCCCCTCCACCAACCCCTCAACCCGACCACCAACCACACCCAGCCCCGCACCCACCGACAACCCACCCAACCGCTCCCGCTCCCCCACCGACCGCACATCCAACCCCGCCAACTCCTGACCCGGACCGTCGACCAACGCGGTGAGGGCCGTGCGGAAGCGGTCGGCGAGCAGGCCCGCCGTGTCGGCGGTGAACAGGTCGGTGTCGTAGCCGAGGAAGCCGGTGATGCCGTTCTCGCCCTGCCAGAGGTACAGCTCGCAGTCGTTGCGGATGGTGGTGGGCGCCATCACCGTCGGGCGGACCGGCAGGTCGCCCAGGTGGACGACGGGCAGTTGCGGCTGGAGCACGAACAGCACGTCGAACAGGGCGGTGCCGCGCTGCCCGAGCTGTTCCGCCACGGTCTCGAAAGGCACGTGGGCGCGGCCGTACGCGTCCAGGCAGGTGTCCCGGACGGCGTGCAGCACCTCACGGGCGGTACGGGCCCCGGTGGTGTCGGTGCGCAGGGCGAGCATGGTCGCCAGCGGGCCGACGGCGCCCGGGGCGCGGTGGCGTTCGCGGGTGGCGATGGGCGATCCGACGGTGATGTCGTCGTGGCCGGCGGTGCGCGCGAGGGTCAGGTGCAGTGCCGCGAGCAGGACCATGAAGGGGGTCATGCCGTTGCTGTCGGCCACGTCCTCGACACGGCGCAGCAGGTCGGCGTCGACGGAGAGGTCGACGTGGTCGGAGCGGAACCGGCGGGTGCCCGGTCGGGGCCGGTCGGTGGGCAGGGCGAGCGGGCGGGCGCCGGCCAGCCGGTCGCGCCAGGCGGCGAGGTCGGCCGGGTCGGGGGTCGCGGGGACCGGCGGCAGGGGGGTGGCCGGCCCGAGGGGCAGGTCCGCGTACAGGGTGCCGAGTTCGGCGAGAAACACACCGAGGGACCAGCCGTCGGCCACGATGTGGTGGGCGAGGAGCTGGAGGCGGGCGGTGCCGTCGGCGAGGGTCCAGACGGCGACCCGCCAGAGCGGGCCGGTGGCCAGGTCCACGGGGGCCCCGGCGCGGGTGGCGGCCTCCGCGCGGGCCTGGTCGCGGCCGGCCGCGGCGCCGAGGTGGCGGAGGTCGGTGACGGTCAGGTCGGGTGCGGCGTCGGCCTCGGGGGTGACGGCGCAGGCGGTGCGGTCCCCGTGGGGGAAGGTGGTGCGCAGCACGGGGTGCCGTCGGGCGAGGGTACGGAGGGCGGTGGCGAGGCGGTCCCTGTCGACGGTGCCGCCGACCTCGGCGTCGAAGCGCAGGATGTTGGCGGCCGTGCCCGGGTGGATCTCCTCGAACAGCCGCAGGCCGAGCTGGATGGGACTGACCTGGGGGACGACGGGCGCTGTGGTGTCCGGTGTGCGGGCACGCCAGCGGGCGAGCAGGTCGCGGCCGAGGTCGGCGGGTACCTGAACGTTGTCTGACACGGGCGTCGTCCTCCGATTTGTCACCGGACGTGGTCCTCCGCTTGGTTGCCGGGTGTGGGGGTCGGCCTCACTCGTGGGACATCAGGGTCTTGACGCGTTGCAGGGCGTCGCCGGCGGGTACGCCGTTGTCGGCCCAGCGCCGGGCGAGTCGTGCGGTCAGTTCGCGGGGCGACTGGGCGCGCAGGACGTCCTCGACGCGTACGGGGAGGGTGAGGGCGTCCTCGACGACCGCGGCGATCTCGGCGGCGCGCAGGGAGTCCCCGCCCATGGCTGTGAGGGTCTCGTCGGGTCCGTAGGAGGGGACCTGACAGACGGCGGCGAAGATGGAGGAGAGGAAGAGGGTGATGAGTTCCGCGTCCTCGGCTGTGGCGGTGGCGGGTGTGGCGGTGACGGCGGTGCCGCCGAGTTCGCCCGCGAGGTGGCGGGTGCGGGCCTGGGAGTGCTGGATCTTCCCGCTGGTGGTGCGGGGGATGCTGCGGGGCGGGCAGAGGACGACGGTGTGCACGCGGACTCCGGTCGCGGTGAGGACCCGGGTCCGGATGTCGGCGGCGAGGGCGGCCCGGTCGTGGTCCTGGCCGGCGACCTCGACGGCGATGACGACTTCTTCGTCGGGGCCGCTGAAGGCGGCGGCGGTGGGCCGTACGGCGGGGTTGTCCTCGACGGCGGCGGAACACAGGTCGTGGGCGTGGTGGTTGACGCCGTTCTGGATGAGGACGTCCTTGCGGCGGCCGGTGACGGTGAGGTGTCCGGTGCGCAGTTTGCCGAGGTCGCCGGTGCGCAGGTGGCGGGTGCCGTCGAGGACGCCGAAGAGTTCGCTGTCGGGGGTGCCGGTGCTGTTCCAGTAGCCGCCGCTGATGCTGGGGCCGCTGATCCAGATCTCGCCCTCGGCGCCGTCGGGGACGGGTGTGCCGGTGTCGGGGTCGACGAGGGCGAGGGTGTGTCCGTCGATGACGGGCCCGCAGTCGACGCGGCCGTCGTCGTCGACGCCCCGCTCGTGGCCGGTCCAGTGGTGTCCGGTGACGATGAGGGTGGCCTCGGCCAGTCCGTAGCAGGGCAGGAACGCCTCGGGGCGGAAGCCGTGGGGTGCGAAGCGTTCGGTGAACCGGTGGAGGGTCGCGGGGCGGATCGGTTCGGCGCCGTTGAAGGCGAGGCGCCAGGTGCTCAGGTCGAGTCCGGTGAGGTCGGCCTTGCCGGCGCGCCGGTCGCACAGGTCGTAGGCGAAATTCGGTCCGCCGGTGTGGGTGATGCCGAGTTCGCTGATCTGGCGCAGCCAGGCGAGGGGATTCTTGAGGAAATGCACGGGTGACATCAGGCGGACCGGAAATGCCCCGTGGACGGGTGTGAGGATGAATCCGATGAGGCCCATGTCGTGATAGGGCGGCAGCCAGGAGACAACGCGGGCGGTTTTGTCGAGCTGGAACACGTCGGTGATCGCCTCGATGTTGGCGAGCAGATTCCGGTGTTCCAGGACAACGCCTTTGGGTTGTCCGGTGCTGCCCGACGTGTACTGGATGAGAGCGGTGTCCTCGGGGCGGGCGGCGGTGCGCAGCAGCTCGGCCAGGACGTCCGGGCGGGTGTCGCCGCTCGCGGTCGTGGCGGCGCTCTCCTCGCCGGTCTCCTCCAGGGTGAGGACCCTCGGCAGGTCCTCGGCGCTCAGGCCGGTGGTGAAGAATTCCAGCACCATCGGGTCGGCCAGCAGGGTGGTGGCCTTGGAGTCGTCGAGGATCCGGAGGAAGCGGGCCGTGATGCGGTCGGTGGAGCCGAACAGCGGCGGGTACGCGGGAACGGCGGGCACGCCGGCGAGCAGGCAGGCCCAGATGGCGACGACGAAGTCCAGGCCGGGCGGGTAGAGCAGCAGGGCGGGGCCGTTCTGTCCGCCGTCGGCGCGCAGCCGCGCCGCCGCGCCGGTGGCCCGGTCCAGCAGCTCCTGATAGGTGAGGCTGTCCACTCGCCCGTCGTCGTGCAGGTACTCGTAGGCCGTCTGCCCGCCGCGGGTGGCGGCGTGCCCGACGAGGGTGTGCACGAGGGTGGGGCGGGCGGGGCTCGGCATCGGCGGACTCCATTCCCTCGGCCGCGGGCGGCCCGGTGTCGGATCGACGGATCAGGGAGGGTGCGGGGCTCGGTGGTCGTTCGGCGCGACGGCGACACACGTCGGCGCCGATGCAATTAAAAGCGTGCTGTCTCTCACTCGGGTCTCAGTTCCTTATCGCTCAACTCTCAGGCCGGTACGGGGTCATTGACGCACCCTCCGATGAAACTGGTAGGGATAGGATTCCGCACTGCGATCCGGTCGGTGAATCTGATCCGGTGATGTTGATCCAGCACATTCTCGCGTCCTACGTTCGCCATCTCCGATGGAGGTAGAGGTGCGCCCGTCCCGACTGAGTTCCCGTTGGTACAGAACTTTCGGCGAAGTGGCCGATCCGGTCAGCCAGGTGGTGTGTTTTCCGCATGCCGGTGGCAGTTCCGCGGAGTTCCGGAACTGGCAGCGGTACACCTCGGCGCTGAAGGTCACCGCGGTGCAGTTGCCGGGCCGGGAAGTGCGCCTCGGTGAGGCGCCGTTCCGGGAGATGACCGCGCTCGTCGACGCGTTGGCGCCCGCGCTGCGGCCGCTGACCCGCCGGCCGTACGCGCTCTACGGGCACAGCATGGGCGCCCTGGTCGCCTTCGAGGTGCTGCGGCGGTTCGTGGAGCTGGAACTGCCGCTGCCTCAGGCGCTGTTCGTGTCGGGGCGGGACGCCCCGCAGTACGCGGACCAGGAGCAGGTCCACCATCTGCCGGACGCGGAACTGCTGGACCGGTTGCGGGCCTGGGAAGGCATGGAACCCCAAGACCTCGCGCAGTACGCGGAGTTGGTCGCGCTGATGCTGCCCACCATCCGGGCGGATCTGACCCTGGCGGAGACCTACGGGTATGTGCCGGGGCCGCCGCTGCCGGTGCCGGTGCGGGTGTTGCGCGGTACGCGGGACCCGCTGGTGCGGGCCGGGGACGCGGGCTGGGCCCGGCAGACCTCGGCGGACTGTTCGGTGCACGACTTCGACGGAGGTCATTTCTTCGTGCAGGACCACGAGAGGAGCGTCGTGACCTTCATCGAGACGGCACTCGGTGTATCGGCCGTGAGGGAGGCGGGGACCCAGTGAGCAGTTCCTCGTACGCCGGTGGTGTCGGCAGCGGAGAGTCCAGGGACTACAGCGACTACTTCGTGCTGCCGGCCGCGCCGGCCCAGCGCAGCCTGTGGTTCGTCTGCCAGTTGAACCCGCCGAGCAATGCCGCGTACAACGTGGTGAGCGCGGTGCGGCTGACCGGCGAGCTGGACCTGGTGCTGCTCCAGCAGGCGGTCAACGCGGTGGTGGCGCGGCACGAGAGCCTGCGCACCGGGGTCGGGCTGGTCGACGGTGATCCGCACCAGCTGGTGCTGCCGGAGGCGCTGGTGTCGCTGCCGGTGGTCGACTGCGCGGACCTGTCGGCCGAGGCGGCCGAGGCCCGGGTGCAGCGGCTGGCCCGGGAGCAGGCGGCGCTGCCGTTCGCCCTGGACGCGCCGCCGTTGCTGAGGCTGGTGCTGGTGCGGGAGGCGCCGCGCCGGCACACCATGATCGTGACGATCCATCATCTGGTGTGCGACAGCTGGTCGATGGATGTGTTCTACGCGGATCTCGCGGCGGCCTACCGGGGGTTGCGGGAGCGCGGCCGGGCCGGTTTCGGTGATCTGCCGGTGCAGTACGCCGACTATGTCGGCTGGCTGGACGAGCAGTTGGCCGGTGAGCAGATGGAGCGGATGACCGCCCACTGGCAGCGGGCGCTGGCCGGGACGACGCCGCTGGAGCTTCCGGTGGACCGGCCCCGGGACCAGGGGCGCGGCGGGGACGGCGGCCGGGTCGAGGAGCGGCTGGACGGGACGACGACGGCCGCTCTGGAGGAGCTGGCCAAGCGGTCCGGCGGGACGCTGTTCATGGTGCTGCTGACCGGTTTCATGGCGACGCTGGCCCGGGTGACGGGCCAGGAGGACGTGGTGGTGGGCACGCCGGTGGCCGGGCGGCACCATCCGGACGCGGAGCAGCTGGTGGGGTTCTTCGCGAACACCCTGGTGCTGCGGGCCCGGTTGCCGCTGCGCGGCGGGTTCGAGTCGGCGGCCGGGGTGGTGCGGGACGCCTGTCTGGGCGCGTTCTCGCACGACCGGATGCCCTTCGACCGGCTGGTGCAGGAGATGCGGCAGACCCGGGCGCTGGACCGCAATCCGCTGTTCGACGTGATGTTCTCGATGCCGAACACGCCCGCCGCGGAGGTGCCGCTGCCGGGCCTGACGATGGCCCCGGTGGAACTGACCGGTACGGCGGCGAAGTTCGACCTGTGGCTGACCGTGCTGCCGGACGGGGACGGGCTGCGGCTCCAGTTGGACTACGACCGGGGCCTGTACGACGCGGCGACGGCGGCGCGGATCGTGGAGCTGCACCGGCAGGTGCTGGCGGACGCGCTGCGGGACCCGTCGGTGCCCGTGGGGGCGCTGCCCCTGGCGGCGGCCCCGGTCCCGGCACAGACGCCCGCGGTGCCGGCCCCCGCGGCGGTGCCGGTCACGGTGTCGGAGCTGCTGGCGCGGCGCGGCGCGGAGGACGCGGTGCTGTCCTCGGCGGACGCCGTGCTGACGCTGGGCGAGTTGCGGGAGTGGGCGGCCGATCTGGCCGGGCGGCTGCGGGCGGAGGGGATCGCCGGGCCCGGTATGCGGGTGACGACTCCCCCGGTGCCGTCGGCCGGGCTGATCGCCGTACTCCTGGCGGTGTTCGAGGTCGGCGCGGTACCGGCGTACGGGCAGCGGCACGACCGGGCGGGCGCGTTCGTCCGGCGGGCCGAGGAGGAGCCGGGCGGCTGGGTGATCACCACCGGGCCGAGGTTCGATCCGGTGCCGGACCCGGGCACGCCGGGGCCGGAGGCGACCGCCTGGTCGGCGGGTGACGGGGGCCCGGAGGGGTCCGGGGCCGCGGTGTCGCACGGGGCACTGGCCGCCGCGCTGGCCGGGGTCGCGGAGCGGCTGTCGGTGACCGCCGAGGACGATGTGCTGCTGCTGGACGGCGGCGCCCCGCCGTCCCCGGTGGACCTGTTGATGCCGTTGGCCCATGCCCGCAGTCTGATGCTGTCGGGGGTGCAGCTGGCCCCGGCCGGGCCGCCCGCCGCGTTCGTCCTGGCCGATCCGCCGACCTGGCGGCGGGTGCTGACCGAGGGCTGGGAGCCGCCGCCCGGGGCCCGCCTCGTCTGTGTGGGCGAGGTGCTCGCCCCCGACCTGGTGGACATGCTGACACGGACCGGACGCACGGTGTTCCTGGGCCGCCCCGGCCCGCAGGCGGCGGCGATGCCCGCCGCGCTGGCCCCGCTGGACGAGAGGCGGGGGCGCCGGCTGGGGCCGCCGCCCGCCGGGGTGGTGCGGAGCCTGCTGGACGTACGGGGCATGCCGGTGTCGGGCGGTCTGGTCGGCGAGTTGCACGTCGCCGACGGGACCGGCACCGCCGTACCGGTGGGGCTGCGATGCCGGCGGGCCCGCGACGGGGCCCTGGAGGCGGTCGGGCCCGGTGAGGGACGGCTGTTCGTCGGGGACCGCGCCGTACCGGCCGCGGCCGTCGAGCGGGTGCTCGCCGGTTTCCCCGGCGTGGGCGCCGCAGCGGTGACCACCGACCCCGGTGCGAGCCGGCTGATCGCCTGGCTGGTGCCGGACGGCAGCGTCGCGGCGGGCACCGGACCGGAGCGGGAGGCGTTCGCCGCCGACATCCGGGGCCGGGCCAGGTCCGCGCTGCCCGGCTACCGCGTCCCGGCCGTCTTCGGCGTACTGGACGAACTGCCCGAGGCTCCGGGCGGCGGACCGGACCGGGGGGCGCTGCCGGCGCCGCCGGCGCCCGCGCCGCGCGAACCGGTGGCGGAGGTGGCACCCCGCAACGGGGTGGAGCGCCGGGTGCTGGCGATCTTCCAGGACGTCCTGGGGCTGTCGGTGGTCGGGGTGCACGGCGACTTCTTCGGGCTCGGCGGGCACTCCCTGCTCGCCGCGAAACTGCTGAGCCGGGTCCGGGCCGAGTTCGGTCTCCAGGTCCCGGTACGCGACTTCTTCCGTCTGCCGACCCCGGCCGGACTGGCCGCGGCCATCGAGGAACTGGAGCGGGCCCGCGACCGCAGGCCCACCTCAGACGAGGCGCTGCTCGCTCAGCTCGCCGGGATGTCCGACGACGAGATCGACCAGCTCCTGCGCCATATGAACTGACCACTGGACAGCCGACCGATCACACGACACACCACGAGGAGCCCTCATGGGGATCGACGACGCCGACACCGTCTTCCAGGTCGTCACCAACGAGCAGGACCAGTACTCCATCTGGTTCGCCGACCGCGCGGTACCCGCGGGCTGGGCCGCCGACGGTCCGGCCGGCACGAAGCAGGAATGCCTCAAGCACATCGAGCGGGTGTGGACCGACATGCGTCCTCGTTCGGTCCGCGAACGCTCCGCCTGATCGCATCCGACAGCTAGGACGGGAGTCCACCGAATGAGCGGGCAGCACGAGATCAGTTCCCTGACGTCCGAGGAGAAGCGGGCGCTCCTGGCGGGCCTCCTGGACGCTTCCGCCAACGTCACCAGCAACCTCACCCTGGAGCAGCGCCGTCTGTGGCTGCTGATCCAGCTGGACGAGAAGCGGCCCTGGCAGACCAGCGCCGCGGTGCGGCTGACCGGCCGGACCGACCCGGCCGTGCTCCAGCAGGCACTGTCGGCGACCGTGCAGCGCCACGAGGTGCTGCGTACCACCTTCCGTACGGTGGACGGCCATCCGCTGGCCACCGTCAGGCCGGTGGCATCGCTGCGTCTGCCGGTGGTCCAGGTGGACCCGGACCGGCTCGACGCCGAACTGGCCCGGATCGTGGCCTCCGAGACCCGCCGCCGGTTCGATCTGGCGCAGGGCCCGCTGGTGCGGGCGAGCCTGCTGCGGCTCGGCGAGGAGGACCACGTACTCCTCCTGACCGTGCATCAGCTGGTCGCCGACCGGCGCTCGGTCCGGCTGCTCACCGACGAGGTCCTCGCCGGCTACACGAACCTGCTCGGCGGGAACGCGGAGGTCACCGCCCTCGCGGCCGAGCCCGAGGCTCTCGCCGCCGCCCAGCGCGCCTGGCTGGCCGGCGACGACGCCGAGAAGGACATCGAGTACTGGCGCGCCCGTACGACCGGTCTGAGCACCCTGGAGCTGCCCACCGACCGGCCGAGGCCGCCGGTGAAGACCATCGACGCCGATGTGGTGACGGTGCGGGTGTCCGCCGAACTGCGTGCCGAACTGGACGCGTTCACGGCACGCACCGGTCACCGGCTGTCCCGGCTGCTGCTCGGCGCGTACACCGCGGTGCTGTCCCGGCACGCCCAGCAGCAGGGCTTCGCGGTCGGTGTCCCCGTACCGCCGTCGTGGCAGGACGGCGCCGGCGATCTCGTCGGCCCGCTGGAGAACACCCTGCCGGTCCGCTTCGACCTGGAGGCCGGCGAGACACTGACCGGGCTGCTGCGGCGGACCGACTCGGCCCTGGACGAGGCCCTGGCGCACGCCAGGCTGCCGTTCGAGCAGATCGTGGAGGCGGCGCAGCCGGCCCGCGACCTGAGCCACACCCCGCTGTTCCAGGCCCTGTTCGGCTTCGAGGAGGAGTGGGGCAGTCAGGAGCTGCCGGGCGCCACCGCGCGTCCGCTGAGCCTGCCGGTCACCTGGACCCCGCACGACCTCGACCTGTTCGCGGTCAGCCGCGACGGGGACCTGTCGCTGCGCGCCCACTACAACACGGCGCTGTTCGACCGTGACACCGCCGAGCGGCTGCTGGACCGGCTGCTGCTGCTCCTGACGTCGGCGGTCGCCGAACCGGACCGGCCGCTGGCGGACTTCTCGCTGCTGTCCGGCCCGGACCGGGAGCGGCTGTCGGAGTGGAACGCGACCGGCGCCGAGCGCGACGGGTCGCGGCTGCTGCACGAGCTGGTCGGGCAGGCCGCGGCGTCCGCCCCGGACACCCTGGCGCTGACCTCCAGCACGGCGGAGCTGACGTACGCGTCGCTGGACCTGCGGGCCGAGGCGCTGGCCGCGCGGCTCGCCGAACTCGGCGCGGGCCCGGAGACCCTCGTCGGTGTCATGGCCGACCGGTCGGTGCACACCATGGTCGCGCTGCTCGGTGTGCTGAAGTCGGGCGGCGCGTACGTGCCGCTGGACCCGTCGTACCCGGCGGACCGTATCGCGTCGATCGCCGAGGACGCCGGGATCACCCTGGTCGTCGGCGGCGAGGGTGCGCTGGACGGGCTCGACGGCAAGCTGCCGGGCCTGGAGAAGGTGGCGGTGCCGACCGCCGATCCGCAGGGCCCGGTGACCCGGCCGTCCGTGGAGGTCGGGCCGGACAGCCTGGCGTACGTCATCTACACCTCCGGGTCCACCGGCCGCCCGAAGGGTGTGGCGGTGGAGCACGGGCAGATCGTCCACTCCACCCTGGCCCGGTCGGTCATCGAGGGCCCGGGGCTGCCGGAGAGCTATCTGGTGCTGGCTCCGTTCACCTTCGACGCCTCGGGCGGCGGCCTGTACTGGACGCTCACCCGCGGCGGCACCGTCGTCGTGCCGAACGAGACGGAGGTGCTGGACCCGCGGCTGCTCGGCGCGCTGATCCGGGACAAGGAGGTCACCCACGTCGACGGTGTGCCCTCGCAGTACGCGGTGCTGCTGGAGGCCGAGCCGGAGGCGTTCCCCTCGGTGCGGACGACCGTGCTGGCCGGTGAGGTGCTGCCGCCGAACCTGGTCGAGGCGCACCTGCGGCGCTCCCCGGACGTGGCGCTGTTCAACGAGTACGGTCCGACGGAGGCGACCGTCTGGGCGTCGGTGCATCCGGTGACCGCCGCCGACGCGGCGTCCGGCCGGGTGCCGATCGGCCACCCGATCCCCAACACCCGTCTGCACCTGCTGGACAAGCGGCTGAGCCCCGTGCCGCCCGGCGTGCCCGGTGAGCTGTACATCGGCGGCGGCGGCGTGGTCCGCGGGTACGTCAACCGGCCGGGGATGACGGCGGGCAGCTTCCTGCCCGACCCGTTCTCCGACGAGCCGGGGGCCCGGCTGTACCGGACCGGTGACCTGGCCCGCTACCGGCAGGACGGCAGCGTCGAGTTCCTCGGACGGGCCGACACCCAGATCAAGATCCGTGGTTTCCGGATCGAGCTGACCGAGATCGAGAACGTCCTGCGGCGCCACCCGCTGGTCGCCGAGACCGCGGTGATCGCGCGGGAGGACCAGCCGGGCGTGCAGCGCCTGGTGGCGTACGTGGTCCCGGTCGTCGGCCGGGTACTGACCAAGGAAGCCCTGATCAAGCACGTACTGGCGCAGGTCCCGGACTACATGGTGCCGGGCGCGTTCGTGACACTGGAGCGGATACCGCTCACCCCGAACGGCAAGGTGGACACCGCGGCGCTGCCCGCGCCCGACCTCGGTATCGAGGACTTCGTCGAGCCGGGGACCCAGCTGGAGGCGGAGATCGCGGAGACCTTCTGCTCGCTGCTGGGCGTGCCCACGGTCAGCGCGGTCGCCGACTTCTTCGAACTCGGCGGGAACTCCCTGCTGGTGGCGCGGCTGACCGCGCAGCTGGCCCGGACGCACGACGTGACCCTGCCGGTGGAGCAGATCTTCCGGGTGCCCACGGTGGCCGGCGTCGCCGCGGCGATCGAGGAGGACCGGCGGCAGCGGGACAACGTGGACAGCGAGGTCCTGTACGCGCAGCAGCTGGAGGAGCTGCACGAGGAGGTCCGGCTGCCCGAGGAGATCACCCCCGGGGACCTGCCGCACTCCGAGTGGTTCAGCCCGCGGCACGCGCTGGTCACCGGTGCCACCGGTTATCTGGGCGCGTTCCTCGTGGTGGAGCTCATCAAGAGCACCGACGTCCTGGTGCACTGCCTGGTCCGGGCGGAAAGCGAGGACGCGGCGTGGGAGCGCATGGAGCAGACCCTGCGCACCTACCACGCGTGGGACGAGTCGTACCGCTCCCGGATGCGCATGGTCATCGGTGACCTGGCCAAGCCGCGGCTCGGGCTGAGCCCGGCGGAGTTCACGCACTGCGCGTCCACGATCGACGTGATCTACCACAGCGGCGCGGTGGTCAACTTCACCTACCCGTACGAGGCGGCCCGCCCGGCCAACGTCGAGGGCACCAAGGAGGTGCTGCGGCTGGCCACGACGGAGACGCTCAAGTCGGTCCACTTCATCTCCAGTGTGGACGTGTTCATGGGCAGCGGGGCGGAGCGCCCGTTCACCGAGGAGGACCTGGACAGCGGTCCGATCCGGATCCCGACCGGCTACCCGCGCAGCAAGTGGCTGGCCGAGAAGATCATGTACATCGCCCGGGACCGGGGTATCCCGGTGACCGTGCAGCGCCCGTGGATGATCACCGGTCACGCCGAGACCGGCGCCTCGCACCACACCGACTACCTGTACGTGTATCTGCGGGGCTTCCTGGACCTCGGGGTGCTGCCGCTCTACAACGACGTCATCAACGCGGTGCCGGTGGACTTCACGGCGCAGGCCGTCGTCTACACCTCGCTCCGCGAGGAGAACTTCGGGAAGAACTTCAACATCACCAACCCGGCGCCCACGACGATGCAGCAGTGCTACCAGTGGCTGCGGTCGTTCGGCTACAACCTCGACGTCATCGACGAGGAGGACGCCCGGCAGCGGGCGCTGGACGTCGGCGAGGACCACATCCTGTTCCCGATGACCCCGCTGCTGCGGGTCGCCACGATGCGGCACGCCGCGCTCGACCCGGAGCTGCAGAAGCAGATCAACCCCATGGACGAGTGCCGGGTACTGACGGAGGCCCTCGAGGGTTCGGGCATCAGCTGCCCGCCGGTGGCCGAGGAGTGGGCGCACTCCTGCTTCCGGTTCCTGGTGGAGGGCGGCTATCTGCCCGATCCCGAGACCTTCGTCGTGTCGAAGGACACCGCCAACTGATCGCAGGACAAGGAGGACTCGTGAACACACGAGGATGCTTCCCTACGGATCGTGCGGGAGATGAGCGCCGATGATCCGTTACGTGGACCTCGACGCGGCCGAAGGGGCCGCACTGGACACGCTCACCCGCTCGGTTCTGCGGGAGCACGGGGCGAGCAGCGCCCCGGCCCTGCTGGACGACCTGTCCGTACAGGCACACCGGCTGCCGCCGCGTCTGATCCGGGAGCTGCGCGAGTTCCGGACCTCGGAGTCGGCGTCGTGCCTGGTCGTACGGGGCCTTCCGGTGGACGACAGCCGGCTCGGGCCGACGCCGCTGGACTGGCGGGAGCCACCGAGGGAACCGGAGTCGGGGGCGCACGAGGTGGCTCTCATGCTCACCACGGCGCACCTCGGGGACCTGTTCGGCTGGTCGACCCTTCAGAACGGGCGGCTGGTGCACGACGTACTGCCGGTCCCCGCGCACGAGAACGACCAGAGCGGTCACGGCACGGTGGAGCTGGCCTGGCACACCGAGGACGGTTTCCACCCGTTCCGCTGCGACTATCTGCTGCTGCTGGGACTGCGGAACCACGACGCGGTGCCGACGGTGGTGGCCGGAGTGGACGAGGTGGTCCTGACGGACGAGCAGCGGGAGGTGCTGAGCCAGGCGCGGTTCCTGATCCTTCCGGACACCGAGCATCTCAAGCACGCCCGGACGCTCACCGCGAACCGGGGCAGCATGCACGCGGTGCAGCGGATGCAGGACGAACCGGAGCCGTGCGCGGTGCTGTTCGGCCATCCGGACCGGCCGTATCTGCGGATCGACCCGGCGTTCATGTCGCCACTGCCGGGTGATCAGGAGGCCCAGGCGGCGCTGAACGCGCTGACCGGGGAACTCCAACGCAACCTGGTCGAGGTCGCGTTGGCCCCCGGTGACCTGCTGGTGATCGACAACTACCGGGCGGTGCACGGCAGGAGCGCGTTCAAGGCCCGGTTCGACGGGACCGACCGCTGGCTCAAGAAGGCGGTCGTCACCCGGGACCTGCGCAAGTCGCGGGCCCACCGGGAGACTCCGGCGGAGCGCGTGCTGCTCTGACGGGTCGCGGGAGCACGGAGGCGGCCGGGCACAACGCCCGGCCGCCTCACCACGACAGCACGTCAGCACGACAGGAGGAGCGACCCATGTCCGCATCCGTGCCGGTGACCGTGCCGGTGTCCGCGTCCGTTCCCGGGGCCGCTCCGGCGGCTGTTCCCCCGGTCCGTCCGGCGGCCGTTCCTCCGGGCGGGCTCGCCGGTCTCACCACCGGTACCTGGGTGGTCCACGGCCGGCCGGACCTGGGCGCGCTGCGGGCGCGGGTCGCGGGCCCGGTTCCGGAGATCCCGCTGACCGTGCACGACCTGGCGGCCGGCGGGACGGACCCTTCGGAGTGGGGCGAGCTGGTCCGGGAGGAGAGCGCCGCCGCCGAGGCGGAACCGGGCCCCGCCCGGGTGCTGCTCGCCCGGCTCGGCGACGAACGCTTCCTCCTGGTGGTGGTCACCGCCCACCCGCTGCCCCCGGCGGCGGTGATGCGGTGGCTGCTCACGGACGGCATCCCCTTCCCGGCGGTGTCCGGGAGCGGACCCTCGGGTTCGCTCCCGGACACCGCCGGATCGGCGGGCTCCGGCGCCGAGGGCGCGGCGCCGGAGCCGTCCGTCCTTCAGGGCGGTGGCCGGGCCTCCGGGAACGCGCGGACGGTGCGGATCCCGGCCGGGCCCTCACTCGCGCGGCTGCGGGCCGCCGGGGTGTCCGACGAGGCGGCGCTGGCCGCGGCCGTCGCGGTGCTCCTGGTCCGCTGCGGCGACTCGCCCGGGGCGGCGCTGGCCGTCGCGTACGACACCCCCGTGGCGGTCGTACCGGGGGTGACCGAGACCCTGTCCGGCGGCGCCGCCCTGCGGCGGGCCGGGGAGGCGGTCGCCTCCGGTGTGCCGCTTCCCCCGGGGTTCCGCGCGGCCCTCGCGCTGGCCCCCGGCGGCGAACCGGAGCCGGAACGGGTCGGCGCGTACACGGCGCTGCCGGTCCGGGTGCCGGACGCCGTCGCCCACCACGGGCTGCTGGTCCTGCGGGAGGGCGACCGGCTGCGCCTGGACCACGACACCGGTCTGCACGACGAGACGGTGGCCGACATCTTCGTACGACGCCTGCTCGCCGTCCTGGACGGGCTGCTCGACGACCGGCCGGTGTACGAGACCGACGGCGGCACCGCGCCGGAGCGGGCCGCGCTCGCCGGCTGGTCGCGCGGCGCGGAGCGGCCCTTTCCCGCCGGCTGCCTGCACACCCTGGTCGAGGAACACGCCGCGCGGACCCCGGACGCGCTCGCCGTACTGTGCGGCGACACCGAACTGACACACCGTCAACTGGACGAGGACGCCAACCGGGTGGCCCGGCAGCTGCACGCGGCCGGGGTCGGCCCCGGCCGGCTGGTGGCCCTGCTCACCGACCGCTCCGCCTGGTCGGTGACCGCGATGCTCGGCACGCTGAAGGCGGGCGCCGCCTACGTGCCGATCGAGCCGACGTACCCGCCCGAGCGGATCCGGCACATCCTGGCCGACTCGGGGGCGGTGGCGCTGCTCACCCGGCGGCGGCCGGAGTTCTCCGTCCCGGTGCCGGTGCTGGCGGCCGAGGACGCCGCCGGGCTGCCCGGCACCTCCCCCGGTGTCCCGGTCACCCCGGACGACCTCGCGTACGTCATCTACACCTCGGGCTCCACCGGGGCCCCGAAGGGCATCGGCGTGCACCACCGGGCGATCGTCGCCTCCACGGCGGCCCGCGCGGCGGCCGGCCCGCCGCCCGGCCGGGACCTGGTGCTGCCGCCGCTGTGCTTCGACGGGGCGGCGGGCGGCATGTTCTGGGCACTGACCAGTGGCGGCGCGGTGGTGCTGCCGACCGAGACCGAGGCGCACGACCCGATGGCGCTGCGGAAGCTGCTGGAGGGCGCGGCCGTCACCCACATCCACGCGGTGCCCTCGCACTACCGGATCGTGCTCCAGGTCGCGGACCGGGAGGTGCTCGGCCGGTTCTCGATGGTGGCGGTGGGCGGGGAGCCGCTGAGCCCGGACATCGTCGCCGAGCATCTGCGGCTCTGCCCGGACGCGCCGCTGTTCAACGACTACGGGCCCACCGAGTGCGCGGTGTGGGCCACCACGCACCGCTGCGGCCCGGCCGAGGCGGCGGGCGCGGCCATCCCGATCGGACGTCCGGTGCCCGGGTACCGGGCGTACGTGCTCGATGCCCGGCTCCGTCCCGTACCGCCCGGGGTGCCGGGCGAGATCCATCTGGGCGGTCCCGGGGTGGCCCGCGGCTATCACGGGCGGGCGGCGGCGACCGCGGAGCGGTTCCTGCCCGATCCGTTCGAGCCGGACGGGCGGCTGTACCGGACCGGGGACCGCGGGTGGTGGGGGGACGACGGGCGGCTGCGGATTCTCGGCAGGGTGGACCATCAGGTCAAGGTGCGCGGTTTCCGGATCGAACTCGGTGAGGTCGAGGCGGCGGTCCGCAGACACCCCGCGGTGACCGATTGCGCGGTGCTGCTGCGCCGTGAGGACGCGGGAGAACGGCTGATCGCGTTCGTGGTGCTGGGAGCCGGTGCGACGGCCTCGGAGGTGCACGAGAAAATAGCCGAGACTCTCCCCGGACAGATGATCCCCGATCACATCATCGTGCTGCCGGAACTGCCGAGAACACCGGGCGGAAAGGTCGACGCACTGGCTCTGCGCACAAGGGCGGGCTCCGTAGGGCGACCATAGCCGTCGGCTGATTGAAACATTCCGCTTGCAGTCGCCTCCCGCCGGAACCACTCCATTCAAGCCAGCCCGCATTGTGCACAGTGCAAGAAACTCGTGCACTGTGCACAATGCGAAGTGCAAGAAACTCCGCACAGGAAAAGATCAGCCGACCAAATCCGTTGTCGCCGCCCAACCTGGGTATGGACATGACACCCGATGCTCTCCTAGCATTCCCTGCTGGCCGTAAATTGCTTCGGGCACCGGGAGGATGATCTTGCCGCTCCACAATGGATATTCATCTCTCAATACAGGTCACTCCCAAGAAGAACTGGACGACAATGGCCGGGAAATCTTCTTTCGCATCCTCGGGCCATTACAGGTAATCATTCACGGCAAGCCAATTCGCCTGGGGAGGAATCGCCAGCTGACCGTGCTGGCGGCCCTTCTGCTCCATACCAACCGAATCGTCCCGGTGAATTCACTGATCGACGCCGTGTGGCGCTCCGCGCCGCCCGCAACCGCGGACAAGCAGATCCAGACCTGCGTCTGGCGCCTGCGGAACGCCTTCGCCGCGGCCGGCGCGCCGGTCGACCTCATCGAGACCGAGCAGGGCGGCTACCGGATCCGGCTCGACGACGAGGACCTCGACGCCCACGCGTTCGAGAAGGCGGTACGCCGGGCCCGGGACCTGGTGGCCGTCGGCGAACTGGAGCCGGCCACCGCCGAGTACCGCAGCGCCCTGGCCCTCTTCCGCGGGCAGCCGCTCGCCGACCTCTCGGGACCGCTCACCTACGCGGTGGCCGCCCACTGGGAGGAACGCCGCTTCTCAGTTCTGGAGGAGTGGCTCGACGTGGGCCTGACCCTCGGCCGGCACGCCGAACTCATCAGCGAACTCAAGCCGCTGGTCGCCGAGTACCCCATGCGTGAGCGGCTGTGCGCCCAGCTGATGACCGCCCTGCACCTGTCCCAGCGCCGGGCGGAGGCGCTCACCGTCTACCGCAACAACCGTCTCACCCAGATCAACAATCTCGGCCTGGAGCCGGGCGCCGGACTCCAGGAACTGCACCAGAAGATCCTCTCCGGCGAGCCGATCGCGCCACCGCCCGCCGTACCGCAACGGACCTGGCCGCCCGCCAAGGTGCCCGCCCAGTTACCACCCCAGATCAAGGACTTCACCGGCCGGCGCGAGCTGCTCCACCGCGTCACCTCGGACCTGCGCGGGGACAGCGGGCCCCGTGTGGTGGCGCTGGCGGGGTGCGGCGGCACCGGCAAGACCGCGCTCGCCCTCCACGCCGGGCACAGCCTGCAACAGCACTTCCCGGACGGCCGGCTCTACGCCGACCTGCGCGGGCAGACCGACCCGGCACCCCCGCAGGAGGTGCTGCACGGGTTCCTCGACGCGCTCGGGGTGCCCGAACAGCGCATCCCGGCGGGCCTCGCCGCACGGGCCGCGCTGTTCCGCAGCGTCACCGCCACCAAGCGGCTGCTCATCGTGCTCGACGACGTGGCCGAGTGCACACGGTACGAGGCCCTGCTGCCGAGCGGCGACAGCGCGGTCCTGTGCACGGGCCGGTCCAGTCTGCTGAAGATCCCCGGTCTGACCGAGTACCGCGTCGACGGGCTGCCCACCGACGAGGCACTGGATCTGCTCGCCTCCCTGGTGGGCGTGGAACGGGTCTTCGCCGAGGTGGACAGCGCCCGGCGGATCGCCCGGCTCTGCGGTCATCTGCCGCTGGCCATCCGGGCCGCCGGAGCCCGGCTGCGGGCCCGCCCCCGCTGCACGTTGCGCAGCTTCACCGACCGCCTGTCGACCCAGCAGAATCGTATCGCCGAACTCTCCATCGGCTGCCTGGACATGGGAGCGCGGCTCGCGTCCTCCCTCGACCAGCTGCCGCCTGCCGGGTACCGGCTGTGGCTCCGGCTCAGCCTGTGCGACCTGGAGTACGTCCCCGAGTGGATGGTCTCCGCCGTCTCCGACCGGCCCGGCGACGACACCCAGCGGCTGCTGGACGCCCTGGTCAACCTGCATCTGCTGGCGGTCGCCCCGGACGAGGTGTCGGGCGGCCCCACCTACACGTTCAACCCGCTGGTCCGCGACCACGCCCGGCAGCGCGCCGCCGCGGAACTCGGCCCGGTCGCCGGGCGGGACGTGATCGACCGCATCGCGCGCGCCCTGCGCGGGCGGGAGAGCACCGCCGGAGTGCACGGCGGATACCTGCCGAGCGAGGGGTCCACGGTCTATGGCACTCAGGCGGTATGACACCGGGGCGGGCCGCACCCCGCCCGGTGGTTCCGACCGGTCCGCGCCCGACCCCGAGGGCCCGGAGGATCCACGCCCCGACGGGCGGGCACGCGACAGCCCCGGGGAGCACGGCACCGACCGGCACGGCGCCGGTGACGAGCCGCCGGGAACGGGCCGTACGGCCGGGAGACGCCGGGTGTTCCCGGCGGCGGTCGCCGTCTTCGCCGCGCTGTGTCTGGCGCTGGTGGTCCAGGACGCCCGGATGCCCGCCGCCCGGGGCCCGGACGCTCCCGCCGACGCCTTCTCGGCCGCCCGCGCCGGCGCTCACGTACGGGAGATCGCCGACGCCCCCCGGCCCAGCGGCTCGCCCGCGCACACCCGGGCCCGTGAGTACATCGTCCGTACCCTCACCGCGCTGGGCATCGACGCCCAAGTGCACACCGGGGCCGCCGCAGCCCACCGCCCCGACCTCTCCCCCACCGCCGCCGACTCCCGGTACGCCGGGCTCCGGCTGGAGAACGTGGTCGCCCGCATCCCCGGCACCGCGAGCACCCGGCCCGTCGCGCTGGTCACCCACTACGACTCCACCGAGGCCGGGCCCGGCGCCAACGACGCCGGGGTCCCGGTGTCGGTGCTGCTGGAGACGGCCCGCGCGCTCCGTACCGGACCGCCCCCGCGCAACGACGTCCTGCTCGTGTTCACCGACGCCGAGGAGAGCGGTCTCCTCGGCGCGCAGGCCCTGGTGGACGCCCCGGGCGCGCTGCCGCCCGACGCGGTGGTCCTGAACTTCGAGGCCCGGGGCAGCCGCGGGCCGAGCCTGATGTTCGAGACCGGGCCGGACGCCGCGTGGCTGGTGGACACCCTCGCCGGAAAGGTGCCGGGCGCGCGGGCCGACTCGCTGCTCGACGCCGCGTACGGCTACATGCCCAACCTGACCGACTTCACGGTGTTCCAGGAGGCCGGGCACCAGGGGCTGAACCTGGCCTACCTGGACGGCTACACCCACTACCACGGGGCCACCGACACCCCGGACCAGGTGGATCCGGCCACCGTCCAGCACCAGGGCGACCAGGCCCTCGGGCTGGCCCGCGCGCTCGGCTCCGCCGACCTGGCGCACACCCCGGCCGGGAACTCCGCGTACTTCCGGGCCGGTGGACTGTTCGTCTCCTATCCGCTGGGCGCGGCCCTGCCCGCCGCGCTGGTCGTGGCCGGGCTCGGCCTGGCGCTGCTGCTGCGGCTGCGCGCCCGGGGCGCGCTCACCGTGGGCGACGTCTGCCGGGGGTTCCTCGTCGCCCTCGGCCAGCTGCTGCTCGCCGCCGGGGCGGCGTTCTTCCTGGCCCCGCTGACGGCGTCCGGGCACGCCGAGTTCCCCCACTACTACGACATCGGCGGGCACGGGACGGCGCTCGCCGGGTTCCTGGTGTTCGCCCTGGCCGTCGGCAGCGCGCTGGCTCTGCTCGCCCGGCGGTGGGCCCGTCCCGGGGCGCAGGTGGCGGGCGCGGCGCTGCTGTGGATCCTGCTGTCCCTCGTGACGGCGGTGCTGCTGCCCGGCGGCAGCCACGTCTTCGTCTGGCCGACGCTGGGGCTGCTCGCGGCGGTCGCCGTGCTCACCTCCCGGGCCGGGACGACCGTACGCGGCCAGGTGCTGGCCGCCGCGCTGGGCACGGTGCCGTGCGCCCTGCTGGTGTTCCCGCTGCTGCCGCTGCTCACGAACGCCCTGGGCCTCGGTCTGGTGGCCGCGCCGGTGGCCGTGGCGTCACTGCTCACGGCCCTGCTGCCGGGGGTGCTGCCGCGCCTGCCGCGTCTGCTGCCGGTGACCGCCGCCGTGGTGGCGACGGCGGTGCTGGCGGGCACCGCCCTGCTGCCTCCGGAGCGCGAACAGCCGGTCCGGTCCGACCTGCTGTACCTGTGGGACGCGGACCGGCGTACGGCCCACTGGATCGGCAGGGCACCGTCGGACGACTGGAGCGACCGGTTCCTGCCTGCGGACGCCGAGCGCGGTTCGGTGGCCGACCTCTGGCCCGGCTGGCGGGTGCCGGTACGGCGCGGCCCGGCCGACGCGTTCCCGCTGCCCGGTCCCCGGGTCACCAGCACGGTGGTCGGGGACTCGGCGGACGGGGGGCGGCGGGTGCGGCTGACGGCGGTCTCCGGGCGCGGCGCCGACGAGCTGGTGATCGTCGTCAGCGGGGCGGCCGTCCGGGGCTGGTCCCTGTCCGGGGTGCCGGGCAGGTTCGCCGACGACCCGGACGGGGACGCGGCGTGGGAACTGTGGGTCCGTCAGGTGCCCGCGCGGGGAGCGGAGCTGGAACTGGAACTGGCGGCGGGACCGGCGACGGTCCGGGTCATCGACCGCACCCCGGGGCTGCCGGGCCCGGCGGCCGACGGGCCGGGCGACACCCGGGCGCCCGCTCTCGGGGTCGCGTCCGTCGGGGAGGCGACCCTGGCCGCCACCACCCGCACCCTGGGGTGAGCGGCGAAACCCCTGGTGCCGGGGCCCGCCACCGTACGGTGGCGGGCCCCGGCACCAGGGGTACGGGGAAGGGTCAGCCGGCGGCTGCGGTCGGGGCGGGAAGCGAGGCCGCGAGCTTCCCCGCCGCCTTCTTCAGGGAGGTGCACACCTGCGGGGTCATCGCCGTGGTCCGGCCGAGCCGCAGTTCCACGCTGTCCTTCTCCCCGGTGTCCAGGAAGATCTTGCAGACACCGTTCAGGGAACCCATCAGCATCACGGCGTCGTACTCGCCGAACTTCATCGTGCTCCGCTTGCCGTCCCCGGTGGCCACCGCCTCGTAGGGACGGTCCCGCAGGGTGAGGGTGAGGGTGCCGAACTCGTGGGTGTGGGCGGTGCAGCCGTCGCCGGCCATCTGGCTCACCGAGGGTTCACCGAGACCGAGGTCGACGGAGACCGGTTTGAACATCCGGCAGGCGGGGGTGTCTGCGGAGCCGGCGGACTGGGCGTCCGGGTCGGGCGTGGACGCGCAGGACACCAGGCCCAGGCCCGCGCAGACCAGCGCGGCGGCCATCAGGGCGCGCCGGGCGGGGTGACGACTCATAGCGTTTTACTCCGATCTGTTCGGTGGTGGGAGGAGACTCCCCGGACGGCCGAGCGGGCGGCCGGCGACACGGTCAGCACTGGAGGACCGCGCACGCCCAGTGCATGCCCCGGCCGTTGGCCGCGAGGGCCACGAGGTCCCCGGGCGCCAGCTCCCCGTCCTCCTCCAGCCGGGCGAGGGCGAACAGGTGGTCGGCGGCACCGAAGTGCCCGTTCCGGGCGGCCAGTCGGGCGTTGGTCCGCTCCAGCGGCACCCCGATCAGTTCGGCCTGCGCCGCCAGTACCCGGGCGTTGTCGTTGAGCAGGAGCAGCCGGGCCAGGCTCTCCTCGTCGCAGTCGGCCTGGCGGCAGGCCCGGTGGACGGCGCGCGCGGTGCGCTCGTCGATCTCCTCGGCGTAGGCGGCCAGCCGTTCGGCGTCGTGGTCGAAGCGCTCGACCACGTCCCAGGCGTCGCGTACGGCGGGTGTTCCGGTGCCGGGTACGAAGGGCTGCCGGGCGCCGCCGACGTCCATCCGGAAGAAGTCGGCGTACCGGCCGTCGGTCTCCGCGTAGGAGGACCGCCAGCGCAGCGTGGGCGCGTCGCGTACGGCGACGGCGGCGGCGGCCCCGTCCGAGAAGAGCAGCGAGTGGGTGTCCAGCCTGTTCCAGTACGCCTCCACGGTCCGGTTGGCGCCGATGACCAGCGCCGTCCGGTAGCCGGGGTGGGTGGCGAACCGGCCCGCGACGGTGTCGAACGCGGTGACTCCGCCCACGCAGCCCTGGTCGACGAGCACCGCCTCGGCGTGGCTGAGTCCGAGGGCCCACTGGACCTGGGCCGCCGCGTCCCAGTAGAGGTGGTCGGCGAGGTCGGTGAGGGCGAGGACGAGCAGGTCGACCTCGCGCGGGTTCACCGACGCGAGGGCCCGCCGGCCCGCGTCGACGGCGAGGTCGGTGACGCTCACGTCGGGCGGGGCCCGGTGGATGTACTCGTAGCCGTATCCGAGGACGCGCTCGACGTCCTCGGTGTACTCGGCCACGACGTCCTTGACGGCGGCCTCTTCGCCCAGGGCCACACCGAAGGCGGTCAACCCGTACTCCACTGGCGCTCACTCCTCAGGGTCAGTCGATGAGTTTGTCGAGCTGTTCCGGGTCGTGGAGGGCGTCCGCGACGACGCGCAGGAACGCGACCGCCTCCCGGCCGTTGACGACCCGGTGGTCGTAGGCGAGACCGAGGGTGACCGCGGTGGCGGGGGTGGGTGTCCCCTCGGTGAGGACGAGGCGGGTGAGCGGGCCGCCGACCGAGACCATGCACAGCTGCGGCCACATGACGATCGGCTGGACGACCAGGACGCCGGGCTCCGTGTTCAGGGACACGCTCAGGGAGCCGCCGGACAGCTCGCCCGCGGTGAACTCACCGCGGAACGCCTTCATCCGGAACTCCATGAGGTCGTCGGAGAGGTCGGTGAGGGAACGGGCGGCGCAGTCGCGGAGCACGGGGATGTAGAGGCCGTTCCCGGCGTCCACGGTGACTCCGATGTCCACGGTGTCGGCGAGTCGTACGGTCCGCTCGTCCAGGAGGGTGCCGAACAGGTGCGGGAACGCGGGGTGGGCGGCGGCCACGGCCTTCACCACCGCCTCCGGGAGGCCGACCTCGGCGCCGGTGTCGTCGGACAGCGTCCGCAGCCGGGCCAGTACCGCGTCCACCTCGACCTCGACGGCGGCGAAGGCGGCGGGCACCTCCTGGTGGGCGCGGGTGACGACGGCGGCGGTGCCCTGCTGGGCCCGGTCGAGCACATGGGTGCGGGCGTCGGGTCCGGGCGGGGCGGCGGCGGGCGGTTCGGGCACGGCCGCGGCCGTGGCGCCCGGGGAGGTGGCGGCCGGAGGGGCGGACGGGGTCGTGGGCGGTTCGGCGAACAGTTCGGCGAGGAGCTTCCCGACGCCGATCTCGGTGCCTTCGGCGGCGTGCACGCGCAGGTGCCCGGCGGCCGGGGCGGCGATCTCCTCGACCGCCTTGGAGGTCTCCACCTCGACCAGCGGGTCGCCCTCGGCGACCTCCGCGCCGTCCTCGGCGAGCCACTGGAGCACCAGGTAGTCGGTGTCGTTGTTGTTGAGCTTGGGCATGCTGACCGGCACCCCGGCCACGGGCTCGACGCCTTCCGGCGCGACGGTGTCCGGGGCTGCGGCGGCCGGCGCGGACGCGTGCGAGCCGGGGTCCACCAGGGGCCCGGCGGCGGCGACGGGCCCCGCGGGCGCGGCCGGCGCGCGGGCCGGCAGCGTGCGGGCGGCGGCGGCCTCGATCTCCTGGGCGATCCGCCCGGCCCCCAGCAGTACCTCCGCCTCCAGGTGCGGGGCGGTCGGCACCACCGAGTCCGCCGACGACAACAGCAGCACGGGCGCGCGCAGTTCCGCCCAGATCCGCGCGTGCACCCGGGCGGCGATCTCGGCGCCCCAGGTGCCGCCCGCGGTGCTCTCCTCCGCGACCGCGACGAGCCGGGCGCCCGCCAGCAGCGGCAGCACGGGTTCCAGGTCGGGCGGGTAGAGCCGGGCCGGTACCAGTACGTGTGCGGTCAGTCCCCGGTCGCGCAGCAGCCGGGCGGCTTCGAGCGCCCGGTGCGCGGTCCCGCCGGGGCAGATCAGCACCACGTCGGCGGGGGCCGCGTCCACGGGGGTGACGTGCGCCCAGCCGGTCGGGCCGCCGAGCAGCTCGTACCGGTGGTGCTCGTCCACCGTCCCGTCCCGGTACATCCGCCGGGTGTAGAGGACCTTGTCCTCGAAGAGGATCGCGGGCCCGTGGTCGAGGCCCTCGGCGAGCTGCGCGTACGGGTCGTGGAACGGGCTCGTCTCGTACAGCGCCAGGTTGGGAATGCCCACGAAGTGCTTCTGGAGGCTCTGGCTGTGGGTGGGGCCGTACCCCCGGTTGCCGCCGACCGGGCAGCGCACCACGACCGGCATCGGCACCCGGTCCCCGTACATGGTCACCGACTTGGAGATCAGGTTGAGCACCTGGTCGAAGGCGAGCGCGGCGAAGTCGCCGAACATCACCTCGACGATCGCCTGGTCACCGGCGAGGGCCAGACCGCCGGCCACGCCGGTGATGCCCGCCTCGCTGATCGGGGTGCCGAGCACCCGGTCGGGGTGGCGGGTGGACAGGCCGCGGGTCACCTTGAAGGCGCCGCCGTACGGGTCGAGTACGTCCTCCCCGAGCAGGTGCAGCGAGGGCCGTTCGTCGAACAGCCGGACCAGGGCGCCGTTGAGGGTCTCCACCACCCGGGGTGCGGGCCCGCTCACGGTGTCTCCCGCTTCTCCGCCAGCACCCCGCGCAGGGCGCCGACGCTCCGGCAGCCGCGTACCTCACGGGCGGTGAGCCGTATGCCGTAGGTCTTCTCGACCCGGGCGACGATCTGGACGTGCCGCAGGCTGGTCCAGGCCGCCGAGGTGGCGGGCCCGGTGTCGTCGGTCACCTCGGCGGCGGCGACCTGGAGCACGTCGGCCACCAGGTCCGTCAGTCCGGTCGGTTCCGTGCTCTCGCTCGGTTCGGCCATGGCTACTCCATCCTCGTGTCCGGGAGACCGGACCCCGTCCACGCGGCGGGCGGCCGTGCCTCCACCTCCCGGGCCAGCTCTTCCATGTCGGCGCGGATCCGCGCGTCGAGCTCCCGGAACGGCTCGCCCAGCCGTTCGGTCAGCTCCCGGTGCCAGTCGTCGTCCCAGAGGCGGTCCACCTCCTCCCGGGGGCGGGTGTCGTCGCCCTTGCTGTGCGGCCCGAGCCGGTGGGTGGTGAACTGCACGACGGCCGGGCGGTGTTCCTCGCGGACCCGGCGGACCACGGGGGCCAGCCGCTCCCGGATCTCCGGCACCTGATGGCCGGTTATCTCCAGGAAGTCGATGCCGAAGGCGGCGGCCCGGTCCGCGATCGAACCGGCCATCTGGAGGTGCGACGGGGTGGACTGGGCGACCCCGTTGTGCTCGACGACCACCAGGACCGGCGACCGCCACAGCGCGGCCATGTTGAGCGCCTCGTACACCGCTCCCTCGCCCCAGGTGCCGTCACCGACGAACGCGGCGGCGATCCGGCCGGACCCGACGCGCTTGCAGCGCAGACCGATGCCGACGGCCAGCGGCAGGCTCTGGCCCTGGACGCCGGTGGAGAGGTAGCCCTCGCGGCGGATGTGCTGGCTGCCGCCGACGCCCGAACACACCGCGCCGGCCCGGCCCATGATCTCCGCGAGCAGTCCGGCGGGGTCCCGGAACAGGGCCAGGTAGTGGCCGTGGCCCCGGTGGTTGCTGAGGACGTGGTCGCCCGCCAGCAGCGGGGCCAGCGCCACCGGCACGTACTCCTGTCCCAGACAGGTGTGGGTGGTGCCGTTGAGCCTGCCCTCGGCGAACATCCGCAGCAGCAGGTTCTCGAAGTGGCGGATGCTCAGCAGGGATTCCAGGTCGTCCGGGTCCGGGACGGCCGGTGACGTCGTGGCGGACGGGGGTTCCGGGGAGGCGGGCGGCTCCGGCGGGGCAGGCGGCTCCGGGGCGGCCGGTGCGCGAAGCGGTTCCGGCGGATGCGCGGTCATGGCGGGACGCCCCCCTGCGGGCTGGACAGCATGGACACCACCTGATCGTCCGCCACGCTAGGTCCCCCTGATCTCAACCTGGTTCTCGAACCGGTCTCATCCGGAGGCTCCCGCTCTCCACCGCCTCTCACCTCGTTCTCAGCCCTGTTGCGCCCCGCCGAGGACCGCCCCTTAACTGGCTGGCGTCACGGCGGGGTGCGGCTCCGCGGCCCTCGTCCGGCCGCCCTGGCCGCCCCGCGCCTCGCGCGCCCCGCACCCTCCCCGTGCGGCGGGACCAGCCGATCCGAAGGAGTCAGCAGATGCCGCCGTCCCCACAGGTGCTCATCGTCGGCGCCGGGCCCGCCGGACTCGCGCTCGCGGCGGAACTGGCCGGTTTCGGCATCTCCTGCCAGGTCGTGGACAAGCGCGACGGGCGCAGCCGGCTGTCCCGGGCCTGTACGGTCGAGCCCCGCACCATGGAACTGCTCGACATGCGGGGCCGGGTGGACGATCTGCTGGCCTGGGGCCTGGAGTGCCCGCACCCGCCGCTCGGCAACGAGGACGGCTTCCTCGACTACGGACTGCTCGACACCGGCTTCCCGTTCAGCCTGTCCATCCCGCAGGCGAAGACCGAGGACGCGTTGCAGATCGCCGCCGAGAAGGCGGGCGCGGTGCTGGTGTACGGCACGCAGATGACCGGGCTG
Source organism: Streptomyces sp. NBC_01498 (assembly GCF_036327775.1). Taxonomy (NCBI): domain Bacteria; kingdom Bacillati; phylum Actinomycetota; class Actinomycetes; order Kitasatosporales; family Streptomycetaceae; genus Streptomyces; species Streptomyces sp. NBC_01498. Next base: position 6,917,095 of record NZ_CP109598.1, on the reverse strand, counting down.
TCGCAGGACGACGAGGGCGTCGTGGTCGAACTGACCGGCCCGGAGGGCCCGACCACGGTCCGGGCCCGGTACGTCGTCGGCTGTGACGGCGTGAACAGCACCGTGCGCGAGGCCCTCGGGGTGAAGTTCGACGGCTGGAACTACGACCAGTCACTGATGATGGGCGACGCCCGGCTGAGCAGTCCGCCGGGACCCGCCGAGTACGCCCGGATCAACCGGCGCGGCATGGCGGCCCTGTTCCCGTTCCGGGACGGCACGTACCGGGTCATCGTCCTGGACCGGCGGAAGTTCACCGTACCCGCGGACGAGCCGCTGACCCTGGAGGACCTCAGCGAGAGCTGCGCCGACATCCTGGGGCTGGACATCGGCATCCACGACCCGCTGTGGCTGTCGCGGTTCCGCAGCTCGCAGCGGCACGCCAAGCGGTACCGGGTCGGCCGGGTGCTGCTCGCCGGGGACGCCGCGCACACCCACATCCCGTCCGGCGGGCAGGGCCTCCAGACCGGTATCCAGGACGCGTTCAACCTGGGCTGGAAACTGCGGGCGGTGCTCGACGGGTGGGCGCCGGAGGATCTGCTGGACAGTTACGAGGCCGAGCGGTACCCGATCGCGGCGGAGACCCTCCGCAAGACCGACCTGTCGTTCCGGTTCGAGACCTCCGACAGTCTGCCCGCCCGGCTGATGCGGAAGGCCGCGATGTGGTCGATGCGTATCAAGCCGGTCCACCGGCTGAACGTGCGGCACCTGTCGGGGCTGACCCTGCGCTACCCGGCGGGCGGGGGCGACCGGTGGGTCGGCCGGCGGGTGCCCGACCGGCCACTGGTGGCGGCTCCCGGCGGCCCGGAGCGGCTGTACGAACTCTTCAGGGGCGGCGGTTTCGTCCTGACGGGCACCAAGGGCTGCCCGCCCGCCGCCGAGGGCTGGGAGGCCCGGCTGCGTACCGGGGTGCTCGCCGAACCCCTCGGCGACCCGTGGCCCGCGCATGTGCTGATCCGGCCCGACGGATACGTGGCGTGGGCGGGCGCCGAGCCCGGCCGGGGGCTGACCAGGGCCCTGCGGCGCTGGTGCGGCGACCCGCAGCCGATCGCCGGCTGATCCGGGGGTCCGGTGTCCTCCGCGCTGTTCGTCGCGCTCGTCCTGCCGCTGCTGGCCGCCGTCCACTACTACGTGTGGCGGCGCACGGTCCGCGACACCACGACTCCCGGCTCCTGGTGGCGCCGGGGCGGTACCGCGCTGATCGTCGTGCTGGGCCTGCTGCTGGTGGCCGCGCCGCCCGGCGAGCGGGGGCTTCCCGTGCCGCTCAACGCGGTGGTCGGCTGGCCGGGTTTCGTGTGGATGGCCGGGATCCTCTATCTGACCCTGGCGCTGCTGGCCGGCGAGGTGCTCCGGCTGTTCCTGCTGCGGGCGGAACGGCGCAGGGCCGCGAACGCCGGGCCCGGACGTCCCGGTGACTCCGCGGCCGGTGCGGAGCCCGCGACCCGTACGGACTCCGTGTCCGGCACGGACTCCCCGGAGCCCGCCCCCGCTCCCGCGGCCGTTCTCCCGCTCTCCCGGCGGCTGTTCGTCGGCCGGACCGTCGCCCTGGTGTCGGGGGCCGCCGCCACCGCGACCGTGGGGTACGGCGCGTACACCGCGCTCGGCCCTCCCCGGATCAAGCACCTCACCGTGCCGCTCGCCCGGCTCGACCCGGCGGCCCACGGCTTCCGGATCGCCCTGATCAGCGACATCCATCTGAACGTACTGGTGGGGCGGTCCCGCACCCGGCAGCTGGTGGACCTCCTCAACGACACCGGGGCGGACCTGGTGGCCCTCGTCGGCGATCTGGTGGAGGACGCCGACGTGGCCGACCAGGGACGGGCCGCCGAACCCCTCGCGGATCTCCGGGCCCCGCACGGCGCGTTCTACGTCACCGGCAACCACGAGTTCTACTCGGGCGCCGACCAGTGGGTCCGGTTCGTGCGGGGACTCGGGCTGCGCACCCTGCGCAACGAGCGGGTCGCCCTGCCCGGCTTCGACCTGGCCGGGGTCGACGACGCGAGCGGCGCCGACGTCGGCGAGGGCCCGGACTACGAGGCCGCGCTCGGCGGACGCGACCGGGACCGGGCCGTCGTCCTGCTCGCCCACCAGCCCGTACAGGTCGAGGAGGCCGCCCGGTACGGGGTGGACCTCCAGCTCTCCGGCCACACCCACGGCGGCCAGCTGTGGCCCTTCACGCACCTCTCGCGCCTGGCCAACCCGTCCGTGGCCGGACTGAGCCGGCACGGGGACACGCTGCTCTACGTGACCCGGGGCACCGGCTTCTGGGGCCCGCCGGTCCGGCTGGGCGCCGACCCGGACATCACGGTCGTGGAACTGGCGTCACCCCGCGCCTGACCGCGCACCGTCGCGGCCGGACGCGGGGCTTCACCCGCCAACTGCCCCCGATCGCGGTCGACTTCGGACGATGAGGTCAACACCCCCAGGGTCGTGGACGACTTCGACCCCGTCGGTCAACCGACTGCGCCAACGACCTCCGTTCATGGGTGACTTCGACCGGCGAGATCAACAGCTGCTGGCCAAGGACGACTTCGCGTACTCAACGCCCTCCGGTCGACCCGACTCGACCCGCGCTCTCAACAGCCGCTGGCCGAGAGCGACTTCGGCCCAGGCGCTCAACACCCCCCGGTCGACCCGACTCGACCCGCGCGCTCAACAGCCGCTGGCCGAGAGCGACTTCGGGCCTCGTCGGGCCGACCGGCGGCGGTGGCCTCCGGGGATCCACCGCGACACCGGACTCAGCTCTCGCCGGGCTCCCCCAGCAGCGGCAGGCCCGCCGCGTACCGGCGGAAGAAGCCCGCCGTCGGGGTGTCCGCGTCCGCGACGTCCTCGGGGGTGCCCGCCGCGACGACCGCCCCGCCGTCCGGGCCCGCGCCCGGCCCCAGGTCGATCACCCAGTCCGCGGAGGCGGCGACCGGGATGTCGTGCTCGGCGACGACCACCGTGTTGCCCGAGTCCAGCAGCAGGTCGAAGGCGTCCACCATGCGCTGGATGTCCGAAGGGTGCAGCCCGGAGACCGGCTCGTCGAGAACGACCAGTCCGGCCTTGCGCCCGGCCGCGCCCCGCTGGATCGCCGAGGCCAGTTTCAGCCGCTGCGCCTCGCCGCCGGAGAGTTCCGTCGCGTTCTGGCCGAGTTGCAGATAGCCGAGGCCGACCCGGTCCAGCGCCTCCAGCGCCTCCGCCAACTGCCGTGGTTTCGTGAGGCGTTCCACGGCCTCGGCGACGGTCAGCTCCAGCACCCCGTCGATGGCCAGCCCCTGGTAGGTGATCTCCAGGGCCTCCGGTGTGTAGCGGCGGCCCTCGCAGGCGTCGCAGACCACCCACACGTCCGGCAGGAAGTGCATGTTGACCAGCTTGCGGCCGTACCCGGTACACGTCTCGCAGCGTCCGCCGTTCGCCGTGTTGAATGAGAACCAGGAGGCGTTGACGCCGCGCTTGCGCGCCTCGTCGGTCTCCGCGAACAGCTTGCGGACGATGTCGAAGGCCTTGCTGTACGTGGCGGGGTTGGACCGGGGGGTCCGGCCGATCGGCTCCTGGTCGACCACGGCGACCCAGCTGAAGCGGTCGCCTCCGGTGACCCGGCGCACGGTGTCGGCCGCCGTGCCGTTCAGGACCGCCTCCATCCCGGCGCCGAGCGCGCCGAGCAGGCTGCTCTTGCCGCTGCCGCTGACCCCGGTCAGACAGGTCAGCCGGCCCATGGGGAAGCGGACCAGGTCCGCGGTCACGTTGTGCGCGGACAGCCCGTGCAGCTCGACCCAGGCGGTACGGTCCCCAACCGGCCGCCGGGAGCGGCGCAGGCGCGGCCCCTTCCCCGCGAGGTAGTGCCCGGTCAGCGATGTCGGGTGCGCGGCGACGTCGTCGGGGGTGCCGGAGACGAGGACCTCGCCGCCGAGCCGCCCGGCGCCCGGCCCCATGTCGATCACCCAGTCGGCGCGGGCGATGAGTTCCGGGTCGTGCTCGACCAGCAGCACGGTGTTCCCGGCCGCGCGCAGTTCCAGCGCGATGTCCAGCAGATGCGCCTTGTCCGCCGGGTGCAGGCCGGTGCCCGGTTCGTCGAGGACGAAGATGATGTCGCTGAGTTCGGTGCTGAGCTGCGCGGCGAGCCGGGTGCGCTGGAGTTCGCCGCCGGACAGGGTGGCCGCGCCCCGGGAGAGCTGGAGGTGGGCCAGGCCGAGGCGGTCCAGCACCCGGAGTCTGCGGGCCAGGTCCTGGAGCAGGGGCTCGCCCACCGCGCGCTGTCCGGTGCCGAGTCCGGCGGTGACGCGCTCCCCCCAGGCGCGCACCTCGCGGACGTCGACCTCCAGCAGCTCGGGGTAGGCGAGCCCGCCGAGCCGTACCGACCGGGCGATGGCGTCGTAGCCGGTGCCGCCGCAGGTGGTGCAGGGCATCTTGCGCATGTACGGCAGGTAGCGCTCCTTGGCGCTGGGCGTCGCGGCCTTGGCGAAGACCCGTTCCACCTCGGCGAGCGCGCCGCGCAGCGGCTCGCTGGAGGTGTACGTCCAGGAGGAGGTCTCGTTCTTGTTCGGCATGTCGACGGTGGCCTCGATCTTCTCGTCACCCGTGCCGTACAGCACGTTGTGCCGGAAGCCCTCGGGCAGCGACTGCCAGGGCCGGGCGAGGTCCACACCGCGTTTCTCGGCGAGGGCGGGGATGAACGCGTGCTCTCCGGACCGCCACTTCGCGTACCAGGGGGAGGCTCCTTCGAAGAGGGGCAACTCCGGTTGGGTGATGATGAGTTCTTCGCGTGCCTGCCAGCGGCCACCGACGCCGTGACAGTCGGCGCAGCTTCCCTCGGGGGTGTGCCGGTCGAAGTGGGCCGTGGAGAGGTGTCCGTCGCCGGGAACGGTGTCGGGGCCGATGCCGGGCAGCCGGGAGTACAGCAGTCCGAGGTGGCCGTCGATGCCGGTGATGGTGGCGACGGTGGACCGGGGGTTGCGGTTGAGCCGGCGCTGATCGACGGCGAGGGTCGCGCCGAGACCGAGGATGCGGTCCACCTTGGGGCGGTTGCGCTGGGTGATGTACTGCCGGACGAACGGTGACAGCCCCTCCAGATAGCGGAGTTGAGCCTCGCTGTGCAGGGTGTCGATCGCTAACGAGGTCTTGCCGCTGCCGCTGACCCCGGTGAAGGCGACCACCTGTCCCTTGGGGATGCTCACGGTGACATCACGGAGGTTGTTGGTGCGCGCGCCCACCACCTCGATGGTCTCGACGTTGTGCGCGGATGCTGTCATTCGTTCAGTCCTCTCCCGACGGCGGGAAGGGAACGTACGTGCCCGGAGTACCCGGAAACGGCCCGGCCTCTCGTCCCGAACACCCCGAAAACCCTTCCCGGACAAACCACTTATGTTACTACGAGCGACCGGCCGCTGATCTACGGGAGAGCCCGTCGAGCAGGTCCATGGCACGGTCCGCCGCCTCGTACGGCACGAAGAGATGGTCGTGGTGGAACCCGGCCACCACGTTGCAGCTGACCCCGCCCCTGGCGAGTTCGTGGGCGACGGCGGCCGTCAGGCCGACCGCCTCCAGCGCGGAGTGCACCCGCAGGACCAGCCAGCCGGCCACGTAGTCGTATCCCAGTCCCGCCGCTTCGGCGTCCTCCTGGCTCAACACCAGGGTGAGGCCCTCGCGTTCGGCCACCATGACGACCGGGGAGACCCCGGGGGGAACGCCGCCGGCCACCGTGGTGAACACGTAGCGCCCCGGATTCAGCTCCGGCCGCATGTCGATCAGAAGTCTTCGCAGGTCAGTCTCACCAGGCACGGGACACACCCTATGCAGCCGCCGGGCCGGAACACGCATTCGCTCCCCCGGTCGGCCCCGCCGGAAGACTCGCGGCGGCCGGGGCTCCGGCCCCCTTCGTGGGCGACCGGCCCCGGACACCGTACGGACATATGTCCCGCATCACCGCGAAAATCGGCCGTCCGACGGCCGCGCCCCGAACTCGTCCCATCTGCCCGCCCCGGTGATTGAACTGGGCCCCTCTCCCATCCGTATGGGCGGACACCGAGGAGAATCGAGGAGCAGTCCCTTGGCGATGATGCACAACGGCCGAGCCGCCAGACGGCAGACCATGCGCGCGATCCGCCCGCAACGGCAGGGCGCACGACCGCTGTTGGCGATGTGGTGGGCGGGCGCGACCGGCGTCATGGCCCTGTGGTGGCAGAACACCCCGGTCGTCCACGTCGACCTGGCCGAGTGGCTGATCGGATCGGGCCGCCTCACCGGGCTGCTCGCCGGTTACACGATCGCGGTCGTGATCCTGCTGATGGCCCGGGTCCCGGCGCTGGAACGGCGGGTGGGCTCCGACCGGGTGGCGCGCTGGCACGCGATGAGCGGCCGTTTCGCCGTCAGTCTGGTGCTCGCCCATCTCCTGCTGACCATCGGCGGCTACGCGGTCCAGGCGAACACCGGTCTGGTGGAGCAGACGCTGATCATCGTCCTCGACTTCCCCCGGATGGTCGAGGCGACCGTCGGCACGGCACTCCTGCTGCTGATCGGCTTCGTCTCGGCGCGGGCGGTGCGCCGCAGGATGCGTTACGAGATCTGGTACTACCTCCATCTGCTGACCTACGTCGCGGTCTATCTGTCCTTCTGGCACCAGCTGGCCGCGGGCGCCGAGTTCGTCGCGAACCCGACGGCACGCTCCCTCTGGTACGCCCTGTACGGCGTGGCCGGTCTGCTGCTGCTCTGGTACCGGGTGCTGGCGCCGGTCCGGCTGAACCGGCGCCATCGGATGCGGGTCGAGCGGACGGTGCAGGAGTCACCGGGCGTGGTCTCCGTCCTGATCACCGGGCGCCGGCTGCACCGGCTCGGCGCGCAGCCCGGCCAGTTCTTCCGCTGGCGGTTCCTCACGGACGGGCTGCGCTGGAGCTCCAACCCGTACTCGCTGTCGGCGGCGCCGCGCCCCGATCTGCTGCGGATCACCGTCAAGGCGAACGGTGAGCACAGCGAGGCCGTGGCGCGGCTCGCGCCCGGCACCCGGGTCTGGGCGGAGGGGCCGTACGGGGCGATGACGGCGGCCCGCCGCAGCCAGGAGAAGGTGCTGATGATCGCGGGCGGTGCCGGAATCACCCCGATGCGGGCCCTGTTCGAGACGCTGCCCGGTGAACCGGGCGATCTGACCCTGCTCTACCGGGCCAGCAAGACCGAGGACCTGGCGCTGTGGGGTGAGCTGCGGCAGATCGCGGAGGCGCGCGGCGCGCGGCTGCTGTACGCGGTCAACGGGCCGGACGGGGTCCGGCCGGAGATCACTCCCCGTCGGCTGCGCGAACTGCTGCCGGACATCGACGACCACGACGTCTATGTGTGCGGGCCGACCGGGCTGGCCCGTCAGTCGTACGAGGCACTGCGCGAGGCGGGCGTGCCCGCCCGCCGTATTCACCACGAATCCTTCGAGATGTGAGAGGCAGCCGATGAAGAGGAACCGTCCGCTCCGGCGGATCATGATCGGTGCCGCCGCGACCGCGGCGGGGGTCGTCCTGCTGCTCGCACTGAAGCAGCCCGGCGGGTCGTCGGTGGCGGGGGTGGCCGCGCCGCCCCCCGGCGGGGTGGTGGTCTCGGCGCCTCCGGCCGGGGATACGGGCGCCGCCCCGGACACGGGCGAGGTGCCGCCGCCGGACGCCCCGGCGGGCGAGGCACCCCCGGCCGGGGACCCGGTCGACGAGGCTCCGGCGGACGAGGCACCTCCCGCGAACGAGCCCCCGGCGGCCGAGGCCCCGCCGGCGCCGCGCACGGTGCTCGGTGACGCGGTGGACACCCAGTACGGCCCCGTGCAGGTGCAGCTCACCCTCAGCGGCGGGCGGATCGTCAAGGCGGAGGCACGTCAGGCGCCCGGCTCCGACGCGCAGAGCAAGTCGGTCACCGCGAACGCCGTACCGAAGCTCAACCAGGCGGCGGTCAGCGCGCAGGGCGCGGGGATCGACGCGGTCTCCGGTGCCAGTTACACCAGCAAGGGCTATCAGGACTCGCTCCAGAGCGCCCTCGACAAGGCGGGGGTCTGAGTGGCGGACCGCACCGAACGGCTGCGCCACGTCGAGGAGTCGATGGGCACGGTCTTCTCGTTCGACGTCCGTGACATCGGCGACGGGGCCCGGGTCGGGGCCGCCCTCGGGGCGGCGGTGGCCTCGCTGCACCGCGCGGACGAGTTGTTCTCGACGTACCGCCCCGGCAGCCAGCTCATGCGGCTGGGGCGGGGCGAGCTGGACCGTGCCGACTGCGCGCCGGAGGTGGCCGAGGTCCTGGAGCTGTGCGCGGCGGCGGAACGGGAGAGCGAGGGCTGGTTCACCACCCGCTACGCGGGCGGGCTGGACCCGACGGGGCTGGTGAAGGGCTGGGCGGTGGAACGCGCGGCCCGTACGATCGCCGCCGCCGGTGCCGGCCGGGTCTGTCTCAACGGCGGCGGCGACGTCCAACTGCTGGGCGGGCCCTGGCGGGTGGGGATCGCCGACCCGCTGAGTCCGGGCGCGCTGGCCCTGGTGGTCGAGGCCCGGGACGATCTGGGGGTGGCCACGTCGGGCCCGGCCGAGCGCGGGTGCCATGTCATCGACCCCCGCACCGGGGAGGCCCCGGTCGGCGGCCTCGCGTCGATCACGGTGGTCTGCCCGGCGGGGCTCACCGTCGCCGATACCCGGGCGACGGCCGCGTACGCGATGGGCGAGCGGGCCCGGGACTGGCTGGAGGCCCTGCCGGACACCGAGGGCTTCGCCGTCACCGCCGACGGCGCCACCTGGACGACCGGCGGATTCCACCGGCACACGGCCGAGGTGCACGCCTGAACACGACGTGGGCGGGGGCGGGTTCAGGGCGGAAGCCGAGGCGTCGGCGCGCCGGGATCTCCTCGCGAGGGCCGGGGTTCGCGTACGTGGGGTTCGCGTACGTCGGGATTCGTGCGACAGCCGGGGTTCGCGTACCGCGAGGTCAGTCGGTCCGTGGTCCCGGTGCCCCGGGTCCCACCCATCGCCGGTGCACGCGTGCGCGGCGGCGCAGCTCCGGTTCGCACTGCCAGCAGAGCCAGCCCTCGGGCACCGACTCGACCGTGCAGTTCGAGCAGTGGGCGCACTTGTGGCGTTCGCGGGGGCCCTCGTGGACGACGATGCCCTCGTCGGTCTTCGCCACGTCGTAGCCGGTCGGCCGTTCGGTGAGGATGAAGGCGTCGTGGCGTACGGGGTGGAACGGCACGAACTCGTTCCGGACGGCGTCGGGCCGCGAGGACATGAAGTGGTCCTCGCAGCGTTGCGCCCACCACCGTCGGACGACATGGAAGTCGACCAGGTGCCAGGCCCAGACCTGGCCGCCGGTGACGTCGAGGACGAGCTGTCCCTGCCGGCCCTTCGCCTGCCGGACGTCGATGTCGACCCGGGCCCACTCTCCCTCGCCCGCGTTGTACACCCCGCTCTCGCAGCGCACGCCGGTGCGGTGTTCCTCCGCGACACAGCGCAGGTCCTCGATGGCGCACGGGCCGAGGCGCAGATCGCCGTAGTACGCCACGATGTGACGGAACCGTCCGACCCGTTCGGGCTCGGGGTGCGCGACGCTCTCCTCGCCGACGGGTTCCTCGTACGGGGTGAACTCCCCGTCCTGGACGGCCTGGTGCATCCGGCGGGCCAGGACCCGGACGACGTCGGCGAGTTCGCCGGGCAGGTCCGGGTGCTCCACCGCCGGGCAGACGGCCGGGTGCGGGATACGGCAGAAGGCCGTGTCGCTCCCGGGGTACGCCACGCCGCGGTTGATGTGCCAGTGCAGGTGCTTCGGCACGGCGCGCGCGGGGAACTCCGGGGTCAGCGGGATGCGTGTCCCGTCGTACCGGTCGAAGAACTCGATCGGGGTTCCGCAGAACTTGCAGCGGGACCGGGCGTCGCGCCGGAGCATCTTGGTCTGGTTCGCCCGGTGCAACCGCAGGTTTCGGGTCATGGATTCCTCAGGACGTACGCGCCGTCACGCCGTCGCGCGCGACGGTACGGCTGATGACAGTCGGCGGGCCCGCGCCCCGGGCGGCTTCGCCCGGGGCGTCGGCCCACCTCACGGTGCCCGGTTCAGAGTCCGCCGAGGTCCGTCGACAGCCACCGCTGGGGCCGCATCCGGATGACGACCTGCTCACCGTAGCCGGAGCTCGCCATGGTGACGTACGCGTCGACCTTGTCGGCGGGCAGATAGCGGCCGGCCATCTCCACGAGGTGGTCCCGGGTGCCGGGGATCCGCTCCGTCACCGGGCCCTCGGCGGAGACGTACCGGACCGTCGGGCTGACCCGCTCGGCCAGCAGCGAGAACCGGCCCGCCGCCGTGATCAGCCTGGCTTTGCGCGAGTCGGCCCCGGTCAGGATCCAGAGGTCCCCGCCGGGCACGTACTGGTACCGGATGGGGACGACGAGCGGCGCCCGGTCCGGCTCGCCGGAGTCGACGGCGAGGGATCCGATGTGCGGCTCGGCGAGGAACCGCTCGCGTTCGTCGGTACTGAGCGCCACGGGAAGTCCCCTTCGTACGAAGTGAGGGAATTCATCCCGTTCATCCTCACCAGCGGTGGTGGACCTCCGCACGGATACGGCGGTCGTACAGCTCCCGGACGGCGTCCAGGGTGGCGTCCGGCAGGGGGGCGAGCGCGGCAGCGGAGGCGTTGGCCCGCACCTGTTCGACGGAACGGGCGCCGGGGATCACGGTGCTGACCCCGGGCTGCTGGATGATCCAGCGCAGCGCGGTCGCGGCGGGCGTGGCGCCCTCGGGGGCCAGCCCGGAGAACTCGGCGGCGGCGGCGAGGCCCGTGCCGTAGTCGATGCCGGAGAAGGTCTCGCCCTGGTCGAACGCCTCGCCGTGCCGGTTGTAGTTCCGGTGGTCGTCGGCGGCGAAGACGGTGTCCTCGGTGTACTTGCCGGTCAGCAGGCCGGAGGCGAGCGGGACACGGGCGATGATGCCGACGCCCGCCTCACGGGCGGCGGGCAGCACCTCTTCGAGGGGCTTGAGCCGGAAGGGGTTGAGGATGATCTGCACGGAGGCGACGCCCGGCCTGGCGATGGCGGCCAGTGCCTCGGCGCAGGTCTCGACGCTCACCGCGTAGGCGGCCGTCCGCTTCTCGGCGACCAGGGTGTCGAGCGCGTCGAAGACGGCGTCGGAGGAGTAGACGTCCGACGGCGGGCAGTGGAGCTGGACCAGGTCGAGGGTGTCCACGCCGAGGTTGGCGCGTGAACGGTCGTTCCAGGCCCGGAAGTTGTCCAGCCGGTAGTTCTCGGGGCGCTGCTCGGCGCGGCGGCCCATCTTCGTCGCGACGAACACGTCGGCGTCGGGGCGGTTCTTCAGGAACCGGCCGATGAGCTGTTCGCTGCGGCCGTCGCCGTACACGTCCGCCGTGTCGAAGAAGGTCACCCCCGATTCGAGTGCCGTGTCGAGAACGGCGAAGGCGTCGGCCTCGGCGACGTCCCCCCAGTCGGCCCCCAACTGCCACGTGCCCAGTCCGACGACGGATGCCTCACGGCCGGTCCTGCCCAGTACGCGCTTCTCCATACGGGTGATGCTACGTGGACCGGCGGGGGCCGGGTGGGCGGGTCGGACAGCTGGGGACGACCGGTCCGCCGGGACCGGTTCAGAGCTGCTGGGTGAGATTGACGGCGTTGCCGTCCGGGTCCTTGATGTGGGCCACCCGCTGGCCCCACGGCATGTCGTTGGGAGGGCCGAGTACCTGCCCGCCCAGCCCTTCGACCTGCCCGAGCAGACCGTCCACGTCCGTGACGGCGACGCTCAGCAGCATCCGCTGGGGCGCGCCGAGTTCGACGTCCGTGTCCGAGACGAGGCCGAGATCGGATTCACCGATCCGCAGGTTGACGAAGAACGGCGGGCCCTCGTCGGGCGTGCGCGCGGTCTCCACGGCGCGGAGGAGCCCCTGGTAGAAGGCGAGCAGCCGCTCGATCCCGGGCGTGACGACGATCGGCTGGACGGTGCTGGCGGTCATGGTGTTTCTCCTTCTGGTGCGTTCGCTCCCGGCTCCGTGCTGCCCGGTCCGGAGGTTTCCCGGCTTTCCCGGCTGCCAGGTTCTCCGGCTTCTCGGCTTCTCGATCTCGCGGCCGGAGCGGCGGGCCCGTGACCGGTCCCGCTCCTGTGACCGGCGGCGGGCCCGAGACTCATCGGTCGACGCGCCCGCGCCGATTCTCTCCGGAGGGCGGGGTACGCGCGATCGCGGGACGCTGTCCGGAGGAAGGCGGCACGGCCGGACAGCCGGTCCCTGGTGGATTGCAGGTTTTCCGAAGGTTTCCCGACGGGCGCCCCGGCAGTGTGGCCAATGCGACGCGACCAAGAGCGGACCTTCGGACCGACCACCGAATCCCGTCCGCTTGTCGTGCCCCGGCGGATCGCTCGTTCGCCGGGGTGAGTGAACCGACGTCAGTCCGGTGCGGGGCCCGCGGAGGGGGTGCGTGGAGGGAGCCCCGCCGATAACCGAACCAGTCGGGGGAGTGTCCGGACCGGGGAGCGCCCGCACGGGGGACGGGCGCACGGAGGACGGGCGCACGGAGGGCGGAATCCGCAGGCTGTCGGCCTGCGGATTCCGGGCCCGCCGCCCGAAGCGCCCCCGGCCGGCGGACGACGCGGACGGCGCGGCAGGGCGCGACGGCGGACGCCGGACGCCGGTCCTTCTCCGGCCGGCGGCGTACCCCCCAGAACCACCCGGCGAGCGGACGGCGCGAAGGGCCGCGACGCCGGACACCGATCAGCCTCCGGCCGGCGGCGTACCCCCCAGAACCACCCGGCGAGCGGACGGCGCGAAGGGCCGCGACGCCGGACACCGATCAGCCTCCGGCCGGCGGCGTACCCCCCAGAACCACCCGGCGAGCGGACGGCGCGAAGGGCCGCGACGCCGGACACCGATCAGCCTCCGGCCGGCGGCGTACCCCCCAGAACCACCCGGCGAGCGGACGGCGCGAAGGGCCGCGACGCCGGACACCGATCAGCCTCCGGCCGGCGGCGTACCCCCCAGAACCACCCGGCGAGCGGACGGCGCGAAGGGCCGCGACGCCGGACACCGATCAGCCTCCGGCCGGCCCGAGCGCGGCCAGCCGCTCGTGGACGCCCTCGGCTTCGGCGGTGCGCCGCTGGTCGCGGTAGAGGGCGAGCGCCCCGCTCCACGCGCGGCGGGCCTCGGCGGGACGGTCCAGCGCCCCGTACGCGTCGCCCAGCCGGGCCAGCGTGTCGGCTTCCTCGTAGTGGTCGCCCAGTTCGCGGCGCAGGGTGAGCGCCCGGCCGTAGTGCTCCAGGGCCAGCGGGTAGCGGCCTCCCTGGTGTGCGATGTAGCCGAGGCTGTCCAGGGTGAACGCCTCGCCCTCCCGGAAGCCGTGCCGACGGCACAGCGCGAGGGCCCGCTCGCAGTACTCGCGCGCCTGCCGATGATCTCCGAGGCGGGCGTGGTACCAGCCCACCGCGTTGAGGGCCTCGGCCTCCCGCGGCGGACTGTCCAGCGTCTCGCGCAGGCGCAGGTTCCGCACGGCGTGTTCCAACGCCTGGGCGTCGTCGCCCCGTTGTTCCCAGGCGAGGGCGAAGTTCAGATGGGTCTGCGCCCGGCCCGCCGCCTCACCGGCCTCCTCGAAGAGGGCCAGTGCCCGTTCAAGATGTTCCACCGCCCGGTCGTGCTCGCCGAGCGGGACGTGGGCGCGGCCGAGCAGCCGGTGCGCCAGGGCGAGCGCGGCCCGGTCCGGAGGCGACGCGAGGGCGGGGAGGGTGTCCCGCAGGGTGCCGACCCGGTCGGACAGCAGACCCCGCCGCCAGTGGAAGGTGTCGAGTGCCCAGGCGAGTTGCCAGGCCCGGCCGTGCCAGCCGTGGGTCAGGGCCGACCGGTGCGCGGCGAGCAGACAGACGTGTTCGGCCTCGAACCAGGTCATCGCCGTCCCGGCGTCCCGGACGTCGGCGGCGACCGGCGCCGGGTCGGGCTCCGGTGGGGCGAGGGGCGTACGGTGCGGGGCCAGGAAGCGGTCACCCGCGCGGGCACCGCACAGGTAGAAGTCGACCAGCCGGCCCAGGGCGGCGTCCCGGACGTCGGCGGGCTGCTCCCGGCCCCGTTCGATCGCGTGGAGGCGGACCAGGTCGTGCATCCGGTAGCGGCCGGGACAGTGCTGTCCGACCAGATGGGCCGCCTCCAGGACCCGGAGCACCCGCCGGGTCGCCGGGAGCGGGAGGTCCGCCAGCCGGGCGGCGGCGGCCGCACCGATGTCCGGTCCGGGCGCCAGTCCGAGCAGCGGGAAGAACCGCGCGCTCTGCGTGTCGAGGGCGCGGAGGGACGTCTCGAAGACCCCTCTGAGGTCGGTGGCCAGGTCTCCGGCGTGCAGGGCGTCCAGTCGGGTGGGCGCGTCGTCGAGTTCGTCGGCCAGCGCGGCGAGCGGGAAGTCGGGGCGGGCGGCGGCCCGTGCGGCGGTGATGCCCAGGGCCAGCGGCAGCCCCGCGCACCGCCGGAGCAGGACGGCCACGGCGCCGGGCTCGGCCGCCATCCGGTCGTGGCCGAGCGCGTGGCTGAAGACCTGGCGGGCGTCGTCGTCGGGAAGGGTGCCGAGGGCGAGGTACTGGGAGCCGTGGGTCGCGGTCAGTCCGCCGAGGTGGCTGCGGCTGGTGACCACGACCACGCAGTTGCCGCCGCCGGGCAGCAGCGGGCGGACCTGGTCGGTGTCACGGGCGTTGTCCAGCACGATCAGCATGCGGCGCCCGGCGACCAGGGACCGGTACAGCCCGGCCTGGGACTCCGGGTCGGCGGGCATCTGCTGCGGATCGGTGCCGAGCGCGTCGAGAAAGCCGCGTACCGCCGCCGGGGCGGTCAACGGGTCGGCGGACGGGTCGAATCCACGCAGGTTCACATACAGCTGCCCGTCCGGGAACAGGTCGAGATTCTCATGGGCCCAGTGCAGTGCCAGCCAGGTCTTGCCCACGCCGCCCGCGCCGCCGACCGCCGAGATCACCGGCCCCCGGTCCGCGCCGACGGACCGCTTCAACAGTCCTTCGAGCGCGGCGAGTTCACGGCCGCGTCCGGTGAAGGCGACGGGCGGCGGCGGAAGTTGCCTCGGCACCGGCCGGGGCCGCCTGACGGCGGGCACCTCGGCGGGCTGTGACGGGGAGACGGCGAGCGCCGGGTCCGCGGTGAGGATGCGGTGGTACAGCCGCCGCAGCGGCCCGCCCGGATCGACACCCATCTCCTCGGCCAGCAGCCGCCGGATCCGCTCGTACCGTTCCAGCGCCTCGGCCTGGCGACCGCAGCGGTACAGGGCGAGCATCAACTGCCCCGCCACCCGCTCGTCCAGCGGATGCCGTTCGGCGCGGGCGGCCAGCTCGGCCGCCATCCCGGCGTGCTGCCCCAGGCGCAGCCGTGTCTCGGCCAGATCGAGCCGGGCGGCCAGCCGTTCCGCGTCGAGCAGCGAGCGCTGCGCGTTGAACCAGGGGGTGTCCGCCCCGGCGAACGCGTCCCCCCGCCAGAGTCCCAGCGCCTCCTCCCAGAGCACGGCCGCCCGCTCGCCCGGGTCCGTCGCCCGCGCCCGGTGCGTCAGCTCGCGGAACCGGCGCAGATCGATCGTCCCGGTGTCCGTGCTCCCGCCGTGCACCGAGAGCCGGTAGCCGCCCTGTTCGCGCACGATGTCGACCTCGGGTGCGGGCAGCGCCCGGCGTAACCGGGACACGTACCCGTACAGCGCCTCCCGGCCCCGTCGGGGCATCCGCTCCCCCCACACCCGCTCGACGAGCGCGTCCGCCCGCACCACCTGACCGGCGTCCGCGAGCAGCGCCGCGAGTACCCACCGCTGCCGCGCGTGCCCCACGTCCAGCGCTCTCCCGTCCCGCCACGCCTCGATGACACCCAGCACCCCGAACCGGACAGCCACCCGCCCCACCCCTGTGATCGTCTCTCCGCCGTCCGGCCCCCGACGAGCCACCGGCCCCGGCCCGCTCCGGAACGCGCCCCCGGACGCCCCGGCCCCCGGGCTCCCCCGGCGTGACGACGCGGCAGGGCGGATCGCGCCCCGCCCGCGGTCGGTCCCCGCGCAGGTCGACCCCCTGGTCCTGGCGGCCGGTCCGAGGGACTCGTCCCCTGGAGGGGCGAGCATCATGAGAGTCTCAGAATCGGCCGCCGTGAGCAGGCCGATCCGGAACATCGGCCGCCGCCTTCCCTCCCGTTGGCACCGGAGACCGCCGGCGGAGGCGGGCGGGCAGCGGCGTCGGCGGCCGGTGTCAGTGGGCCGTGCCCACCGAGAAGACCGCGCCCGAGGGGTCGGTGACGGCGGACATCCGGGCGTACGGGGTGTTCTCGGGCTCGGTGGCCGAGCCGCCGGAGGCGTTGGCGCGGCCCGCCACCGCATCGGCGTCGGCCACGGCGAACAGCGTCCCCCAGGCGGAGGTGGGTACGTCGGCGCTGCCGACGATCCCGCCGATCTCGTGGCCGTCGGGGCGGCGGAGGAAGGTGAAGTCCAGCTCCGGGACCTCGTCGTTGCCGTCGAGTGTGAAGCCGAACAGTGCCGTGTAGAAGGCGCGGGCGGGGCCGGGGTCGGGGGTGATCAGGTCGTTGCGGACCAGTGAGTCGGGCTCGTTGACGATCTCGCTGCCGAGGCGGGTGCGCCCCTGCCACAGCCCGAAACGGGCGCCGACCGCGTCCACCGCGACCGCCGTACGGGCGTGGTCGGCGAGATCGGCGGGCTCCTCGACCAGCCGCCCGCCCGCCTCCGTGGCCCGCCGGGCCGTGTCGTCGCAGTCGTCGGTGGCGAAGTACATCGTCCACGCGGCGGTGGTCCGCCCCGGGTCGGGGACGATTCCGGCGACCGGGCGCCCGCGCAGCAGACACAGGGTGCCGTCGTCGTCGCCGGTCGGGTACGGCTCGTACTCCCAGCCGAACAGTTCCCGGTAGAAGGCGAGCGCGCCCGTCCGGTCGGGGGTCCTGAGGTCGATCCAGGTGGGGGTGCCTTCGGGCTGGTTGCCGCTGAGAACGCTCATGGGTCTGCTCCTTCGTGGGGCGTCGGCGCGATGACCTCAACGTAGGGGGCATACAGGACAGAAGATGTCCTGGAAACACCTGCGGATGAGCGGTGTCCACGCGATCGGGCGCTCCATCATTCGGTCATGACACGCTCATCGAGGCACCGCTCCCTCGGCCGGACGACGGTGGTCGCCGTCGCACTGAGTGCCATGTGCACGCTCACCGGTTGTGTACCGGCGCAGGACGACTCGGATTCCGAGGACGGGCGGTCCACCCGGACCGTACGGCCCGCCCGCACCGCCGTCCTGCTGGGCGACACCGTGCTGGTGAACCACCCCGGCGGGCAGGACGAGGCCATGCTGGCCCTGGCGGTGACCGCCGTCGTGGACGAGGCGTCCCGGGTGGCACGCCTGGCCGTGAGGAGCGCGGACACCGGCACCGGTCGGCCGGGGGCGCGGGGCACCGGCGCCCCGGACGGCAGGAAGTGGGTCGCCGTCCTCGCCGAGGTCAGCAACGCGGGGGCGCTGCCGTATCCGCACGACGTGGCGCACAGCTTCACGGCCGTGGACAGGTCCGGCCGCCGGTACGGACCGCTGCCCGCGGCGGCCGACCTCACCGTGGGCCCGGTGCTGAGCTGGCCGGTGCCGCTCACCGCTGGCCGCTCGGCGCGCGGGTGGCTGGTCTTCGACCTGCCGGCGGAGGCGGTGCTGACCAGGCTGGAGTTCGGCCGTACGCGGACGGCGGCGGCCTCGGCGGACTGGGCCCTGTGAGCGGCCGACGGCGTGCGGCGGACGGAGGTCCGTGGCCGCGCGTGCCCGGTTACTCGGCCGTCAACTCCTCGAAGTACGCCTTCTGCGCCGGGTAGTAGTCGTCGAAGACCGGCCGCGGAGCGCTGTCGAGGGAGACCCGGAGCATGTCCAGGTAGTACTCCCACCCGGGGCCGATCTCGCCGACCCCGTCCCGTGTCCGGAGGTGGTGGACCAACTGGATCTCCGTACCGCCCGTCTCGGCGCCGGGCGGTCCGTCCGGCAGGTCCGCCGCCTCCGCCAGTCTCAGCTCCAGGCGCCAGCCGCCCGCCTCGTCCGCCGTCGAGACGGCCAGCCGGCGCGGCGCCTCGCAGGCGTCGACGCGCATCTCGCTCCAGGGCTCCTCGTCCTCGAAGACCATGCGCACCCGCACGGTGCCGCCGGGTGTGCCGTCGCCCTCCCAGGGGCCGAACCACCGGGCGGTGCGCGCCGGCTCGGTGACGGCCGCCCACACCTCGCCGACCGGGAGGGTGAGGGTCCTGCGGAGGACGAGGTCGACGCCGTCGGGCGTACGCAGGAGCCTGCCGGTCGGGACCGGCGGCGGGGTCGGCGGCGGAGTCGGGGTCGCGGTCATCGGGGAGGTCTCCTCGTGCGATCGGCGAACGGGATGTCCGGACCGGACCGGTGCGGCCGGGTGTCCTGACGGGAACCGGTCTATCACCCGCCACTGACAGTGGCCGTGCGTCCGCCCGCCCGCGCGCGGCGGAACGCGGCCCGAACCGGGCGGGAACATTCCGCGCCGGGCAACCGTTCGGGTGTATGTGGGTGTGGACGGAACAGTGTCCCCGGGCCCCATCAAGAAAAGCCCACAGGGACGATCGTTCGGCTGAAGCCCTGTGGAGCGCATCGCCGCGAGGCGACCGCCGCCCGCACCCCACTCAATCGGCCCCGGCCGGTCTCCCCCGTCCGGTCGGGGTCCCTCCGCGCGTCACGGCTACTGTGCGGGCATGACGGCCGAGGGGAACACGGGTACGAACGCGGGCGGGAGTACGGAAGGGTCCGGCGGTTTCGCCGCCGCGACCGGCGACGGCCCGCCGCCGCACGTCCCGCCGGAGGTCCGCGCCGCCGAGGTACGAGTCGCGTTCGCGGGCCTGTCGCAGATCCGCCGCCTCACCAACTCCGCCGCCGCGGATCCCGGCGCCGTCCCGGCCGACTGGGAGCGGAACCAGCCGGTCCGCGCCGTGGCGCTGGCCCTGGAGGCCGCCGGTGTCGCACCCTCCGCGCTCGACGGGGAGGGGCGGCGCACCGCCACCGGGTACCGGGTCGCCGCAGGCGAACGGCCCGGCACCGTACGGGTGGAGTGGCTCGGCCCGCACGGAAGCGGCGCGGCGCGGGAGGAGGAGCGTGAGCTGACGGCGTGCGCCGCCGTCCTGACCCGGCTGGGCTGGGAGGCGCTGCTCTACCGGGGTCCCCGCCGCCGGCGCTTCCTGGAAGTGGAGCCGGCCTGACCAGCGCCGACCGGCCCCCGCACCCGTACACACCGATCGCCCCGGACACCTCTCCACGGTGTCCGGGGCGATTCGTGCGTCACGGGGCTGTCCGCCGCGTTCGGCGACAGCCGGGTCAGCCCCGGTACTGCGCCAGGACCCGGGTGAAGTCCCACGCGGACTGGCTCACGCCGGAGCAGGTGTCGGCCCCGCCGCCCGTGCAGGGCCGGTCGCGGTTGACGGACCAGAAGGTCAGCCGGGCGAGGTGGCGCTGCTGCGCGTAGGCGAGGATCGTGCGGAAGTCGGCGACGGTGATGGTCTCGCCGACGTCCGTGACGCCGTTCATGGAGGAGATGCCGGTCTTGCGGTACGCCTCGTCGTCGCCGTATCCGTAGGCGTTCTTGACGGCGGTCTTCAGGCCCTCGGCCGCGCGGACCGACAGGGTGCCCATGTTCTGGCCGTTGCCGCCGAAGTTGAACGGCATGATCGTCCAGCTGTCGACGGTGAGGCCGGAGGAGGCCGCGCGGTTGATCAGGCTGGTGTCGGGGCCGTTCTGGCCGGTGCCGAAGGTGATGTAGATCTTGATGCCGGGGTTGTTCGCCCGGATCGTCTTCAGCGCGTCCACGGTGCGCTGCTGCACGGTGGGGCTGTCGTAGGCGGCGGCCTCGATGTCGATGTCGATCGCCTTGAGGCCGTACGCGTTGATGACCTTCTGGTACGCGGCGGCCAGTTCGCCGGCGCTGCCGCAGGAACTCTCCAGCTTGTTGCCGCTCCATCCGCCGAAGGACGGGATGACGTCACCGCCGCCCGCGCGCACGGTGTTGACGGTCTGCTGGTCCACGCCCCCGGTCAGCGGCCGGCCGCCGTCCCACTGCGGATTGCAGTAACCGTTGCTCAGGACGAAGGCGAGAGTGAACCACTTGACGCCGGTCGCGTTCTGCACGGTGGTGGGGCTGGGCGGGCTGCCCCAGCCGTTGTAGATGTACGGCGCGACGGCCATGGGCGCGCCGCCGGGGTCGGGGTTCCCGCCGCCGCCGGAGGGCGCGGTCCACTTCTGGTTGGCGGCACCGGTGCAGGTCCACAGCTGGAGCCGGGTGCCGTTGGCCGAGCTGTTGCCGGTGGCGTCCAGGCACTTGTCGGCCTGGGTGTTGACGATGTCGCGGGCCGCCGAGACGGTCCACTTCTGGTTGGCGGTGCCGGTGCACGACCAGAGCTGGAGGACGGAGCCGTTGGCCGTGCCGCCGTCCTTGACGTCGAGGCACTTGCCGAGCGCGCGGATCGTGCCGTCGGAGGCGACGTCCCACTGCTGGGCGGCGCTGCCGTTGCAGTCGTAGAGCTGGACGGCGGCGCCGTTGGCGGTGCTCCCGCTCGCCACGTCCACGCACTTGCCGCCGATGCCGGTGACGGTGCCGACGGCCGCGACGGCCGCGGTCGCGGGCGTCACGCTCATGGTCGAGGCCACGGCCACCAGCGGCATGGCCAGCACGGCCAGCGGTCTGAGGTGCTTCCAGGGCTTGAACGAGGCGGTCATGCGGGTCACCGTCCACTTCTGGGGAGGCCCACCGGGGGCCGGTGGACCGGTGGGCCCGTGGGTGCGGGGCGGGTCGTGCCCGTACCGCACCCACGGGCGGAAACGGGTACTAGTCGCTGACCCGTACGTAGTCGACGACCAGTTGCTGCGGGAACACCGTGCTTCCGTCGGGGTCGCCGGGCCAGTAGCCGCCGACCGCGAGGTTGAGGATCAGGAAGAACGGCTTGTTGAACACCCAGGGGTTGCCGCCGACGTCGGCGGGCGTACGGGTCTGGTAGACGTTGCCGTCCACCGACCAGGTGATGGAGTCGGGCGCCCAGTCCACCGCGAAGGTGTGGAAGTTGTCCGCGAACGCCTCACCGTTCGGCAGGTTGTAGCCCGCGCCGATGCCGCCGGCACCGGAGTAGCCGGGGCCGTGGAGCGTGCCGTGGACGGTGCCGGGCTCGAAGCCGACGTTCTCCATGATGTCGATCTCGCCGCTGTTGGGCCAGCCGACCTGGCCCATGTCGCTGCCCAGCATCCAGAACGCGGGCCAGATGCCCTGGCCGCGCGGGATCTTCATCCGGGCCTCGACCCGGCCGTACGCGGAGTCGAACTTGCCCGAGGTGTTCAGCCGGGCGGACGTGTACTCGCACGTGCCGTACCAGCACTGGTAGTTGCCCGGATTCTCCTTCCGGGCGGTGATCACGAGATTGCCCTGCCCGTCGAGCTGGGCGTTGCTGTTGCCGGAGGTGTAGTACTGCCGCTCGTGGTTGTTGACGTTGTCGCCGGTCTCGATCTGCCACTTGCTTCCGTCGACACCCGATCCGGCCGGACCGTCGAAGTTCTCCTCGAACTTGACGGCCGCGGGCGCCGCGCCGGAGTGGGGTCCGGTCGCGGCGGAGGCTCCGGCGGGCACGGCGGCCACGGCTCCGGAGGTGCACAGAAGTGCGAGGGCGTACAGCGCCGTACGGCGCCGCCAGGACATATGCACGGTCATCACATCGCTTTGCGTGGGGGGCATGCGCATGACAGGTAACACGGAGAAGAAAGCGCTTGGGGGCGCCTTTTTCACTGCTTGATTGAAGGCAGCCACGGGGCGCCCGTCAAGCACCTGGTATGGACCAAATCTTCAGCCGCGTAACTCCGGCCCATCCATGTGAACAGGTATGAGGAGCGTCCCGCCGCCCCAACACCCGTCGCCGACCGGCCTCTTGACCTGCACATGATGGATGCGGAACATTCACCCCAGCGTCACAGGCGCTGTGGAAAGCTCCTGCGGAAACGCCACACCACGCATGATCACCGCGTGCACCGCCCCACCCTACGGCCGTGCGCGCGGTGTTCCTATGAGGAGAGGACGCCCCCACATGTCCCGTCGTCACCATCCCGCCGTGCGGCCCGTGCTGGCCCTGTGCGCCGCCGCCGCGGTGCTCGTCGGCAGCGCGAACGCCGCTCCGGCCGCCACACCCCCGGCGGCCGGAACGGGAACCGGTGTCACCGGCACCTCGGCCGTCAACAAGCTGGCCGCGCTGGACGACACGTACTACCAGAACGCCCTGGGCAAGACCGGTCCCGCGCTCAAGAGCGCGCTCCACACCATCATCAGAAACCAGACCAAGCTCTCGTACACGGCCGTCTGGGAAGCGCTCAAGGTCACCGACCAGGACCCGGCCAACTCCGCCAACGTCAAGCTCCTCTACAGCGGCCTCTCCCGCGCCAAGTCGAAGAACGGCGGCAACGTCGGCGACTGGAACCGTGAGCACGTGTGGGCCCAGTCCCACGGCGACTTCGGCACCTCGCAGGGCCCCGGCACCGACCTGCACCACCTGCGCCCGGAGGACGTCCAGGTCAACGGCATCCGCGGCAACAAGGACTTCGACAACGGCGGCAGCTCGGTCAGCGGTGCCCCGGGGAACCTCACCGACAGCGACTCCTTCGAGCCGCGCGACGCGGTCAAGGGCGATGTCGCCCGCATGATCCTCTACATGGCGGTCCGCTACGAGGGCAACGACTCGTTCGCCAACCTCGAACCGAACGACCGGGTCAACAACGGGTCGTCCCCCCTGATGGGCCGGCTCTCCGTACTGAAGGCGTGGAGCGACGAGGACCCGCCGGACAGCTTCGAGCAGCGCCGCAACGACGCGATATACAACCAGTTCCAGCACAACCGCAACCCGTTCGTCGACCACCCCGAGTGGGTCGAGTCCATCTGGTGACTCCGGCGGTGACGCGGCGTGCGCTCCCCCGACCCGGGCGTCCCGGCCGGCGGAGCGCGCGGCGCCGCCTCCCGGCGCCCCTGCGGGGAACGCCGGCCGGAGCCCCCGGTCGGGGACCGTCGAGTCCCTGACCGGGGGCTCCGGCGCGTTCCGACGCGCTCCCCGGCGCACTCCCGGCGGACGCCGGGGCGCACGACGGCGCGGCGGACCGGAGGGGCGGACGGCCGCGTCAATTCCATTTGTCGGTCTCACCCGTGACGGTGAGTCACCCGTCCCGCCGTTGGCATATGTCGCAAGCACCACCGGATCGAGTGTTGCCAAACGGCTTACGGGCCGTGGCGGCCTGTGCGACAGTCGTGGGGGTCCACCCTTCAGACCTGGCAGTGCCACGCCTGTAACGGAGTTCGAGATGCCGTCCCCCCTGTCCGCGGACCGTCCCACCCCGCAGCCACCGGAGCGGCGCGTGGTGGAGTCCCTCATCTCGCGCACCCGCAGCCTGCGCGGGGATGTGGACGCC
Source organism: Streptomyces sp. NBC_01498 (assembly GCF_036327775.1). Taxonomy (NCBI): domain Bacteria; kingdom Bacillati; phylum Actinomycetota; class Actinomycetes; order Kitasatosporales; family Streptomycetaceae; genus Streptomyces; species Streptomyces sp. NBC_01498. The sequence continues at coordinate 6,893,665 of NZ_CP109598.1, read as the reverse complement.
GTGCGCAGGGACACCGTGGCCGACGAGCACGACTCCCGGCGGCGCTGGCAGCGCGCCCTGTGCGACCTGGCGGTCCATCAGCTGGACGATCTGGGCGCGCATCTCGGGCAGTTGAGCAACGGGCTGCCCCAGGAGACGGCCGTCGCGCCGCCCGCCGCGCGGGAGACCGGTGCGGGGATCCGGTCGGCGCCGAGCCGGGTGGGCAGCGCGGAGTGGAATCTGCTGACCGACGAGGTCAGCTGGTCCCCGGAGCTGTACGAGATCTTCGGCCGCCCGCGCGAGAAGGGGCCGATGACCCTGGACGAGCTGCCGTCGGTGGTGGTCGCCGAGGACCGGGGCCCGCTCCAGACGGTGGTGACGGACTGTCTGGTCGACGGCCGGACCATCGACAGCGAGTTCCGTGTCGTCAGCGCCGACCGGCGGATCCGCACCCTGCACATGACGGCCGAGCCCGTGCTCGACGCCGACGGCTTCACGGCCTCCATGTGGGCGGTGCTGCGGGACGTCAGCGAGTTACGCCGCCGCCGGCGGGCCGTCGACGAGTCCGGCGACACGCTCCGGCGCCGCGAGCGCGGCGTCCGGAGCGAACAGCGGCTGGTGGCCGAGGTGCAGAAGGCCGTACTGCCGTCGTGGCGGGGCCCCCTCCGGTCCGCGCCGGGCGCCCTGGATCTGGCGGGCCGCTGTCTGCCCCCGGCGGGCGGCACGCCCGTGGGGGCAGACTGGTTCGACGCGCTGGAACTCCCCGGCGGCGACACCCTGTTGACGGTCGGCGACCTCACGGGTCACGGGGTCGCGGCGGCCTCCACGATGGCCATGCTGCTGGGCGCCCTGCGCGGGATGGCCGTGGCCGGTGTCGAGCCGGGCCGGCTGATGGGCCATCTCAACCAGCTCCTCGACACCGCCGACCGGCCCGCGCTCGGCAGCGCCGTCTGCTGCCGCTACCGCGCCGAGACCCGAAGCCTCCTCTGGGCACAGGCGGGCCACCCCGCCCCGCTGCTGTTCCGCGACGGGACGGGGCGCGCGCTGACCCCCCTGGACGGTGTCCTGCTCGGCGCGACGTCGGGCGCCGCGTACGAGCAGGCCGAGACGACCCTGCTGCCCGGCGACCTGCTGGTGCTGCACACCGGCAGGCTGACGGACCGGACGGGCGTGGACCGGTTACTGGCGCTCGGTCCCCGGCTGTCCGGGGCGCGCGACGCGCAGGACAGTGTCAGGACGGTCGTCGAGGAGTTCGGCGGGACCGGACGCGAGGACGACGCCTGTGTGCTGGTGGCCCGGATCGGCCACGACGGCCCGGAGGCGTGACGGCCCCGGAGAGGTCCCCGGACAGACAGGCCGCCGTCAGGACGTACAGATGGACGAGTCGGACGACGGTCGGTGGGCGACGATCGGTGAACAACGGTCGGTGGAAACGGGATCGGTGAACGACGATCGTCAGGTGCCGGGTGGGCGGTGGGTGGCTAGATCGGTGAACTCCTCGGCTTGTGGACGGAGTTCGGCAGGACCGCGTCGATCTCCTCGCGCAGCCCCCGGATCGTGGAGTGCGCCGCGTACTGCCCGGTGAGCCGGTACATCTCCCGCAGCCGGTCCCAGGTGCGGTGCGAGGACGTCTCCCCCATCGACACCAGCGCCAACCGCGCGTACCGGTCGGCCTGTTCGGGATCGTCCGCGATGAAGCAGGCGGAGGCCAGCGAAAGATAGTCGAAGATCATCGACCGCTGGCGACCGCCCTGGCGCAGCTCGATCGCCCGTGCGGCGTGCCGCTGCGCCAGGGTCGCGGCCGAGGGGTCGTGATCGGCGAGCGTACGGTACGCCAGCGCCTCCATGCCGTGCAGATCCGCCTCGTCGAACATCTGCATCCAACTCGGCGGCGGCACGTCTCCCTTGTCCGAGACGAACAACTCCTCCGCCTCGCCCAGGGTCCGGCGCATGGCCTGGCCCCGGCCCAGGGACGCCTGCGCCCATGCCTCGATCGTGCAGAGCATCGCCCGGGTGCGGGGCAGCACCTCGTCCCCGGAACCGGACTTGGCGAGTTTCATCAGGTCCAGCGCCTCGTCCGGTCGCCCCAGATGGACCATCTGCCGGGCGGCCCGGGAGAGCGCCTCTCCGGCGCGCGGGCGGTCGCCGCCCTCCCGCGCCGCGTGCGTGGCGATGACGAAGTACTTCTGGGCGGTGGGTTCGAGGCCGACGTCGTGCGACATCCAGCCGGCGAGGACCGCCAGGTTGGCGGCGACGCCCCACAGGCGCCGCTGGAGATGGGGAGGGTGGCGGTACGACAGCATGCCGCCCACCTCGTTGAGCTGGCCCACGACCGCTTTTCGCTGGAGTCCGCCGCCCCGGGCGGCGTCCCAGGCCCGGAAGACGTCGACGGAGTGCTCCAGCGCGTCGATCTCCTGCGCCCCGACGGGGGCCGCCTCGTAGCGGTCGTACCCGGCGGGGTCGGCGTGCAGGGGGGTGCCGCTCCGGGGAGCGTCGGCGGTCAGGGCGGGGTCGGTGTGCAGCCAGTCGTACATGGAACTGGTGAGTGCGGTGCCTGCGGTGAGCACGGCGCCCGCGCCCACCAAGCCGCGTCGGTTGAGCATGAGGTCCATTCCCGTGAATTCGGTGAGGACCGTAGCCGTCCGGTCGGGCGCCCAAGGCAGGCCGTCGGGGTTCGATGTCTCCCCGGCGTCCCGTCGTCTCCCCGCGCGTCCGTGTCGTACGAACCCGAGGTCCTCGATGGTCACGACACGGCCGAGCCGCTCGGTGAACAGGGTCGCCATCACCCTCGGCACCGGATCGCGGGGGGTCTCCCCCATGTCGATCCAGCGCCTGACCCGCGAGGTGTCGGTGGCCAGCTGGGGGTGGCCCAGGGCCGCCGCCTGTCTGTTCACCAGCCGCGCGAGCTCGCCCTTGGACCAGCCGGCGAGGCCGAACAGGTCCGACAGACGGGTGTTGGGTACTCCGGTCACGTCAAGCCCCCAGGTTCTCGGCTGAGTTGACAGTAACCGGCCGTCACCCACCGATCGGATGCCTGGCGACTATTCGCCAGGCTTCGCCAGGGTCCGCCACATGGTGTGCCACCCGCGACCGGGTGTCGTGTAGGAACGCGCCACCCCGGCCCGGCGGTTCGGACACATTCCCCAGGATGTGAAAGGGCCGCCGGGGCGGGAGGCGCGGGCAATTCGTCGGTACCACGAAGGGATTCGTTGGCCCATGTACACAGCGTCGTCGTACACAGCATCGCCCTCCGTGGCCGCTCCGCCCCGGCAGCAGCGGCCCCCGACGGCGGGGGGCGGCCCCTATCTGGACCCCACCCACGCCGGCCGGGCGCGGCGCTGGACGGGGACGTCCGGCGGGCCGCTGGGCGGCAGGCTGGACCTGTCCGGCGCCCAGGGCGCGCAACTGCGGATGGCCATCGCCTCGGTGCACCGGATCTGCCCGGAGTTCCACCCGGTTCAGGTGCTGCGGCGCAGCGGCCGGTCGGTGCTGCTGGTCGGGACGACGGGGCGGACCACGGCGGTGGCGAAGTGCTTACTGGACCCGTCCCCGGCGTGGGCGGAGAGTTTCCGGCACGAGATAGCGACGTACCGCTCGTTCGTACGGCACCGGCCGCCGGTCCGGTCCCCGCGGCTGATCGCCGCCGATCCCGACAACTGCACCCTGGTCGTGGAGCGGATGCCGGGGCGCGCCGCGGCCCTGTCGCGCCATCCGGCCGAGGCGGCGCCGCGCGCCGACGTACGGGCGGTGCTGGGCGCGGTGACGCGGCTCAACACCTGGCGTCCGCCGGGCGACCTGTTCGGCCCCGGTCTTGACTACGCGTCGCGGATCACCCGTTACCACGAGCTCGGTCTGTTCACCGACCGGGATCTGGGTGACCTCCAGAAGCTGTTGCGCGGTCTCGGGCGGCCGGGCACGCGGCAGTTCTGCCACGGTGACGCGCTGCTCTCCAACATGCTGCTGGGGCCCGCGGGGGCGGTGCTGCTCGACTGGGAGCACGCGGGCTGGTATCTGCCCGGGTACGACCTGGCGACGCTGTGGACGGTGCTGGGCAACAACCCGGTGGCGCGCCAGCAGATCAGCAAGCTCGCGCAGGCCAGCGGCACGGCGGACCGGGACGCCTTCCTGGTCAATCTGATGCTGGTGCTGACCGGGGAGATCCGTACGTACGAGACGCAGGTGCAGCGCACCATGCGGGACGCGCCTGCGGCCGGGGCGGCGAGTGTGTCGCGGCCGGGTACGGTGCCGAGCGGCGAGGAGCAGCGGCTGCTGCTGCGGCGGTTGCACGACGACTGCGCGCTGGCCCGCCGTGCGGTGCGCGCGGCGGTGGGGACGCGCTGAGCCGACGGGGTGGGTGGTGGGGGGTGGCGCGCCCGGTGTGGGGGCACGGGGCGCGCCACCCCCCGGGGGCGGGCTACGGTCCGAATTCGACCGTGTCCACGTCGAAGGAGTTGTCCCGCGGTGACGTGAAGACGAGGTACAGCGTGTGGGTGCCGTCGTGGGGCTTCACCGGGACGGGATCGGTCGGCCGGTAGACGTCCCAGTCCCCGGTGTCGGGGACCGGGGTGGTGGCGAGCAGTTCGCCGTCCGGTGATCCGGCGCGCAGTTCGATCGCTCCGACGCCGTACGGGGAGGAGACGCGGTAGCTCACGGTGTCGACGCCTTCCACGCTCATCGGTGTGAACGCCAGCCAGTCGCCGTCGCTGATGTCCCCGACGCGTTTGCCGTTGGCGGCGCCCGCCTGGTCGATGACGCGGGTGCCCGACTGGTCGTCGTGGTATTCGGCCTGCTTGACCCTCGGTTGCAGGACGGCCCGTCCGTAACCGGTGAGGGCGGGTGCCCCGTCGCCGCCGCCGTCGGTGTAGGTCGCGTTCAGGACGTAGGTGAGGTCGGCGCCCTCGGGGTGTCCGCCGAGGTCACCGGTGTCGACGGTGCCCTCGCAGCCGGCGATGTCGTTGGTCGGGTGTTCGTGTGCGTCGTGTCCGAGTGCCGGGTTGAGGGTGACGTCGGAGCAGTCGACGGTGCCGTCCTCGGGGTCGGTGACGGTGATCCGGTACGGGACCGTGTCGCCGAAGTCGATGAGGGTGCCGTTGACGGGGATGTCGACGGTCACCGTGGGCCGGGTGTTGCCCGCGGTGACGGACACATTGGCGAAGCCGGTCTTCCCGCCGGGGTCGGTGACCTTCAACTGGGCGTTGAACGCGCCTCCTTCGGTGTAGGTGTGGGTGGCGTCCCGGTCGGTGGAGTCGACGGTGCCGTCGCCGTCGAAGTCCCACGCGTAGGTCAGCGGGTCGCCGTCCGGGTCGGTGCTGCCCGCGCCGGAGAAGTCCACGGCGAGCGGGAGCGGTCCGTCGGTGACGGAGGCGGTGGCCTTGGCGACGGGGCTGCGCCGGCCCTGGGCGTAGTCGACGCGGTAGAGGCCGGAGTCGTTGTTGCCGCCGCCGAACTGGCTGCCCCACTCCAGGACGTACAGCGAACCGTCGGGTCCGAAGGTCATGTCCATGGGGCTCTTGAACGGCACGGTGTCCAGAAAGTCGTTGATCTTGAGGACGTTCCCGTCCTGGTCGAGGCGGACTTCCTTGACCGTGTTGCGGGACCACTCGTAGAGGAAGCCGGCGCCGTCGAAGTACTCGGGGAACTTCGTCTCGGAGGGGTTGTCGGGGTCGTAGCGGTAGACGGGTCCGCCCATGGGGGCCGAGCCGCCCTCGCCCATCTCGGGGAAGTGCCCGGACACGCCGTAGCCGTACCAGAGTTCGGGCTGCTGGAGGGGCGGCAGATCGGTGAGTCCGGTGTTGTTGGGCGAGGGGTTGACGGGGTCGGCGCAGTCGAACTTGGGCCCGGTCTCCCCGGTGTCCGGGTCGTACGGCGCGTACGGCTGGTTGTCGCCGTGGCAGAACGGCCAGCCGAAGTTCCCGGGCTCCTCGATGACGTTGTACTCGACCAGTCCCTCGGGGCCCCGGTCGGTGGTGGGCAGGCCGCGGTCGGGGCCGTAGTCGGCGAGGTGGACGTTGCCGGTCCGCTGGTCGACGGTGAAGCGGAACGGGTTGCGGAAGCCCATCGCGTAGATCTCGGGGCGGGTCTTCTCGGCGCCCGGCGGGAAGAGGTTGCCCTCCGGGACGGTGTAGCCGCCCTCGTCGGTGGGTGTGATGCGCAGCAGTTTGCCGCGCAGGTCGTTGGTGTTGCCCGCGGTGCGCGCGGCGTCGAGCATCTCCTTGCCCTCGCGCCAGTCGATCGGCGCGTAACCCTGCCAGTCGGGGTCGAGGTTGGGCGGTACGTCGTCGCCGACGCCCAGGTACAGGGTGCCGTCCGGGCCGAACTCGACGGCGCCGCCGGTGTGTCCGGGCTCGGTGAAGGTGCGGGAGCGGTAGGCGGGGACGTCGAGGAGCTTCTTCTCGCTGGCGAGGTCGAGGGTGTCGCCGTGCAGGGTGAAGCGGGAGAGCCGGTTGATGTCCTCGGTGGCGCCGGCGGGGGCGTAGTAGAGGTAGATCCAGTGGTTGGTGGTGAAGTCCGGGTCGAGTTCCATCCCGACGAGGCCGTCCTCGCCGCCGGTGTAGACGTCGAGGGTGCCCGCGGTGACGGTGGCGTGGGAGGCGGGGTCGAAGACCTTCAGTTCGCCGTTGCGCTGGGCGTAGACCACCCGGCCGTCGTCGGCGACGTCGAGTTCCATCGGGTCGGCGGTGTTGTCGTCGAGGGTGACCTTCTCGTAGGCGCCCCAGTCGGTGCCGCCGCAGTCGCCGGGCGCGTCGCCGGCCGCCCACCGGAGGCCGCCGACGACATGGTCGCGGAACGCCTCCTCGTCGTAGGCGGGCGCGTCGTGGCCCATGGCGGTGGCCCAGACCCGGCCGCCCTCGGTGTTGCGGCACCAGGAGATGGGGTGGTCGGCGCCCATGGCGTCGGGGCCGGGGTCGTACGTGGTCTCGTCGGCGGTGACCAGGACATGGACGTCACCGCGGGGGTCGGCGTCGAAGTTGTACCACTCCTCGGGGCGTTCCCACCGCTCGGGCAGGTGCGCCGTGGAGGGGTGGACGCGGTCGGCGACCTTGGCGGTGCCGGGGAGCACGCCGGGCGAGTGGCTGGGCATGTGGGCGCCGCCGTTGATGGTCTCGTCCCACCACGGGAACGCCTCCTCGACGCCCATGTCGAGGGTGTTGTGGACGGCGACGACGCCCTTGCCGCTCCGCAGGTAGGTCTGCATGGCCCGGCGCTGGGCCTCGGTGTCCCAGACCATGCCGGAGTTCTGGAGCATGACGATCGCGTCGTACTGGGCGAGGTTGTCGTCGCTGAAGACGGCGGGGTCGTCGCTGCGGACGATCTCGAAGCCGTTGTCGGCCGCCTCCTCCTCGAACATGGTGACGCCGTCCGGGATGGAGGCGTGGACGTAGCCGACGGCGCGGGTGAAGATCAGCGCCTTGAAGGAGGCTTCCTTCTCGGCGGCTCCGGCGCCGGTGGGCAGGGCGGTCAGCGCGAGGAGCAGGGCGCCGACGGCGGCGGTGAGGGCTCTGCGGGTCGCTCTCCCGCGCCGCATATAGTCATGCACATGCCATTTCATCTGCCGGTCCTCTCTGGGGGACGGGATCGGTCGGGTGGTACCGCGCGTGGCGAGCCGGGTCCGACGCTCGCGCGCCCGGCGGGCGCCTGGGCCGTGTCCGGCGCATGGTGTGGTCCGCCCGCAGGGCGGGGCGTGCGCCCGTCGCGGAGCGGCTGATGTCTCCGCCGGTGCGTGCGCCCGCAAGGCGGAGGATCGTCGTCGTGGACGGACCCGGCGTACTCGGGCGTACGTGGCCGACTCCGACAACACAGGGGGCACCTCCCGTAACCCCCTCGGGGGCTACGGGGGAGAGCGTGCGTGCCGGGCGTCGCGCGCCCGGTCATATGCGTCGGACACGGTCTACGGAAGGGCGGCGAGCGTGCGGCGCAGGAACGCCAGCCCGTCGGTGGCGAGCGTGTCCTGGCTGGTGGCGAGGGGACGCCAGACGGAGGCGGCCACGGCGATCGCGTCGTTGTGCGCGGTGAACGACTCGACGCACAGCGGCCCCCGGTAGCCGCTCTCCGCGAGGGCCGTGAGGAAGCCGGGCCAGTCGAGGTGGTCGGCGCCGGGCGCGCCGCGGTCGTTGGCGCACACCTGGACGTGGGCGATCCGGCCGCCCGCCTCGCGTACGGCGCCGGGCAGGCCGCGCTCCTCGATGTTCTGGTGGTAGACGTCGAGGGCGATGCCGACGGCCGCCGGGTCCAGGCCGTCCAGCGCCGTGAGGCACTGGGCGACGGTGTTCAGCAGACTCGTCTCGTACCGGTTCAGCGGTTCGACGGCGATCGTCACGCCCGCGTCCCGCGCGTGGGCGGCGACGGGCGCGAGGTGCTCGCGCCACTCGGCCCACGCCGCCGCGCGCTCACCGTCCGTCATCCGCCAGGCGCGTCCGACGGCCGTGTAGACCGGGCCGGCCACGACGGGCGCCCCGAGGGCGTGGGCCGCGTCGACGCAGCGCCGCAGATAGTCCTGGGTGGCGCGCACGGTCGCCGCGTCGGTGGCCACGAGGTCACGGCCGGGCGGCATGACGGCGACGACGGCCGCCGGGGCGAGCCCGGTGGCGTCCAGCAGCTTCGCCGTGGCGGCGGGCGCCCAGTCGCCGGCCCGCTCCAGGGGGAGTTCGACGCAGTCGAAGCCCCAGCCGGCCAGCTTCGGCAGCGTCTCCGCGAGGGCCGCCCCGTCGACCGGGGAGTGCCAGATCCAGGGGTTGGCGCCGAGCGCGAAGGGCGGGAGCGCCGGGGAGGTCCCGGCCGGCCCGGTCACCTGCCGCCCCAGTCCTTCGGGAATCCGGGCATCGACTCGCAGCCGCACATCGCGTAGTGCAGCGGCGGCATGCCGGGCTTGAGGTAGTCGCCCAGGTTCTCCTGCGTGACGGTCGGCTGCGGCAGCTTCCACTCCTTGGGCACGTCCTCGCCCTTGAGGACGTCCAGCGCGGCGATGACGGCGGTACGCCACTGGAACGTCGGGTACGCGGGGGCGATCGCCGTGAGGTCCTTGTCCCGCCACGCCTGGAGGAAGTCCTGCTGGTCCTCCCCGGTGATCGGCGGGACGTCCTTGCCGGCGTCCTCGAACGCCTCGACGGCGGCGACGGCGGTGGCGCCGGAGTCCATCCACACCCCGTCGATGTCGCCGTGCCGGGTGAGCGCGTCGGTCACGACCGCCTTGGTCCTGGCCGGGTCGCCGTCGGTGAACTTCACGTCCACGACGTCGAGTTCGCTCCGGTCGAAGGCGACCTTCGCCGCCGACCAGCGGGTCTCCAGGACGTCCACGCCGGGTGAGATGCGCAGTGCCAGGATCTTGCCCCTCGGCTCGACCTTCTCGACGAGGAAGTCGGCCGCCACCGCGCCGTACGCGTAGCCGCCGATCGGATTGACGAAGGTGACCGCGCAGTCGGTCTCGACGCCCCGGTCGAAGACCACGACGGGCAGCTTCCCGCAGGCCTGTTCGACGGCGGGGGTGAGGGTGGCGGTCGTGTTCGGCGAGACGATCAGCGCGTCGCAGTCGCGTCCGGAGAGTTCCTGGATGTCGGAGATCTGTTTGTCGTCCTTGCCCTGGGCGTCCAGGACGGTGAACTCGGTGATCTCCCGGTGCAGTTCGACCTCGGCGCGCATGTTCTTCAGGCCCACCTGGCGCCAGGGGTTGAAGACGCCCGCGTTGGAGAAGCAGAGGGCGATGTCGTCCGGCTCGTCCGTCCGGTACTGGGAGGTGTCCACCATCTGCGGGCTGAGCATCTGCTCCCAGGGCTTGTCCGCCGGTCCGTGCGGCCGTTCGTCGGCGAGGGCCAACTGGTGCTCGTACTCGGCCTGTTCGAAGAAGCTGGACTGTTTCCCGGTGCCCGCGTCCGCGGTACTCCCGGTGCCCGGGGCGGCCGGGGGCCGGTCGGGGGGCGCGTCGCTGGTGCAGGAGGCGACGAGTACGGCGCCGAGCAGGGCGGCGCCCGCGGCGAGCGCCCGTCGGCGGGCGGTGCGTAGGACGGTCATGAGGCTGTTCCTCCCGAGGGGTGCGTACCGGTGGGTGGGGTGACACCGGGTGGAGAAATGCCGGGCGGGGCACTGCCGGGCGGGCCGGCGCCCCGAGCCGCGCGGCGGGGCCGGCCGGCCGCGCCGAGGCCGACGGCGGCGATGACGATGACGCCCTGGACGGTGGACTCCAGGGCCCCGGAGACACCGTGCAGGTTGAGCAGGGTGAACAGCGCCTGGAGGGAGAAGGCACCGGCCATGGCGGCGACCACCGAGCCGCGTCCGCCGCCGAGGGCCACCCCGCCGAGGACGACGGCGGTGATGGCCTCGAACTCGTAGCCCCGGCCCGCCTGCGCGGAGACCCCGGAGAAGCCGCCGACGAGGACGGCGGCGAGCGCGGCGGCGGTGCCGGACAGGACGAAGGCCACGGTCCGCACCCGGGCCACGCGGACTCCGGCGAGCGCGGCGGCGCGGTCGCTGTCGCCCGTCGCGACGAGCGTCCGCCCGAAGTCGGAGCGTGTCACCAGGACGGCGGCGGTCCCGGCCAGCAGACAGGCGACGACCGCCCAGGGCAGGACGCCGAAGGCGGTGCCCCGGCCCGCCTCGCGGAAGGCGTCGGGCAGGACGCCCTGCGGTGAGCCGCCGGTCCAGAAGAAGACCGCGCCTTCGAGGATCAGCATCATGCCGAGGGTGGTGATGAACGACGGCACCCGCAGGACCGTCGTGATCAGCCCGCTCACCAGCCCGGCCAGCGCACCGGCGGCGAGCAGGACCCCGGTGACCACCGGCCAGGGGGCGCCGGGGAAGGAGCCGTACAGTTCGGCCGCCACGACCACGCCCGCCGTGACGACCGCGCCGACGGACAGGTCGAACTCGCCGCCGACGACGACGAGATACTGCCCGGCGGCCAGGATCACCAGGGGCGCGGCGCGCTTGACGAAGGAGAGGAAGCTGTCGGGCCGGTAGAAGCCCGGGTCGGTGATCAGGAGGGCGAGGAGCAGCAGGGCGAGCAGCGCGAACACGGGGGCACCGGCGCCGAGGGCGCGGGCGACCCGGCTTCCGAGGGCCGCCGTCGAAGCCTTCCCGCGCCCGGTCCCGGCCTCGCTCGCGGTGGTGCCGGGGGTGTTCACGCGGTCCGCCCTTCCGTCGGTGCCGCGGACGGCTTCGGGGTCCGCCGGGGCCGGGCGTAGAGGGCGACGGCGGCGATGATGACGACGCCGCGTACGACGTTCTTGAAGAACGGGTCGACGGACAGCTGGTTGAACACGCTGTCGAGTACGGCGAGGACGAGGACGCCCCCGAGGGTGCCCGCCACTCCCCCGCGTCCTCCGGCGAGGGCCGTGCCGCCGAGGACGACGGCGGCGATCGACTCCAGGTCGTAGCGTGCCTCGGTGCCGGCCCAGGGGGCGCCCGCGCCCAGTCGCGCGGCGAGAAAGAGGGCGGCGGCGCCGACGCACAGCGAGCACAGGACGTGGGCGAGGACGACGGTGCGTCCGGTGCGTACGCCGGAGAGCCGGGCGGCGTGTGCGTCGCCGCCGGTGGCGTACATGTGGTGGCCGGGGCGGGTGCGCCGGGTGATGAGCCACATCAGGGCGGCGACGGCGGCGAGCAGGAACACCGAGACGGGGACGGGGCCGACGCGGTCGTAGCCGAGGCGCTGGAAGGAGGCGGGCACCTCGCCCGCCGGTCCGGTGTAGGTGTCCTCGATCCAGCCGCGCAGCACGAACGCCGTGCCGAGGGTCGCGATGAAGGCGTTGACCTTGAGCCCGGTGACGACGAGTCCGTTGGCGAGCCCGACGGCGGCGGACAGCGCGAGGACGGCGAGGACCGCGAGCACCACACCGCCGCTCGCCATCGTCTCGGCGGCGACGAGGGTGCCGAGGCTGATGAGGTAGGCGACGGACAGGTCCAGGGAGCCGGTGAGGACGACCACGGACTGGCCGACGGCGACCAGGCCGAGCGCGACGCAGTTCTGGAGGATCGCGACGGTCGTGGTGGTGGTGAGGAAGGTCCCGCCCTGGGCGGTGACGACGATCCAGCCGAGGACGGTGACGGCGAGCGCGGCGAGCCAGACGCCGACGACGGGGTCCTTGAGGGAGCGGCGGGAGCGGACTCGGTGGTGGTCACGCGGCGCCTTCCTGTCGGGGACTCGCGGAAGGGTTCTCGGACGGGGCCTCGGAGGGGGCCGCGCGCTCGTCGGGGCCGTCCGGCCGCCGCCCGGCCGTGGCGAGGCGCATGACGCTCTCCTCCGTCGCTCCCGCGGGCAGTTCGCCCACGAGACGCCCGCCGGACATCACCAGGATCCGGTCGCTCATCCCGATGAGTTCCGGCAGTTCGGAGGAGATGATCAGTACGGCGAGTCCCTCGCGGGCGAGTTCGCGCACCAGGGTGTGGACGGCCGCCTTGGCCCCGACGTCGACGCCGCGCGTGGGCTCGTCGAAGAGCAGCACCCGCGGGCCCGCCGCCAGCCACTTGGCGATGACGACCTTCTGCTGGTTGCCGCCGGACAGGAACCGGACTTCCTGGTCCTCGCCCCGGGACCGGAGCCGTACCCGGTCGAGGAGGGCGCTCACCCCGGGTCCGGCCGGGGGTCTGCCCCGGACGGCGACGGCACGGGTGACCAGCAGGGTGTTGTCCCGTACCGACTGGTGGAGCACCAGCCCCTCGGCCTTGCGGTCCTCGGTGACCAGGGCGACACCGGCGCGGATCGCCCGGCGGGGGGTCGACGGCCGCAGCGGTACTCCGTCGACCGTCATGGTGCCGGTGGTGAAGGGCGCGGCGCCGAAGAGGGCGCGGGCCAGGGACGTACGTCCCGCCCCCTGGAGGCCCGCGACGCCGACGATCTCGCCCGCGCGCAGGGTGAGATCGATGCCGCTGACGCGCGCGTTGCCGCCGCCGGTGACGGTGAGGCGTACGCCGCCGATCTCGCCGGGCCGGGCACGCGGCGGGTAGTACGCGGTCAGTTCGCGGCCGACCATCGCGCGCACCACGGCGTCGGGGGTGGTGTCGGCGGTGCGCACGGTGGTGACGTGACGGCCGTCCTTGAGGACGGTGACACGCCCCGCGAGGTCGAAGACCTCGGTGAGGCGGTGCGAGACGTAGAGGATGCCGAGGCCGCGCGCGGTGAGCCGGCGCACCAGGGCCGACAGGAGCGCGACCTCGTGCCCGGCGAGCGGGGCGGTCGGTTCGTCCATGACCAGCACCCGGACGTCGGAGGCGAGCGCCTTGACGATCTCGACGGTCTGCTGCCGGGCGACGGACAGGTCCTTGACGGGCGTGCGCGGGGTGATGCCCGTCGTGTCCAGTTCGGCGAGCAGTTCGGCGGTGCGCCGCTCCATGGCCGTACGGTCGACCAGGCCCCGGCGGGTCGGTTCGCTGCCGAGGAACACGTTCTCGGCGACGGTGCGGTGGGGCAGGAGCGCGAACTCCTGGTGGATGACGCCGATTCCGGCGGCCCGCGCCTGGCCGGGGTGGCGGAACGCGTGCGCCGTTCCGTCCAGGGTGATGGTGCCGGTGTCGGGGGTGTGTTCGCCGGCCAGGATCTTCATCAGGGTGGACTTTCCGGCGCCGTTCTCGCCCACCAGGGCGTGGACCTCGCCGGGCCGCAGGTCGAGCCCCACGTCGTGGAGCACCCGCACGCCGAGAAAGCTCTTGGACACGCCCTGCATCGTCAGCATCCGGTGCTCCTCGACGGCTTCGACGGGGTGGTTTCGACGGTTCTCGACGGGCTCCTCGGTCGCGGTCTGCTCTGCAATGTCGTGACGGGGCTTTGACCTGTCAAGGGTTCAAGGGCCTTTCTTTTCAACGGAGTTGACGGGGACTTGGGTCGCCCGGCGAACCAACGGTGTCTTGTGAGCGGCGGAAGTCGTCCCTAGGGTGAGGCCATGCCCGCACCGCCGGACCGCAGCGGTCACGCCGTCTCCCACACGCCGGGCGAGGTGCTCACGCTGATCAGTTCCGGCGCCGCGGCGACCCGCGCGGATCTCGCCCGGATGACGGGTCTCGCGCGCTCCACGGTCGCCCAGCGGGTGGACGCGCTCATCGCGCACGGTTTCGTGGACGAGTCGGGACCCGAGTCCGGTGACTCCACGGGCGGCAGGCCGCCGCGCAGACTGCGGCTGCGCACCCGCGAGCACGCGGTGGCGGGTGTCGACCTCGGCGCCTCGCACTGCCGGGTGGCGCTGATGGACATCGGCGGGACGACCCTGGCCACCCGGGAGGACCCGCTGTCGATCGGGGACGGCCCCGACCCGGTCCTGCGCCATGTGGAACACACACTGCGCGCGCTGCTGGAGGAGGCGGGGCGTGATCCGCGCACGCTGCGGTCGATCGGGGTGGGGGTGCCGGGGCCGGTCGAGTTCTCGACGGGGCGTCCCGTCGATCCGCCGATCATGCCCGGCTGGCACCAGTACCCGATCCCCGAGTTCTTCGCCTCCCGCTTCGGGGCGCGGGCGCTGGTCGACAACGACGTGAACGTGATGGCGCTGGCCGAGCAGCGGCGGGCCTTCCCCGAGACCCGTTTCCTGCTCCACATCAAGGTCGGCACGGGCATCGGCTGCGGCATCGTCGCCGACGGCAGGCTGCACCGGGGCGCGCAGGGCAGCGCCGGCGACATCGGGCACATCAAGGTCGGCGAGCGGGAGGACGCCTGCCGGTGCGGCAACTTCGGCTGTCTGGAGGCGGTCGCCGGGGGCGCGGCGATCGCGGGGCGGCTGGCGGCGCTCGGGCTCGACGCCGTGTCCGGCCGTGATGTCGTACGGCTGGTGACGTCGGGCAACCGGGACGCGCTGCGGATGGTGCGCGAGGCGGGCCGCGCGGTCGGCGAGGTGCTGGCGGGGCTGGTGAACTTCTTCAACCCGGACACGGTGGTGCTGGGCGGGGCGCTGGCCGCCGTGCACGACCAGTTGCTCGCGGGCGTACGGGAGGCGGTGTACCGGCGGTCGAATCCGCTCGCCACACGGGTGCTGCGGATCGAGCCGAGCCGTACGGGCGAGAACGCGGCGGCGCTCGGGGCGGGCATCCTGGCGATCGAGCACGCGCTGTCCCCGGCGCAGGTGGACCGGCGGCTGGCCGGCGGGATCCCGGCGTGAGACGCCCCGGCGGCTCCGGGGCGACCGGCCGCCGTCCCGCTTCCCGACCTGCTGTCAGCCGTCGGTGAACGTCACGGCGGGATCAACATCGTTCAGTTCCGGGCGAGTCCGGACATTGGTTCACACCACTGACGCGCCGCAGGCCCGTGGCCCGCCAGGGCCGGAACGGCCGCGACACACGCCCTGACGTGCGAACTCGGCGCCCTCACACATGATTGACGGATCGCCGCCGAGCCGATACCCCTGTACCCCTGCCCTGTACTTCGCACCCCTCCCTCGTCCCGCACCACCGGTCCGGTGCCGAGTACGGTCCCACGGGCGCTTCGCGCACCATGTCTCCGGAGGCCGTTTTGCCAGGTTCGACCCCCACATCCGCCAGAAACGTCCGCGGCCGCGCGCTGCGCACCGCGGGCGCCGTCGCCTCGGTGGCCCTGCTGCTGCCCCTGGTGTCGGCCTCCCCGTCCGCCACCGCCGAACAGCCCGCCGAGGGCTCCCTCCAGCGGGACTTCGCCGCGGCGGCGGACCGGTACGACGTACCGTCGAGCATCCTGCTCGGTGTCTCCTACCTCCAGTCGCGGTGGGACACCCACAGCGGGGCGCCGAGCGTCACCGGCGGCTACGGCCCCATGCACCTCACCGACGCCCGGACCGCGATCGCCGAGGCACCGCACCACTCGCACGGCTCGGAGGACGCCCGCGGCGACACCTCCCGCCCGGTGCGGACCGGGGCACCGGACTCCGTCCGGCAGGCCGTCGTCCCGGCGAACTCCGCGCTCCCCGCGCGGCTGCGCACCGTGGACCGCGCCGCGAAGCTCACCGGCCGCCCCGCCGCACAGCTCCGGCGGGACCCCGCCGCCAACATCCAGGGCGGCGCCGCCCTGCTCGCCGACGCCCAGCGGGCGCTCGGCAAGCCGCTGAGCGCCGACCCGGCCGACTGGTACGGCGCCGTCGCCCGCTTCTCCGGCGCCGACGACTCGGCCACCGCCGCGACGTACGCCAACGACGTGTTCGCCGTGATCCGGGACGGCCAGCGCCGTACGACCGACAGCGGGCAGCGGGTCTCGCTGCCCGCCACCCCGAGGCTCGCCCCCGACCCCGCGCAGATGAAGAAGCTCGGGCTGCGCACGGCGGACACCGGGGCCACCGAGTGCCCGCCCACCGTGGCCTGCGAGTGGATCCCGGCCCCGTACGAGGAGTTCGGCGAGGGCGACTACGGCAACCACGACAAGGCGAGCCGGCCGGAGGCCGGGTCCCCGTCCATCGACACGATCGTCATCCATGACACCGAGGCGACCTGGGACACCACGCTCCAGCTCGTCCAGGACCCCACGTACGTCTCCTGGCACTACTCGCTGCGCTCCTCCGACGGCCACATCGCGCAGCACGTCCCGCTGAAGGACGTCGGCTGGCACGCGGGCAACTGGTACGTCAACTCCACCTCGGTGGGCCTGGAGCACGAGGGGTTCCTGGTCTCCCCGGACGCCTGGTACACCGAGGCGATGTACCGCACGTCGTCCCGGCTGGTGCGCTACCTCGCCGACCGGTACGACATCCCGCTCGACCGGCAGCACATCATCGGCCACGACAACGTGCCGGGCACCACCGCCTCGACCATCGCCGGGATGCACACCGACCCGGGCCCGTACTGGGACTGGGCGCACTACTTCGAGCTGCTGGGCAAGCCGTTCAAGGCGGCGGGCGGACGCAACCCGGGCATGGTGACGATCCGTCCCGACTACGCGTCCCACCAGCCCGTCTACACCGGGTGCGTGACGGCCGGTCAGGCGTGCGCGCCGCGCGGCTCGGGCGCGGTACGGCTGCACACCGCGCCGGACGCCTCCTCGCCGCTGGTCAAGGACATCGGTCTGCGGCCGGGCGGCGGTGACTCCACGACCGGCGTCAACGACCTGGGCGCGCGGGCGTCGACGGGCCAGCAGTACGCCGTGGCCGGACGCGAGGGCGACTGGACGGCGATCTGGTACCTCGGCCAGAAGGCGTGGTTCCACAACCCGGCCTCGGCGCCCACGGCCGTCGGTGCCACCGGGCGGGTGCTGACGCCCAAGCCCGGTCTCACGGAGGTACCGGTGTACGGCAGGGCCTACCCGGAGGCGGCGGCGTACCCGGCCGGCATCCCCGTCCAGGCGATCTCGCCGTTCCCGTACAAGCTGCTCGCGGGCCAGACGTACGTGGTCGGTGACCGGGTGCCGGGCGCCTACTACTTCGCGCCGGTCTTCGACACCACGGGCCACCGGGTGGTCAGCGGGCAGGAGCGGTACTACGAGATCCAGTTCGGGCACCGGATCGCCTATGTGAAGGCGTCCGACGTCCGAGTCCTGCCCTCGGGCCGCTGACACGCGGCTCTCGCAGGGCCCCGGGCGCCACCGGTCTGTGGGGGGCCGGTGGCGCCCGGCTCGTTCTTCCCGCCGCCGGGCCGTGTCCGACACACGGTTTCCCGGCGCGCGGCGTCCGGCACGCTCGCTGCGGTGTCGGAGTCGGAGTCGGCCGCGTACGCGCGGGTCATTCACGACGCCGATCCTCCGCCGGGCGATCGCGCGCACCGCGGGGACATCAGCCGCTCCACGACGGGCGCACGCCCCGCCCCGGGGGTGGACGACACCCGGTGTCGGACACGGCCCCGGGCGTCCGGCCCGCCCCTCCCGGCCGGGCGCGTCAGTAGCGCAGCTCCGCCGCGATCCGGCCGTGGGCGGCGAGCGCGTCGTCGTCCAGGAACGCGACCTCCGCGCCGCCGTCCAGGGCCGCCTCGACGAGTTCGTCGACGATGTCGTCCTGGACCTCACGGCCGGGGGCCGCCCCGTCCTCGCCGCCGACCGGGATCAGCCGTCCCCCGGCGACCCGGGCGGTGCGCTGGAAGTGCTCCTCCACCGCCACGAGCCCGGCGCGCCGTTCGCGTACCGCCTCCCACACCTCGTCCAGACCGGCGGCGAGGGTACGCCGGCCCCGGGCCGCCACGAGCCGGTCCAGGATCTTCCGTGCCTCGCCGCGCGCGTGCACCGCCACCACCGGCCGGATCGCGGCGGCCAGCGCGTGCGCCGGGCCGTCCGTCAGACCGCCCTTGGCCAGCCGCCCGTCGGCGGAGCGCGCGGTGGTGCCCGCCTCGTCCAGCAGGGCGAGCGCCGGGGCCACGCCCACCAGATGGACCGGCCGGGGGCGGGCGGCGAGGACGGCCGTCAGGGCGTCGTCCACGGACCGCAGGAACTTGCGGGTCTCCTCGTCGGTGAAGGTGCTCGGGGTGTCGCCGATCCGTTCCTCCCGCTCGGTGTCCCACGCCTCCTCGGGCGCCCGCATCGGGAAACCGTCGGCGCGGTGCTCGCGCAGCGAGCCGCCGACACCGCTCCAGAGCGTCGCGCGGTCGGCGGCCACGGCCAGGACCCAGTAGGGGCGCGTCTGCGCGGTGGCGGCGACCAGGTTCCGGGTGAGGTAGGTGTCGCTGACGACGACCGACTCGGGCGCCTCGCGCGGCAGGTACCAGACCTGGTGCTCGTCGGCGTCGGCGAGGATCACGAGCCCGTCGAGCCGGTCGCGCGGGTCCACCTCGGCCGCGGCCCGGTCGAGCTGTGCCCGCACGGCGAGCCGGGCCGTCCTCGGGACGTCCGGGTCGGCCTCCATCCGGCGCTCGGCCTCGGCGAGGCCGTTGCGCAGCCGCACCGGGTCGCCGTCGTACCGGGGCTCGTGCCGGTGGGTGGGCATCGTCAGGGACACCGCCGGGTAGGGCCGCCGTGCGCGCAGTGTCCGCAGGACCTCGGGCGTCAGATCGTTACTGTCCATGCTGCCCCTTCGCTCGGCGGAGATCCGGCGCCGGCGAGCGGCCGGCGTGGAGTCCCCGGACCTGCTTCCAGTCTGCGCGACGGCGCCGACATCCGCAGGGGCGCGGGCCCCGGGCGCGGCCCGGATCCCGGGCACGCGGCGGGGCCCCGTCCCTGGCTGCCGCCGCTGCCGGGAACGAGGCCCCTCGTGACCGCGTGCCGTCAGTGCCGGCCGCGGTCCGCTGTGAATTCGTAGACCTGACCGGCGCGGGCGCGGAACGTCTCCTCGCCCCCGGGCAGCAGGGTGCTGCGCAGGGTCAGGCTTCCGGTGCGGCTCGCCGTGAGGACGATCCGGCTCGCCCTGCCGCCGGCCCAGGTGATGTCCAGGGTGGCGCCGCCGCGCGCCCGCAGTCCGGTGACCGAGCCGTCGGGCCAGGACGCGGGCAGGGCGGGCAGGACCTCGATCGGGCCGTGCTGGCTCTGGAGCAGCATCTCCGCGACGCCGGAGGAGGCGCCGAAGTTGCCGTCGATCTGGAACGGCGGGTGGGTGTCCCAGAGGTTCGGCAGCGTGGAACTCCTCAGCTGCTCGGTGAGCATCTTGTGCGCGTGGTCGCCGTCCCGCAGCCGGGCCCAGAAGTTGATCTTCCAGGCCTTGCTCCAGCCCGTACCGCCGTCACCGCGCGCGGTGAGGGAGACCTTCGCGGCCTCGGCCCACTCGGTGCCGACCTCGACCTGCCGGCCCGGGTGCAGGGCGAAGAGGTGGGAGACGTGCCGGTGGTCGTTGTTCTCGTCGTCCAGGTCCTCCTTCCACTCCTGGAGCTGCCCCCAGGACCCGACCCGCAGTCCGGGATCGAGCTTGCGCAGCGCCTCCCGGAGCCGCCTGCGGAACCGGGGGTCGTCGCCGAGGATCTGCGAGGCTTCGAGCGTGTTGGTGAACAGGTCGTGGACGATCTGCTGCGACATCGCGGCACCGGCCGTGAAGTCGCCCTGCTCGGGCGAGTAGCTGGGGTTGACGACGAGCTTCCCGTCGCGCGGGTCGGTCCGCAGGAAGCCGAGCCAGAACTCGGCGGTCTCCTTCATCACCGGGAAGGCGGTGGCCCGCAGATAGTCCGCGGAGAGGTTGAACCGGTAGTGGTCGTACATCTGCTGGGTGAGCCAGGCACCGGCCTCCGGGAACCAGAACGAGGTCGGCCAGGTGTGCAGGCCCGTGAAGCCGTACGGGTTGGTCTCGTTGTTCACCACCCAGCCGTCCGTCTCGAACATCTCCCGCGCCGTGACCCGGCCGGGCGCGCGCATCGAGTCGACGTACTCGTCGTACGGCACGGTGGTCTCGGCGAGGTTGGTGACCTCGGCGAGCCAGTAGTTCATCTGGAGATTGATGTTGACGTGGTAGTCGGCGTCCCAGGGCGGGTTGGTGACGTTGTTCCACACGCCCTGGAGGTTGGCGGGCAGCGATCCGGCCCGTGACGAGGCGATGAGCAGATACCGGCCGTACTGGAAGTAGAGCGCTTCGAGCGCCCGGTCCGCCGCGCTCGCGCCGCCCGTGTAACCGGAGAGCAGCCGGTCGGTCGGCAGGTCGGGCAGGGCCTGGCCGATGTCGAGGGCGACCCGGTCGAACAGGCCCCGGTGGTCGGCGACATGCTCGGCGCGCAGGTCCTCGTAGGAGAGGGCGGCTGCCCGGTCGACGGTCCCGGTGACCCGGGTGTGCGGGTCGTCGGTGCGGTAGTCGGGGTAGGTGTCGGCGTAGTCGGTGCCGGCCGCGAGGACGAACCACGCGCTGTCGGCGCCGGTGACGGTGAGGGTGCCGTTCCCGGCGGTGACGGTGCCGCCCTGGGTACGGACCCGGAGCTGGCCCTCGAAGATCAGCCCGTTGTTCTGGAGCCTGCCGCGGATGGTCAGCCGGTCGCCGCTCGCGGTGGCCGTGTAGTCCTGGCGGGGGGAGGTGTAGCGGAGGGTGAAGCCGACCTTGCCGGGCTGGTCGGCGGCGAACCGGCCCGCGATCACCCGGCCGGGGTGGGAGGCGAAGAACTCCCGGGTGTGGACGGCGCCCTGGTGGGTGTAGGTGACCGAGGCGAGGGCCGACGCGATGTCCAGGGCGCGCCGGTAGGAGGCGTCGGGGCCGGCGGGCGCTCCGGGGACGTCGATCAGCAGGTCGCCGAAGACGTTGTAGGACCCGAAGTTGTGCTTGGGCTGGCCCAGTTCGGCGACGACGTCCTCCGGGGTCATGGACCCCTCGGCGTCGATACGGTCCTGGATTCCGCGCAGCACGCCGGGGCGGGGGCTGGTCCAGTTGCCGTGGTCGTAGTCGGGCGACCCGGGCCCGCCGGTCCACAGGGTCTTCTCGTTCAGGACCAGCCGCTCGGTGGCGAGCGTTCCGTAGATGCCGGCACCGAGCGCGCCGCTGCCGATGGGGAGGCTCTCGCGCTCCCAGTCGGCGGCGGGCTTGGCGTACCAGAGTGTCAATTCATCGGAGGGGTCGGCGGCTACGGCTCTCCCGGCGAGAGCAGGTACACCCAGTGCCAGAGCACTGGTTACGCCGAGGGCGGACTTCATCGTGGTTCTGCGGGTGATGCCCTGAGTCATGCGGCAGACGTTAAAAGTCCGATGACTGAATTGGCAAGGCACATGACAAAACCTCGCGGCAGCCATTTTCGCCACCGCGAGGTGAGGGGGTGCGGAACCCGCCCGGGAGGGAGCGCGGGAACGGAGTGCGGGAAGGGGCGCCGGCCGGTCCGCGCCGGACGCGGACGCGGCCCGTTCAGCCCTGCTGGAACAGTTCGGCGGGCAGGGGCTTCAGCAGCGCGTAGAGATCGTCGGTGATCGGCCGGTCCCAGCTGGCGATGGTGACGAGGACGTTGTCGCTGCGGTCGAACTGCACGCAGGCGATACGGGTTTCGGAGAGCTTGAGCCGGCGCACGATCAGCAGGTTGTCGCCCTGCATCACCGGCACGTCCTCCGAACCGACGACGTCGACCTGTTCCTCGTTCTCCAGCGCGATCAGCAGCTGCGCGACCTCGAACGGGACCTGGCCGTCCGCCAGCTCACGGGCCGGTGATCCCTCGGGCAGATTGCCGATGATCATCGCCGGGCCACGTCCGCCGAACAGGTCGTACCGCAGGAAGACGCCCTGACAGCTGCCGTCGGGGGCGGGCAGCAGACCGGCGCCCAGATTTCCGGGCCAGTCACCCGGGTCCATGGCCAGGACGTCGAAGTCCGGGCCCGCGGGTGTGGCGGCGCTGCGGCGGCGGAGGAAGGACATGCCGCCATGGTACGTCTCGCCGGGGCCCCGGCGACCCGGGACCCCGGGCCCGGGAGGGGGCCGCGGGAGACGGTCGGGTGAGGTCGAACTCCCCCGTGCGGGCGTCGAGTACGAAGGCCCGCCACTCCGCCGGGCCGAAGATCGGCGAGGGGTTCTCCGGCCCGCCGCCGTCGCGCATGGCGACGCATCCCTCGACGAGGGCGATCCGGACGGCTACCCGGCCCCGACTGCCCGAGCGCCGGTCGGCCCGGCTCAGGCCCGGCTCAGGCCCGGCTCAGGCCCGGCTCAGGCCCGGCTCAGGCCCGGCTCAGGTCCGGCTCCGGCTCGTTCCGGCCCGTCGGCGGCTGCCCGGACGTGCTGCCGCCGACCACGTCCCGCTCCCTCCGGTTCGTCGTCCGGGGCCGGACCGGCGATCGTTTCCGGTCACCGACGGGCCGCTGCGCGGACCCTCCTCAACACCCGTACGCAGCGGCCGGGTCGGCGGCCGTACAGGCTCGTTCCGGCCTGCGTACGCGCGCCGGGGCGCGGCACGGACGACCGCCCCGACGACCACGGGCGGCACCGGTGGAACGACGGCCGGGACCGGCGGCGGGAGGCCCACCGGCCCGCCACCGGCCTGCCGCCGGGACACGGGTCCGGGGCGCGTTCCGGACCTTGACGCCCGTGCGGAGGGCTGGATTACTGAGCGGGAACGAAGATCGACCGAATGATCGGTCGCCCGTCCGCCGGCCCGTCGGGCGGTCGGCGGGCGGCCACGGAAGAGTCGGAGATCAGCCATGACGGTTCTGCTGGACGACGGGGAGCGGCTCGGCCGGGACGCGCTCGAAGCGTTGCAGCTCACCCGGTTGCGGGCGACGCTGCGCCAGGCGTACGACAACGTGCCGTTCTACCGCCGCTCCTTCGACGCGGCGGGGCTGTCGCCGGACGACTGCCGCTCGCTCGCCGATCTCGCCCGCTTCCCCTTCACCGCCAAGTCCGACCTGCGGGACAACTACCCCTTCGGGATGTTCGCGGTCGACCGGGCCGACGTCCGCCGTATCCACGCGTCCAGCGGCACCACGGGCCGCCCGACCGTCGTCGGTTACACCCAACGCGATCTGGACACCTGGGCGGACGTCGTCGCCCGGTCGATCCGGGCGGCGGGCGGGCGGCCCGGCCACACGGTCCATGTGGCGTACGGATACGGCCTGTTCACCGGCGGTCTGGGCGCGCACTACGGGGCGGAGCGGCTGGGCTGCACCGTGGTCCCCGCGTCGGGGGGCATGACCGCCCGGCAGGTCCGGCTGATCACCGATTTCCGGCCGGAGATCATCATGGTCACCCCCTCCTACATGCTGACGCTGCTCGACGAGTTCGAGCGCCAGGGCGTCGATCCCCGGTCGACCTCGCTGAAGGTCGGCATCTTCGGGGCGGAGCCGTGGACGGAGGAGATGCGGCGGGAGATCGAGGAGCGGTTCGCCATCGACGCCGTCGACATATACGGCCTCTCGGAGGTCATGGGCCCCGGTGTGGCGCAGGAGTGCGTGGAGACGAAGGACGGCCCGCACATCTGGGAGGACCACTTCTATCCCGAGGTGGTCGACCCGCTCACCGGCGAGGTGCTGCCCGAGGGCGAGGAGGGCGAACTGGTCTTCACCTCGCTCACCAAGGAGGCGATGCCCGTGATCCGCTACCGCACGCGTGATCTCACCCGGCTGCTGCCGGGCACGGCACGGGTGTTCCGGCGGATGGAGAAGATCACCGGGCGCAGCGACGACATGGTCGTGCTGCGCGGGGTCAATCTCTTCCCGACCCAGATCGAGGAGATCGTGCTGCGTACGGCGGGGGTCGCCCCGCATTTCCAGCTGCGGCTGACCCGCGAGGGGCGGATGGACGCGCTGACGGTGCGGGCGGAGGCACGGGCGGGTGCGACGCCGGAGCGGCGCGCGGAGGCCGCGCGCGCGATCGCGGCGGCCGTGAAGGACGGGATCGGGGTCTCGGTGGCGGTCGAGGTGGTGGACCCGGAGACGCTGGAGCGGTCGGTGGGCAAGATCAGGCGGATCGAGGACCTCAGGACACCGTGAACGGGGGCGGCGGCGCGGGTGTCACGGGCTGACCGCGAGGAACACGAACGCCGCGAAGATCGCCAGGTGGACGCCGCCCTGGAGGAGGGTCGCCCGGCCCGGGACGACCGTCAGCGCGCCCACGACGACGGTGAGCGCGAGCAGCACCATATGGGTGGCGTTCAGCCCGAGCACGAGCGGTCCGGACAGCCAGACGCCGGCGAGCGCGATGGCGGGGATCGTCAGGCCGATGCTGGCCATGGCCGAGCCGAGCGCGAGATTGAGGCTGGTCTGCACCCGTTCGCGGCGCGCCGCCCGTACGGCGGCCAGGGTCTCGGGGGCCAGCACGAGCAGGGCGATGATCACGCCCACCACGGCGTGCGGCAGCCCGGCCGACTCCACGCCGGACTCGATGGTGGGCGACACCGCCTTGGCGTCGCCGACGACGGCGATCAGTGCGACGACGAGCAGCACCGTGCTCAGGGCCGTCGCGCGCCGGGTGGGCAGGGGCGCGTGCGCGTCCTCCTCCTTGATCTCGCCCTGCTGGGTGACGGGGAGGAAATAGGAGCGGTGACGGACCGTCTGCATGGCGACGAAGAGGCCGTACAGGGCGAGGGAGGCGATCGCGGCGAAGGTGAGCTGCGCCGGGGAGAACTCGCGTCCCGGTCTGCTCGTGGTGAAGGTGGGAAGCACGAGGCTGAGTGTGGCGAGGGTGGCGACCGTGGCCAGGGCGCCGCCCGAGCCCTCGGCGTTGAAGACGGCGACCCGGCTCCGGAGGGCGCCGACCACCAGGGCGGCGCCGACGATGCCGTTGCAGGTGATCATCACGGCGGCGAAGACGGTGTCCCGGGCGAGGGTGGCGCTCTTGGCGCCGCCGTCGACCATCAGGGTGACGATCAGCGCCACTTCGATGACGGTGACGGCGACCGCCAGGACGAGGGACCCGAAGGGTTCGCCGACCCGGTGCGCGACGACCTCGGCGTGGTGGACGGCGGCGAGGACGGCGCCCGCGAGGAGCAGGGCCACCAGGGCGACCGCGTACCCCGGCAGGTCGCGGCCCCAGCTGAACACCAGGGCCAGCAGGGCGAGCAGCGGTACGACCACCGTCCAGCGGGACCACGGCGCTCGGGTCCCGGTGCGCGTCGTCATACGGCTCACGCTGCCAGAGGTGCCCGGGGCCCGCGCGGTGAGCCGTTCGGCCGGGAATCGCGCGGTCCCGCGGTCGCGGGCCGGGCGTGAGCGGGCGAGTAGCCTCGGGCGGCGGGCCGGGTCGGACGGAGCGTCAGGAGGGGTGTGCCGGATGAGCGGGGACACGGTGGGCGGCGGAATGAGCCGGCGGTGGCCGGGCGGCGGCACTCCGCCGCCCGGTGGCGCGCCCGC
This sequence comes from Streptomyces sp. NBC_01498, assembly GCF_036327775.1. Classification (NCBI taxonomy): domain Bacteria; kingdom Bacillati; phylum Actinomycetota; class Actinomycetes; order Kitasatosporales; family Streptomycetaceae; genus Streptomyces; species Streptomyces sp. NBC_01498. The sequence continues at coordinate 6,868,167 of NZ_CP109598.1, read as the reverse complement.
CCCGGCGCCGGTCCCGTTCGCCGGCAACGCCACGGCCCGGGGCCCGGAGGCGTCCGGCCCGGCAGACTCCGGCCCGGCAGGCTCCGGGCGCCCGGCCCCGACGCTGCGGCGCGGCTCCCCGGCGCGGGCCGGTCTGCTGGCGGGCCCGCTGGAGCGGCTGGTCACGGAGGCCGAGCGGTTCCTTCACCCGTCCCCGGCGCACCCCTGGTACGCGGGGGCCGTCCTGCTGGCCGGGCGGGGTGACACGGTCGCCCTGCACCGGCCCCTCGGCATGGCCGTGCGCTACGCGGCGTACGACGAGACGACCGACACCGGTGTCGAACTGCCGCCGGAGCGGCGGATCCCGATGGCCGAGGACACCGTCTTCGACCTGGCGTCCGTCTCCAAGCTGTTCACCTCGATCCTCGCCGTGCGGGAGACCGAACGCGGGGCGCTGGCCCTGGGGGAGCGCGTCGCCGCGTATCTGCCCGAGTTCGGCGGCGCGGGCAAGCAGGACGTCACGGTCCGGCAGTTGCTCACGCACACCTCGGGCCTCGCGGCCTGGATCCCGCTCTACGAGGAGCCCACCCGGGAGGGGAAGCTGCGCCGGCTGTGGGCGCAGGCCCCCACGAGCCCGCCGGGCACCGTCCACCGGTACTCCGACCTCAATCTGATCTCCCTCCAGCTCGTCCTGGAGGAGATCACCGGCCGCACGCTGGACGTCCTGCTGCGCGAGGAGATCACCGGGCCGCTCGGTATGCGCCGTACGCGTTTCAACCCGCCCGCCTCGTGGCGGCCGGGGATCGCGGCCACCGAGGACGCACGGCCGCCGTGGTCGGGGCTGGACCGGGGCCTGGTGTGGGGCGAGGTGCACGACGAGAACGCGTACGCGTTCGGCGGCGTCGCCGGTCACGCGGGGGTCTTCTCGTGCGCGTGGGACCTGGCGGTCCTGTGCCGGACACTGCTGAACGGCGGGGCCTACGGGCGGGCGCGCGTCCTGCGTCCGGAGTCGGTGGAGCTGATGTTCACCGCCTTCGACACCGGCTTTCCCGGCGATCCCCACGGGCTGGGTTTCGCACTCGGCCGGCACTGGTTCATGGGGGCGATGGCGACTCCGCGTACGGCGGGGCACACCGGCTTCACCGGGACCAGTCTCGTGCTCGATCCGACGACCGACTCGTTCCTGGTGGTGCTCGGCAACTCCGTTCATCCGGTGCGCGGGTGGCGGACGGGCAGCGCGCCCCGGGTGGCCGCCGGCGACCTGCTGGCGCGCGCGGTGCCGGTCACGCCGGTAGGGGGCCGGACCGCCTGGTTCTCCGGCATGGCCGCCGGGACCACCGCCACGCTCACGCTGCCCGCGCTGCGCCTCGCCACCGACCGGGCGCGGATGCGCTGCCACCTGTGGTGGGACACCGAACCCGGAACGGGGGTCCTGGCGCTGGAGGCGTACGGCGCGGACGGCGAGTGGCGGCCGGTGCCCTTCACCACCACCCACGCCGGTGCGGAGACGGGCACCCCGCACCCCGAGGGTTCCGTCTCGGGCTGGTCGGGCCGGGTCTGGCACCGGCTGGACGCGGAGCTGACCGGCCGGCGCGGGCATGACGTAAGGCTGCGCTGGCGGTACACCACCGACGGCCCGTACGTCGGCCGGGGTGTCTACGTGGACGGGCCCCGGATCGAGGACGGCGGCCGTACGGTGTTCGACGACGCCCGCCCCGGGGACGCCGCCCGGGTGGAGCCGGACGGCTGGAGCGTGTCGGCCGACTGACCGCGCGCCCCGCGTCCCTTGTCCGGCGCACGCGTCCGACGTGCCACGTCCGGCGGGCCGCCCGGCTCAGTCGCGGGCCGACAGGGGCCGCGCGATGTCCTCCAGCGACCTGCCCTCGGCGGCCACGGCGAAGAGCACGGCGACCACACCTGCGGCCACCATGAGCGAGGCGCCCACGCAGAACGCGATGACGGCATCGCCGACGACCCCGCTGCTGGTGAGGCTCGCGAACAGCAGCGGCCCGGAGATGCCGCCCGCCGCCGTACCGACGGCGTAGAAGAACGCGATCGCCAGGGCCCGGGTCTCCATGGGGAAGACCTCACTGACCGTCAGATAGGCGGAACTCGCCCCGGCGGAGGCGAAGAAGAGCACCACGGCCCAGCAGAGGGTCATGGTGGTCGCGTCGAGCCAGCCGTTGCTGAAGAACCAGGCGGTGAGGAAGAGCAGCAGCCCCGAGATGATGTACGTGCCCGCGATCATCGGCCGGCGGCCCACCGTGTCGAACAGCCGCCCGAGCAGCAGGGGGCCGAGGAAGTTGCCGAAGGCGATGGCGGCGAAGTAGTAGCCGGTGGAGCCGCTCGACACGTCGAAGAAGTTCACCAGGATCGTGCCGAAGCCGAAGGTGATGGCGTTGTAGAGGAACGCCTGGCCGATGAAGAGGGAGAAGCCGAGGACGGATCGCTTGGGGTAGACACGGAACAGCGTCTTGGCGATCTCCAGGAAGCCGATGCTCCTGCGCTGCTCGATGGTGATGGACGAGCCGGGTTCCGGCAGTTTCTTCCCGGTCTCCCGCTCGATCTCGCGTTCCGCCCCGGACACGATCTCCTCGGCGCCCTCGTCCTGCCCGTGGATGAACATCCAGCGGGGGCTCTCGGGGACATGCCTGCGGACCAGCAGGATGACAAGGCCGAGGACGACGCCGAGCGCGAACGTCAGCCGCCAGCCGACGTCCTTGGGGAAGATGTTCGTGTTGAGCGCGAGGACGGAGAGCAGTGCGCCGCCCATCGCGCCGAGCCAGAAGCTGCCGTTGATGATGAGGTCGACCCGGCCCCGGTACTTGCTGGGGATGAGTTCGTCGATGGCGGAGTTGATCGCCGCGTACTCGCCGCCGATACCGAATCCGGTGAGGAAGCGGAAGAGGAAGAACCACCACGCGGAGAAGGAGATCGCCGTCAGCGCGGTCGCGACCAGATACACCGCGAGGGTGATCAGGAAGAGCTTCTTGCGGCCGAACCGATCGGTGAGCCAGCCGAAGAAGAGCGCGCCCGAGCAGGCACCCGCCACATAGAGGGCGGCGGCCAGGCCGGTGACCTCGGCGTCGGTGATCGGCAGGCCGCTGCCGTCCTCGGAGAGGCGGCTGGCGATGTTGCCGACGACGGTGACTTCGAGCCCGTCGAGGATCCACACGGTGCCGAGGCCGATCACGATCATCCAGTGCCACCGGGCCCACGGCAGCCGGTCGAGCCTGGCCGGGACCTGGGTGGTGACGGTCCCGGTCACGGGGGATCCGCTCGGACTCATGGTCTGCCTCCTCGCTGGCGGCAGCGCCTTCCGCGCCGCTGACGCCGGGTCCGTGTACCCGGCGGCCTTCGAGGGGAAACGGGCCACCGGCCGGACGGCCGAGCGGCAATCGGGCCGGACGGCACGGCGGCCGTCCGGCCCGTCAGGAACCGGTGCCGGGGAGGCCGGCGGCGGTCCCCGGGAGTCAGCGCGCGGCCGTACGCTCCCGCTCCAGCACGGCCATCGCGGCGTTGTGCCCGGGTACGCCGCTGACGCCGCCGCCGCGCACGGCGCCCGCGCCGCACAGCAGTACGTTCGCGTGCGCCGTCTCCACGCCCCACCGGCCGGTGTCCGGCGTGGCGTAGGGGAAGGCGAGATCCCGGTGGAAGATGTGGCCGCCGGGCAGCCGCAGGTCGCGTTCGAGATCCAGGGGCGTCTTCGCCTCGATGCAGGGCCGCCCGTCCGCGTCCACGGCGAGACAGTCGGCGATCGGCTCGTCCAGGTGCGCGTCGAGCTGGTTCAGGGTCGCCTTGAGCAGCGCGTCGCGCGCGGCGTCGTTGTCCTCCGTGAACAGCCGCGCGGGCGTGTGCAGTCCGAAGAGGGTGAGCGTCTGGTAGCCCTCCCCGGCCAGCTCGGGGCCCAGGATCGACGGGTCCGTCAGCGAGTGGCAGTAGATCTCGGACGGGGGCGCCGACGGCGGCCGGCCACCGGCCGCCTCCTCGTACGCCGTCGCCAACTGCCCGTACCCCTCGGCGATGTGGAACGTCCCCGCGAACGCCTCGCGCGGGTCGACGCCCCGGTCCCGCAGCCTCGGCAGCCGCCGCAGCAGCATGTTGACCTTCAGCTGGGCGCCCTCGGCCGGGGGCGCGGGCGGGGTGGCGCCGAGCAGGGCGGCGAGCGCCTGCGGGGACGCGTTCACCAGCACATGGCGCGCGGCGACGGTGCCGGTGCCGCCGTCCTCCGTACGGAAGGTGACCTCGGCGCGCGCGCCGTCGGTCTCGACGCGGGTCGCCTCGTGGCCGGTGACGATCTCCGCCCCGGCCGCGCGGGCCGCGCCGGCGAGCGCGTCGGTGAACGCGCCCATGCCGCCCACCGGCACGTCCCAGTCGCCGGTGCCGCCGCCCACCACGTGGTAGAGGAAGCAGCGGTTCTGGAGCAGGGACGGGTCGTGGGCGTCGGCGAAGGTGCCGATCAGCGCGTCGGTGAGGACGACGCCCCGTACGAGGTCGTCACGGAACCGCTCCTCGATCGCGACGCCGATCGGCTCCTCGAAGAGCATCCGCCAGGCGGCTTCGTCGTCGATCCGGGCGCGCAACTCGTCGTGGGCGGGCAGGGGTTCGGTGAGCGTCGGGAAGACGCGCTCGGCGACCCGGGCGGTGGCGGCGTAGAACTCCTGCCAGGCCGCGTACTCGCTGTCGCCCCCGGTCAGCGCGGCGAACGACGCGCGGGTGCGGTCGGCGCCGCCGCCCACCAGCAGCCCGGTCGGCCTGCCGTCACGCACGGCCGGTGTGTAGGAGGAGACGGTGCGCTTGCGTACGGCGAACCGCAGCCCCAGTTCGTCCACGATCTTGTCCGGCAGCAGCGACACCAGGTACGAGTAGCGGGAGAGCCGGGCGTCGACCCCGGCGAAGGGGCGGGTGGAGACGGCGGCCCCGCCGGTGTGGCCGAGGCGCTCCAGGACGAGGACGGTGTGTCCGGCTCCGGCGAGATAGGCGGCGGCGACCAGTCCGTTGTGGCCGCCGCCGACGATCACGGCGTCGTAGGAGGTGCGGGTGGGAGAGGCGAGTGCGGGCATGGCTCTTGATTAACACGTTTGCCGCCCGTACGGGACCCCGTCCCCGCCCGTTCACGGCGTCGCGCCCGGGGCCCCGCGCGGACCCGGGCCGGCTCAGCGCCGCCCGGCCTCCCGCTGCCGGCGCAGGGCCGCCACCCTGCGGTAGAGCTCCACCGCCTCGGCGCCGCGCCCGAGTTGTTCGAGACAGTGCGCCTCGTCGTTGCGGCTGGCGAGGGCGTCGGGGTGGTCCGGGCCGAGGACACGTTCGCGGGACTCCGCGACCGCCCGGTAGACCGTCAGCGCGTCGGACCAGCGGCCCAGCCAGCCGAGGCCCACGGCGACCTCGCGGCGGCTGACGAGGGTGTCCGGATGGTCGGGCCCCAGGACGCGTTCCCGGATCGCGCACACGTCGCGCGACTCCGCCAGGGCCTCCTCCCAGCGGGCGAGGCGGCCGAGATTCACCCCGAGCCCGTGCCGGGCGCGCAGCGTCTCGGGGTCGGTGGGGCCGTGCACCCGGGCGCGGTCCCCGACCAGTTCCCGGTAGAGCTCCAGGGCCTCGGTGCTGCGGCCGAGCCGGCCGAGGCTGATGCCGACCTCGTAGCGCGCCGCCAGGGTGTCGGGGTGGTCGCCGCCGAGGGCCTGGGCGCGGCCGGCGGCGACCTCGCGGTACGTCCGGAGCGCCTCCGTCCAGCGGCCGAGCGTGCCGAGCGCGTAGGCCACCTCGTACCGGGTGACCAGGGTGTCGGGGTGGGTGGCGCCCAGCACCCGGGTGCGCGCCCGCGCCACGTCGAGCGCCGTCCGGTACGAGTCCTCGATCCGGCCGAGCCTGCTGAGGTTGAAGGCCAGGTTGTGGCGGCAGCGCAGGGTGTCGGGGTGGTCGGCGCCCATGGTGCGCTGGCGGGAGGCGAGGACCGCCGCGTACACCTCGTGCGCCTCGAAGTGCCGGCCGAGCTGTCCGAGGACGTACGCGGTCTCCTGGCGCGCGGCCAGGGTGTCCGGGTGGTCGGCGCCCAGTGTGCGTTCGCGGCCCTCCGCGACCCGGACGAACTCCCGCAGCGCGTCCGCCGTGCGGCCGGTGCGGCTGAGCGTGAAACCCACCTCGTAGCGGCTGCCGAGGGTGTCGGGGTGGTCGGGGCCCAGCGTGTGCTCACGCTCGGCCGCGACCGCGCGGTGCACCTCGCCCGCCTCGTCCCAGCGGCCGAGCCGGCCCAGGCTGAGGCCGGCGCTGTGTCTGCTGTTGAGCACGGCGATCTGCTCGGGCGACGGGGTGGGGCGCTCGGGGCGGCGGGGTCCGGCGGAGGCGGGACCGGCCGGTCCCGACGGGGTGGTCCATTCGCCGGTGAGGCCCGCCGCGGGGTCGGGCTGCGCGGTCCGCCGGGTGAGGGAGCCGGTCGCCAGGCGGCCGATGGTCATGCCGTACGTCCAGGCGGGCAGCCGGGGGTCGGCGCCGCCGGGCCCGTGGGAGGGGGAGCCGGCCGCCGACGGCGGGTGGGCGAGGGTGGGCGGGCCCGGTGGCCGCCCCTGCCCGCCGGGCCGTTCGGCCAGGGACCGGGCCGCGATGATCCGGTGCCGGAGGGCGGTGGCGTCCGGCGGGCGCTCGTCGGGTGTCTTGGCCAGCAGGTCGCGCACGATCCCGTCGAGGAACTCGGGCACGTCGGAGCGGCGGCTGCGCAGCGGGCGCGGTGTGGTGTCGCGGTGGCCGAGCAGGACGGCCCAGGCGTCGTCCTGGTCGAAGGGCGGGGCGCCGGTGGTGATCTCGTACAGCACACAGCCCAGGGAGTAGAGATCGCTGCGGTGGTCGATGTGGCCGCCGCCGATCTGCTCGGGCGACATGTAGTGCGGGGTGCCCATGGCGATGCCGGTGCCGGTGAGCTTGGAGGTGAAGCCGATGTCGTGGCCGAGCCGGGCGATGCCGAAGTCGCAGATCTTCACGGCGCCGTCGGCCAGCCGCATGATGTTGGCGGGCTTCAGGTCCCGGTGCACGATGCCCTGTTCGTGGGTGTACGCGAGGGCGTCCGCGACCTGCTCGGCGATGTCCACGACGTCCGGCACCGGGAGCCTGCCCCGCCCGTTGTCCTCCAGCAGCTGGCTGAGGTTGCGGCCTTCGAGCAGTTCCATGACGAGGTAGAGCACGCCGTCGTGTTCGCCGAAGTCGTGGACGACGGTGACGCCCCGGTGCTGGAGGGCGGCGGCGACGCGCGCCTCACGGCGGAACCGTTCGCGCAGGACGCGGGTGAACGACCGATCCTGCTGCGGACCGAGCGGCTTGAGGCATTTGACGGCGACGTGCCGGCCGAGCGACTCGTCCCGGGCCCGCCACACCTCGCCCATGCCGCCGCGCCCGATCAGATCGAGCAATCGGTACCGGCCCTGGATCAGACTCGTTTCCGCCATTGCCCGCTGTCGCCCCCGTCACCTCGCTGCGCGCCCTCCCCGGCCCGTCCAGTATGGCCGCCCGGCCGCGCCGGGGGGCAGCCCGACGCCCCGGGTTCCCGTGCGCGGAGGTGTGCGGCGGGGACGTGTGGACCGGCCGGGTCGTCACCGACGCCGGGGTCGGGGTCGGGGTCGGGGTCGGGGTCGGGGTCGGGGTCGGGTCGAGACGGGGAGGAGAGGGAGGAGAGGCGGAAGGAGAACGGGCGGAAACCGACGGGGTGTCGGGAGGCGTCCTCCGGACATGACGTACCCGAGCTCCGATCCTTCCCGGCCCCCGGCCTGGCCGCACTGCGCGCGGGGCGCCGGCGTCACGGACCCGGTGGGCTGCCGCGGGGTCCGGGTGGCCCGCCGCACCGCGTGCCTGGCCCATCTGGAGGAGACCGACCGGGCCGCCCACCTGGCCGCCCTGTCGCCCGGCGCCGACATCGACCATCGCGGTACCTCCTTCAGTACGAGCCTCCTGGACCGGCTGCTCGACGCGCTGCGCGACCAGGTCACCCGGCATCCCCGCCTCGGCAACGCCCGTTTCAACGGGGCGAGGTTCACCGGCGACGCCAACTTCTCCGGGGCGGACCTCACCGGCCGGGCCTCGTTCGACGACGCGGTCTTCACCGGCGGCGCCCGGTTCGGCGGGGCCGACTTCACGGAGACCGCCCGGTTCGGCGGCGCGGTGTTCGAGGGCGAGGCCAGGTTCCGCGAGGCGGCCTTCTCGGGCGGCGCCCGGTTCGACGGGACGGTCTTCCGGGGGAACGCCCTGTTCCTCGGGGCGGTCTTCGAGGCCGACACCACGTTCGGCGAGGCGCGGTTCGAGGCCACCTCGGAACTGGGCCCGCTGCTGTGCGACGGGGCGGTCGATCTGGACGGCGCGGTGTTCGGCGCGCCGGTCACCCTGGAGATAGCCGCCCGCGCGGTGAGCCTGCGCCGGGCCCGCTGGGCGCCGAAGGCCGCGTTACGGCTGCGCTACGCCTCCCTCGACCTGAGCGACGCGGTCCTGGAGTACCCGCTGGTGGTCACCGCGCACGGCACCCCCTTCGTCTCCCCCCACCTGGACGATCCGCTGTCCGAGACCGCGCTGGCCGGCCGGGACCACGGGGTGCGGCTCACCTCGGTGAGCGGCGTCGACACCGCGCTGCTGGCCCTGCACGACATCGACCTGAGCGGCTGCCGGTTCGCCGGGGCCGTCCATCTCGACGGCCTCCGGGTGGACGGCTGGTGCACCTTCGCCACCGCGCCCACCGGCTGGTGGCGGCGGTTCCCCTGGCGGTGGAGCCGCCGGCGCGCCCTGATCGAGGAACACCACTGGCGGGCCCGCTCGGCGCGGCGCGCCCACGGCTGGACGGCGCTGCCCGCCGACGCGCCCAGGGACACGCCGGAGCTGCGCCCGGCCGCGCTCGCCGCCCTGTACCGGCAGCTGCGCAAGTCCCTGGAGGACGGCAAGAACGAGCCCGGCGCGGCCGACTTCTACTTCGGCGAGTGCGAGATGCGCCGCCACGACAGGGACGGCACCTTCCTCGTCGAACGCCTCCTGCTGACCGTCCACTGGGCACTGTCCGGCTACGGGCTCCGTGCCGTGCGCGCCCTGGCCTGGCTCGCGCTCGCGATGCTCGTCACGGTGACGCTGCTGATGGCCTTCGGCCTGCCGGAGGAGTCCCCGAAGCAGGAGATCACCGGGACCGTGCCGGCGGGCGGCGGAAAGGTCACCTTCGAGATGGACAAGGCCGACCCGGAGAACCCCCGGGGCGACACCTTCACCGGCGAGCGCCTGGAGAAGGCGCTGAACGTCACTCTCAACTCGGTGGTCTTCCGCTCCTCCGGCCAGGACCTGACCACCGCCGGCGGCTACATCGAGATGGCCTCCCGGGTGAGCGAGCCCGTGCTCCTGGGCCTGGCGGCCCTCGCGGTCCGCAACCGCGTCAAACGCTGACACCGCGTGCCCCGGGGGATGACCAGGTCGTACCTCGCGCCCCCGGTCCGCGCGTTGCACGATGGACGCATGCTGCTGGCCACGCTCGCCCATGTCTCACGGGAGGTCGCCACCACCTCGGCGCGGTCCCGGAAGATCTCCCTGCTGGCCGACCTCTTCCGGGCGGCCGGGCCCGACGACGTGCCGGTCGTCATTCCCTGGCTGGCGGGACGGCTGCCCCAGGGCCGTATCGGTGTCGGCCGGCAGATCCTGAAGGACCCTGTCGCGCCCGCGGCCACGGCCACGCTGACCGTCCGCGCGGCGGACGGCGCGGTCACCGCGCTCGCGGGCGTCTCCGGTCCCGGTTCGGTGGCCGAGCGGCGGCGGCTGGTGGAGGCGCTGCTGGGCGCGGCCACCGGGGAGGAGCAGCGGTTCCTGATCGCCCTGCTCTCCGGTGAGGTGCGGCAGGGGGCGCTGGACGCGGTCGCCGTGGAGGCCCTGGCGCGGGCGACCGGGGCGCCGCCCGCCGCCGTACGGCGGGCCGTGATGCTGGCGGGCTCGCTCCAGCGTGTCGCCGAGCGGCTGCTGGCGGAGGGGCCCGGCGCGCTGGCCGGGTTCCGGCTGACCGTGGGGCGGCCGGTGCTCCCGATGCTCGCCGGGTCGGCGGGCAGTGTGGCGGAGGCGGTGGAACGGCTGGGGCCGTGCGCGGTGGAGGAGAAGCTGGACGGGATCCGGGTGCAGGTCCACCGGGAGGGTGACTCCGTACGGGTCCACACCCGGACCCTGGACGACATCACGGACCGGCTGCCCGAGCTGACGCGCGCCGCGCTGGCGCTGGACGGTGACCGTTTCATCCTGGACGGGGAGGTCGTCGCGCTGGGCGGGGACGGCAGGCCGCGCCCGTTCCAGGAGGTCGCGGGGCGGGTCGGCTCCCGTACCGACGTGACGACGGCGGCGGTCGCCCTGCCGCTGTCGCCGGTCTTCTTCGACGTCCTCGCCGCCGACGGCGAGGATCTGCTGGACCTGCCGTACGCCGGGCGCCGTTCGGTGCTGGACCGGCTGGTGCCCGCGCCGATGCGGGTGCGGCGGGTGGTGGTGGCTCCCCGGGAGGGGGCGGAGGCCGCGGCCCTCGCGGAGGCGGAGGAGTTCGCGCGGGCGACCCTCGACCGGGGGCACGAGGGCGTCGTGGTCAAGGCGCTCGGCACCCCGTACAGCGCGGGACGGCGCGGCGCGGGGTGGGTGAAGGTCAAGCCGGTCCACACGCTGGATCTCGTGGTGCTGGCCGCCGAGTGGGGCCACGGCAGGCGCACCGGACGGCTGTCCAATCTGCATCTGGGCGCCCGGGGGCCGGACGGCTCGTTCGTGATGCTGGGCAAGACGTTCAAGGGCCTCACCGACGCCATGCTGGAGTGGCAGACGGCGCGGCTGCGCGAACTCGCCGTGTCGGACGACGGTTTCACGGTGCGGGTGCGCCCGGAGCTGGTGGTGGAGATCGCGTACGACGGGCTCCAGCGCTCGTCGCGCTACCCGGCGGGGGTGACGCCGCGGTTCGCGCGGGTGCTGCGCCACCGCGAGGACAAACCGGCGTCGGAGGCCGACACCCTGGAAGCGGTCCTCGCCACGCCGGGCGCGCCCGGCGTGGTGTGACGCCCGGACGGGCGCGCGCGGACTGGCGCGTGGACGGGCGCGCGGACGGGCGCCAGGACGTGTCCGGCAGGACCTACGGCCCCGGCGGTGGCCGGTGCCCCGTCGACCGGCGGCCCATCAGTTCGGCCAGGCCCCGTCGGGTGGCGGCGAGGACGACCCGGTCCCGGGGGCGCAGGACGTAGCCCGGACGCAGGTCCCAGACCAGGCCGCTGCCGTCCTCGTCCGCGTCGCGCCGCATGTCGGCGAGATCGGGCGGGCGGTCGCCCGGCTCGGCGGTGTCGAGCGCGATGATCCGCCAGGCGCCCGGCCGGAACACCTCGGCGACGGTGCGCCCTTCGAGCCTCGGGTGACCGGCCACGTCGAGGGCGGCGACCAGCAGCACCTTGCGCTCGACGGGGATCGCGCCGAGGATCTGACGGCCCATCATGGCGATGGCGAAGGCGGGCGCGGCGAGCGTGGAGACACTGCGGCTGCGGGTGAGCCCCCGGGGATGGGCCGCGCGCAGCGTCCGGTAGACGGCGGTGGAGAACTCGTCGTCGTACACCCGCAGGGCGACCCGGAGGTCCGGTGTGACGGACCGCGCGTACAGGGCGGCTTCGAGGTTGGTGATGTCGACGCTGGTGAGCGCGAGGAGGGCGTGCGCCCGGTGCACCTTGGCGGCCTCCAGGACACCCTCCTGGGTCACGTCGCCGACCACGGTGGGCACCCGCAGGCTCCGTGCGAGGGCGATGCCCCGGGCCTCGGGGTCCTCCTCCACGCACACCACGGGTATGCCGAGTTCCCGCAGTTGTACGAGGACCCTGCTCCCGATCTTGCCGAGACCGAGCAGCACGATGTGTCCGGAGAGCCCGCGCGGCGGCCTGCGCAGGGCGGAGGCGTTGCGGAAGGTGCCGAGCGCTTCGAGGGCTGCGGCCAGCAGCACCGGCAGCAGCAGCAACCCGGCCAGTCCGGAGAGGAGCTGGATGAGCTGACGGCTCAGGTCCGCGCCGGTCGCGGGGTCTCCGATGGCGAACAGGTCGAGCAGCACGAGGTACGTCGCGTGCGCCGGGTCCTCGTCGGAGGTGATCCAGGAGGCGAGGGCGAGGCCCAGTACGGCGGCGGCGATCCCCGCCAGCGACCAGCGCAGCCGCCGGGAGAGCAGGGAGCCCAGCGGCGCGGCGCGCCCGGTGGTCCGGCGGCGCGGCTGCGTCTCCCCCGCGTGGGAGACGGCCTCCAGGACGACGGTGCCCCGGCCGGTGGCCGCCGCCGTGCTGGCGTCGTCGGGGAGCAGCCGGGGGCCGTCGTGCCCGCTGCTGTCCGAACCCTCCGCTCCCGCCGGGTCGTTGGTGGTGGACGACAGCAGGGCGAGGGTGCACAGTCCGGGGTCGGCGACCTCGCCGGGGCCCGGCGGGTTGCGCTCCACGGCCCGCAGCATCAGTCCGCCGGCCCGGACGATCTTGCTGGTCCCGGCGACGGCGGTGGCCGCCAGCGCGGGGGCGGCGGTGTCTGCGTCGGAGAGCACGGTGGTGGACGCGTCGAGCGCGGCGACGTCCAGGCCGGGCACGGCGACGGCCGACGCCTGGTCGAGGAGTTCTTCGAGATGCTGGCCGAGTTTGCGGTTGTAGAGCCTGATGACGAGGCGCAGCCGGGGGTTGAGGCGGCGGGCGGCCAGCGCGGTCCGGATGTTGACCTCGTCGTCGTCGTGGACGAGCGCGAGGGCCGCCGCCTCGGCCACTCCGGCCGCGACGAGGACGTCGTTGTCGAGTTCCGGTGTCTCGATGAGCGGCGGGGGCCCGGGGTCGCCGGGCCGGCCGTCGGGGTCGCCGCTCCCGGGGCCGTAGGTCCGGGCCATGACCGCCGACATGCGGCCGATGAGGGCGGAGGCCCGGCCCCGGCCGGTGAGCGGCGCGGGGTCGCGGCGCTCGGCGCGTACGGGCGGAACGACCAGGGTGACCCGCTCGCCGTACACCTCGCGCAGTTCACCGGCCAGCCGGTGGCTGAGTGCGTCGTCGCCGCACACGATCATGTGGCCGGTCCCCGGGCCGTGTTGACCTTGGGGCGGAAGGTACGGGAGTGACGTCACGACCCCAGTGTGCCGAACAGCTCCCGTGTGCCCAACACGGAGTCGGCAGAGGGGTGTTCGCGTCGCTAGGGCCCTCCCGGCTCGGGCCCGCGCCCGGAACACGTCCCCCCGGTGCCGGCGCCGCCGGGACGCACGGGGCGGGCTCCCTCGGCGGATCCACGGTCCCAGGGCCGTACGGGTCCCACGGTGTCAGCGCCGTACGGACCGCAGGACCACGAACTTCGGGTCGCTCGCCATGACGTCGCAGTTGCCGAAGAGGCGCCGCAGTTTGGTGTGGTAGCCGAGATGGCGGTTGCCGACCACCCACAGTTCGCCGCCCCGGCGCAGTGCCTCGCGCGATCCGGTGAACATCCGCCAGGCCGTGGCGTCCCCGGTCGTCTGATGCGTGTGGAAGGGCGGGTTGTTCAGGACGAGATCGGCCGACCCGGCCGCCACGTCCGCCGGTCCGTCGCCGACGACGAACTCCACCGGGCGGTCCGTACCGACGTTCTCGGTGAAGGTCGCGCGGGCGGACGCCACGGCCGAGAAGGACTCGTCGACGAAGGTCAGCCGGGCCTCCGGGTTGGCCCTGGCGGCGGCGGTGCCGACGACACCGTTGCCGCAGCCGAGGTCCACGACATGCTCCCGGCCCCGGCGTTCGGGCAGATGGCGCAGGAAGAACCGGGTGCCGATGTCGAGGCGTTCGGCGCAGAAGATGCCCGCGTGGTTGACGACGGTCAGCCCCGTGGCCGTACCGGCTCCCTCGGGCACGGTGTACGAGACCGGCCAGGGCCCCGTCCCGGCACGGCCGCCTCCGGCACGGTCGGTGTCCGGCGCGCAGAAGATCAGCCGTGCCTTCTTGACCGCGAGCGAGGTCCGGGTCGGGCCGAGGATCCGTTCGAAGAGTTTGAGGGTGGAGGTGTGGATCTCGGTGACCCGGCCGGTGCCGACGACGACGGTCCCCGGCCGCACGGCGGGCGCCAGCCGGTGGAGCTGGTCCTCCAGGAGCGACAGGCTCTTGGGCACCCGGACGAGCAGGACGTCGATCCGCTCGGGCGGGGTGTCCCGTACCGTCCGCAGGCGTACGGCGTCGGCGTCGATGCCGTTGCGCCGCAGATTGGCGCGGGTCGCCCGCTGGGTGAGGTAGGAGTCGGTGATCTGTACGGGGCGGTGCGGGGCGAGCGCGGTGGCGAGCGCGCCCCACCGGTCACCGAGGACGACGACCCGTCCGGAGAGGCCGGCGCCCGCGCGCCCGTCGCCGCCCGGTGCGCCGGCCCCGGTGTCCGTCCGGGTGGCTGACCCGGGATCGGTGTCCGTGTCCGCCCCTGGGGCGTCCTCGGCGTCGGCGAGATGCCTCAGCAGATACTCGTCGGCCGCGTCCCAGGCCCGGAGCGTGTCGCGGGGCTGCTCGGGAAAACGGGCAAGGTCGAGATCGCCCCAGGGCGTCGTCAAACGGTTCATCGTCCGCTCAGGCTAACGGAGCGGACGGGCCGCCCTCCCGGCGGTGCGGCCCCGCCGAGACACCCGGCCCGGCGTCTCCGGTCAGCCGTCCCCGTCGTCGCCCGCCCGGCCCGGGGCCGTCCGTCCCCGGACCCTCTCGCGGGCCTGCTGGAGCGCGAACCGGGCCTGCCGCACGGTCAGTACGGCGGCGAACTCCGTACGGGCGATGTCGAGGACGACATCGGCGTCCGCGGGCGGTTCCGGGTGGTCGCGCAGGGCGATGTCGGCGGCGGCCAGCGCGAGGATGTCGTCGTCGGGGGCCGCGTCCGGCTGGGACATGGTCCGCATGACCTGGTGCCAGAGCCCGGTCATGTCCTCACGCCCCCTCGTCGGCCGGTACGGCGCCGGGGCCCGGCTCCTTCGTGGGACGGCCGATCGTGGCGAGCACGTGCCGGATCGTCTCGTCCGCCACCACCTCGCGCGGCAGCGTTCCGTTGCCGCGCGCCCAGTGCGCGATCAGCTCGTTGATGGCACCGATCAGCGCGACGATCGCCAGCGTGTGGTCGCGCGGCGCCGCCTCTCCCCTGGCGACGGCACGGTCGGCCTCGCCGGTGAGGAAGTCGGTCCACAGGCTGCGCCAGATCACCCGGTGCTCCTCCACCGCGCGGTTGACCCCGATCACCTCGACGAAGGCGACCTTCGCGGAGGCGAGATCGGCGGTCACGGCGGCGACGAAGGCACGGACGAGCGCGCTCACCCGGGTCCGGGTGTCGGCCGTGTCCATGCCGGGCTCGCCGAGCGCCGTCACGGTGGCCGCCATGCCCGCCTGCGCGACCTGGTTGTGCAGGGCGATCAGCAGGGCCTCGCGCCCCTCGAACTCCTGGTAGAAAGCGCGGATCGACACACGCGCGGTGGCGCAGATCCGTTCGATCGACGTGCCCACGTAGCCACGCGTGGTGAAGAGGTCGGTGGCCGTCGTCAGCAGCCGCTCCCGGCGCAGCGCCTTGCGGGCGTCCCCGCCGCCGAGCGGGAAACCGGCCGTGCCGTCCCCGGGATCGTCCGTCACGTCCATTCGGCCCTCCCCGTGTCCGACCGGCCCGCCTCGCCCCTCGCCCCACCACCTCGCGACACCGCGGGCCGCACATCGCATATCCGTACGCGGTCGCCGGTAAGGGTGCTTACCGAGCATGGCACGCGGCACCGCTCCGCCGTCCGGGTTTCGGGGAATTCACGGCGCCGTATGCGGGGAAAAGCGTGCCCGACCCACCAGCAGGTCAGATGTTCGAAGATTTCGGGCCATGGCCGACCCTCCTTTTCCACCCCATCCATCACATCCAGCTCACCGGTTACGCGTTGCCGCGCCCTCCGTTCCGGGACCGCCTTCGATAACCCGACTGGCGGCGCCGAACGGCTCCCGGAGTGCGCTGACAATTCATCACTTCTAGCGTCGGGATCGCTGTGCGGTGCGCCCGGTATTTCCCGCCGGGACGCCTCCGACGTACGGCGGGACGCTCACGAGTGGAGATCCGATGCGCACGACAGGTACGGCCCCGGCGGCGGTCGCGGGCGTCGCGGCACTCCTTCTCGGGGCGGCGGCGCCGGCGTTCGCGGGTGACGAGGCGGAGTACGAGTACAGCGTCTCCCCCGAGGCGGTCGAGCCGGGCGGCGAGGTGACGGTGTCGACGGCCGGGTGCCAGGTGCCGACCGTGACCGTGTCGTCGGGGGTGTTCGAGACCGTCACCCTCGAAGAGGGCGGCACGAAGTCGGCCCGGATCTTCGACGACGTGAAACCGGAGGCCGAGTACGAGATCACCTTCGACTGCGACGGGGTGATCCGTTCGGTGCCGCTGACGATCAGGCCGGGCGGGCCCGGGAAGCCGCACCGGCCCGGGAAGCCGGACAGGCCGCCGCACTCGGCGAAGCCGCCCGGTCCCTGGGAGCCGCCCCGGCCGGACCACCCGAAGCCCCCGGACCGGCCGGAGCCTCCCGGGCAGCGGCCCCACGAGCCGAAGGACCCCTACGAGGAGGGCGCGCACCAGGGCGTCAGGGCGGGTGTCGGCGGCAGCACCGACGGCGGACCGCACACGGCGGGTCTGGCGGTCGGGGCGGCGGTCGTCGCGCTCGCGGTGGCGGGCGGCGTCCGGCTCGCCCGCGACCGGTCGGCGAACGGCTCCCGGTGACCGAGACGGAACGGCTCCGGGCCTCCCGGTGGGCGTCGCTCGTCCTGCTCCTGCTGGTGGGCGTCTTCGTGGTCCGGCTCAGCGTGGAGGGCCGGGTCGTGCTGCCGCCGGGGCCCGCCGGGGCCGAGGCGAACGCCCGGACGGGCGCGCGGCCGGTCCCGATGCCGAAACCGGCGGGCACGGCGGCACGGGCGGCGCCGCCGCTGCCGCTCTCCCCCGCGACCCGGCTCCGCATCCCCTCCGTACGCGTCGACGCGCCGCTCACCCGGGTGTCCCTGGACGCGGACGGCTGGATCGACGCGCCGCCCGCCGACCGGCCCGGACTCGCGGGCCACTTCCGGGGATCGGTCACCCCCGGCGAGCAGGGCACCTCGGTGATCGTGGGCCATGTCGACACCGGGAAGGGCCCGGCGGTCTTCTACGACCTGGGCAGGATCGCCCGGGGCAGCCGGGTCGAGGTGAGCCGTGCCGACGGCACCACGGCGGTGTTCACCGTCTACGGCGTCGAGGGCTTCCCCAAGCGGGACTTCCCCGCCAGGAGCGTCTACCGCGCGACCGGGGCACCGGAACTGCGCCTGATCACCTGCGGCGGCGGCTACACGGAGCGGACCGGGTACCAGGGCAACGTCGTCGCCTTCGCCCGCCTCACCGAGACCCGCCGGGCGGCCTGAGCAACGCCGTCGCGGACAACCCGGTTGCGGTGGGGGTCGGGTCTCCGGTGGGGTGGGCGGATGGACACGGAGGACGTACGCGCGCGGTTCGACCGCCAGATGCGCAGGGAAGCCCCGGCCGACGGCCCCGGAGCCGTGGTCGAACGGGTCGGCGCGGTCGTCCGGCAGACGGTCGGCGGCCCCGGCGCGGCGCCGGAAGGCGGCTGGAACGGCGTGCTGTGGTCCGCTCTCGACGCGGACTCCGCGGATGCCGCGATCGCCGGGCAGATACGCCATTTCGCCTCGCTGGGGCTGGAGTTCGAGTGGAAGCTCTACTCCTACGACGGGCCCGCCGACCTCGCCGGACGGCTTCTCGCGGCCGGATTCACTCCCGAACCGCCGGAGACCCTGATGATCGCCGAGACCGCCGGGCTGCCCGGTCATGTCCCGCTGCCCGACGGGGTGCGGCTGGTCGCGGTGACCGACGCGGCGGGCGTGGAGCTGATGGCCGAGGTCCACGAGCGGGCGTTCGGCGAGGACCGGGCGCACACCCGTGAGCGGCTGCTGGGCCAACTCGCCGCCGCGCCGGGCAGTGTGGCGGCGGTGGTCGCCCTCGCCGGCGACACCCCGGTCAGCGCGGCCCGGATGGAGCTGCCGCCCGGTACGGACTTCGCCGGTCTCTGGGGCGGCGGCACCGTCCCCGGCTGGCGCGGCCGGGGTCTCTACCGCGCGCTGGTCGCCTTCCGTACCCGGCTGGCCGCCGAACGGGGCTACCGCTATCTCCAGGTCGACGCGTCGCGCGAGAGCCGGCCCATCCTGCGGCGGCTCGGCTTCGCGGAACTGGCCACGACCACGCCGTACGTCCGCGCCCCCTGAACGCCGCCCGCCGAACGGCCCCGCGCACGCTCCCCGGAACGGTTTTCGGACGCACCGCGGCACGTCGCCGGGACACGGTCCGGTGAAGAACCGGAGAATATTCCCCGATCGCGGATCCGGAAAATTCTCCGGCGACTCGCGTGATTTTCCCGTGCGCCCGCCCGGTTCTCCGGGACAGCCCGTACTCGGCCGGATCCACCGTGCTAGTGTGTCCTTCAGTTGCAGTTGTGGTTCCCGAAAACTTCAAGTGCTCTCGCCGACTTTATGTGCCGGTGGGCGCACTTTTGTATTTCCGGTATTTCTCCGGACGGGGCAATCATCTCAGGCGACGCGGAGTCCGCACAGTGCGGACTCCCGGGCAGCATTGCCCTGAAGGAGATCAAAATGGCTAGTGGCACCGTCAAGTGGTTCAACGCGGAAAAGGGCTTCGGCTTCATCGAGCAGGACGGCGGCGGCGCCGACGTCTTCGCCCACTACTCGAACATCGCCGCCCAGGGCTTCCGTGAGCTCCAGGAAGGCCAGAAGGTGACCTTCGACGTCACGCAGGGCCAGAAGGGCCCGCAGGCGGAGAACATCGTCCCCGCCTGACACCAAGACGTATGACGTAGCTGGGGCCCGCACCTTGCGATGCGGGCCCCGGCTGCGTTGCCTTTTCCCCGGGCCCGCCCGGTGCGGCCGGGGCCCGCGGGTCACGGCGCGGGCCGGTTTTCCGCCCGCCGTCCGGCTCATGCCCGACGCGGGCCCCGCACCACGGCGATCCGTCGCCGCATCTCGTCACCACCGGTCGATTCCGACCCGATTTCCCGCGCCGTTTCCGGATCTCATGTCCCGGCGCGGTTCCGTTCTTCGTATTCCCCCGGCTCGTTCTTGCGATTCCTTGCGCGGTCATTCTGCCCAAGAGTTCCTCGATACGTGCCGCATCGAGAGAGGTTCAGCTTGAACCGCACGCCTCGCACGAACGACCGTTATTCCCGTACCCGCTCCGGCGGCTCCACCGGAGGCAACAGCCGCTTCCGCCCCGGGTCGTCGTCCGGCTCCGGACGCCCCGGCTCCTCCGGCCGGTCCGGGGGCGGCTACGGCCGTCGTCCCGCCGCCCTCCAGGGCGAGTTCGCCCTGCCGGTCACCCTCACACCGGCCCTGCCCGCCGTGTCGAGCTTCGCCGAGCTCGACCTGCCCGACCCGGTCATGACGACGCTCGCCGGCCTCGGCGTGAGCGAGCCGTTCCCCATCCAGGCCGCGACGCTGCCGAACTCGATCGCGGGCCGCGACGTCCTGGGCCGCGGGCGCACCGGCTCCGGCAAGACCCTCGCCTTCGGTCTGGCGCTCCTGGTCCGCACGGCGGGCCAGCGCGCCCAGCCCAGGCAGCCGCTGGTGCTCGTGCTCGTACCGACCCGTGAGCTGGCCCAGCAGGTCACCGACGCGCTCACCCCCTACGCCCGCGCGCTGAAGCTGCGGCTCGCCACCGTCGTCGGCGGCATGTCGATCGGCCGCCAGGCCGGCGCGCTGCGCGGCGGCGCCGAGATCGTCGTGGCGACACCCGGACGGCTCAAGGACCTGATCGAGCGCGGCGACTGCGCGTTGGACCAGGTGGCCATCACCGTCCTCGACGAAGCCGACCAGATGGCCGACATGGGCTTCATGCCCCAGGTCACCGAGCTCCTCGACCAGGTACGGCCGGACGGCCAGCGCATGCTGTTCTCCGCGACACTCGACCGCAACGTCGACCTGCTGGTACGCCGCTACCTGCACGACCCGGTGGTCCACTCCGTGGACGCGGCCGTCGGCACGGTCACCACCATGGAGCACCACGTCCTGCACGTACAGAACGCCGACAAGTACGCCACCACCACGGAGATCGCGGCACGCGACGGCCGGGTACTGATGTTCCTGGACACCAAACACGCCGTCGACCGGCTCACCGAGCACCTGCTGAACAGCGGAGTACGCGCCGCCGCGCTCCACGGGGGCAAGTCCCAGCCGCAGCGCACCCGGACACTCGCCCGGTTCAAGACGGGCCATGTGACGGTACTCGTGGCGACGAACGTCGCCGCACGCGGCATCCACATCGACAATCTCGACCTCGTCGTGAACGTCGACCCGCCCAGCGACCACAAGGACTACCTGCACCGAGGCGGACGTACCGCGCGCGCCGGGGAATCCGGCAGCGTCGTCACCCTCGTCCTGCCCAACCAGCGCCGCGAGATGACGCGCCTGATGTCCGACGCCGGCATCGTCCCGCAGATCGCACAGGTCCGCTCCGGCGAAGCCGAACTGAGCAGAATCACCGGCGCCCAAGCACCCTCAGGCGTTCCCGTCATCATCACCACCCCCGTCTCGGAGCGTGCCAAGAGCGGTTCGGGCAGCCGGGGGCGCAGCCGTCCGGGGCAGGGCCGCAGGCCGTCCGGCTCGGGCTCCTCGGGCGGGTCGCAGAGCCGGTCGGGCGTGGCGCGTACGTCGTCGCGCAGCTGGTCCGCGTAGGAGCTGTCCGGCGGCGCTGCCGTCATGCGCGGGGAGGGCCCGTCACCGGTCGGTGACGGGCCCTCCCCGTGTGCGTGGTCTGCGGCGGTCGCTCAGGAGCCCGCGGGGGTGCCGAGCAGCGCGGAAGCGGTGTCCACCGGGTCAGGTGCCGCCACGGGGGCCGGGACGGGCGCGCTGCGGCAGGTGAAGCCGAGCCGGGTCAGGGCGCGGGTCACCTCGGCGGCGGAGAAGTCGCGGCGGTCCTGGCGGGTGATGACTTCACCGACCTGCTTCACGGGGTAGGTGCGGCGGCCGATGATCACGCATTCACCCGTGACCGGTTCGGGCTTGACGCCCTTCATCGCCTCCAGCACCTCGCTCTTGACCAGTTCGAAGGGAAAGCGGGCGATGACGCAGCGCATAGTGCCTCGGCGGGGAGAAGGGAAAGGAGCGGAGTTATCAGCATCGCACACTCACCGGGGGATCCCGGCGGCGATGGGGGCGGGGACACGGACGCCGATCCGGACGGGGACAGCGGGCCGGGAGGTGATCGGGGCGGAAAACGGGGCAGGTCACAAGGTGGGGCGCGAAGCCCACGCCGTACCCCGGGGACGGACCCCGGGGGCCGTCAACGCCAGGAGTTCGCATGACCGCGTACGTCATCACCGTCCCGGGCACCTTCCTGCGCACGCTCGACGCCGGTTCACGGGCGGCGCTGCTGCGCGGTCTGCGGCCCTCGGACCCGCAGAACACGGCGCTGGGCGAGGCCGAGGAGCTGGACATGCTGACGGTCAACGAGGGCGGCACGTTCAGCGTCCGGCTGGAGATCGAGGCCGACAACAGGCGGGCCGCCGAGGCGGAGGCGAAGCGGGTGGCGGGTGCGGCGCTCACCGGCGCGGGTTTCTCGCCGGACGAGGCGCCGCTGGGACCGGCGTTCGTGACGGGCATCGACAGCGAGTACTGAGAGCCGGGACGTCTCAGGCGGAGGTGCCCCGTCCGCCGCCGTGGCCCTTGCTTCGGTTGTGGTCGCCGTTGCTTCCGCCGCCGTCGCTTCGGCTGCGGTGGTCCTGCCCGGCCTCGCGCAGGCATTCGTGGACGATGTCGTCGTCCAGGGACGCCCGGACCAGGGCGGCGGCCAGGGTCGCGGGGCCGGAGTCCCCGGCCAGCCGGGCGAGGGCCGTCGCGTCCTCGGCGAGGCCCAGGCGGTCGGCGCCGTGCAGCGCCCTGGTGTCGAAGTAGGGCACGACCTCGGGCCAGACTCCCTGCACCTCGCGCAGGAAGATGTCCGCCCCGGTCGGGCCGATCCCCGGCAGGTCCTGGAGGAGATGCCGCAGGTGCGGGACGTCTCCGTCGGCCTCGGCGCGCATCCCGCGCGGGTCGGCGTGCCAGCGCCGGATCAGCAGGTCGGCGCCGTCACCGAGCCGGGTGGCGGTGCTCTCGTCGTAACGCCGGTAGCCGCCCCGGACCAGCGCGTCGACACGCTGCTGCCAGGTCGCGTCGGCCGTGCGGTGCGCGCTGCGCAGGCCCGCGTCGCTGAGCGCGCGCGAGGTGGCGACGGCGACTCGGGCCCGGATGGGGGCGCTCAACAGCAGGGCGAGGACGAGCAGTTGGTAGAGCGGCTGGGGGGTGTCACGGAGTTTGATGCCCGCGTCCTGGGCGTAGGTGGTGCCGTGGGAGCGGAGCAGGGCGTGGACGACGGCGCGCTGGGTCATCGGAACCTCAGCGGGGTCGTGCGCGCGCCGCGCGGCGGGCCGGTGTTGGTACGGCCGACGGGGCGCGGGGTGCCGTAGGCGCGGCGGCGGGCGGAGCTGCGTACGGTCCGCGCGCGGGCCCTGGCGGGGCCGGTCTCGTCGGGGCGCGGGTCCGTGCCGTCGCTGTCGCCGTCGTCCCCGGTGCCGGGCTTTCCGGGCCGGGTGTTCTCCGCCGGGGAGTCCTGGTCGCCGTCGGCGGGGAGCGGTGCCCGCAGGTGTGGCAGCAGGAACTCCTCCATGCGTCCGAGCCCCAGCGTGATCAGCAGCATCAGGGCCGGAAACACCACGCATATCAGTACGGTAGGCAGCAGCCCCATGGACCCGGTCTCCTTTCTCTTCCCGGCGTGAGGAGCGCCGGATTGAGCGGTGCCGACCGATAACGCGCCGGCCTGAGAGACACGCGGAACATCGCGGGCGGTCGTTCGCGGGATTGCGCTCCACCACGGGTGACCGGGCGATTGCCACGTCTTTTGCCACGTCTGTCGGAGTTCTCACTCCGCGGAGCCTGAATTCGTACTCCTGTTGAAGCGTATGGCGTCCGCACCGACCTCGCTCGTCGGCTCCCGTACGGCGGAACACCGTTTGACATCCGGTGTTCCCGCGCCACGCGCACGTACGGCGGCCCGCGGGGGATCCGCGGGCCGCCGTACGTGAGGGGTCGGGGTCAGGCGCGCCGGCCACCGCGGTTGCGCCCGGCGACGAGCCGGAAGAGCACCAGCAGGATGAGCGAGCCGACAACGGCGGCTATCCAGGTGGAGAGGTCGAAGAATCCGTCGATGGAATCGACTCCGAACAGCACCTTGCCGAGCCAGCCGCCGAGAAGTCCGCCGGCGATTCCGATGAGCATGGTGACGATGAGGCCACCGGGGTCCTTGCCCGGCAGCAGGACCTTCGCCACGATTCCCGCGAGAAGTCCGATAAAGATCCACGCGATGATGCCCACGGGGCACCTCCCTGTCTTCGGATCGACGGCTCGAGGTCACGACGTCGGGTCACGACTGCGTCTTTCGCATGACCGGGTTCTCCGTGCGGGCGGGTTCAAACGCCGTCGTTCTCCCAAGAAGACGTCAAGGAAGCCGCCGGGAAGGGCGGATCAGCCGTCGCCGAGGGACTGTTCGGTCCAGATGACCTTGCCCTGGGCGCTGTAACGGGTCCCCCAGCGCTCCGCGAACTGGGCGACCAGGAAGAGCCCGCGGCCTCCCTCGTCGGTGCCCGCCGCCTGGCGCAGATGCGGCGAGGTGCTGCTGTGGTCGGAGACCTCGCAGATCAGGCTGCGGTCGCGGATCAGCCGTACCCGGATCGGCCCGGACGCGTAGCGGATCGCGTTGGTGACGAGTTCGCTGAGGATCAGTTCGGTGGTGAACGCCTCTTCGGACAGGCCCCATTCGGTGAGTTTGCGGGTGACGTCGGCCCGCAGCCTGCCGACGGCGGAGGGGTCGGCGGGGATCTCCCAGTCGGCGACGTGCCCGCCGTCCAGCACCCGGGTGCGCGCGACCAGCAGGGCGATGTCGTCGCGCGGGTGCTCGGGCAGCAGCGCCCGCAGGACCGCGTCGCACGCCTCCTCCGGGGGCCGGTCGGCCTGCTCGGCGAGCGTACGGCGCAGGAGCGACAGGCCCTCGTCGATGTCCCGGTGCCGCTCCTCGACCAGCCCGTCGGTGTACATCACCAGCCGGCTGTTCTCCGGCAGATGGACCTCCAGGGTGTCGAAGGGCAGTCCGCCGAGCCCGAGCGGCGGTCCGCCCGGTACGTCGGCGAAGACCGCCGTACCGTCCTCGTGGACGACGACGGGCTGGAGGTGGCCCGCCCGTGCCATGGAGCAGGTCCCGGAGACCGGGTCGTAGATGGCGTAGAGGCAGGTGGCGCCGGTGACGCCGGCCTCGGCACCGTCGACGGCCTCGTCCTGGTCGATACGGGCCACCAGTTCGTCGAGGTGCCACAGGAGTTCGTCGGGCGGCAGGTCCAGGGTCGAGAAGTTGTGCACGGCGGTACGCAGCCGACCCATGGTGGCGGCGGCGTGCAGCCCGTGGCCGACGACGTCGCCCACGACGAGCGCCACCCGCGCGCCGGGCAGCGGGATGATGTCGAACCAGTCGCCGCCGACGCCGCCGAGCCCGCCGAGTCCCGCCTGGGCGGGCAGATACCGGTAGGCGACGTCGATGCCGCTCAGGGCGGGCAGCCCGCGCGGCAGCAGACTCCGCTGGAGGGTGACGGCCATGGTGTGCTCGCGGTTGTAGCGGCGGGCGTTGTCGACGCTGACGGCCGCGCGGGCGACCATCTCCTCGGCCACGGACAGGTCCTCGGCCTCGAACGGCTCGGGCCGGGTGGAGCGCCAGAAGGTGGCGACGCCGAGGACGACACCGCGGGCCCGGAGCGGGACGGTGATCATCGAGTGGACGCCCTCCTCCTCGACCAGCTTCCTGGCGCGTTCGGGTTCCTGTTTGTGCCAGCCGGAGAACGCGCCGAGATTCGCGACGAGGATCGGCTCGCCGTGCACGATGGCGTCGCTCATCGGCGTGGACGGCGGGAAGTGGATCAGTTCGTGGAGGGGGTAGATCACGGTGTTCTCGCCCTGGCCGCTCAGCGCGGCGCGCCGCATGTCGAGGACGACGGCGCTGGTCGGTTCCTCGCCCCGCAGTACGGCCTCCAGCAGGTCGACCGTCGCCACGTCGGCGAAGTGGTCGGCGGCGAACCCGGTCAGTTCCTCGCAGGTGCGGATCACGTCGAGGGTCGTACCGATCCGGGTCCCGGCGTCGTACAGCATCCGCAGGCGCCCCCGGGCCACGTCGGCCTTCCCGGTGAGCGCCTGGAGTTCGGTGGTGTCACGCAGGGTGGTCACGCTGCCGGGCGGGCCGCCGTCCTGGTCGGTGGGGCGCTGGCTGACGGCGAGGAGCCGGTCGCCGACGGGGTGGAGTTCGTCGGTGGCGGTGCGGCCGGAGAGCAGCAGCGTGCCGGTTTCCGCGTCCAGGCCCAGTTCGTCGAGGGACCGGCCTTCCACGTCGGGCGGCAGGCCGAGAAGCCGGCGGGCCTCGTCGTTGGCGAGCAGCAGCCTGCTGTCGTCGCCGACGATGAGCACCCCTTCGCGTACGGCGTGCAGGACCGCGTCGTGGTGCTCGTACATCCGGGTCATCTCGGCGGGTCCGAGCCCGTGGGTCTGGCGGCGCAGCCGTCGGCTCACCAGGGCCGTACCGCCCATGGTGATGAGGAGGACGGCGCCCGCGGACCCGAAGAGGAGCGGGAACTGGTCCTCCACCACGTTGCCGACCCGTTCGATGGTGATTCCGGCGGAGACCAGCCCCACGACCTTGCCGCGCGCGTCGGTGACGGGGACGACCGCCTGGATGACGGGGCCGATGGTGCCGGTGAGCTTCTGGGTGATGACGTGACCGTGCAGGGCGGGTTCGATGTCGCCGACGAACTTCTTTCCGACCCGGTCGGGGATCGGATGGGTGTAGCGGATTCCGTCGGTGTTCAGGACGACGATGAAGTCGACACCGGAGCGTTCCCTGGCCCGTTCGGCGGGCCGGCGCAGGACCTCGGCGGGGTTGGGGTTCTTCAGCGCGGCCTGGATGCCCGGCGAGTTCGCGAAGGTCTCGGCGACGGCGACCGACCGGTTGCGCGCCTCGCGGTCACTGTCCGTATGGCCCTGGATCACGAGCGCGACGGAGGCGGCGGCGACGATCAGAACGACGATAGCCACCTGGAGAAGAAAGACCTGGCCTGCGACTGTTCTCAGCTTCAGAACGGAGCGCGGGCGGCCGTCGCGTCCCGCCATGCCCCCTTTCTACACCCCGTGCGAGGGGCGGGCGAGCGGCGGGGACCCCCCTGGACGGCGTCCGCCGGGCCCGGCCGGGATGAACCTTTTCGGCGGTCCGGGAGTGAAGGGAGGTGACAGGAGTGTTCACCGGCCCCGGTGCGGCCGGTGGGTGCGTCACGGATCGTGGAGGTTCACCGGTGTCCCGTCGGCCCGTTCTCGCTCTCGTGCTCACCCTGGGCGCGCTGCTGCCGACCGCGCTGCCGAGCGCCGCCGTGGGGCGGCCGGGCGACGGCCCGGGAGGGGGCGCCGCGCGGCTCACCGTGGAGACCGTGTCGACCCGGCCGTCCGTGGTCACCGGCGGCGACGTGCTGGTCCGGGTCGGGGTGCCGAGGGGCATCGACCCCGGGGACGTACGGATCACCCGGGACGGTACGGATGTCACGGAGGCGTTCACGCCGGACGGAGCCGGAGCCGGTCCCGGTCCCGGTCCCGGTGCCATTGCCGGTGCCGGGTCCAGGGCGCTGACCGGCCTGGTGACCTCGCTGCGCGAGGGCCGCAACCGGCTCGTCGCGGCCGTGCCCGGCAGGCCCGGCGCGCGGGCCGCGCTCACGGTGCGGGACCACCCGGCGACGGGTCCGGTGATCAGCGGCCCGCACGAGCGGCCCTTCGTCTGCGGTACGGAACGGTTCACGCTCGTCGACGGCTCCACCCTGGGACCGCCGCTGGACGCGGACTGCTCGGTCACGACCCGGGTCGACCACGCGTACCGCTCCACCGACGGCACCGTGAAACCGCTGGCCGACCCGGCGAGCCGTCCCCCGGACCTCGCGACGACCACCACGAGCACCGGCGCGCGCGTGCCGTTCCTCATCCGCGTCGAGACGGGCACCCTCAACCGGGGTGTGTACCAGATCTCCATGCTGGCCGACCCCGCCGCGCCCGCGCCGACCCGGACCCGGCCGTCCGAGGGCTGGAACGGGCGGCTGATGTACACCTTCGGCGGCGGCTGCCGGGGCGGCTGGTACACCCAGGGCAGCGACACCGGGGGCGTCCTCGACACGGAGATGCTGGGGCGCGGATACGCCGTCGCCTCGTCGTCCCTGAATGTCTTCGGCAACAACTGCAACGACCTGCTGGCGTCCGAGACCGTGATGACGGTCAAGGAGCACTTCACGGAGCGGTACGGCGTCCCGCGCTTCACCATCGGCTGGGGATGCTCCGGAGGCTCGTACCAGAGCTACCAGACCGCCGACAACTACCCCGGCCTGCTCGACGGGATCATCGTCGGGTGCAGCTTCCCCGACGTGACGTCGGCGACCAACACGACCCTGCTGGACGCCCGGCTGCTCGACCACTACTTCACGGCGACCGCGCCCGGCACGTTCAGCGCGGAGCAGCAGACCGCGGTCGCCGGGTTCCGTGAGCGGGCGAGCATCCCGAATCTGAGCGACGGCGCGAAGCGTCTCGACCCGGACGCGGAGTTCCCGGCGGCCCTGCCCGAGGACCAGCGGTACGACGCCCTCACCCGCCCGGACGGGGCGCGGGGCACGGTGTTCGACCACACCGTGAACGTGTACGGGAGGGACCGGCGCACCGGGGCGGCGCTGCGCCCGCTGGACAACACGGGGGTGCAGTACGGCCTGGACGCGCTCAACAGGGGTGTGATCGACACCAGGCGGTTCCTCGACCTCAACGCCCGGGTCGGGGGCATCGACCGCGACGCCGGGTTCACCCCGGGGCGTACCGCCGCCGACCGTACGGCGACCGAGGCGGCGTACGGCACGGGCCGCATCCTGTGGGGCGGCGCCGGGCTGGCCGCCACCCCGGTCGTCGACCACCGCTCGTACACCGACGACCTGCCCGGCGGTGACATCCACATGGCGGTGCACGGGTACTCCACCCGCGCCCGGCTGGTCGCGGCCAACGGGCACGCGGACAACCAGGTGATGCTCGCGGAGGACAACCGGTACGGGTTCAGTCTCCGGAGCCCGGCGCTGCGGCACGCGCTCACGGAGATGGACGCCTGGCTGACAACGCTGACCGCGCGGGCGCCGCGCGCGGAGTGGACGGCGCGGGAGGTCGTCGCGCACAAGCCGGCCGGGCTCACCGACGCGTGCTGGACCGGGGATCCGGAGCCCCGGAAGATCGCGCAGCGGCTCTCGTACGACAACGCGGGTACGTGCGGGACGCTCTACCCGGCATTCCCGACGCCGCGACTGGTCGCGGGCGCGCCGCTCGCCGACGACGTGATCGCCTGCCGCCGCAAGGCCGTTGATCCGGCGGACTACGCGGTGCGGTTCACGGGCGCGGAACTGCGGGAGCTGCGGGCGGTGTTCGCCGGCGGGGTCTGCGACTGGGCGCGGAGCGGGGTGGGGCAGCGCCCGCTCTCGGGGACCTGGCAGTCGGTGGGCCCGGCGGATCCGACGGCGCCGACAGTTCAAGGAACCCGGACAACTCGACAGGCCCCGGCGCCGCGACGGAACCCGGCGGCCCAAGGGGCCCCGGCGGTGCGGGACTCGGGCGGCGCGGGAGGGTAAACCCGCAGGAGAGAGAGGGGTTGCGTACCCGCGAGGGGCCGGATTTGCTTGGCACATGCAGCGACCGGTCTCCTCCACCCCGTCATCGGCGGCGCTCGACCACCGCTACCGGGGGGAGCATCCCGTACGGACCCTCGGCTATCTCTTCCGTCCCGACCGCGCCCGGCTCGTGGTCGCCGTCCTCGCCTTCGTCGGGAAGCACAGCCCGATCTGGCTGCTTCCCCTCATCACCGCCAACATCATCGACACCGTCGTCCAGCGCGGCCCGGTCTCCGGAATCTGGATCAACGCGGGCGTGCTGCTCGTGGTGCTGCTGCTCAACTTCCCGCTGCATCTGCTGTATGTGCGCTGTCTGGCGGGGAGCGTACGGCGGGTGGGCATGGAGTTGCGGGACGCGCTCTGCCGCCGGATGCAGCAGCTCTCCATCGGCTACCACGCGCGGGTGAGCGCGGGCGTGCTCCAGGCCAAGGTGGTCAGGGACGTGGAGACGGTGGAGCAGATGGTGCAGCAGTCCTCGGACATGGGGCTGGCGGCCGTCGTGACCCTGGTCGGCGGTCTGGTGGTGATCGGTGTGCGCGTCCCGTCGTTCCTCCCGGTCTTCCTGCTCGTGGTGCCCGCCGCCGGTTTCCTGATCGTGCGGCTGCGCGGCCGGCTGCGGAGCCACAACGCGGCCTTCCGCAGCGAGGTGGAGCGGATGTCGTCGCGGGTCAGTGAGATGACGTCGCTGATCCCGATCACCCGCGCGCACGGACTGGAGGGCGCGGCGATGGTCCGTATCGACGGCTCGCTGCGCCAGGTGCTGGCGGCCGGGGTGCGGCTCGACCTGCTCAACGGGCGTTTCGGGGCGCTCTCCTGGATCCTGCTCAACTCGCTGGGTGTGGCGTGTCTCGCGGGCTCGGCGCTCGTGGCGTACCACGGTCTGCTGCCCATCACGGCGGGCGACGTCGTCATGCTCAGCGCGTTCTTCACCACCCTGACCACGTCGATGGTGACCCTGCTGGGTCTCGCGCCCGTCATCAGCAAGGGACTTGAGTCCGTGCGGTCGGCGGGCGAGGTGCTCCAGGCACCCGATCTGGAGAACAACGCGGGCAAGGAGCGGGTCGGTTCGGTCGCCGGGCGCATCGACTTCGAGAACGTCGGTTTCCGGTACGACGGCACGCCGGACGCGGCCGTGGAGGGTTTCACGCTGTCCGCCCGGCCGGGCCGGACGATCGCCCTGGTCGGGGCGTCGGGCGCGGGCAAGTCGACCGTGCTCAACCTCCTCATCGGTTTCATCCGCCCGACCTCGGGCCGCATTCTGCTGGACGGCACGGACATGGCCTCCCTCGATCTGCGCAGCTACCGCCGGTTCCTGTCCGTGGTCCCCCAGGAGTCGATCCTCTTCGAGGGCACGATCCGGGAGAACGTCACGTACGGCCTGGACGGCGCGGACGAGACGACCGTGCGGCGGGCGCTGCGGGACGCCAACGCCCTGGAGTTCGTGGACCGGCTGCCGGACGGCCTCGACACCGTCGTCGGCGAGCGCGGGGCACGGCTGTCCGGCGGGCAGAAGCAGCGGCTGGCGATCGCCCGCGCGCTGATACGCGACCCCCGGGTCCTGGTCCTGGACGAGGCCACGTCCGCGCTCGACACCCGCTCGGAGGCGCTGGTGCAGGAGGCGCTGGCCCGGCTGGTCCACGGCCGTACGGTCTTCGTGGTCGCCCACCGGCTCTCCACGATCCGGAGCGCGGACCGCATCGTGGTGATGGAGCGGGGCCGGATCGCGGAGGTGGGCACGCACGACTCGCTGATGACACGGGGCGGGGTGTACGCGGGGCTCCAGCCGGCGCACCGGGCGTCGTAGGGGGCGGCTCCGGGGCCGGGCGGGTGACCGGCCGGACCCGCCGACGAGGTGCGCGTCGGGTGACGGCCGAGGATGTCACCCGACATCACCCGACGGACGGACACGAGACCCGATGAGCAGTCTCCTGGACACCCTGCCCGCCGACGAACGGGGCAGGCTGCGGCACGGCCGGTCGGGAGCGCTGCTGGCGTCGGCGCCGATACTCGCCACCGCGAGCGACCGACGGGTCTTCGGCGACGGCTGGATCTTCGAGCGGAAACTGGACGGCGTACGGGTGCTGGCCGTGCGCGACACCTCGGGCGTTCGGCTGCTGTCGCGGACCGGGCGGCGGCTCGACGCCACGTATCCGGAGGTCGTGGCGGCACTGGAGGCGCAGGAGTGCGCCGACTTCACGGTGGACGGCGAGGTCGTCGCGTACATCGACGGCCGTACCGACTTCGCGCGGCTCCAGCGGCGGATGGGCATCGACGACGCCCGCCGGGCGCGCGCCACCGGAGTGGCCGTCACCTACCACCTGTTCGATCTGCTGCGGCTCGACGGCGCCGACCTGACCTCGGTCTCGCTGCGCTCACGCAAGTCGCTGCTGCGGCGGGCACTGTCCTTCCGGGCGCCGCTGCGCTTCACGACCCACCGCAACGCGGGCGGCCGGGAGCTGCTGGACCGGGCGTGCGCCGACGGCTGGGAGGGCCTGATCGCCAAACGCGCGGCGGGCCGCTACGAGCCCCGGCGCTCGACGGGCTGGCTGAAGCTCAAGTGCCAGCGGGGGCAGGAGTTCGTGGTCGGGGGCTACACGGAGCCGTCCGGCTCCCGCGTGGGCTTCGGCGCGCTGCTGCTCGGCCACTACGAGGACGGGCGGCTGCGGTACGCGGGCAAGGTGGGGACGGGCTGGGACCACGCGACGCTGGTGGCGCTGCGCCGGCGTCTGGACGAGGCGGCGATCCCCCGGTCCCCGTTCGCCGACGTGGTCAGGGAACGGGCGCCGCACTGGACGGAGCCCCGGCTGGTCGCCCAGATCGCGTTCACCGAGTGGACCCGGGACGGCATGCTGCGCCACCCCCGGTATCTGGGACTGCGGGAGGACAGGGACCCGGCGGAGGTGGTGCGGGAGAGGCCGGTCTGACGGTGGGCGGCGTGTCCTCCGTACAGTGCGTGCGGACAACAGTGACCGCGACCGCGACGAAGGGCGGCACCCCACCATGACGACCCCCGACTCCCGTCTCCCCCGCTTCCACCTCGCGATCCCCGTGGACGACCTCGCGGCGGCCCGCCGCTTCTACGGCGACGTCCTCGACCTCCCGGAAGGCCGCAGCTCGGACACCTGGGTGGACTGGAACCTCCACGGCCACCAGTTCGTGACCCACCTGTCCCCGCACCGCCCGGAGCCGGTCCGCAACGCGGTCGACGGCCACGACGTGCCGGTACCCCACTTCGGCCTGCTGCTGACCCCACCGGAGTTCCACGCCCTGGCGGACCGGCTCCGCGCGGCGGGCACGGCGTTCGTGATCGAGCCGTACCTCCGCTTCGAGGGCCTGCCGGGCGAACAGTGGACGATGTTCCTGCTGGACCCGTCGGGCAACGCACTGGAGTTCAAGGCGTTCGCGGACGACGGGCAGGTGTTCGCGGCCTGAGGGTCGTCGCGTACGCCTCCGCCCCCTCGCGACCCGGCACCGCCCGGAGGAACCAGCCGGACCCTCGTTGACGACTACCGGTTGGGGACAGCCGAGTTGGTCGGCGAAAGCAGAGTGGGAGGGGCAACTGATGCAACGGCTACGGGGGTTCGGACTGGTGCTTGGCGCAGGAGCGGTGCTGCTGCTCGCGGGGTGCGGGGTTCCGACCGACTACAGCGAGATCGTCACGTTCACCGACGGGCACGGCCGCGCCTGCACCGCCGCGGTGGTCGTCGACCAGGAGCAGAACGAGGGCAACGACTACGAGGTGTCCAGCCTCGACTGCGACTACGCCCCGGCGGGCCGGTCACCGGGTCCCACCGGCTACTCGCCCATGCCGGAGCGCGACAAGAAGTGACGCGGTGACCCCGCGCGACGCCGAGGGGCCCGTGTCCCGGCCGGGACACGGGCCCCTCGTGGCGTTCCGACCGACAGGGCCTAACGACCGGCGCGGGCCGGAAGTTTCCAGCCCGGACGGATGAAGTGGCAGGTGTAGCCGTCGGGGTAGCGGACCAGATAGTCCTGGTGCTCGGGCTCGGCCTCCCAGAAGGGGCCCGCCTCGGCCACCTCCGTGACGACCTTCCCCGGCCACAGGCCGGACGCCTCGACGTCGGCGACGGTGTCCTCGGCGACGCGCTTCTGCTCGTCGCCGAGGTAGTAGATCGCCGACCGGTAGCTGAGACCGATGTCGTTGCCCTGGCGGTTGAGTGTCGTGGGGTCGTGGATCTGGAAGAAGTATTCGAGGATCTGGCGGTAGCTGGTCTTCTCGGGGTCGAAGACGATCTCGATGCCCTCGGCGTGGGTGCCGTGGTTGCGGTACGTGGCGTTCGCGACGTCTCCCCCCGTGTAACCGACCCTGGTGGAGATCACCCCCGGCAGACCGCGAATCAGGTCCTGCATGCCCCAGAAGCAGCCGCCCGCGAGGACCGCTTTCTCCGTAGCCGTGTGTGTGCTCATAAGACTCCCTCCTCTGTCACACGGTACTGCGACGGTGCCCGCGAACGTCTCGGTGTCTCAGAGCGCGTGCAGTCGCGCGTCCAGTTCGTGGGCGGTCAGCTCCGCGGTGTACACGTCCGTGCCCGGCTGGTGCTTGCGTCCGCCGCCGCCGAGGTGGCCGGCGTTCACCGGGTCGAAGCCGATGTCGCGGATCAGCCCCGCCACCACGGCCACGGCCTCCTCGTCGTCGCCGGAGAGCGGAATGCCGAGGCGGTCCGGGGCGCCCTTGGGGCGGCCCCGGTCGCGCAGGACGTCCCAGCGGATGGCGTTGAACGCCTTGACCAGGTTGGAGTGGGTCCGGGCCCGTACCTTCTCGCTGGAGGTGGTCGAGTCGTCGTCCAGGTCGGGTTCGTGGCCGTCCCGCTCCGGAGAGTAGTTGCAGGTGTCGACGACGACCTTGTCGCGCAGCTCGCCCAGGGGCAGCTCGCCGACACGGCCGTACGGGACGGACACGACGACGACCTGGCCGAACCACGCGGCCTCCCCGGCGCCCACGGCCCGTACGGAGCCCTCGATGCCGTCGACCAGTTCCGCCAGCGTCTCGGGGCCGCGCGAGTTCGCGATGACCACCTCGTGGCCGATGCCGGCGAAGTGCCGGGCGAGCGTCGAGCCGATGTGGCCCGCGCCGATGATTCCGATACGCATGGTGCCTCTCCTGTCCGAAACGTCGGGGTCGTCGGGCCGGCGGTAGGGATCGCCGAGCACCGGGGTCGTCACCATGGGTAGCCGTACGGCGATTCCCCAAACTTGCCGCACCACGCCCGCGGACTCACCCTGAGGCTGCGGGCCCCGCCCGACGCCACCCGGCTCCCGGGCGGGTGCGGCAGCCACCCCCGCGCCCGGTCGAGCCCGGAGCCGTACCCGGGGAGGCGGGCGGCCGGTGCGGTGACCCGTGGAGAGGATCACGCGATGCACCACGACGAGATGATCGGGAAGATCCAGGCCCTCGCCCGACTGCCGGACCGGGGATCCACCGAGCGGGCGACCCGGGCCGTGCTGCGGACACTGGGCGAGCGGCTGCCCGCCGGGCTCGCCGATCATGTGGCGGCGCAGCTTCCGCCGGATCTGGCGGCCTGTCTGCGGCGTCCGGCGGAGTCCGCCGCCGCCGGGGGCCGGGACACCGGTTCCGGTGAGCGGTTCGACCTGGTCGCCTTCACGGGGCGGGTCTCGGACCGTGCCGGCACCGGGGAGGACGCGGCGCTGCGGGAGTCGGCCGCGGTGCTGGAGGTGCTGGACGCCGCGCTCTCCCCCGAGCTGATGGACAAGATCGCCGCCGCGCTGCCCGTCGACATCGGCGCGCTGCTGCCGTCCGGCCGCGCCGGCGGGGGCGGGGGCGGGGGTCCCCGAGGCCGTACCGGGACACGCTGATGTGCCGGGCACACGGCGGCGTACCTGACGTGCCGGCGTATCCGGAACGCGCCGGCGTACCCCGTACCCGAGGAGGTGCACGTCGTGGCCGGTCATGAACGAGAGCCCGTCCTGGTGGCGGACGCCGGGGCCACCAGTGTGCATCTGACCGTCTACGCCAACGACGGTACGGCGCTCGCCTCGTACGACGACATGTCCGTCCCGGAGGACCGCCTGTCGGGACAGCTGCGGAACCTGCTGCGTTACGCGCCCGCGCCCACGGCCGTCGGTCACCGGATCGTGCACGGCGGCCCGGAGCTGCGCCGGCACACCGTGGTCGACGACACGGTCCGTGAGGAGATCGCCCTGACGGCGGATCTGGCGCCCTCCCACGTGCCGCCGGCTCTCCACGTCCTCGACGCGGCCCGTGAGCTGCTGCCCAACGTGCCGCACGTCGCCTGCTTCGACACCGCGTTCCACACCGGACTGCCGCCCGCCGCACGGGAGTTCGCGGTGCCCGAGAGCTGGCGCGAGGAGTACGGCGTACGGCGCTACGGCTTCCACGGCCTGTCCTACGCGTGGGCCCTGGGCCGTACGGCCGAACTGCTGGACCGGCCGCCGGGCGAGCTGCGGATCGTCATCGCGCATCTGGGCGGCGGGTGCTCGGTGTGCGCGGTACGCGACGGCGTGAGCGTCGACACCACCATGGGTTTCACCCCGCTGGACGGTCTGGTGATGACGTGCCGCAGCGGCGCCGTCGATCCCGGCGCGCTGACCTGGCTTCAGACCCGGCACGGTCTGTCCGCGCAGGAGATCGACGACGCCCTGAACCACCGTTCGGGGCTGCTGGCGCTGTCCGGTTCCTCCGGCGACACCCGTGACCTGGTACGCGACCGGGCGGCCGGTGACACTCGCGCCGCGCTGGCGCTGGACGTCTTCACCCACCACTGCCGTGCGGGCATCGCGTCGATGGCCGCCTCCCTGGACCGGCTCGACGCGCTCGTCCTCACCGGGGAGATCGGTGTGGACCAGCCCGAGGTGCGCGAGGAGATCTGCGCCGGGCTCGGGGTCCTCGGGGTGACCGGCGGTCTGCGGGTGCCCCCGGCGTCCGACGGGGTCCGCGCCCTTCCGGTCAGCGAGCCGGACGCGGCGGTCCCGGTGGTCGTCGTCCCGAGCGGGGAGACGCGCCAGATCGACCGGGAGACCCGGCGGTTGCTGCGCGCGGGCTGAACCGCCGCCGACCGCGCGCCCGCACCCAGGGCCCGATCCCTCCCCGCACCCCCGGCGAGCTGCCTCAACGCCCGCGTGAAACACACACGTTACTCGTGCGTAACGCATGCCAGGTCGATGACATCGGCGACTATGGGCGCCCCTCGGCACCGTGGCACGGTTGGCGCTGTCGCCGACGAGGGAGGGTGTGTGAACAAGGGTTACGCCGTGTTCTGCGACGCGGACCGGCACTTCTACGACTCGCCCCACCGTCTGTCCCCCGCCGCCGACACGACCGCCTCGGCCACCTCGACCGGGACCGCCGCACGCGGCACCGCCGACGAGTACGAGGCCGCGCGGCGCCCGGTGCCCGAGGGGTGGCAGCGGCACCGGAGCGGTGACTGGCTGGCCTTCCGTCCCGTCGAGCACGAACTCCCCGCCCAGGGCTGGAAGATCCATGTGTCCGCCTGTCTGGACAACGCGGAGTCGATCCTCGCCCGGACCATCGAGTACTGCGTGGCCCGCCGGATCGCGTTCAAGTTCGTGCCGAGCAGGTACCTGCTGCACACCCGGAACGCCAAGTACGCCGACCGCGGCGCGAGCGGCAAGTTCATCACCGTCTACCCGGTGGACGACGAGCAGTTCGGCCGTGTCGCCGGGGAGCTCGACGCACTGCTGGCCGGCGAGCCGGGCCCGTACATCCTGAGCGATCTGCGCTGGAACTCCGGCCCCGTGCACGTCCGTTACGGCAGTTTCACCCGCCGCGACTGCTACGCCGACGGCGCGCTGCGCCCGGCGATCGAGAACGCCGAGGGCCGGCTCGTACCCGACCCGCGCGGCCCGGTCTTCCGCATACCCGACTGGATCACCCCGCCCGAGGTCCTGCGCCCGCACCTGGAGGCCCGCGCCGCGACGACGGTGGCCGAGTCGCCGTACGTGGTGGAGCAGGCGCTGCACTTCTCCAACGGCGGGGGCGTGTACGTCGCCCGCGACAGCCGGACCGGCGAGAAGGTCGTCCTCAAGGAGGCCCGGCCGCACGCGGGTCTGGCGGCGGACGGCGCCGACGCGGTGACCCGGCTGCGCCGCGAACGCGAGGCGCTGGAGAAGCTGTCCGGGCTCGCCTGCACCCCGGAGGTGCGTGACGCGTTCGAACTCGGCGGCCACCACTTCCTGGTGCTGGAGTTCGTGGAGGGCAAGCCCCTCAACTCCTTCTTCGCACGCAGGCATCCGCTCATCGACGCGGACCCGGGCGCCGAGCGGCTCGCCGACTACACCCGGTGGGCGCTGCGCGTGTACGGGCTCGTGGAGAAGGCCGTCGCCGAGGTGCACGGGCGCGGGATCGTCTTCAACGACCTGCATCTGTTCAACATCATGGTCTCCGAGGACGAGTCGTCCGTCGC
Organism: Streptomyces sp. NBC_01498; assembly: GCF_036327775.1. NCBI lineage: Bacteria > Bacillati > Actinomycetota > Actinomycetes > Kitasatosporales > Streptomycetaceae > Streptomyces > Streptomyces sp. NBC_01498. Next base: position 6,831,015 of record NZ_CP109598.1, on the reverse strand, counting down.
GCTGCTGGACTTCGAGGCGGCGGCGCCCGCCGCCGACAACGGGCGGCAGACGGTGGCCAACCCGGCGTTCGTCGCCCCGGCGGGCCGGCGCGGCTACGACGTCGACCGCTATGCCCTCGCCTGTCTGCGGCTGGCCCTGTTCATACCGCTGACCAGTCTCTTCGCGGTCGACCGGGGCAAGGCGGCGCATCTGGCGGACGTCGTGGCACGGGAGTTCCCCGTCGACCGGGCCTTCCTGGACGAGGCGGTGGCGGAGATCATGCGCGATCCGGGTGCCCCGGCCGCCCGGAGCACCGGGCCGAGCCGGCCCGCGCCCTATCTGCCGGCCGAGCCCGCCGACTGGCCGGCCAGCCGCGACTCCATGGTCCGCGCGATCCTCGCCTCCGCCACCCCGGACCGCGACGACCGCTACTTCCCCGGTGACATCGCCCAGTTCGCCACCACCGGCGGCGGTCTCTCCTTCGGCTACGGCACCGCCGGAGTGCTCTACGCACTCGCCGAGAGCGGCGCCGACCCGTGTCCCGCCGCCGAGGAATGGCTGCTGGAGCGGACCAAACAGCCCGAGTCCGGCACCCCGCTGGGCTTCTACGACGGCCTCGCGGGCCTCAGTTGGACCCTGCACCGGCTCGGTCATCCCCATCGCGCCCTGGAACTGGCCGAACTGACACTGCGTCAGCCGTGGGACGACCTGCCCGCCGATCTGCACGGCGGCGCCGCCGGCCTGGGCCTCGCGCTCAGCGCGCTCGGTGAGGCGACCGGCGAGAGCGGACTGGACGACGCGGCCCTGCGCTGCGCGGAACTCGCCGCCCGCGCCGTGGACGCCACTCCCCCGGGCACGATGGTCGACGGTACGCACCGGGCCGGACTGCTGTACGGCGGCGCCGGTGTCGCACTCCTCTTCATCCGCCTGTACGAACGCACCCACGACACCGCCCTGCTCGACCTCGCGGCGAAAGCACTGGGCGGCGACCTGGACCGCTGCGTACAGGGCGCGGGCGGCACGCTCCAGGTGAACGAGGGCTGGCGCACCATGCCCTACCTCGGCGCGGGCAGCGTCGGCATCGGGACGGTCCTCGACGACTATCTCGCCCACCGCGCCGACGAGCGGTTCGAGCGGGCGCGCGGCGAGATCGTACGGGCGGCCCAGGCCACCTTCTACGCACAGCCCGGACTCTTCCGGGGCGCGGCGGGCATGGTGCTCCATCTCAGTCGTACGTCCGCGACCGGGCCGGGCACCGAACCGGCCGACATCGCGCGGCAGATGGGCACCCTCGCCTGGCACGCGCTGCCCTACCAGGGCCAACTCGCCTTCCCCGGAGAGCAGATGATGCGGCTCTCGATGGACCTCGCGACCGGCACCGCCGGTTGTCTGCTGGCAGTCGCCGCCGCGCAGGCGGAGAAACCCGCGCGACTGCCCTTCCTCCCGCCGCTGAAGAAGCGGCCCATGAACCGGCTCCGCCTGGAGTCGTGACGAGCACATCGTCCCCAAAAAGAGAGGCACCGTCATGAACCTTCTTGACCTGCAGTCGATGGAGACCCCGAAGGAAGAGGCCATGGGCGACGTCGCCACCGGCAGCCGCGCCAGCCTGCTCCTCTGCGGCGACAGCAGCCTGAGCATCACCACCTGTAACTGACACCACCGGTCGTCGGCCGGCCGATGACCTGGGTGCCACAGGCGCCGGACGGGCTCTCCATCCCGTCCGGCGCCTCCAGGGCGTGCCCGCGCAGGCAGCCAGAACCGAGGAGACCACCTTCGTGAAGACGCCGCCCGCCGCCGGCCGCCGCACCTCGGCCGACCGTGACGCGACAGCCGCCGGGCTCCTGCTGGGCGCCGCGCGGCACAGCGCGGGCCGTACCACGGCCGTCTTCCTCTGTTCCGCCGCCTCGGCGGGCGCCTCCCTCGCCCTGCCGGCCGTTCTCGGCCGGACCCTGGACCTGCTGCTGCGGCGGAGTCCCGGCGCCGACCCGTGGCTGCTCGCCTGCGCGGCTCTCGTCGTCGCCGAGGTGCTGCTGGACGCGCTGGTGGCGATGCTCGGCGGCACGACCGGCGCCCGTTCGACCGCGTGGCTCCGCACCCGGGGCGTGAACCGGCTGCTCGCCGCGTGGCCCGGCCACGCCGCCCGCTTCCCGGCCGGTGACGTGACGGTCCGGCTGACCGCGAACGCCACCGAGGCGGGTACGGCGCCCGTCGCCGCCGCCACGCTCGGTGCCTCGCTGCTCGCACCCGTGGGGGCGGTCGCCGCGCTGTTCCTGATCGACCCGTGGACCGCGCTGACCTTTCTGGCGGGGCTTCCGCTGCTGATGCTGGTGCTGCGCGCCTTCGCGCGCGGTTCGTCGGACAGCGTCGCGAGTTACCAGCGTGTCCAGGCAGACATCGCGACGCGGCTGGTGGAGACGCTGGCCGGGGCCCGTACGATCGCCGCCGCCGGGACGGAGGAGCGTGACCGAGACCGGGTCCTCGCCCCGCTGCCCGAACTGGCCGCGCAGGGCACCCGGATGTGGCGGATCCACGGTGCGGCCGTGGCCCGCAGCGGGGTACTGCTGCCGCTGCTGACGACGGCGGTCCTGGCCGTCGGCGGACTGCGCCTCGCGTCGGGGGACATGAGCGTGGGCGAGTTGCTGGCCGCCGCCCGGTACGCGGCGCTCGCCGCCGGGGTCGGTACGGCGGCGGGCCTGCTCGGCTCGCTGATCCGCAGCCGTGCGGCGGCCCGCCGGACGGCCGGGCTGACGGCGCTGCCCTCGATGACGTACGGGACCCGGAGCCTGCCGCCGCAGGGGGGCGGCAGGCTGGAGCTGCGCGGGGTGGCCGTACGGCACGAGGGCCGCGCCGTCCTCGACGGCGTCGACCTGACAGTCGACGGGGGCATGTCGGTGGCGGTGGTGGGGCGTTCGGGCGCGGGCAAGTCCACCCTGGCGGCGGTCGCGGGGCGGCTCACGGAGCCGGACGAGGGAACCGTCCTGCTGGACGGTGTCCCGCTCGGCGACATCCCGCACGACGAACTGCGCGACGAGGTCGGTCACGCGTTCGAACGGCCGGTCCTCTTCGGCGCCACGCTGGCCGAGGCACTGGCCGGCCGCGCGCCGCTCCCGGAGGAACGCACCGGGAGGACGCGACCGTTGGGAGCCGGGGCCGGGCGGGACACCGGGGAGCGGGTCCGGGCGGCGGCGCGGGCGGCGAGCGCGGACGCGTTCGTACGGCTGCTGCCGCACGGGTACGCCACCGCGCCGCACGCCGCGCCGCTCTCCGGGGGCGAGCTGCAACGCCTGGGCCTGGCACGGGCGTTCGCGCGCGCGGGGCGGCTGCTGGTGCTGGACGACGCGACCTCCAGCCTGGACACCGTGACCGAGCACCAGGTGGAGCGGGCCCTGGCCGGGGAGGTCCGGCACGGTACCCGGCTGATCGTCGCCCACCGGCTCTCCTCGGCCGCCCGCTGCGACCGGGTGGTCTGGCTGGAGGAGGGCCGGGTGCGGGCGACGGGGACGCACGAGGAGCTGTGGCGCACTCCGGAGTACCGGGCCCTGTTCGCCCCTCCGGAACCCGGACCTTCGGAGACGGCATCCTGGGAGACCGCCCCGCCCGAACCCGGCGCGCACCAACCCGCGCGGCCGGAACCCGGACCTTCGCAGCCTGGCCCGCCCGGACCCGGACCTTCGGAGACCGCCCCGGCCGTGACGCCGTACGCGCGGTCCGTGCCCCCCGCGCCCGCCGTCGTCACCGAGGCGGCCGACCGGTGAGCGCCACCGCGAAGGCGCCCGCCGGGGGGACGGCGCCCGGCCGGGGCATGCTGCGCCGCAACTGGCCGCCCGCACGCCGGTTCCTGCTCCGCCGCAAGCGGGTGCTGGTCCGGCTCGGCGGCTGGTCGCTGCTGGAGTCCGCGCAGACCTTCCTCGGCGGGTACTGCCTCGCCCAGGCCCTCGACCGCGGATTCCTCGCCGGACACACCGGGACCGGTCTGGCGTGGCTGGCCGTCGCCGCCGCCGCGATCCTCGGCGCGGGCCCTCCGGTACGCGGGGTCTTCGCCCAACTCGCCGAACTGACCGAGCCGTTGCGCGACGCGCTGGTACGGCGCGCGGTCCGGCAGGCGCTGCGCCGGGCGGTCACCGACCCGGCCCGTACCGACGACCGCTCGGACGCCGGGGCCGTCTCACGGCTCACCCATCAGACCGAGATCGTGCGCGACAGTTTCGCCGGACTGGTCCTGACGGTGCGGGCGTTCGTCTTCAACGCGGGCGGGGCGCTGCTCGGGCTGCTGGCGCTGGCCCCCCAACTGCTGCTGGTCGTCGTACCGCCGCTGGTCCTCGGCATCGGACTGTTCCTGCTGACGCTGCTCCCGATGGCCTCGGCCCAGCGCGCCTTCCTGGACGCGGACGAGGCGGTCGCCGAGGGTGTGGGGGCTGTCTCGGCGGGCCACCGGGACCTGGTGGCCTGCGGGGCGGAGGCGGACGCGGCGGAGCGGACCGGACGGCTCTTCGACACCGCCGAGCGGACGTCGCGGGTACTGGCGCGCTGGGCGGCGGCCCGTACGGTGGCGCTCGGCGTCGCCGGGCAGCTGCCTGTGCTGCTTCTGCTGGTGACCACCCCGTGGCTGCTGCGGCAGGGGGTGACGACCGGGGCGCTGGCCGGGGCGCTGACGTATCTGCTCCAGGCGCTGCTGCCCGCGCTGCACAGCATGATGACGGCGCTGGGCGCGGCGGGGACGCGGCTGCTGGTGGTGGTCGACCGGTTCCAGGACGCGACGGCGGACCGGGGGCCCGCGACCGTACCCGGGGCCACCGGGCGTACGACGGCCGGGGACAGGGCAGCCGGTGCCGTACCCGACCGGCGGACGCCCGCCATGGAGATCCTCGCCGTGGAGACCCCCGCCGTGGAGGTCCGCGCCGTCACCCACGCGTACGGCCCCGACTCGCCCCCCGTCCTGGAACGTCTCGGCCTCACCGTCCGGCGCGGCGAGCACATCGCCGTCGTCGGCCCGAGCGGCATCGGGAAGTCCACGCTCACGGGTGTCGTCGCCGGGCTGGTCGCGCCCGACCGGGGCAGCGTCCTGCTCGGCGGGGAGCGGGTGACCGGCCGGACCGCGTACGACCTCGCGGAGCGGCGGGTCCTCATCCCGCAGCAGGCGTACGTCTTCACCGGCAGCGTCCGCGACAACCTCCGGCATCTGCGGCCGGACGCCACGAGCGCCGAACTGGCCCACGCGGTCGAGACGTTGGGCGCCGAGCCGCTGGTCCGCCGACTGGGCGGCCCCGACGCCGTACTCGATCCGCGCGCGCTGTCGCACGGCGAGCGCCAGCTGCTGGCCCTGTGCCGCGCGTATCTCTCCCCCGCGCCGCTCGTCCTGCTGGACGAGGCCACCTGCCATCTGGATCCGGTCACCGAGGCGCGCGCCGAGCGCGCGTTCGCCGCGCGGGCGCGCGCCGACTGCGCGAGTGCCCGCCCCAGCGCCCTGATCGTGGTGGCCCACCGGCTGTCGTCGGCGCGCCGGGCGGACCGGGTGCTCGTCCTGGACGGCACCACGCCACGGTTCGGGACCCACGAGGAGCTGCTGGCCGATTCCGCGCTCTACCGGGACCTGGTCGGTCACTGGCAGCGGACGCCGCCGACCGACGGCCACCGGACCGCCGACCGCTGAGCCGGCGGTCACCGGCCGCCGGCGTCAGAGCCAGCCCGCGTCCTGGGATATGCGTATGGCGTCCATACGGTTGCGCCCGCCGACCTTGCGGATCGCGGAGGCCAGGTAGTTGCGTATCGTCCCGCTCGACAGGTGCAGCGAGGTCGCGATGTCGCTGATCGGTGACCCCTGCGCCGCCAGCGCGAGCACGCTCAACTCCCTGGGTGTCATGGGGAGCTTCGTGGCCTGGAGGAAGTCACAGGCCAGGGAGTCGTCCACGAATCGCTCGCCGTTCGCGACCTGATGTATTCCGTCGATCAGACGGCTGGGATCGCCGTCCCTGCTGACATATCCGAGCGCCCCCGCCTCGAATGCCCTCAGCAGCGCCCCCGGCTTTTTCTCCGGGGTGAGGACCAATAACGCCCCCCGGTCGCCGCGACCGCCGGCCGATCCCGCGCGCCCCGCCCGTCCCGTGCTCGCCGGGTCATCGAGACAGTCGACATCGGTGACCCAGACGTGCGGGGAAGGTGCCTGCGTCCCCTGTCGGTTGGGCCGCCAGGGCGAGGCCGTCACATCCAGCGTCCCCTCGCAGCGCAACAGCGCCACGAGTGCCGAACGGAACAGTCCCACCCGATGTACGACATGAACACGGATCATTTGTTCCCCCATGGTGGTGGTCGGTCGCCGGTCGGCATGTCAACCAGTTCCCCACATACGCCGACCGGAACTCAGAACCGGCCACGAGGTGAGGCACTGTGCATACTCCTGTGAGCCCCCGGCGTGCATGTGTGCTCCTCAGTACGCCCCCTCAATGTATTCCTTCGGCTGCCTCCCGGGAAAAGCTGTCACAACCATCCGACAAGCGGAAAGAAAAAGATACAACCGGTCAGTTGGCGACTGAATCGCGTCGAAGTGCCAACCGTGACCAATCCTTTCCGTCGGTTGGCATATGCCCCGCCCCTTCCGTCCCTCCCGGCGCGGCGGTGGCACCTTCGCGGCATGCCCACCGTCGCCGTCCTCGCACCGGGACCGGGTGATCCCCTTCGACCCGGCCACGCCCATCGAAGTCTTCTGCCGCACCCGGCTCCCGGACGGCGCTCCCGGGTGCGAGGCAGGGCCTGCGCGGAGCGGCCGGAGGTCGACGCCGGGGCCCGCACCCTGCGCGCCCCGTGCGGCCTGACCGGGCCCGATGGCGCGGACACCGTCGTCGCGCCGAGCGCCGCCGACCCCGCGACGGCCCTCACCCCCGCCTCGCGCGACGCACTGCGCGCGGCGGCCGGGCGGGGCACCCGTGTCGCCTCCCGCTGCTCCCGGACGTCCCCGCCGGCCGTCACCGGTCCGCCCGACGGACCGCGCGCCACCACCCACGGGTCGCGGCCGGTCAACCGGCCGACGCGCACCCGGACATCGAGGTGGCTCCGCACGTCCCGTACGTCGACAACGGGCAGTTCCTCACCCCGTCCGGCGCCGCCGCCGACCGCCGGAACTGGAAATTATCCGGGCCTGATTCTCACTTTCGCCGCTTCTTCGCGCTCCGCCTGCCCGTCGGGTCGGACGACGGTTCCGGCGTTCGGTCCGGCGTTCCCAAGAAAGCGGAGCGAATTCCATGTCCGTTGTCGCGCCTCTCCTCATCGGCCTCCTCCATGTCTGCCTCATGTCTCTCGTCCGGGAGCCGCACCGGCGTCAATTGAACGCGGCCATGGTGGCGGAGGCGGGGGCCGCCCATCTCAGTGGCGGTGGTTTCGGGGCGTGGGAATTCGTCTTCACCACCACGGTGCCGTACTGCGCCTGTCGGGGTCTCGATTCCTGGGAGTTCATCGGCGTCGGCCGCCTGCCGCACACGGTGGGGGACGTTCTTCATCACTTCAAGGGGAATCCCGTCATTCCGTTCGCGGAGCATTCCTCTTTCGGCTAAGAGATCTGCGATCCGGTCATCGCGGTGTGGTGTCCGACCGGAGGCCACCCGGTGTTCGGCCTTCTCCGCGCCCGCCGGGCCGGCCGGGCCCGGAATAGGAGGGCCGGGTCGCCCGGGGTACCGGACGCGGCGGAGCGGGGCCGAACCGGGGGCGCCAAGGGCCCTACGAGCCGGGGTCGGTGGCACGGTCGGACCGGCCGGGCCCACGGCACAGCCGCCGGATCTCCTCCAGCGGATACGGGGTCGACCTGCCGCTTTCCCGGAAATCGCGGTGGAAGTCCGACACCACGGCGGCCACCGGCGCGTACCGGGTGATCAACTCCGCCGCCTTTGCCGGGATTCCCGTGGGGCGCTTCCCCTCGGCGTAGGCGCGTACGAGCGCGAGGCGGCCGTCCCGGTCCTCCGGGCGGCATCCGTACAGCGCGGTGACGAGCCAATTCACCAGATATGTGGCGGCGTAACAGCGGTCGTAGACCCGGTGGCGGTCGAAGAAACGGCGCTCCTCCCGGGACAGTTCGAAACGGGAGGAGAGGGCGAGTCCGTAATCGGCGAAGTAGAGGCGCCGGCCGTCGGTGAGGATGTTTTCGAAATGCGCGTCGAAATGCAGGAGTCCTCGTGCGTTCATGAACGAGATGCCGGATTCCAGTTCCTTCTCCACGAGGGCGCAGGCCCGGTCCACGGCTCCGTCGTCGCCCGCCTCGACCTGGGCGCCCAGCCACTGGTGCAGCGTGCGCGGCAGGTGCTCCAGGAACAGCGCGACGCTCGCCGAGGACCGCTGAAGCTCCTCGATCCGTCGGCGCACCGGGGCGCCCCCGCCCCAGTAGGCAGCCGCCCGTTCGGTGTCGGCCAGCTCCCCGGGCAGGGGCAACGCGTCGGGCAGCACCCGCCAGTGGTGCATCAGCGGGAAGCCCTCATGCTCCCCCGTGAGCACCCAGTTCGTCGTCATGACGTGCACGGCGAGTTCACGCCAGGCCCCGAGGCCCGGCCCGCCGATGGCGCCGACCCCGTGGTGGAGGAAGTCCGGCAGCTCGAACAGGTTGGCCGTGGACCGGACATGCTCGGGCCGGCGCTCCAGGTCGGTGAGGGCCACCCGCTTCACGAAGACCGGAGTTCCGTCGATGTCGAGCAGGGCGGACGTCCCGCCGATGCCGGAACCGAGCGGCGCGGCCGAGGCCAGGAGCTCGCCGAGGGCGCGATCACCGTACCGGGCCAGGGAGAGGGAGGCGGCGCGGTGGGCGCGGAGCCGCGTACGGCGCGACGGTTCGGGGTCGTTCACCGCTGCTTCCCCCTCGGCACTGGGCTCCCCTCCCGGGCGCGGGCGTCGATCCGGAGCGCGTCGAACGGGCCGCCGGAGCCGGTCGGCGGGGTCGGTCGGCGGGGTCGGTCGGACCCGTACGTCGACGACGCCGATGTGATCGCCCCGTTGACGGCACTGTACGTGGGGCCGGGCGGCGGCCCGCCGGGAACGCGACGCGGCCTGCGCCGAGGACGGCGGCCCCGGGCGCGGCAACCGCCGTCGCCGGGGCCGTTCCCGTGCTAGGCACCCGGGGACGCTCAGGCGTCCAGGGTGAGGTCCGCCGTCGGCACCGCGCAGCACAGGAGCGCCTGCCCCGGCCCGACGGGCGCCGCCGGGGTGAGGAGATGCGCCGTCGGGCCCTTCACCGGCTGGCGGCAGGTGCCGCACGCGCCGGCCCGGCAGGCTGCGGGCAGCCTGATCCCGGCGGCCTCGGCGAGGTCGAGCAGCGTGCCGTCCTCGGGCGTCCAGCGCGCGTCGACACCGCTGGTGGCGAACCGTACGGTGAACGGCCCCGGCAGGGGCGGCGGTTGGTCCGTCAGCGGGGCCGCCACCGGGGAGAAGAACGGTTCGTCCGTGATCGACTCCTCGGGCAGTCCCGCGCCGCGCAGGGCGGTGCGGACCGCTCGTACGAAGGCGTCCGGGCCGCAGAGGTACGCCTCGGTCAGCGGGTCCGCCGCCCACCGTCCCCACTCCTCGGCGGTGGGGCGTCCCCGGCGGGCGCCGGGTGGCAACGGCCCCTCGGGCGCGGTGAGACGGAGGAGCGCCTCGGTACGGGGGAGCCGGTCGGCCAGCGCGGTGATCTCCTCCCACAGCGGTGCTTCGCGTACCGTCCGGGCCACGTTGACCACGGTGACGGTCCGCCCCGGCGCCGTCGCCGCGACGAAACGCAGCAGCGGCGGTACGGGGGTGACCCCGATCCCGGCGACCGCCAGCAGCAGCGGGCGGTCCGGGTCCGGCGAGACCAGCGGGTCACCGTACGGGCCGGAGATCAACAGCCTTTCGCCGGGCGGCAGTTCGTGCAGCCGCGAGGAGACCCGGCCGCCGTCCAGGCGTTTCACACTGACGCTGAGTTCGCCCGGTGCCGCGCCGGTGATCGTGTAGCAGCGCCACAGCGGCCCGTCCGTGTCCGCCGTGTGCACCCGGAGGTGCTGGCCGGGCGCGGGGGTCAGGTCCGCCGGGTCGCGCAGCCGCAGCGTGGCGACGGTCGGGCTGCGCGGCTTACGCCCGGTCAGGGTGGCGTAGCGCGGCCGGTCCGGTCCGGACGCGGACAGGTCGGCGGGGTCGACCCGGATGCCGGTGTCGGTGAGCGGGTCGCCGACGGCGACCGGGCCGCCCGCGGCGACGCGCGCGTACACCCCGCAGTACAGATGGCCGAAGCGGGAGGCGAGCAGCACCGGCACGTTGAGGTCACGGGCGGCGGTGTCCGGGTCGACCGTGGTCGCCCGGCACCGTTCGGTGGCCTGGACGATCTCCAGTTCCGCCCCGCCGATCCGCAACCGCCGCCCTACCAGGTCCAGTTCCCGCCAGGCGCCGAGCCCGGCGAGGTACAGGTTGGCCCGGAAGCGGCGGGGGTCGAGCGGTACGCCGGCCGCCTCGGCCATCGCGTCGAGTGTGTCCAGGTTGACGAGCGAGACGGCGGCCCGGGGCCAGTCCCAGAGCGGCACCCCGGTCGACTCGACCGTCACCGGACCGAGGGGACCGGCCGGGAACCAGTCGCGCAGGGTCCGGCTCGCCCGAGCCACGTCGGCGGGGCGGGGCAGGCCCGCGTCCAGCCGTACGACGACCACCTCGCCCTCCGGTGAGCCGAGGCGCAGTTCGCCGGCGTCCTCGTCGAGAGTGACCCGGTGGCGGGCGAGCGCGGCGTTCTTGACGAGCCGCAGGAACGCCTCGCTCGGGACCCATTCGGCGGCCGTCGCGGCGGGGACGGAGCCGTTGCGCAGGGCCAGGATGCGGTCCAGGGGCAGTCCGGCGCCGGGAGTGAGCGTCACCCGGTCGAGCGGCTGGCCGGTCATGCCCTTGACCGGGTAGCGCGCGATCCGGGCGACCCGGGCGGGCGGGATGCCCGGAGCCGGGGCGGGGACCGGACTCACAGATCGTTCCAGCTGTCGTCGGTTGCGGTGCAGGGCTCGCCCGCGTGGTAGCGCAGCCGCCGCCCGCCGAGGTCGATCATGAGCGTCAGCAGGGTCCGCCACTGGTGCTGGAACTCCAGGCCGGGCTTGGGGTGGCAGCACAGCGGCGCGCCGTCCTCCTCGTGCACCCGCATCAGTTCCAGCCAGCGCGCCGGGTCGGCGGAGACGATCAGCTCGCGGCGGTCGCTCAGCCGCTTGTACCGGGGGTGGGTGCTGGCGGCGGCGGCCGCTTCCTCGCCGAGGGCGAGTTCGGGGTCGAGGAAGTGGTTGGTGTGCAGGAGTACACCGTCGGCGTCGGGCCGTACCACCGCCGTTCCCCGGGGGCTGAGTTCGATGCTCGCCGCCTCGCCGTGCCGTCCGTCGTAGGTGACGACGGTGAGCACGGTCGACGCGGAGACCCGCGCGGAGCGGGCGAGGTCGACGGCCTCGGCGACGGTGGCGGCCTCGTCCAGGACCCGGCGCGCGACGGCGTGCACCGGGACGCCGATCGACTCGCCGTCGTCCTGGTGGCTGAGGATGTTGAAGTGGACGCCGAGACCCGCGTCGTTGACGCCGATCTTGCCCAGCACGCCCGCCTCGGTGAAGGCCCGGACGGTACGGCCGGCGCCCCCGGCGCGGGGGGCCGGGACCCGATAGGCGCTCAGGGTCCTGGCAGCGGCCATCTCGTCGTGCCAGTCCCAGGTCTGGATGGTGTGCGGGGCGCCGGGGCCGCCGACGTACACGGCGGTGGAGCACTCCCCCTCGGCGGTGGCTCCGACGGTGGCCAGGATCTCGGTACGGGCGTTGACCATGGCGACCTCCCAGTCCCGCACACCCGCTCCGGCGGCGGTGGCCACCAGTTCGGCGGCCAGGTGCGGGGCCCACCGCTCGATCTCGGCCAGCGCCCTCTCCCCGTACGGGCGCAGGTCCTGCGGGCGGACCCGGACGGCGTCGAAGAGTCGTCGGTAGGCGGCGATGTTGTCCCGTATCCGTGCGGCGTGCGCGCTGCCGAGGGCGCGACCGCGCCGGGCCGGGTCGGTCTCGTCGCTGCGGGAGAGGGGGAGGGTCATGGTGGACCTGTCTGTGGGGAGGCTGCCGGCCGGGGTCAACGGACGCCGCCGCGAACGCTGTTGAGGATCGCGTCCCACATCACCTCGGCGGCGACGGAGCCGAGGGCGACGGAGGTCAGGGAGTCCTCGCCGGTGCGTGCCGGGTTCCTGGGCAGGTCGATCTCGTCGGTGGTGAGGGTGAAGAGGGTGTCGCCGTCGAGGTTGGTGTGGAAGGGCTGGATGCCCCGGTGCATGGAGCCGTGCACCTGGCGGCCGAAGTAGTCCAGTTCCCGGTCGCCGAGGCGGACGTTGGTGATCAGGACGGAGATGGTGGTGTTGCCGGGCACGGTGGTGGGGGTGCCTGCGGCGAAGGCGTCGGCGTAGTCGAGCTGGGGAAGCCGCCGGGTGCCGGTGGCCGCGTCGTAGTTGCCGCGTACGACCGTGCCGTCCCGGTCCACGATCACGCCGACCGCGTTGACGACGGTGGCCGCGAGGATCTTGACGTCGCCGATCTGCCGGAACGCGGCGCCCTGGCCCGCGAATTCGCAGCGCGCAGCCTCGACCTTGCCGACGGACGCGGACGCCCCGGCGCCGCGTCGGCCCACGGGGAAGCGGCCGGGCCGGGCGGCGAGCAGCGCGGCACGTCCGAGCGCGGCGTCCGGGAAGACGGCGTTGTCGCGGGCGGCGAAGTCGTAGATGATCGCGCCGGCCACGCACTGGAGGTGCTCCCAGCCGGCGTTGTTCTCCTTGCGGCGCAGCAGTTCGGTGGCGACGCCGGGGGCGGCGCCGAGCCCGTAGAGGGAGCCGCCGGCCAGGCAGATGGCGTGCGCGTAGTTGTCGCCCCCGTAGGTGAGACCGATGGCGCCGCCGCGTGCGTCGATCGACATCCGCGCGCCGGCCGGGACATGGACGACGGTGGCGCCGGTGGGGCCCTCGGCGTACTCGGCGGTGCCGACCTCGACGCCGGGGAAGTCGAACTCCACGATCCGGTCGCCGGGGTCGGTGACGGGCCGCAGGGCGTGGTCGTCGTTGCTCCGGGAGGGGCCGAAGGTCGGGACCGGGACCAGCGCGTGGTGGTCGTCCGTGGGGCGGGCGGGGCGGGTCACAGTGTCTCCAGGAGTTGTCGTGAGTAGGGGTGTTCGGGGGTGGCCCAGAAGCGCGCGGTGTCGGCGAGTTCGACGATCGAGCCCTCGCGCATCACGGCGATGCGGTGGGCGAGGTAGCGGACGGCCGCGAGGTCGTGGGAGATGAACAGGGCGCCGAAGCCGTGCTGGGCCTGGAGGTCGTGGATGAGGTTGAGGGTCTGGGCCTGGACGGAGACGTCGAGGGCGCTGACCGCTTCGTCGAAGACGATGAAGCGGGGCCGGGTGATCAGGGAGCGGGCGATGGCGACGCGCTGGCGCTGGCCGCCGGAGAGTTCGTGCGGGAGCCGGTCGCCGTAGCTCGGGGGCAGGCCGACCTGGTCGAGGAGGCGGGCGGCCTCGGCGTGGTGGGCGCGCAGGCGTCCGCCCCCGGTCGCGGTGAGGGGTTCGGCGACGCAGTCGAGCACGGACATACGGGGGTTGAGCGACCAGTGCGGATTCTGGAGCACCGCCTGGATACGGCCGGCCCGGGAGCGCCGGCCGCCGTGGGGCGAGCCGAGGAACCGTACGGCGCCTGAGGTGGGCCGCCGGAGTCCGAGCGCGACGGAGCCGGTGGTGGACTTGCCGGAGCCGGACTCCCCCACCAGGCCGAGGGTCTCCCCGGCGCCGATGGTGAAGGTGACCCGGTTCACGGCGGTGAGGGAGGAGCGGCGCCGGCCGGCGCCGGAGGCGAAGACGACGGACACGTCGTCGAGTTCGAGGACGGGGTCGCGGGGCGGACGGGGTGACGGGTCCGAGCGGGGTAGGCCATGGGGCGCGGGCTCGTCGCGGGGCGCGGGCGGGGTGGGCGGCCCAGCGGCGGGCTCGTCGCGGGGCGCGGGCTCGTCACGGGGCGCGGGCCGCGCGCCGTACAGCCGTTCCTCGTTCATCGGGGGGTCTCCAGGTGCCGGGTCTCCGTCGGTCGGGTCTCCGTCGGCGGAGGCGCGGGCGGCCGGGGCACCGGGTGGTGGCAGAGCACCACGCGCCCCGGTTCCGCCACGGGAGCCGGCCGTTCGGTGTGGCAGAGGTCCGTGGCCGCGCCGCAGCGCGGGGCGAACGCGCAGCCGGGCGTGGAGCCGAGCAGCGCGGGCGGGACGCCCCCGATGGCGCGGAGCCGGGTGCCCGCCGCCGCGCGGGCCGGGTCGGCGGCGGCCAGCGCGGCGGTGTACGGGTGGCGGGGCGCGGCCAGCACGTCGGCCGCCGGGCCGTCCTCCACCACGCGCCCGCCGTACATGACGGCGATCCGCCCGCACCACCGGGCGACGCCGCCCAGGTCGTGGCTGAGCCACAGGACGGTGGTGCCGTTGGCCTCGGCCAGGGAGAACAGCAGCCGCAGGACGTCCTGGCGTACCTGCGCGTCCAGCGCCGCGGTGGGTTCGTCGGCGATGAGGAGGTCCGGGTCGCGGGCCATCGCCATGGCGATGGTGACGCGCTGCGCCATGCCGCCGGACATCTCGTGCGGGTACAGCCGCAGGACCCGTTCGGGTTCGTGGATCCGGACCTGGCCGAGCCGGTCCAGGAGTCCGGCCTTGTCGGTGGCGGCGCCGGTGCCGCGCAGTGCCAGGGCGAGTTGGCGTCCGATCCGCAGGGTCGGGTCGAGGGCGCCGACCGGATCCTGCGGGATGAAGCCGAGCCGTTCCCGGCGCAGTCGGGCCACCCCATCGGCGGGGAGGTCCAGCACGGACTCCCCGTCGATCAGGACCCGGCCGCGCGGGTGGCGGGTGGCGGCGGGCAGCAGCCGGCCCAGGAGCAGTCCGAGCGTGGTCTTGCCGGAGCCGCTCTCGCCCACGATGCCGACGTGTTCGCCGCGTTCGACGGAGAGGTGGGCGCCGTCCAGGGCCCGTACGGTGCGCCGGGCGGTGTGGTATTCGGCCACGATGTCCTCGACGTGGATCAGCGGGGTCATCTCAGGGCTCTCGCTTCTCTGGGTTCCCACCGGTCGCGCAGGCTGTCGCCGATGAGGTTGATCGAGACGATGGCGGCCACGAGTACGACGCCCGGCACGACGATCAGCCAGGGCGCGTTGACCATGTAGAGGCTGCCTTCCTGGATCAGCAGTCCGAGGGAGGCGTCGGGGAGCTGGACGCCGTAGCCGAGGAAGCCCAGCCCGCCCTCGACCAGGATGCCGACCGACAGGGCGTACGTGCCCTGGACGGCGATGGTCCCGGAGACGTTCGGCAGGATGTGCCGGCGCATGATCGTCACGGCGGGTACGCCGCTGATCCGGGCGGCGGTGACGAAGTCCCGGCGGGCGACGGTGCGGGCGGCAGTGGCGATCATGCGGGTCATCAGGGGCACGGTGACGAGCACGATGCTGGTGAGGGCGGCGGGCCGGCCGGGGTTCAGGACGGCGGAGACCAGGACGGCCAGCACGATGGTCGGGAAGGAGTAGAGGACGTCGCCGAGGCGGGTGATCGCCTCGGCCGTCCGGCCGCCCCGGTAGCCCGCGACGATGCCCGCCGCGGTGCTGATCAGTGCGGCGAGCAGCACGGCCGCCGAGGACAGCAGCAGGGTGGTGCCGATGCCCTGGAGGAGTCTCGGCAGCAGTGAGCGGCCGAGGTTGTCGGTGCCGAGGAGTCCGCCGTCGCCGGGCGGGGACAGCCGCCGGCCGACCGTCGCCCCGGGGTCGCCGCCGAGTCCGGTGAGATGGCTGAGCAGGGTGGCCAGGACGAGGACCACGAGGGTCCAGGCCGCGATCCGGAACAGGATGTCGTGGCCGCCCGGGGTGCGGGCGGCGCGCAGCCGGGCGGACCGGCTCCCGCGCGGGGGTTCGGGTGCCGCCCCGGGCACGGGTGGGCGGAGGATGTCGCCTGTCATGACCGGGCCTTTCCGGCGAGTGCGCTGATCCGGGGATCGACGAGCCCGCAGACGAGGTCGATCAGCAGATTGGTGGTGATGAACACGGCCGCCGCGAGCAGCACGCCCGTCTGGACGACCGCGTAGTCGCGCCGGTCGAGCCCGTCGACCAGGAACGAGCCGAGGCCGGGGGCGTTGAACAGGCGCTCCACGATGACCGCTCCGCCGAGCAGGTACGCGCTGAGGGTGGCGGTCAGGGTGAGGACCGGGATGGACGCGTTGCGCAGGACGTGGTGGCGGACGATGAAGGCGGCGGACTCGCCGCGCGCCACCGCCGCCGCGATGTGCGGCTCCACCAGGACTCCGAGCACGGCGTCCCGGGTGGTGCGGGCGACCGCGGCGACGCAGAACACGGCGAGCACGCAGGCGGGCAGGAGCAGGGAGAGCGCCGACCGGAGGGGCCCCTGGGACCAGGGGACGTACTCCCCGACGGTGAGCCCGAGGCTGTAGCGGGTGAACACGAACACCACGAGGCTGCCCAGGACGAATTCCGGGACGCTCAGCCCGAGGCTGCCGAGGAGCCGGCCGGTGCGGCCCGCGCCCTTGCCGCGTGTCCCGGTCCACACCCCGAGCGGGACGCCGACGAGCACGGTGAAAGCGAGGGCGAGACCGGTCAGGGTGAGGGTGACGGGCAGCCGGGCGGCGAACTCGGCGCTGACCGGGGTCCGGCTGGCCATGGAGATACCGAAGTCGCCCTGGACGGCGTTGAGCAGCCAGTGCCCGTACTGCTCGGGCAGCGACCCGCCGAGGCCGAACCGGCGCGCCGCCTCCGCCTTGTCGGCCTGGGTGGCGAGCGGGCCGAGGACCAGGTCGGAGTACCGGCCGGGCATCGCGCGGACGGCCGCGAAGATGAGGACGGAGACACCGGTCATGGTGAGCGCGGCGGCCGTGAGACGTCCGAGGACCCAACGGAGGTAGACCATGGCGACTACTTCGCCGCCGGGAGGGTGAAGTCGGTGATGTTGCGCAGGATGTTGCCGAAGCCCTCGTTGGCGTGGAGGGTCGGGCTGACCCGGTCGGTGCGCAGGCCGACGGCTCCGGGCCGGGTGACGAGGGGCAGCATCTCGGCGTTGGTGTCGACGCGTTCGCACACCTGGCGCAGAGTCTTCTCGCGCGCGTCGCCGGCGGGCTGGGCGGACGCGGAGTCGATCAGCTTGTCGAGTTCCTTGTCGTCGCCGATGAAGCCGGCCGAGAAGCCGGCGACGACGGGGTTCCACCAGCGGGAGACCATGGCGGCGTCCACGTAGCCGGCGAACCAGCCGATGGCCATGTCGAAGTCGGCCTTCGGGGCGAAGATCCGTTCGCCGTAGGTGGAGTCGTCCAGTTTCTCGATGGTGACGGTGACACCGACGGCCGCGTACTGCTGCTGGATCACCTGGGCGATCTGGCCGAGGGCCGGTTCGGAGGTGTAGACGGCGAGACGGAGTGTCAGGTTCTCGGCGCCGGCGGCCTTGAGCGCGGCCTTCGCCTCGCCGGCGGCGCGGGCGGCGGGCAGGTCGGCGGGGTCGCAGGCGCCGGGCAGCACGACGGGGGTGACCCCGGTCGGTCTGGCCTGTCCGCCGAGGGCGACGTCGGCCATCTGCTGCCGGTCCAGGGCGCTGTTCAGCGCGAAACGGATCTTCTGATCCGCCAGCGGGGATTTCGGATTCCGCGAGTTCTGGATGAGGTAGTAGAAGTCGCTGTTGTTCTGGTTGACGACCTTCGCGTTACGGGTGCCGCTCAACTGGTCGATGGAATCGACATTGTTGAAGAAGGCGAATCCGGATGTGCCATTGCGTACGGCGGCGAGTCGCGCCGCCTCCTGGGGCACGATGTCGACCTTGAGTTCCTCGACGTGGACCCGGTCGGCGTCCCGGTATTCCGGGTTCTTCACAAAGGTCCAGCCCCGGTCCTGCCGGTGTTCCTTCACGGTGTACGGGCCGGAGCCGAGCATCTCCTTCGTGAGGTCCAGCGAGCCGTCCTCGATCTCCTTCATGGGCAGGACGGCGGCGGGGGTGTTGGCGAGCGCCGCGAGGAACGGCGTGTAGGGCTTGGCGAGTTCGACGGTGACCTCGCCGGGCGCGGAGGCGCTCACCGTCTTCACCGGGCCGAGCTGTCCCACGTACGGGCCCTTGGAGTCCAGCAGCCGGCGCAGGCTGCCCGCGGCGTCGTCGGCGGTGACGGCGCGCCCGTTGGAGAATGCGGCGCCCTCGCGGAGGGTGAAGACGTACGTGGTGGGGGTGGGCTGCCGCCACGACGCGGCCAGCAGGGGCTTGATCTCGAAGCCCGGTCCTATGGTGACGAGCGGTTCGTAGACGAGCGAGCCGAGCATCCAGGAGCGGGCGCTGGAGGCCGTCTGCGGATTCAGTCCGTCGGCCTCGACGGAGTCGTAGTCGAGCTGGACGGTGAGTGCGCCGCGCCCGGTGAGGCCCTCGTCGGCGACGGTGAGAAAGCCGGGCTTCTCCTGCTTGCCGGCCGGGTCCTGCTCGCCCTGGGATGCGGGGGACGAGCAGGAGACCAGGGCGGCTGACAGAACGGCAGAACACGCGATGATCGCACTTCTTCGCACGTGATCCCCTCCTTGTACGAGTCCTTGTCCGAGCCGTGTCCGAGACAAGTGCCGGATCGTTCCGGCGTGAGGGGGAAGTTACGTGGCCGGAAATTCGCTTGTCAATGGATCGCGGGGAAATACTCCGAGGCGTTATTCGATGTCCCGAGGGCCCTGAAAACAGGCGCGGGTCTTTCCGGGCGACGAAATTACGTCGTCCGGAAAGACCCGGGGGAAAGCGGGGTCAGAGGCCGGTCGAAGCGCGGCGGTTGAGACTGATCGGCAGGGACCGGACCGTACCTCGCGGCGAACGGCCGGCCAGAATTTCGCAGAGCAGGCGCGCGCATTCCGCACCCATGTCCCGGGGCCGCAGATCGATCGCCGTGATCGGAGGGTCCGAGAGCCGCATACGGGTGCTGTCGACGCACGACGCGAGGAGCAGGTCCTTGCCGACGGTGCGGCCTGCCGCCCGGATCTCGGGGAGCACGGTCACGGCGGCGCCGTCGGCGGCGCACACGACGGCGTCGGTCTCCGGCGCCTCGGCGAGCATCCGGGCCACCTCGGTGCGCAGCACCTCTGGGGACGAGCCGAACGGGGCCTTGTGGACGGTGCCCGGCAGACCGCCGCGCGCACACCAGGCGCGGTAGGTGTCGAGGACCGTCGTGGCCCACTCGGCGGTGCTGTCCGAGGCGAGTAAGGCGGGCCGGGTGGCGCCCGCGTCCCGCAGATGGTCGAGCAGTTCGAGGGTGGTCGTCTCGTGGTCCGACCAGACGACGCCGGTGGACTCCTTGTCGCCGACGTACCGTTCGGCGGTGACGACCGGCAGCCCCGAGTTCATCAGGGCCTCGACGACCGGGTCCCCGGCCATCGGGTCGCACAGCACCAGACCGTCGACCTGGGGCAGCGCACCCCGGTGCGGCAGATGGCCGGACGAGATCATCGTGACGTTGAGGCTGGCCCGGGTCGCCTGCTCGATCACCCCGAACACGAACGACATGTAGTACTCGGCGCTCGTCAGGAACTCCGGGATGTGCAGCGCGATGGTCTCGGTGACCGACGTACGCAGGGAACGGGCGTTGCGGTTGGGCGAGTAGCCGAGCCGCCGGGCCGCCTCCTCCACCGCCTCGCGGGTCGCGCCGGAGACCCGGCCGTGGCCGCGCAGGGCGTCGGAGGCGGTCGTCTTGGAGACCGCGGCCTCGCGGGCCACGTCGGCGATGGTGGGCGGCGGGGCGTCGTCGGCGCGGGGCCGGGAGGGGCCCGCGGTCCCGTCGCCCGGGTCGGGGTCCCGGGGGGCGCTCGGTGTCGTACGGGGCATCCGGTTCACCATCCGTGGGTCAGGGTGTCGTCGAGCGCGTCCGCGAAACGGTCCGCGCTCTCGCGGGTCAGACAGAGCGGCGGCTTGATCTTCAGGACGCACAGCCGGTCGGAGGTGGGCTGGACGACGACGCCCAGTTCGCGCAGCCGCTCGCAGATCGCCGCCGTCTCCTCGGCGGCCGGCTCCAGGGTCGTCCGGTCCCGGACGAATTCCACCCCCAGGTAGAGCCCCGTGCCGTGCACCGCGCCGATCAGCGGGTGCCGGCCGGCCAGTTCCTCCAGCCGCTCCCGCAGATGACCGCCCACGGTCCGGGCGTTCTCCTGGAGCCCTTCGTCGCGCAGCGCGTCGAGCACGGTGAGCCCGACGACCGAGCTGACGGGGCTGCCGCCGGCCGAGGAGAAGAAGTAGCCCTGGGTGCGGTACGCGTCGGCGATCTCCTTGCGGGTGATCACCGCGCCCAGCGGGTGGCCGTTGCCCATCGCCTTGGCGACGGTGACGACGTCCGGCACGACGCCCTGCTGTTCGAAGCCCCAGAAGTGCGAGCCGAGCCGCCCGTAGCCGACCTGCACCTCGTCGGCGACGCACAGCCCGCCCGCCGCGCGGGTCGCCTCGTACACCTGGCGGAGATAGCCGTCGGGCAGCGCCATGCCTCCGGCGTTGCCGTAGTACGGCTCGCAGATGAACGCGGCGGGCGGGCGGCCCGAGCGGGCCAGCTCCGTGATCGCCTCCGCCGCGAGCGGGCCGTATCGGGCGGCGTCCGGGCCCCGGTGGAGTCCCCGGTAGGAGTTCGGCGCGGGCAGCACGTGCACCCAGTCGGGGCGGGAGGTGAGGGCGCCGGGATTGTCGGCGACCGAGGTCGAGACGGCGTCGGAGGCGTACGTCCAGCCGTGGTACGCCTCCCCCACCGCGACGACGTCCTGCCGCCCGGCGGCGGCCCAGGTCAGGCGCAGCGCCAGGTCGACCGCCTCGGAGCCGCTGTTCACCAGGAACACGGTGTCCAGGCCGTCGGGCAGCAGCCCGGCCAGCCGTTCCGAGAGGGCGACCACCGACTCGTAGTGGAAACGGGAGTTGGTGTTGAGGCGCCGCCACTGCCGGTGGACCGCCTCGCCGAGCCCCGGGTGGCCGTGGCCGAGGATGGTCACGTTGTTGAGCATGTCCAGGTAGCAGCGGCCCTCGGTGTCGACGAGGTGCTCCCGCCAGCCGCGCTCGATACGGGGCGGCGCCTCGAAGTAGTGCTCCTGTACGGCGGCGAAGGAACGGTCGCGGCGTTCGAGGAGAGCGGGGGCGGTGCTGCGGCTGTCGGGCCGGGCGCCGCCGCTCTCGGTGGCGGGCGCGGTGTCCGCGCGGGCGGGCTCGGCGTCCGGGTCCGGGTCCGCGTCCGGGTCCGGGTCCGCGTCCGGGTCCGTGGGTGCCGGTGCCGGTGCCGGTGCGAACAGCGCGGCGGGGTCGGGGCAGACCGCGAGCCAGCCGTCCGCCAGACCCGGGGGGACCGCCCGGGGCGTCGGCCGGTCGGTCAGCCGGGAGAGCTGGAGACGCGCGGCGGTGCCGTCAGGCCGGGGTACGACGGTGCCGAGCGGCGTCCCGGCGGGAACGGCCCGGCCCTCGTCCTCGGCCGGCTCGACGCCTTCAACGCCTTCGACGCCTTCAACGCCTTCAACGCCTTCAACGCCTTCAACGCCTTCAACGATCAGGCTCCAGCCGCCGTCGGTGCGCAGCGTCACCCCGTTCGGCGCGTGCCTCAGGAGCACCCCGTCCCACGGGGCCCGCAGCGCCGTGGGCGCCGCGACCCACAGATCGACACCGAGGGCGAGTGTCGGCGCGTCCGGTTCGCCCGGCCGGGAGCGGGTCAGCCGGTACTCGCCGTGCCGGGTCCGTACGCCCGTACGATCCCCCTCCAACTCCCGTGCGGCCAGGGCCGATTCGGCACCGGCCTCCAGCCAGCGCCCGGCGTCCAGTGCGTCACCGGTCACCGACAGGTCCAGGGTCTCGACCGTCTCCGCGACGGCGGCCGGGTCCGTGTCCGGGTGTGGCAGGAGCGGGTGCACGCCTGTCGGGGGGCCTGACGGCGCGGGGTGGCCGAGGGCCGCCCGCAGTTGGGCCCCCATGACCTCGGCCGGAACCGACGCGGCTGCCTCGAACATCGCCCACTCGCGCTCCAGCGCGGTCTCCGCGTAGACGTTGCCGGGGTCCTGGAGCACGTCGTACCGCCCGCTCACGACCAGCACCGCGGTCCGCAGGACGACGAGCGGCCACAGCGCGTCGGTCTCCGCTCCGTCCAGCGGGCGGGCCCGGTGGAAGGCGCGCACGGCGGGCAGGACCGACGCCGGGCCGGCGCCGTGGTGGTGGAGGACCGACGCGCAGGTGACGGCGAGTTCGGCGACCGTCCAGCCGTCCCCGAGGTCGCCGAAGTCGATCACGCCGACGGGCACGGGCCGCCCGTCCGGGCCCCGTTCGCACACCACGTTGTTGTCGGTGAGGTCGCCGTGGATCACCTGGACCGGCAACAGGTCCTCAAGGGGGCGCAGCCGTTCCCGGGCGGCGCGGGCCTCGCTCAGCACCCGGTCGGCGCGTGCGCGGTCGGTCATGAAGGGGGCCAGGGCCTCCACGACGTCCGCCGCGTTGCGCAGGTCCCACAGCCGGGGCCGTCCGGCGTCCGGCACGGTGAGCGCGGCCAGCGAGGACGCCGTGGACCCGGCGAGTTCGCCGAGCCGGGCGACGACGCCCGGCGCGAGGTAGCGGCTGTCCATGATCGGCTCGCCCGGTACGTAGTCGAAGAGGCGGCAGTGCAGCGTCACCCCGTCGACGGTCATCCGCTGGACGTAGCCGCCGTCTGCGCCCGGCCGCGCGCGGGGCAGCCGGAGGCCGGGGTGGGCGTCGGCGAGGCGGGCGCAGGCGGTGACCTGGGCCAGCAGCGTGGCGGGGTCGGTGACCGGGTTGGCGATCTTCAGGACGTGGTCGCCGCCGGACTCCGTACGCACCCGGTAGTTCCGGTCCTGCTGGCTGCCGAGATCCCGGACGGTTCCGCGTACGCCGAACAGTTCCCCCAACGCGTCCGCCACCGCGGCGTCGTCGAGGGGAACCATGGACGGCACCTGCCAGTCCGCGGCCGAGTACCCCATTCTGCTCCCCTCCGAGCGTCTGACCCGGCTCCGCGCGCTGCGTGCCGGATCGTTCCGGCGCAATGTAACCAGGCGCGATGCGCCTGTCAACGGCCCGGCCGCGGGGGCATGCCGCAGGGGACGGCAGGGCGATGGATCCGGGAGGGAAGGCGGTCCGATCCGCCCCGGTCCGGCCGGCGCGCTCCGCCCGCGCGCCTCACCCGAACGGACGTATGCCCCCGGCGGCGTCGGGCCCGTGCCCCCGAAGCCGTGTCCGATGCCGGTGTTATTGGAATACTGGACCCGAGTGGCCTACCGAAGCCCCGTGTCCTCAGCCACGTCTCACAGAGCCTGCCCCGCCCCGGCGGAGTCAGGATCCGGTCAGTGACAGAGCCGCCAGCCCACTGGGGAGAATCCATGAAGATGCTCATCAACGTCCCGGAGACCGTGGTCGCCGACGGCCTCCGGGGGATGGCCGCCGCGCACCCCGAGCTCTCCGTCGACGTGGACAACCGTGTCGTCGTACGCCGGGACGCGCCCGTCGAGGGAAAGGTCGGGCTCGTCTCCGGCGGCGGCTCCGGGCACGAGCCGCTGCACGGCGGGTTCGTGGGGCCGGGAATGCTCTCCGCCGCCTGTCCCGGTGAGGTCTTCACCAGTCCCGTACCGGATCAGATGGTGCGGGCCGCCAGCGCGGTCGACAGCGGTGCCGGGGTCCTGTTCATCGTCAAGAACTACACGGGGGACGTCCTCAACTTCGACATGGCCGCCGAGCTGGCCGAGGACGAGGGCATCCGGGTCGGCAAGGTACTGGTCAACGACGACGTCGCCGTGACGGACAGCCTGTTCACGGCGGGCCGCCGGGGCACGGGCGCCACGCTGTTCGTCGAGAAGATCGCCGGCGCCGCCGCCGAGGAGGGCGCGGCGCTGGACCGGGTCGAGGCGATCGGCCGGCAGGTGAACGACAGCGCGCGGAGTTTCGGTGTCGCGCTGAGCGCGGTGACCACCCCGGCCAAGGGCAGCCCGACCTTCGATCTCCCGGACGGCGAGCTGGAGTTGGGCATCGGCATCCACGGTGAGCCGGGGCGCGAGCGGCGCGCGATGATGACCTCGCGCGAGATCGCGGACTTCGCCGTGGACGCCGTGCTGGAGGACCTCCGCCCGTCGGGCCCGGTGATCGCGCTCGTCAACGGCATGGGTGCGACACCGCTGTTGGAGCTGTACGGCTTCAACGCCGAGGTGCAGCGCGTCCTCGCCGAGCGCGGCGTGGCGGTGGCCCGCACGCTCGTCGGCAACTACGTGACCTCGCTCGACATGGCCGGATGTTCGGTGACACTCTGTCAGGTCGACGAGGACCTGCTGCGGTTGTGGGACGCGCCGGTCCAGACGCCCGCGCTACGCTGGGGCCGCTGACCCCCGGCTCCCGGGGCGCGCGTGGGCCGGTCCCCGTGGGCCCGCCCCGCGCGCCCGGCCCGCAGGAACGGCACTCTCCTGCCCGAAGCACGCCCGCCCGACAGCTCTTCCGTCCGAAGCACTTCTGTCCGAAGCTCTTCGAGGAGGCCCCGTGTCCGACCAGGATCCCGCGCCGGTGCTCGACGTCGACTTCTTCCGCCGCTGGCTCACGACGGCCGCCGCCTCCGTGGAAGAGGCGGCCGACCGGCTCACCGAGCTGGACTCGGCGATCGGCGACGCCGACCACGGCAGCAATCTCCAGCGCGGTTTCCGCGCCGTGTCCGCGGCGCTGGACAAGGAGCCGCCGACCACGCCCGGCGCCGTACTGACCCTCGCGGGGCGGCAGTTGATCTCCACGGTGGGCGGCGCCTCCGGCCCGCTGTACGGGACGCTGCTGCGCCGTACGGGCAAGGCCCTCGGCGACACCGCCGAGGTCACGCCCGCCCAGCTGACCGAGGCGCTGGGCGCCGGGGTCGCGGCCGTCGCGCAGCTCGGCGGCGCGAAGGCCGGGGACAAGACGATGATCGACGCGCTGGAGCCCGCGGTGGCGGCGCTCGGCACCTCGTTCGCGGCGGCGGCGACCGCCGCCGACGAGGGCGCGGAGGCGACCGTGCCGCTCCAGGCCCGCAAGGGCCGGGCCAGTTATCTCGGTGAACGCAGCATCGGGCATCAGGACCCGGGCGCCACCTCCGCCGCGCTGCTGATCGCGGCCCTCGCCACGGCGGCGGGCCGATGAGTACGGCGAAGCCCTCCGTGGGCGTGGTCCTCGTCTCGCACAGCCGGGCGGTCGCCGAGGCGGTCGCCGACCTGGCGACCGGGCTCGCGGGCGGCGGCCCGACCGCTCCGGTGGCCGCCGCCGGGGGCACCCCCGACGGCGGACTCGGCACGAGCGCCGAGCTGATAGCGGGCGCCGCCGCCCGCGTGGACCAGGGCGCGGGCGTCGCCGTCCTGGTGGATCTCGGCAGCGCCGTACTGACGGTCAAGTCGATGCTGGCGGAGGGCGACGAACTGCCCCCGGACGCACGGCTGGTGGACGCCCCGTTCGTCGAGGGCGCGGTCGCGGCCGTCGTCACGGCGTCGGCGGGCGGGGACCTGGACGCGGTGGAGGCGGCGGCCGTGGAGGCGTACAGCTACCGCAAGGTCTGACGGGGATTCCGACGGGGCGGGGGCCGTTGGGGCGCAACGGGCCGCAGTCGGTTCAACTCGTCCTGCGGAGTGCGGCGTTGGCCGGTGCGCTGCTGACCCGGTCGGCGACGCGGCGCGGCTGTCCGGCGAGTTGGACCCTGATGAGCGTCGGCCGTTCGGAAGAGGCCCGGCGCGGCCGGTCCGCTGTGCGCACGTCGGCCGCTCCGGCATGATCTATCGAGAACGGCCTTGCCCGCCGCCAAGGTTCGCCGGGCCCCGGTCCGCTCGCCGCGCGCGCAGAACGGTCCGCGGATCACGCAGGGTCGAAGCACTGCGGCCGGAATTCCCCGCGCAGGCGGGAATGGTCCCTTCGAGAAAGGTCTGATCACCTTCCGCGCCGGCAACTCCCCGCGTCTGCGGGGGTGATCCCACGGTCGCGGCCTTCGTCGCCTTGAGCGCGACCCGTTCCCCGCGTCGCGCGGGGATGGTCCCGCGGGGGACCTCACCGGGAACACCGGCCCGTGCTCGCCGAGCCGGCTGAGACCACGGAGGGACGCAGGCCGACCGGCTGCGGCACATCCCGAAACCGGCGGCGTACCGGCCGGTCCCGAAGTCGCGTCCCGCACATGAGTACGGGTCCCCGAACGGTCGCCCGTCAACACGCGGACGCCCACTCACCTTACGAGTACGACTCCACACACTCCGTCAGTTCCGACATACTGGACTCTCGTATCAACCACCGTACGAAACGGGAGACATGGGCATGGACGACGAAGCGGATCGGTCGGCGCGCCACGCGGTGGTGATCGGTGGGAGCATCGCCGGCCTCCTCGCGGCGCACGTACTCGCCTCGCACGCCGACCGGGTGACGATCGTGGAACGCGACCGGCTCCCCGACGGGGCACGGCCCCGCTCCGGTGTGCCGCAGGGCGGCCACATCCACGCGCTGCTGGCCGGGGGCCAGTCGGCGCTGGAGGCGCTGCTTCCCGGCATCGTCGGTGAACTGCGGGAGCACGGAGCGCCCTGGGTGGGGATGCCGAGCGACCTGGTGCAGTGGCAGGCGGGCACCTGGTATCGCCGCACGCCCGCCACCGCCCATATCCTCACCGGCACGCGGCCGTTGGTCGAATGGCTCGTACGGCGCCGGGTCCTGGCGGACCCGCGTGTCCGGGTCGTGGAGGGCACGGAGGTCGTGGGACTGCTCGGGGACGCGGTCCGGACGACCGGCGTCCTGCTCCGGGAGCGCGGCGCCGGGGCGCGGAACAGGGCGGCGCCGGATGCGACGGGCGGAACGGACGCGACTGAGAGGACCGACGCGGACGGCATCGCGGACGCGGCCGAGGCAGGAGCGGGCGGGCCGCGCGGCGGGGTCGTGACCCGCGCGCTGACCGCCGACCTGGTCGTGGACGCCTCCGGGCGCGCGTCCCGGGCGGCCGACTGGCTGACGGCGGTCGGCGCCGAACCCCCGAGGGAGGAGCGGCTCGACAGCGGGCTCGCCTACGCCACCCGTCTCTACGTCCCCGGCGCGGACGGCGACATCACCGACACCATCGGCTACAACATCGTCCCCAACCCGGCACAGGTGTACGGGGCGGTGGCGCTGCCGATCGAGGACGGCCGCTATCTCGTCACGCTCTCCGGGACGCGGGGCTGCGAACCCCCGTCGAACGACAAGGAGTTCGAGGAATTCACGGCGCGTCTGCCGCACCCGCTGCTGCGCGAGTGGCTGACCCGGGCCGAACCGGTCTCGCCCGTACGGGCGTTCCGCGGCACCGCGAACGTCCGCCGGCGGTACGACCGTCCGGGCCGCCGCCCGGCCGGTTTCCTCTCCACGGGCGACGCCCTGTGCACCTTCAACCCCGTCTACGGGCAGGGCATGACCGTGGCCGCGCTGGGCGCCGTCGCGCTGCGCGACGCGCTGACGGACCGGCGGCGTACGCCCACGACGCTCCGCGTGCAGCGGGCGATCATGGGCGCCGCGCGGCAGGCGTGGGGCATCTCGTCCGGGGCGGACAGGAACATGCCGGGCGCGCTCGGCGAGGCGGCACGGGTCCGTACGGTGGACCGGCCCACGACCTGGTATCTGGCCCGGGTGGAGAGGCGGGCGGGCGCCGACCCGGTCGTCGGTACGGCGTTCCGGGCCGCGCTTCATCTGTCGGCGCCGCTGAAGGTGCTGTTCGCACCGCGCGTCGCGCGCGCCGTGCTGTTCGCTCCGGCGCCCCGCACACCCGCCGCACCGCCGATGTGGCGAGAGTCCGCCAGTTCGGCCACGGGGAGCGGACTCGTCGCGGGGACCTGATAACTTCTACATCACTGTAGAAGAAGCCACTGTCCGTGCCGGCTCCTCCCGGTGCGGGCGGTCCGAGACATGCGGAGCATTCATGGCCCTGTGGGATCGCATCAAGGAATCCGCCCAGACGATGCAGACCCAGCTGGAGGCGAAGAAACACGACTTGAAGAGCGGTGCGTTCCGTGACGCCGGCATGGCCATGTGCGCCCTGGTCGCGGCTGCGGACGGCTCCGTCGACCCGGCCGAGCGTCAGCGGGTCACTCAGCTGATCATGAGCAACGACGTGCTGCGGAACTTCCCGCCGGCGGATCTCCAGAAGCGCTTCGACGACTATCTGAACCAGCTGCTGGCCGACCCGGCGCTGGGCAGGGTCAATGTGCTCCAGGAGGTCGCCAAGGCGAAGAAGAAGCCGGAGGAGGCACGGGCGGTCGTCCAGATCGGCATCATCATCGGCGGCGCGGACGGCAACTTCGACGCGCAGGAGCGGGCCGTGGTCCGTGAGGCGTGCCTCGCGCTCGGTCTCCAGCCGCAGGAGTTCGACGTCTAGGTCCGGGTCCGGCACGTGGGGTCGGCCGCCCGTGGGGCAGGGCAGGGGCCCGTCCCGGAACGGCTGATGTCCTCGCGCCGGTGAGTGCGCTCGCACGACGGAGATCGGCGTGGCGGACGGCCCGGCCGTATGTGGCCGACTCCGACGACACGGGGGGACTTCCCGTGCCCCTCGGGTCGTCGCGGGGAGAGCGTGCGTGCCGGGCGTCGCGCACCCGTCGCTACGTGGCAGACACAGCCCCGGCGGCGTCCGAGGGGCCCGGTCCGGCGGACCGTCCGGATCGGGTCCGGAGCCGGGGCGGGCCGGGGTTTGGCCGGGTAGGCGCACACCCGCCGGGGCTCACAACGGCCCGGCCTTGAGGACGAGGAAGAGCGTGACCGTCGCGTTCGCCGAGGAGAGTGCGGAGCCCAGTGTCCCGGCCGCCGCCGCCCATGCCGCCAGGCCCACGGCGGTGAAGACCGACGGCCAGCTCACGGGTGACGGCGCGGGCTCCAGGAGTGCGGCCACCCGGCGGGGTACGGGGCCGGGCGCGGCGAAGCCCGCCAGCGTGGGGGTGGGGGTGCCCCGTGAGACGAGGGCCGCCTTGCCGATGGCCCGCGCCACGACCCGGCGCTCGCCGGTCACACGCGCCGCCTCCTCGTCGGCCCAGCGCTCCGTTGTGTACGCGACGGCCGAACGCAGCGGCCTCAGCAGCGGGTTGGCGCGCGCGGCGAAGCGGACCGTGAGCAGATAACGGTGGTGGTGCCCGGCCAGATGCGCCCGCTCATGGGCGAGGAGCGCCGCGCGCTCGCCGTCGTCCAGGCACGCCAGCATGGCGGTCGAGACGACGACCCGGCCGCCGGGGATCCCGGTCCGCCGGCTCCGGCGGCGGAGACCCGGCCGGGACAGGACGGACGACCACCGCACGCGGCGGGCACGCGCGCGGGCGGTCGGCGGCCGGTCCCGTACGCCCGGCAGCGCGTACGCGTAGGCGGCCTCGTCCGTCAGCACGGCGAGTTCGCCGTCCGGCACTCCGGCGAGCGCGTGCTCCGCCCGGCGTCGGACCCGGCGGTGTCTGCGGGCGGCGGTGGACCACGACACGGCAACGGCGAGCAGCGCGACGACGGCGGCCTTGCCCGCGGCCTCCTCGTACGGCGCGGTGGTACGGGTCTCCCGTTCGGCCCACTCGTCGGGCAGCGGGTGGCCGGGCAGCTGCACCGTGCCGACGACCACCAGCAGTCCCAGGCAGACCGTGCTGCACAGCGCCAGGACGGCGGCCAGCGCCGACAACAGCCGGGTGGCGACGCGCGGATGGAGGTGCCGCTCGGCGAGGCGCGCGACGGGCAGCGCCGTCAGGGGCAGCAGCAGCGGCAGCAGGACGAACACTCCCATCCGCTCAGCCCTCCGCCCCGTCCTCGGGCAGACCGAGGAGATCGCGCAGCAGTTGTTCGTCGTCCGGCGAGAGGGTCGTGACGAACCGGGCGAGGACGGCCTCGCGGTCCGACTCCGCGTCCAGCACCCGGCGCATCCGCAGGGCGGCCAGCCCCGCCTCGTCGGAGGTGGCGCACCAGGCGAAGGAGCGGCCCGCCCGCTCCCGGGTGACCGCCCGTTTGCCGTGGAGCCGGGTCAGGATGGTCATGACCGTGGTGTAAGCCAGGTCCCCGTCGAGCCGGTCGAGCACCCAGCCCGCGTTGACCGGTCCCGGCGCCTGGCGCAGCGCGGCGAGCACCTGGGCCTCCAGTTCGCCCTGGCCGCGCCGGCGCGGGCGCTCGTCCGGTCCCCCGGTCCCTCCCGGCTGTTGCCTCACACCGTCTCCCTCCACTTCCGACGTGCGGTCCGGGTCCATCCGGCGCAGTCCCGGCGTGGCTCCGGCCCGGCGGCTCAGCCGCCGCACGGACACTTCCCCAGTGTCGAAGATTTTCGTCACGGTCACCAACTCGACCCAGGAGGACCAGCGTGGGAGTTTCCCTGTCCAAAGGCGGCAATGTCTCGCTCAGCAAGGAGGCGCCGGGGCTGACAGCCGTCCTGGTCGGTCTCGGGTGGGACGTCCGCACGACGACCGGTACCGACTACGACCTGGACGCCAGTGCCCTGCTGGTGAACGAGGCCGGGAAGGTCCGCACGGATCAGGACTTCATCTTCTACAACAACCTGCGGAGTCCTGACGGTTCGGTGGAGCACACCGGCGACAATCTGACCGGTGAGGGTGAGGGGGACGACGAGGTCGTCAAGGTGAATCTGGCCGGCGTGCCCGCCGAGGTCGCCAGGATCGTCTTCCCGGTGTCCATCCATGACGCCGAGAGCCGGGGTCACAGCTTCGGTCAGGTCCGCAACGCCTTCATCCGGGTGGTGAACCAGGACGGTGGCGCCGAACTGGCACGGTACGACCTGAGCGAGGACGCGGCGACCGAGACGGCGATGGTCTTCGGTGAGCTGTACCGCAACGGCGCGGAGTGGAAGTTCCGTGCCGTCGGCCAGGGTTACGCGAGTGGCCTGTCCGGCATCGCCGCCGATTTCGGCGTCGGGGTCTGACCCGGAGGGCCGTACCGCAGCGGCCCGTACCGGAGGGGCGTGGCGTCGCGCGTGACGGGCGACTCCACGCCCCTCCGGTGCGGGGGCCGGGAGTCAGCCGTGCGAAGGGGCCGGGTCGCCCGGCCCGGGGGCGACGGTGGGCGAGTCCGTGCCGGGCGTGTCCGCCGACGGCTCCCCCACGAGCGGGCCCTCGATGGCCGGTCCCCCCGCCACCGGTCCCTCGGTGGCCGGTTTCCCGGTGGGCGGGGGTGTCTGCCGCCCGCCGGTCAGGCGCCGGGCCAGCGGCTCGGTCCAACGGGCGGCCAGCGGCCCGAGGATGACCAGGATCAGCACGTACGCGGTGGCCAGCGGACCGATCCGGGGTTCCACACCGACGGCGAGGCCCGCGATGACGATGGAGAACTCCCCGCGTGCGACGAGGGTTCCGCCCGTACGCCAGCGGCCCGCCGTCTTCACCCCCGCCCGGCGTGCCGCGTACCACCCGGTGGCGATCTTCGTGAGCGCGCTGACGACGGCCAGGATCAGCGCGGGCACGAGCACCGGCGGGATGGCGGCCGGGTCGGTGTTCAGCCCGAAGAACACGAAGAAGACGGCGGCGAACAGGTCACGCAGCGGCGCCAGCAGGTTGTGGGCGCCCTCCGCGACCTCACCGGAGAGCGCGATGCCGACGAGGAACGCGCCGACGGCGGCGGAGACCTGGAGTTCCTGGGCGACGCCCGCGACCAGGACGGTGAGACCGAGGACGACCAGCAGCAGCATCTCGGGGTTGTCGGAGGACACCGCGCGGCTGATGAGCCGGCCGTGGCGCAGCGCCACGTACAGCACGGCTCCCACGCTGCCGAGCGAGATGAGCAGCGTCAGGCTGCCGCCCGCGAGGCTCAGTCCGGCGAGCAGCGCGGTGAGCAGCGGCAGATAGACCGCCATGGCGAGGTCCTCGATGACCAGGACACCGAGGATGACGGGGGTTTCCCGGTTGCCGAGCCTGCCGAGGTCGCCGAGCACCTTGGCGATGACGCCGGAGGACGAGATCCAGGTGACGCCGGCGAGCGCGACGGCGGCGACGGGCCCCCAGCCGAGCAGGAGCGCGGCGACCGCGCCGGGCAGCGCGTTGAGGACGAAGTCGACGATGCCGGAGGGGTACTGGGTCTTGAGGTTGGTGACGAGATCGGAGGCGCTGTACTCCAGGCCGAGGAGCAGCAGGAGCAGGATGACGCCTATCTCGGCGCCCGTGGCGATGAACTCCTCACTGGCGGCCATGGGGAGGAGGCCGCCGTGGCCGAAGGCGAGTCCCGCCAGCAGATAGAGCGGGATGGGGGAGAATCCCACCCGCCCGGCGAGCCGGCCGAGCAGGCCCAGGCCGAGGATGACGGCCCCGAGTTCGATGAGCAGCGCGGTCGTGTCGTGCACGGGCCTCTATCCTCCGGTGATCAGTTCTGCGACGGCGTCCACGCCTTCCCTGGTGCCGACGACGACGAGCGTGTCTCCCAGTGCGAAGCGGAAGTCCGGGGTGGGTGAGGGGACGGCGTCGGTACGGCGCAGGACGGCGACGATGGACGCGCCGGTCCGTGCGCGGGCCTGGGTGGAGCCGAGCGTGCGCCCCGCGAAGGGGGAGCGGGTGGTGATCGGGATGTGCTCAGTGACGAGGTCGATCTCCAGGTGCTGGTGCAGATGTCCGACCGGGTCGGGCATCAGGAGTTTGGAGAGTGCCGTGGCCTCGGAGGGGACGAGGGTGGTGGCGTCCTTGCAGGCGTCGTCGTCCTCGGGGTCGTGGAAGGCGACGACGCGGCGGCCGTCCTGGCGCACGACGACCGAGATGTGACGGCCCGAGTCGGTGTTGAGGTCGTAGCGGGTGCCGACGCCGGGCAGGGCGGTCTTGCTGACGTGAGCGGGGTGCTCCATGGGAAGTCGCTCCAGGCGATGCATGCGGACATGCGTGGACGGTTGTGTGGGCCGCGGCCCCTGGTCGTGTCGTCGCGGATCGGGCTCAGGTTGCGCGGGGCCGGTGCGCGCGCCCTCCGCGCGGTCGTACGCACCTGCCTTCGCTCACCTGTCCGGTCTGATCCGAAAGACACGCCCCAGCCAGGGGAATTGTCACCCATGTGGCGGCGTGCGGCACGGGTCGGGGTCCGAGATGTCAGGCACCAGGTTCGGAACGGGGAAATCGGCGTCCGTATTCCGGAGATCGTGGGGCGCGGCTCCCGGCGGGGGGATGTCTCGCCGGGCGAGGGCACGCGCCGTGTCGGTCGCGTGTCGGGGGCGCGTCGGTGGCGGCGGGGAGCCTGGCGGTATGACACGTCACCACGACACGCCCGCCGGGCGTCCCGCCACCCCGTCCCTGCCGGTGCGGACCGTCGAGGTCCGGGCCGTACGGCGGCTCACGCCCCGCATGGTCCGCGTCACCTTCGGCGATCCCGCGTCCGCCGCTCTCGTCGGCGACGCGCCGGACCAGCAGGTGAAGCTCTACTTCCCCCGGCCGGGGCAGCGCGTTCCCCGGCTCCCCGAGACCGGCACCGACGGGGACGTGATGCGCTGGTACGGGGCGTTCCAGGAGATCCCGGAGGAGGAGCGGCCCTGGACGCGCAGCTACACGGTCCGGGGGCACGATCCGGCGCGGGGCACCGTCGATGTCGACTTCCTCCTGCACGACGGGGCGGCGGCGGGCCGGGGAGACGGTTCGGGCGGAGGGTCCGGCGACGGCGCCGGTGAGCGCTCCGGTGTGCGCTCCGGTGAAGGGCCCGCGACCCGGTGGGCGCGGTCGGCGCGGGTCGGTGACGTGCTCGGGATGTTCGGCCCGTCCGCGTACTTCGCGGAGCCCGTACCGCTCGGGACCACCGACTGGACGCTGCTGGCCGGTGACGCGTCGGCGCTGCCCGCGATCGGCACGATCGTCGAGGCGCTGCCCGCCGGGGCGCGCGCGCTGGTGTACGTGGAGGTGTGGGACGCGGCCGAGGAGCAGCGCCTGGCGTCGGCGGGTGAGGTGACGGTGCGCTGGCTGCACCGGTCCCCGGCCGCGGGGGAGGTTCCGTCCCTGGTGGAGGCCGTGCGCGGGGCGCAGTTCCCGGCGGGGTCGGTGTTCGCCTGGCTGGGCGGTGAGGCGGGCGCGGTACGGGCGCTGCGCCGGCATCTGCTCGGCGAACGCGGCGTCGACAGGCGTTCGGTCCACTTCACCGGCTACTGGCGCCGGGGCCTGACGCACGACGACGCGCCGACGGAGACGGATCTCGCGGAGGCGCGGCAGCGGCTGGCCGACCGCGCCTGACGCACGCGCGGGCCGGCGGAGACCGGGGGACCGGCGGAGACCGGCGGGGACCGGCGGAGACCGGGGGACCGGCACGGACCGGCACGGACCGGCACGGACCGGCACGGACCGGCACGGACCGGCACGGACCGGCGGGATTCAGACGACGGCGGCGGCCTCCTTCACGGAGAGGCCGCCGCCGTCGGCGTAGGCACGCGTCCAGGTGTCCGGGTCGAGCGCGGCACGCACCTCGGCCTCGGCGCGGCGGCGGATCTCCCGCTCGTAGGCCGCCGGGTAGGGGTGGAAGAGGAACTTTTCGGCGAGCCCGGCGTGCCGGGCGTACGCGCCGAGCAGCCGGGCTCCGTCGGCCGCCCGGCCGGTGCCGGTCTTCGCCCAGGCGGCGCAGAGGAACTGACTGACGATCAGCTGCGGTGCCACGAGGTGGGCGAGGCTGTCCAACAGGCGTACCGATTCACGCAGATGGGCCAGCGCCCGCTCGTACGCGCCGTCGAGGCAGTCGAGCCAGCCGTGGAGTCCCTCGGTGAGGCCCACCTGGAGGCCGTGTTCCCGGAAGCCCGGTTCCTCCTGGAGGGTGATCAGTTGGTCCCGGGCGAGGGCGGTGCGGCCGGTGCGCCCGTAGCGGCCGGCGAGCAGCAGCCGGGCGGTCCCGCCGGTGCGCCCCGCGTGGCCCCGGGACTCCTCGACGGCTTCGCGCAGCAGCCGTTCGGCGTCCGCCTCGGCCGCCTCACCGGTGGCGGCCTCCAGTCGGACGGAGGCCAACCGCGCCTTGAACAGGGAGACTTGGGTGGGCATACCGATCCGCGCGCAGTTCTCCATGGCCCGCTCGAAATCGGCCGCCGCCTCCTCGAAGCGGCCCCGGCGTTCGTACGACTCGCCCCGGGCGGACAGGGATTCGGCGAGGATCACCGAGTCCCCGGCCTGTTCGAAGAGCGCCACGGCCTCGTCGGCGTCCCGCGCGGCCCGGTCCTCGGTGTCGGGGCCGGTGTCCAGGAGTTTGGCGCGCAGGGTGAGCGCGAGGCCGAGGTCCCAGCCCCGGTCGGGCCGGGCCCGGCAGGCGTCTACGAGGACGTCCAGCGTCTCGCCCATCCCGCGCCACCGGCCGACGAGGAGTCCGGCGAAGAACCAGAGGACGGCGGGCTGCCGGCTGACCTGGGGCAGCCCGGGGCGGTAGGCGGCGACGATCCGGGTCAGGAGGTCGCGGGTTCCGGCACCGCCCCAGGCCCGCGCGTCGTCCTCGTCCCAGTCCTTGCCCTCGTCCTTGCCCCGGTCCACGTCCCGCCGTGTGTCCCCGTTCTCCGCCCCGCCCTCCGTCCACTCCCCCGGCCGTGTCCCCGGCCGCTCTCCCGCCCGCTCGCCGCCTCCGCCGCTCGCGAACGTCAGCAGCCGGACCCCGCGTCTGGCCTCCCACACCTGTTCCTCGGACCAGGGCGGCGGGAGCGCGATGCACGGGTCGGTGAGGGGTACGGCGGGACGGACGGGCGCCGCGAACGGGTCGGGGCCGAGGGCCGCGACGGCCGTGGACCAGTCGTGGGCGTCGCGCTGATGGCCGCGCACCTGCCAGAACCAGCTCAGCGAGAGCGTGAGGCAGAGCGCGTCCTGTTCGCGCGACGGCGCGTCGTCGCGGTGGGGCGCGGCCCGGCCGAGGGCGGTGCGCAGCGCGGCCCGTACATTGTCGTGCTCCCGCTCGAACTGGGCGAGCAGGTACGCCTGTCGGGGGCCGCGCAGTCCGGGTTCCCCGACCCGTACCAGCTCCCGGTAGACCCGCAGATGCCGCAGCTCGACGCCGGGCCGTTCACCCGACGCGTCCAGCCGCCCGGCCGCGTACTCGGCCACGGTCTCCAGCAGCCGGTACCGCATCCCCTCCGGCCCGCCCGGTACGGCCACCAGGAGCGACTTGTCGACCAGGGACGCCAGCACGTCGAAGACCGGGACGCCCTCGCCCGCACCCGACTCCCCGGTCCCACCAGCCCGCACCTCCCCGTTCTCGTCCGCGCACACCTCCTCGGCCTCGTCCGGCGCGCAGCCGCCGACGAAGACGGAGAGCCGGCGCAGCACGGCCCGTTCGGGCTCGGTGAGCAGGTCCCACGACCAGTCGACCACCGCGCGCAGGGTCTGCTGTCTGGGCAGTACGGTCCGGCTGCCGCTGCCCGCGCCCAGCAGCCGGAAGCGGTCGTCCAACCGGTCGGCGAGCTGGCGCGGGGTGAGCAACCGCAGCCGGGCGGCGGCCAGTTCGAGGGCGAGCGGCAGTCCGTCGAGTCTGCGGCAGATCTCGTCGCAGGCCGGTGCGTCGTCGTCGGTACGGAATCCGGGCCGGGCGGCGGCGCCGCGTTCCCCGAGCAGGCGCAGCGCCTCGGACCGGGCCAGCGGCCCGACGCCGTACAGGAACTCACCCCGTACGCCCAGCGGTTCGCGGCTGGTGGCCAGGACGGTGACGTACGGGCAGCGGGTGAGGACGGTCTCGGCGAGTTCGGCGGCGGCGCCGATCACCTGCTCGCAGTTGTCGAGCACCAGCAACAGGCGCCGTGTTCCGCAGTGTTCGACGAGCCGGGCGAGCGGGCCGGGTGCGGTGCCGTCCGGGCCGCCGTGGCTTCCGCCGGGTCCGTGGACCGCCGTCTCGCGGGCCCCGAGCGCGGTCAGGACAGCCTCGGCGACGGCGCCGGGGTCGCGGACGGAGGCGAGTTCCGCGACCCGGACGCCGTCCGGCCAGTCGCCGCCGGTGTTCGCCGCGCGCTCGGCGGCCTCGAAGGCCAGCCGGGTCTTGCCCGCGCCGCCGGGGCCGGTGAGGGTCGTGAGCCGGTGGGCCCGCAACTCGACGTCGAGCGTGTCCAGTTCGGTCTCGCGTCCGACGAAGGAGGTGAGCCGGGCGGGCAGGCCGCCGGGGAGGGCGGAGGGCGGCCGGTCGCTCCCGCCGACCCGGGCCGGGGGCCGTGCCGGCTCCCGCGCGTCCGAGGCGTCGCGCGCGTCGTGCGCGTCGTCCGCCAGCAGATCGGCGTGCAGGGCGCGCAGTTCCCGGCCGGGGCCGGTGCCGAGCCGGTCGGCCAGCAGCGCGCGTACCCCGTCGTACGCCTCCAGTGCCTCGGCCCGGCGCCCGGCCGCGCGCAGCGCGCCGATCCGGGCCGCCTGCAACGGCTCGTCCAGCGGCGCCTCGGCGGCCAGCGCGGCGAGCCCCGGCAGGGCGCGCTCGGGCCGGCCGAGCCGGACGTCGGCCGTCAGCCGGGCGCGGCGCGCCTCGGTGTGCCGCCGCCGCGCGCGTACGGCCGACGGGTCGGTGTCCCCGTCGGGCAGATCGGCGAGCGCCGGGCCGCGCCACAGGGCCAGTGCCCGGTCCAGCAGTGTGGCGGCGCGGGCGGGGTCGCCGCTGTCGAGCGCGGACACCCCGTCGGCGGCGAGCCGTTCGAAGCGGAACAGGTCGATGGCGTCGGGGTCGGCCGCCAGCCGGTAGCCGCCGGGGACGGACTCGACGGCGTCCGCGCCGAGCGCTCTGCGCAGCCGCCCGACGAGTGCCTGGAGCGCGGCGGGCTCGTCGGCGGGCGGCTCACGCCCGTCGTCCCTGATCCGCGCGGCCAGCCGGCCGGCGGTGACCGTACGGCCTCCGGCGGCGGCGAGCGCGGTGAGCAGCGCGCGCATCCGGGCCCCGCTGACCGGCACCTCGACGCCGTCGGGGCCGCGGGCCCGGGTCGTGCCGAGGATGTCGTAGCGGTAGCTCACCGGCCCATTCTCCCCGCACCGTGAGGCCCGCGCGCCCGGCGGGCACGGTCCGCCGTCGTCCCGGCCGCCCGGACACCGGTCGGGTCCGGGGCGCACCGGGTCGTGCCGGGTGTCTGGACAGGGCCCGGGTGCCGTGCTGTGATGCCAGCGACCACTCCTTACAACGTTGTAGAGAACCGTTGCGGAGTGGTGCGAGCCCCCACCGTCGTACCGAACCCCTTCGTCTCGATGCTCGTGGACGGGAGACCCGATGACGCTCGACCGACGGCACTTCCTCGGCACCGGAGCCCTCGCGATCGGCGGCGCGGGCCTGCTGGGCCCGCTCGCGCCGACCGCCGCGGCCGTACCCCCGGCGCGCGGCGGCTGGTACACACCGAACGCCGCGCCGCTCGCCCCCACCGCGTTCCAGAAGCTGCCCCTGGGCAGCGTCACCCCGCGCGGCTGGCTCACCGGCCGATTGCGGCAGCTGCTCGACGGACTGTTCGGCCGGTACGCCGAGGTCTCGCACTTCCTGCGCTTCGAGGACTCCGGCTGGGTCCACCCGGAGAAGGCCGGCTGGGAGGAGGTCACGTACTGGCTGCGCGGGTACGTGGATCTGGCCGCCCTCACCGGCGACCCGGCGGCCCTCGCCACCTCCCGCCGCTGGATCGACGCGATCCTCGCCACGCAGCGGCCCGACGGCTTCTTCGGGCCCACCCGGCTGCGCACGGCGCTCAACGGCGGCCCGGACTTCTGGCCGTATCTGCCGCTCCTTCAGGCGCTGCGCTCGCACGAGGAGTTCACCGGGGACGACCGCGTCGTGCCGTTCCTGCTCCCCTTCCTGCGTTTCATGAACGCGCAGGGGCCGGGTGCCTTCAACTCCAGCTGGGTGTCGAAGCGCTGGGGCGACGGACTCGACATCGCCTTCTGGCTCTACAACCGCACGGGCGAGTCCTTCCTGCTCGAACTCGCCGACACCATGCACACGCACGGCGCGAACTGGGTCGACAACTTCCCCGACCTGCACAACGTCAACATCGCGCAGGGCTTCCGGGAACCCGCCCAGTACGCGCTGCGCTCCGGCTCGGCGGAGCTGACCCGTGCCACGTACCGGAGTTACGACACGGTCATGGGCGCCTACGGCCGCTTCCCGGGCGGCGGATTCGCCGGGGACGAGAACGCCCGACCCGGTTTCGGCGACCCCCGGCAGGGCTTCGAGACCTGCGGCACGGTCGAGTTCATGGCCAGCCACGAACTGCTCACCCGGATCACCGGCGACCCGGTCTGGGCCGACCGGTGCGAGGAGCTGGCCTTCAACCTGCTGCCCGTGGCGACCGACCCCGGGGGCCGGGGCGTCCACTACATCACCAGCGCGAACAGTGTGGAGCTCGACAACACCGCCAAGAACCAGGGCCAGTTCCAGAACGGCTTCGCCATGCAGGCGTACAAGCCGGGCACAGACCCTTATCGCTGCTGCCCGCACAACTACGGCATGGGCTGGCCGTACTTCACCGAGGAGCTGTGGCTGGCCACCCCCGACCGGGGGCTCGCGGCGGCGATGTACGCGCCGAGCCAGGTGCGCGCGAAGGTCGCCGACGGCGTCGAGGTCACCGTCACCGAGGACACCGACTACCCCTTCAAGGAGACCGTCACCCTCACGGTCGCCGTCCCACGGCCGGTCACCTTCCCCCTGCATCTGCGGATTCCCGGCTGGTGCCCGGACCCGGTGCTCACCGTCGCCGGGCAGCCGGTGGCCGTGTCCGGCGGACCGCGCTTCGTCCGGGTCGCGCGCGAGTGGCGCGACGGCGACCGGGTGACCCTGCGGCTGCCGCAGCGCACCACCGTGACGACCTGGCAGGACAACCACGGTGCCGTCAGCGTGCACCACGGTCCGCTCACGTACTCGCTGAAGATCGGCGAACGGTACGAACGGTTCGCGGGCACCCAGGACTTCCCCGAACTGTCGGTGCGTCCCACCACCCCGTGGAACGTCGGTCTGGCGCCCGACCCACTGCGCGGGCTGCGGTTCACCGCCGACGACGGGCCGCTCGCCGCCGACCCCTTCACCCATGAGGGGTCACCGGTGCGGATCACCACGACGGCACGCCGGATAGCGGAGTGGGTGGCGGACGACCAGCGGGTCGTCGCGCCGCTCCAGGACAGTCCGGCCCGCAGCACGGCGCCGCCCGAGCCGGTGACGCTGATCCCGATGGGCGCGGCCCGGCTGCGGATCACCGCCTTCCCGACGGCGTCGCCCGGCGGTCGGGCCTGGACGGCGGCGCCGCCGTACCGCCGGGTACGGAACAAGCACAGCGGCAAGGTGCTCGGCGTGGACGGCATGTCCCTGGCGGTGGGCGGGCGTGTGGTGCAGTACGACAACACCGGGACCTCGGACCACGCCTGGCAGCTGTACCCGGCCGGCGGCGGCTGGTTCGTGATCCGCAACGGCAACAGCGGGAAGGTCATCGGCGCCGAGGGCGGGTCGACGGCGAACAGCGCGCGGATCGTGCAGTTCGAGGACGACGGGAGCGGTGACCACCTCTGGCAGCTGGTCGACCGGGGCGAGGGCTGGTCGCTGATCCTCAGCCGGCACAGCGGGAAGGTCCTGGGCGTCGACGGGATGTCGACGGCCAACAGCGCGCAGGTGGTCCAGTTCGAGGACAACGGGACGGACGACCATCTCTGGCAGCTGATCTGAGCGGGTGATTCAGGCCGGTGAGCCGAGCCGATGATTCACGCCGGCGATCCGAGCCTCTGATCCGGCCCGGGTCCCCGCCGTCCCGGTGCGGCCTGCGCCGACCGTTTCGGCGACGGCCGGGGTCCGGCCTCCGGTGGTACTCAGGAGGCCGGACCCCGGCCGTGCGCTCACTACCCCGGTCGCCGCCGGGCCGTCAGCGCCTGCCGCCGCGCAGCTTGCCGAAGAGGCGGCGGGCCTGCTCGCGCTTCCTGGGGTCCGCAGAGGCCGCGCGCGCCTGGGCGATCGCGCGCTGTCCCTGGGGGCTACGGGTGAATGCCTTGATGCGGGCGATGATTCCGGGCATGCCGTCTCCTGCGCTTCGATGACTCCGACAGCCCGCTGACGGGGGCCTCGGACTGCGTCTACCCCTCGAACGCGCGAAGAGTCCCATGACGTTCCCATGACCGTCGCTCTCCTGTGGGCGCGTTCGGCTGCCCCGCATGCGCTCCCCCGATGGCGCCCCCGCGCGACCCCGCACAGACTGACGTGATGTCAGGGAAGCGAAGCGCCGGGCTCCTGCTGTACCGGGTGACGGAGACCGGCACCGAGGTGCTCATCGGGCACATGGGAGGCCCGTTCTGGGCGGGCCGTTCGCGGGCCGCGTGGTCGGTCCCCAAGGGCGAGTACGGCCCCGACGAGACACCGGAGGCCGCCGCCGACCGGGAGTTCGAGGAGGAGGTGGGTCTGCCGCCGCCCGCCGGACACCGGGAGCCGCTGGGCGAGACCCGGCAGTCGGGCGGCAAGACGGTCACCGTGTGGGCGGTGGAGGCCGACATCGATCCGGCGCTCGCCGTGCCGGGGACGTTCACCCTGGAGTGGCCGCGCGGGTCGGGCGTGGAGCGGGAGTTCCCGGAGCTCGACCGGCTGGCCTGGGTGCCGCTGGGGGACGCCGTGGAGCTGCTGGTGGCCGGGCAGCGGATCTTCCTCGGCCGGCTGGCCCTGTCGCTGGAGAGCCGGACCGACCACGAGGGCCGACCGGTGGACACGGGCGGCACCTACGACAGGGGCGGCGCACCGGACGCGGCCGGGTCGCGGGACGAAGCCGGGTCGCGGGACGGCGACGCCACGGGGACGTAAACCACCCGGTCCCGCCCCCGGCCGCCGTGACATCCGTACGGAGAGGGAGACACCACCGTGCACCATCGCCCCCGTCGCCCCCATGTCTGCGCCGCCGTCGGCGCGGTCCTGCTCGCCGCGTCGGCGCTGCCCGCCTCCGCCCATCCCGGGCCGGTGGCCGAGACGAGGCGTCCGCCGCCTCCCGCGCCCCGGGGCGGCGCGCCCGGCCCCCCGGCCACGGCGGGATCGTTCCGGCTGGACACGGCCGTCACGGCGGAGGCCCTGCGGGCGAAGACGTCGGACTGCGCCCGGATCTCGAAGGGCCTGTACCGGGGTGACCGGGGAGGACCCGCCGAGATCCCGGTGTGCGGGACGAAGGGCGCGGTGTTCTGGAAGGCCGATCTGGACGTCGACTGCGACGGCCGGGTGACCGCCCGCTGCAACGGGCGGACCGACCCCTGGTTCCACGGGGACACGGCGTTCCACCAGTCGGACGACCAGCCGCTCGACGCGGCGGCGCTGCCGTTCGTCGTGGTGCCCGCGCCGAGCGGGATCTGGGACTACCGGGACGCCGGCATCCGGGGCGGAGGTGTCGTCGCGATCGTCCACCGGGACCGGGTGGTGTACGCGGTGGTGGGTGACGCCGGACCGGCCGGGCTCGTCGGGGAGGCGTCGTACGCGGCGGCGCGCTCGCTCGGGATCGACCCCGATCCCTCGCACGGCGGTGTTGCCTCGGGAGTCACGTACATCCTGTTCAGGAACTCCGTGGTGAGGCCGATCGAGAGCCGGAGCGAGGCCGAGCGGCTGGGCGCCGAACTGGCCCGGGGCTTCCTCCGGGAGATTGACGGCACGTCCTCGGTGACGGCACTTCCTCGGTGACGACACGTCCTCGGTAAGGAGGCGATGTCGGCGCCGTCTCCGTACCGAGGACGTGGTCGTCCCTCGCGATGCGTGCCTCGCGGTCGCGCGGACGGGGTTGGGGTGTCCCGCCGTCGTGTCCGTCCCGCGACAGCGAACGCGCCCTACACGATTCCCTCGGATATCTCCGACTGCTCGCGCGCGCTGCCGTACGACTGCGGGGTGCTGTACGAGCCGCGTGCCGCGTACCACCAGGCGGTGGCGAGGGCCAGCACGGCGGCCAGCGCGATCACCGCGTAGTTCATGGTGTCGGTGGTGACGGGGTTCTTCTGCGGCAGACAGAAGATCACCGTGACGATCGCGACCCAGACGACGGCGATCCAGCCGATGGGCTTGCTCCAGCGGCCCAGCGACCAGGGACCGGGCTGGAAGCGGTCGCCCGCGCGCAGCCGCAGGTAGATCGGGATCGCGTAGGCGGGCGTGATGCCGATGACGTTGATGGCCGTCACGGCGCCGTACGCGGTCGGCGAGTACAGCGAGGGCAGCGCGAGCAGACACGCGAAGCCGACGGACAGCCAGACCGCCGGTACCGGGGTCTGGGTACGGCTGCTGACCCGCCGCCACAGGGCCGATCCGGGCAGGGCGTTGTCCCGGCTGAAGGCGAACACCATGCGGCTGGCGGCGGCCACCTCGGCGTTGCCGCAGAAGAGCTGCGCCATGATCACGATCAGCAGGAGGGCGCTGGCGCCGTTGGTGCCCAGGACGTCGATGAAGATCTGCGCGGGCGGCACGGCGGCGCCGCTGGTGGCCGCGTAGTCCTGGATGGCGAAGGTCAGTCCGGCGAGCAGGGCGAAGCCGGCGATCCAGGAGACCCAGATGGCGCGCACGATGCCGCGCGCGGCGGAGACGGAGGCGTTGGAGGTCTCCTCGGAGAGGTGCGCCGACGCGTCGTAGCCGCAGAAGGTGTACTGGGCGAGGAGCAGACCGATCGCGGCCACGTAGAGCGGGTTCTCCCAGCCGGTCTCGTTGACGAACTGGCCGAAGACGAACTCGGGCGACTGGTGGTTCTTGGGGACGACCGCGAGGATGCCGACGATCAGCGCGACACCGCCGAGGTGCCACCAGACGCTGACCGAGTTGAGAATGCTGACGAGCCGGACACCGAACAGGTTGAGCGTCGCGTGCAGCAGCAGGATGCACATGAAGATGATCATGGTCCAGCCCGTGGTGGGCTCGAATCCCCACTGGAGATTCAGGAACGCGCCGGTGAACAGGGCCGCGCCGTAGTCGATTCCGGCGATCGCGCCCAGCAGACCGAGCAGGTTGAGCCAGCCGGTGTACCAGCCCCACTTGCGTCCGCCGAGCCGGTCGGCCATGTAGTACAGCGCGCCCGAGGTGGGATAGGCGCTGGTCACCTCCGCCAGTGCCATGCCTATGCACAGGACGAAGAGGCCGACGCCCACCCAGCCCCACAGCATCACGGCCGGGCCGCCGGTGATGAGCCCGAACCCGTACAGGGTCATACAGCCCGAGAGGATCGAGATGACCGAGAAGCTGATGGCGAAATTGCCGAAACCGCCCATCCTGCGGGCGAGTACCGGCTGATAACCGAGTTCCCTCAGCCGTTCTTCTTCGTCCTGCTGCGGGACCGGTGCCGATGTCGACCGGACCGGCGGGGAGACGGACATGGAATTACCTCCGGGTACGGAGAGTTTCTGCGAAAGGGGGACGGTGCGGTGGGGACCCGGAGTCGCCGCGCGGGCGGGCTCAGGACTCCGCCTTGCGCTCACTGGCGGCGGCGAGACAGCGGGCACGGGCGCGGACGAACACCTCCTCGGCCTGCGCGGTGTCGTTGGGCTTGCGGGCGCGGCAGGCCCAGGGGAAGGGGGTGTAGTAGGGCCCCAGTGCCTCGAACACCCGCGCCGCCTCCGCCAGTTGGAGCGAGCCCCAGAGGGCGTGCGCCAGATGGTTGAGGTCGAGCAGCGAGGTCTCGGCGGGCACGGACCGGTCGAACCAGAGGTTCAGGGCGCGCAGGGCGTCCCGGGTGGCGTCCTCGGTGACCCAGTGCAGGTCCAGCGCCTTCTCGTTGCCGCGCTCCCTGCGGTACCGCTCGACCCGCACGAAGAGCGGCAGGACCTGGAGCGCCGAGCCCTCGGGCGCCGAAGAGGCCGCCCACTGAACGAAGTTGACCGCCTCGGACAGTGAGCCG
This sequence comes from Streptomyces sp. NBC_01498, assembly GCF_036327775.1. Taxonomy (NCBI): domain Bacteria; kingdom Bacillati; phylum Actinomycetota; class Actinomycetes; order Kitasatosporales; family Streptomycetaceae; genus Streptomyces; species Streptomyces sp. NBC_01498. The sequence continues at coordinate 6,786,392 of NZ_CP109598.1, read as the reverse complement.
TCGGACCTACGCGCGTAAACGAACTGGAGCATCCGGTGGTACGCCTCGCGGTTGCCCGGGTCGCGCCGGTCGGCCTCGGCGAGCAGGGCCCACGGGCCGGGGAAGAGCATCGGGCCGGGCGGCGCCAGCCGGTTCTCCTCCATCCGCTGCTTGGTGTCGAGCTGGGCGAGGGCGAGCAGACAGACCCAGGGGACGGGGTCGGCCGGCACCAGCCGCGCCGTGTCGCCGCACGCCTCCCACGCCTGCTTCCAGAGGTCCGTGGTGCGGGCGTGGCCCTCGCGGTGCGCGCGCAGGGCGCGTTCCACCGTGACACGTGTCTGCATGACGGCCGCGGCCGTGCTGTCCGGCTCCTCGGTGCGCCACGCGTGCACGGTGTCCGAGCCCGCGGCGACGGCGGCGAGCACCTGGGTGCGCTGGGTCCACAGGGCCCAGCCCTCGGTGTCCGCAAGCAGTTGACGCATCGACAGCCAGCGGCCGGTGCGCAGTTCCTGTACGGCCGCCCGAAGGTCACCGTCGTGGCCGGCTGGGTGATAGAGCGGACGAAAGCGATCGCTCACGGACCCTCCGCCCCATTCTCCGGCAACTCCGCCTCTTTCCGGTGCGGTTCACTTTTCCGCACCAAAGAATCTTGCTACTCAGTGACACTCCGCTGTTACTCGGCGATCAGTGTAGGGGCGAATGCGACGCTCTTTGAACACTTTGCTGATCTCAGGCAACCCTGAGTGCAGGTCGTGACCTTGACGTCGCAGGCAGGCTGCACCACCCTTTCGCTCAGTGATCGGACGATCACCGCACTCCGACCGAAAAATGTGACATGCCGACAGCTCCGCACTCCCCCGGCAGCGCCGTGGACCCGGCCGCGCGACCGGTGCTCGCCGTCGATCAGGGCACCTCCTCGACCAAGGCGCTGGTGATCTGTCCGGAGCGCGGGGTGATCGGCAGCGGCTCCGCTCCGGCCCCTCCCCGCTACGGCTCGGGCGGAGTGGTCGAGGCCGATCCCGCCCTGCTCCTCTCCTCGGTGATCGAGGCCGGGCGCCGGGCGCTCGCCGAGGCCGGGGAACCCGTCGCGGCGGTCGGACTCGCCAACCAGGGGGAGACCGTCCTCGCCTGGGACCCCGACACCGGGGAGCCGCTCACCGACGCGCTTGTCTGGCAGGACCGGCGCGCCGCCTCGGTCTGCGCCGAACTCGCCCCGCACGCCGAGGAGTTGCGGGAGCTGACCGGCCTGCCGCTGGAGCCGTACTTCGCCGCGCCCAAGATGGCCTGGATCCGCCGCCGTCTCACCCGCGAGGGTGTCGTCACCACCTCCGACTCCTGGCTGGTCCACCGGCTGACGGGCGCGTTCGTCACCGACGCGGCGACCGCCGGGCGCACCCAACTGCTCGACCTCGACACCGCCGAGTGGTCCCCCGCCGCGCTCGGCATCTTCGGGATGGCCGGCGAACGGCTGCCCCGGGTCGTCGACGCGGCGGGTCACTTCGGTGTCACCACGGCCTTCGGCGACCCGATTCCGCTGACCGGTCTGCTCGTCGACCAGCAGGCCGCGCTGCTCGCCCAGAACGGCACGGAGCCGTCCACCGCCAAGTGCACCTACGGCACCGGGGCGTTCCTCCTCGCGGGGACCGGCACGCGCCCGCTGCGCAGCGGCACCGGCCTGGTCGGCTGCGTGGCCTGGCGGTTCGGCGGCCGTACGAGCTACTGCCTGGACGGGCAGGTCTACACGGCCGCCTCCGCCGTGCGCTGGCTCGCCGAACTCGGGGTCGTCTCCGGTGCCGGGGACCTGGACCGGGTGGGCGGGTCGGTCGCCGACAGCGGGGGTGTCACCTTCGTACCGTCGCTCGCCGGGCTCGCCGCGCCCTGGTGGCGCGGTGACGCGAAGGGGTCGCTCACCGGGCTCGGTCTGGACACCGGCCCCGGGCATCTGGTGCGGGCGCTGTGCGAGGGCATCGCGGCGCAGGTCGTCGGGCTGGCGGACGCCGTCGCCGAGGACACCGGTACGCCGCTGGGGTCACTGCGCGTCGACGGGGGCCTGACCGGGTCGGACCTGCTGATGCAGACCCAGGCGGACCTGCTCCAACTGCCCGTCGAGGTGAGCCCGTTGGCCGACGCCACCGCGCTGGGCGCGGGCGCCGTCGCCCGGATGGGGCTCGATCCCGGGCTGACGGTGGAGCGGGCCGCGCCCCACCGGAAGCCCTCACGGGTCTTCGAGCCGAGGATCGGGGCGGCCGAGGCGGCGGAGCGGCTGGGTGTGTTCCGCACCGAGGTGGCGGCGCTCCTCGCCCGTACGCCGGCCCCCGGGCGGGCCGGCGTCGTGGGCGCGGGATGAGCGTCACCGTGTCCGGGCCGCTGCCGGACGAGGTGTACGACGTGGTGGTCGTCGGCGCCGGGGTGGTCGGCAGCGCGATCGCCCGCGAGCTGGCCCGGTACCCGCTGCGTACCGCCCTGGTCGAGGCGTCGGGCGATGTCGGCGAGGGGACGTCGAAGGCCAACACGGCGATCCTGCACACCGGTTTCGACGCGGTGCCGGGGTCGCTGGAGGCCCGGCTCGTACGCGAGGGGCGGGACCGGCTCGCCGTGTACGCCGAGGAGTGCGGCATCCCGGTCGAGCCGGTCGGCGCCCTGCTCGTCGCCTGGGACGAGGACCAGGTCGCCGCCCTGCCCGCGCTCGCCCGGAAGGCCGCCCGGAACGGCTACCGGCGCACCCGGACCGTCGGCGCGGACGAACTGCGCCGCCGTGAACCGCACTTGGGGCCGGGCGCGGCGGGCGCGCTCGAAGTCCCCGACGAGAGCGTCATCTGCCCGTGGACGACGACGCTCGCCTACGCGACCCAGGCCGTGCGCGGCGGGGTCGACCTGCATCTGCGCTGCCGGGTGGAGGCGGTGACGCAGGGCCGCGCGCGGGAACCGCACGTGCTCGGCACCGGTCGCGGGCCGCTGCGCACCCGCTGGCTGGTCAACGCGGCGGGCCTGTACGCCGACGCGTTCGACCGGTTCCTCGGGCACACCGATTTCACGGTGACGCCCCGGCGCGGCCAGCTCATGGTCTTCGACAAACTCGCGCGCCCGCTGGTGAGTCACCTTCTGCTGCCGGTGCCCACGGCGCTCGGGAAGGGCGTGCTGGTGTCGCCGACGGTGTACGGGAACGTGCTGCTCGGCCCGACCGCCGAGGACCTGGACGACAAGGGGGCGACGGGCTCGACGGCGGAGGGGCTGGAGTTCCTCCGGGAACGGGGCCGGCGCATCCTGCCCCGGCTCCTGGAGGAGGAGGTCACCGCCGTGTACGCGGGGCTGCGCGCGGCCACCGGGCAGGACGACTACGCGATCCGCGCGCACCCCGGGCAGCGGTACGTCACGGTGGGCGGGATCCGGTCGACGGGGCTGAGCGCGTCGATGGCGATCGCCGCCCATGTGGTGGAACTGCTCGCGGAGGCGGGGACGAGGACCGGGAGGGCGGCGGACCTGGCGCCGGTGACGATGCCGAATCTCGGGGAGGCCGCTCCCCGCCCGTATCTGCGCGCCGAGCTGATCGCGGCCGACCCCGAGTACGGGACGCTGGTGTGCCACTGCGAGCGGGTCTCGCGCGGTGAGATCCGGGACGCGCTCGTCTCCGACATCCCGCCGTCGTCGCCCGAGGGCCTGCGCCGGCGCACACGGGCGCTGGGCGGCCGGTGCCAGGGGTTCTTCTGCGGGGCCTCGGTGCGGGCCCTGTTCGACGGTGCGGAGTCCGGTACGCGGGCGCCCGGTACGGAGGCCGTACGGTGAACGGCACCCCGGAAGCCCCGCCCGGCCGGCGGGAGCGCGCCGTCGACGTCCTGGTGGTCGGTGCGGGCCCGGCCGGTCTGGCGCTGGCGTCCCGGCTGGCCGCCGAGGACGGCGTCGGTGTCGAGGTCGTGGAGCGCGAGGACGAACCGGGCGGGGCGCCCCGGCACTGCCGCCACTCCGGTTTCGGTCTGCGGGATCTGCGCCGTCCGACGACGGGCCCCGCGTACGCCCGCCACTGGGCGGACACGGCACTCCGGGCGGGGGCGACGCTGCGTACGGGGGTGACGGTCACCGGGTGGAGCGATGGCCCGGACCCGGACCGGCCCGCCCTGGACGTCACGAGTGCGGCCGGTCTTGAGCGGATCACGGCCCGCGCCGTGGTCCTGGCCACCGGGGCGCGCGAGCGGCCCCGCAGCGCGCGCCTGGTGCCGGGCACCCGGCCCGCCGGGGTGTTCACCACGGGCGAGCTTCAGCGGACGGTGGCGCTCGGGCGCGGTCCCGTCGGGCGGCGTGCCGTCGTGGTGGGCGCCGAGGCGGTCAGTTATTCGGCGGTACGGGCGCTGCGGAGGAACGGTGTGGAGGTGGTGGCCGTGGTCACGGAGCTGCCGTATCCCCAGGTCTCCCCCGCCACGGCGCTCGACGCCCGGCTCCGGCATGGTGCGCCGCTGGTCGTCGGCGCGCGGGTGGACGAACTGCTGGGCCGGGGGCGGCTGTCGGGGGTGGTGCTGCGACGCCACGACGGCCGGAGCCGGACCCTCGACTGCGACACGGTGGTGTTCACCGGCGACTGGATTCCCGACCACGAGCTGGCCCGCCGGGGCGGTGTCGCCCTGGACCCCGGCACGCGCGGCCCGGCCGTCGACGGCTCGTTCCGCACGAACCGCCCGGGGGTCTTCGCGGTCGGCAATGTGCTGCACGGGATCGAGCCGGCGGCTACGGCCGCACGGGAGGGGCTGCTCGCCGCCGGGCCGGTGCTGCGCGCGCTGGCGGGCGGCGGGCATCCGGGCGAGCCGGTGCCGGTGCGGGTGGAGGCGCCCCTGCTGTGGGTCGCGCCGAACCGGATCGACCTCGCGGACCCGGGTGTCGCGACGGGCGGCTTCGTCCTCCGTACGGGGAGCAGGCTCGTCCCGTGGTCGTCGCTGGTCGTCGTACGGGGCGGGCGGGTGCTGCACCGGCAGCGGCTGGTGGGGGGCGCGGTGCCGAACCGGACGCTGCGGCTGTCCGCCGCCTGGACGGCGGGGGTCGGGGCCGGGACCGGCCCGGACGAGGGACCCGTACGGATCTCCGTGGTGCGCTGAGGCCGTCCGGACAAGGGGACGGCCCCACCGGCAGGGGGGGACCGGTGGGGCCGGGAGAACACTGCGGTGGGGGAACCGCAGGCTCGGGTCGAAGGGGCGTGTGCCCCTTCGACCGAGGGTTACTCCCTGGGAGGCGACTTTTTCTCGCCGTACTTCTGCTCGCCCTACTTCCTGGTCCTGGGGACGAACATCTTGATGTCGGTCAGGCTCGCGCTGCCCTCGTAGACGTTGGTGTAGAGGTCCCCGATGACGAAGGAGTCCGGGTAGGCGGAGCCGGAGGGCCACTGGTCGGGCCAGCTGGCGCTGCCGTTGTAGTCGTTCTGCGTGAGCGTGTTGTTGTAACGCCCGTCGTACTCGCCCGGCTTGACGTTGTAGTGCCAGATCGGGTCGTTGCCCACGATGAACGGGCGGTGGAAGCGGAGGGTTCGCTGTCCGGCGCGGGCGAAGTTGCCGCTGGCCTCCAGCGTGTAGCCGGTGGAGTCGCGTTCGATCGCGAAGGTGTAGTCCTGGTTGGGCATCAGCTCCGGCTGGAGCTCGGCGGCGGACGACAGCTGCTGCTCGGCCACGCCGTTCGAGCAACTGGTCATGAACCACTGCGAGTTGCCCGCGAGACCGCCTCTGCCGGGGTTCCAGTTGGGCAGTCCGCTGATCCACATGTTGACGGTGTTGAAGCTGCTGTCGCGGTAGTTGTAGTACGTGTTGTCGGCGGAGTTGCAGATCCGGCCGCCGGTGCCCGAGCCGACCCGGTCGGGGTGCTGGGCGAAGGAGTCCATGAGGACCTTGCGGCGGTAGTGCCAGAAGTGGTTGTTGCGGGGCGCGGGGTCGGCAAAGTCCACGATCGACAGATAGTGGAAGCCGTTGTACCCGTAGCGGCCGGCCCGTACGTCCTGCCACTCGCAGTACGGCGCGGACGCGTCACCCTCCCAGCCGGGGCTGTCGGAGCCCTCGCCCCACGGGTGCTGGGTCTTGCAGCCGTCCTTGCTGTAGCCGTTCGTGCGGTTGTCGTAGTCGATGGTGCCGTTGCGCTTTCCGCCGAAGTCGAGCGTCTTGAGCTTGTACTCGACGCGGTACTGGTCCGGCAGGGACTGCGTGGGCCGGAAGATGGCACCGCCGGTGTGGTCGGGAACGGTGAGCCGGGCGACGGTGCTGCCGCCCGCCCGCCCGTTGGTGACGGACGGGGCCTTCTCGATGCGTCCGTCCTTGTTCCAGTCGCGCGCGGAGAGCGAGGCGGTGAGCCATCCGCCGTCACCGACCTTGAACTCCTTGCGGTAGGTGTCGAAGGAGGTGAACGCGGTGTTCCAGGCGGGCCCGTAGTCGTTCGGGTACCACTTGCCGTTGTCCTCCATGATGGTGTCGAACGGCTTGCTGTACGTCTCACGGGTCCAGGGCGCGCCCGCCGGGTCCAGCTTCTTCGCGAAGTTCTCCGAGTGCAGCAGCCGCCAGGCCGGTGCCTTGGGCGCTTTCGGAGCCTTGCCGGGGCGATCGGCCGCCGCCGCTCCGGCGCCGTCGTCCGGGGCCGCGCTGGCGGAGCCGAGCGAGAGCGGGACGACGAGGGCGCCGCAGAGCAGGGCCGTCAGGGCGTACGCGCGCTTCGTCCGGGGCAGGGAGCGGGTACGGCCGGACCGGCCGGGTGGCGGGGAGTGCGTGAGGGTGCGGCTCATCAGAAGATGCCCTTCGGGTCGTAGTACTTCTCCGCGTTCTCCTTGGTGACGCGCGGCGAGGGCACGACCGTGTCCTTCTCCGGCTTCCCGCCGTCGAGGATCTCCACGGTCCTGTCCAGGCCGAGACTTCCGATCACGTCGGCGTCGTTCAGGCCGGTGACCAGGTAGTTGGTCCCGTCGAGGATGGCTTTCAGCGCCTCGTTCTGGCCGTCGACGCCCGCCAGTACGATCTTGGAGCGGCCGGCGTCCTTGACGGCGCGCTGCGCGCCCAGGCACATGGCGTCGTTCTCGCAGAAGACGGCGTCGATGTCGTCGTGGGCGGCGAGCAGGCTCTCCATGACGGTGAGTCCGCCGTCGGAGCTCCAGTTGCCGTAGTCGGGCGCCTCGACCAGTTCGATGCCGGACGCGGCTTCGAGCGCGCCCTTGACGCCGTCGGTGCGGGCCTTGCCGATGCTGTTGTCGGCGGGGCCGCCCTTGATCAGCGCGACCTTCCCGCCGTCGGGGAGTCGCTCGGCGAGGAACTCGCCGTTCTGCTTGCCGATCGCCTCGTTGTCGGGGCCGACCCAGCTCGCGTACTCGCCCGTCCGGAACTTCCGGTCGACCAGGACGGCGGGTTTGCCCGCCGCCTTCAGGGAGTTGAGGACGGCGGGCGCCGACTCCAGCGGTCCGCCGGAGATGATGACGGCGTCGACGTCCTTGCTGATCAGGTCCTCGACGTTGGAGGCGAGTTTGGCGGCGTCGCCGCCCGCGTCCGTGCTGAGGATCTCGACGTCCTTCGTCTTGGCACGGGCCTTGACGGCCTTGTCCATGCCGTTGAAGTAGGGGCCGCCGAGGGTGAAGTTGGCGACGCCGACGGTGTACGGGCCGTCGCCCTCGCCGCCGCTCCCGGAGTCGGAGGAACAGCCGGTCAGGGCCGCGGTGAGGACTGCGGCCACCAGCACACCGGTCGCTCGTTTCGTGATCATGAGGGGCTTGCCTTTCCGGGTTGCGGTGCGGGCACGGCCGCCGTGCGGAATCGGCCGGTGCGCTGGACGAGGATGACGGCGACGATGATCAGGCCCTTGAGCACCTGCTGCCAGAAGCTCTGCACGTCGTAGAGGTTGAGCAGGTTGTTGATGAGTGCGAGGACGAGGACGCCGGCGAAGGTGGCCCGCACGGAGCCCTTGCCGCCGGCCAGGCTGGCGCCGCCGATGACACAGGCGGCGATGGCGTCGAGTTCGAACGCGGTGCCGACGCTGGGCTGGGCGATGCCGACCCGGCTGGCGAGGATGACCCCGGCGAGTCCCGCGCAGGCGCCGGAAATCGTGTACGCGAGGACGAGATGGCGCCGGACGCCGATGCCCGCGAGGCGTACGGTCTCCGCGCTGCCGCCGATCGCGACCAGGGAGCGGCCGGACGGGGTGCGGCTGAGGAAGACGCCGCCGACCAGGAAGACCGCCAGCATGATCAGGGTGGAGACGGGCAGTGGGCCGACCACGGCGGAGCCGAGTTCGAAGAAGCCGGGCTTCTCCGGTGCGACGGGGGTCTCCGAGTAGACGAAGGCGAGACCTCTGATGGTGGTGAGCGCGGCCAGTGTCACGACGAACGGCGCGAGTTGGAAGCGGGCCACCAGGACGCCGTTGAGCAGTCCGAAGCCGATGCCGGAGGCGACGCCGACGGCCATGGCGACGGGGACGGGCAGCCCGGCGGAGAGTCCGGCGGCGACGATGCCGGAGAACGCGACGACCGAGCCGACGGAGAGGTCGATGCCGCCGGTGAGGATGACGGCGAGCATCCCGTAGGCGAGCAGGCCGGTGGTGACCATCTGCTTGAGCAGGTTGGTGAGGTTGCCCTCGGTGAGGAACGCCTCGGTGGTGGTGCCCGCGACCACGGTGAGCACGACGAGCAGGACCACCGTCGCCGCCTCGGCGGTGATGTCGCGTCCGCCGACGGTGAGCCGGGGCAGCCGCGAGCCGCGCGGCGGGGCCGGGGCGGGGTCGCCGGGCCCGGTGGGGCGGGTGAGCTGTTCGGTCATGCCGTGTGTCCGATCGCGTGGGCGAGGACGGTGTCCTCGGTCGTACCGTCCGAAGGGAGTTCCGCGGCGATCCGCCCCTCGTGCATCACCAGCACCCGGTCGGTGGCGCCGAGCACCTCCGTGAGGTCGGAGGAGATGAGCAGGATGGCCATGCCGTCGCGGGCGAGCCGGTCGAGCATCCGGTAGATCTCGGCGCGGGTGGCCATGTCGACACCCCGGGTGGGTTCGTCGAGCAGCAGCACCCGGGGCCCGGTGAGGAGCCACTTGGCGAGGACGGCCTTCTGCTGGTTGCCGCCGCTGAGCGCGCGTACGGGCAGCCCCGCCGCGTGGGCGGGCCGGATGTCCAGCCGGTCGACCATGGAGACGACGTCGCGGCGGCGGCGCGCGGTGTCGAGCAGCGGGCCGCGGGTGGTGGTGCGCAGGGTGGTGAGGCCGATGTTCTCGGCGGTGCTGAGACCGAGGACGAGCCCGCTGCGCTTGCGGTCCTCGGTGACCAGGGCGAGCCCGGCCGCGATGGCGTCGCGCGGGCCCCGGAACCGCGCGCTGTCGGTGCCCGCCGCGCGGACGGTCCCGGTGGTGGCGGGCTCGGCGCCGAAGACACAGCGGGCGAGTTCGCTGCGGCCGGAGCCGACGAGCCCGAACAGTCCGGTGATGCGTCCGGCGCGCAGCGAGAAGGAGACGTCGCTGAACTCCCCGGTGCGGCCGAGCCCCTGGACGTCGAGGAGGGCGTCGCCCTCGTCGGCGCGGCGCGCGGGGTAGAGCTGTCCGGCGGGGCGGCCCGCCATCAGCCGGATCAGTTCGTTCTCGTCGGTGCGGTCGGGGGTGGTCTCGGCGACGACCCGGCCGTCCTTGATCACCACGATGGAGGTGGCCAGTTCGGTGACCTCGGCCAGGCGGTGGGAGACGTACACGACGAGGACGCGGCGTTCCTGGAGGCGCCGGATCAGGGCGAACAGCGCGTCGAGGTCGCTGCCGGCGAGGACGGCGGACGGCTCGTCCAGGACCAGCACACGGGGTTCGCCGCCCTCGCTGACCAGGGCTTTGGCGATCTCCACCATCTGCTGGCGGGCGACGGTGAGACGGCCTGCCCTGACGCGGGGGTCGATGGCGCCGTAGCCGATGCCGTCGAGCAGGTCGCGAGCGCGGCGGTGGGCGGCCTTCCAGTCGATGAGGCCGCCGAGGCGCCTCGGGAAGTGGCCCATGAGGAGGTTCTCGGTGACGGACAGTTCGGGCACCAGGGTCAGTTCCTGGTGGACGGTGCGGACGCCGTGTGTGTGGGCGTCGTGCGGGGAGCGTAACTCGACGCTCTCACCGTCCAGTTGGAGCTGCCCGGCGCTCATCCGCTCGGCGCCCGCGAGGATCTTGATGAGGGTGGACTTGCCCGCCCCGTTGGCGCCGACGACGGCCAGCACCTCACCGGCCCGTCCGGTGAGGTCGACTCCGTGCAGCACTTTCGTGGGGCCGTACGACTTGTGGACCCCGCGCATCCGCAGGACCGGCCGGGTCGGCGTGCTCACCCGAACGCCTCCATCACGACGATCGTCTTCTGCCGGGTGAACTCCAGGGCGGTGTCGTGCAGTCCCTCGGCCGAGCCGCCGGTGTCCTTCGGGCCGCCGAAGGGCAGGTTCTCGGCGCGCAGCGCGGTCGACCCGTTGATGACGACGCCGCCGACCTCCAGCCGTCCGGCGAGGGTGAGGGCGCGCTGGATGTCTCGGGTGAAGACGGCGGCCTGGAGGCCGTACGGGGAGGAGTTGGCCATCCGTACGGCGTCGAGCGGGTCGGAGAAGCGGGCGACGGGGGCGACGGGGCCGAAGATCTCGTCGGCGAACGCGGGGCTGTCGTGGGGGACGTCGACGAGGACGGCGGGGTCGTAGAAGGCGCCCCGGCGTCCGCCGCCGGCCGCCATGCGCGCGCCGTCGGCGACGAGCGCGGCGACGGCCGCCTCGACGCGTTCGGCGGCCTCCTCACTGATGAGCGGGCCGACATCGTTGCCATCGGCGAGCTGGTCCCCGACGCTGAGTTTCGCCGCGCCCGCCAGCAGTGCCTCCACGAAGCTGTCGTGCGCCCCGTCCTGGACGTAGACGCGTTTGACGGCGCAGCAGATCTGGCCGTTGCCGCGGGCGAGCCGGCCGAGGACCACGGCCTCGGCCGCCAGTTCGACGTCGGCGTCGTCGCAGACGATCAGGGCGTCGTTGCCGCCGAGTTCGAGGTGGACCTTCTTCAGGGTGTCGGCGGCGCGGCGGGCGATCTCGCGTCCGGCGGTGGTGCTGCCGGTGAGGCTGACGGCGGCGGCGCCGGGGCGCGAGGCGAGTTCCTGGGAGACCTGGACGCCGCCGGTGAGCATCTGGTGGGCGCCGTCCGGGACGCCCGCCCGCCGCACGAGTTCGCCGATCCGCAGCACGGCGAGCGGGCAGCGCGCGGGCGGGTGGACGAGGACCGCGTTGCCGGCGGCGAGGGCGGCGGCGGCCTTGTGGGCGTAGAGCTCGACCGGGTAGTTGAACGGCACCAGCGCGGCGACCGGGCCGAGCGGCTCGCGGAGGGTGACGGCGAGGTGCCGTTCCAGACCGGGGACGGCGTCGAGCGGGATCTGGCGGCCGAAGAGGCGGGTGGCCTCGCCCGCGAAGCCGCGGAAGATCCGGACGGCGGCCCGGACCTCTTCGACGGTCTGGAAGACGGGCTTGCCGTTCTCGGCGGCGAGCAGCCGCGCCAGGTCGTCGGTCTCCGCCTCGATCAGGTCCGCGACGGTGAGCAGCAGCCGGGCGCGGGCGTGCGCGGGCAGTGCGGCCATCGCCCGCTGGCCGTGTGCCGCGGCGGCGAGGGCGGCGGTGACGCGCTCCGGACCGAAGTCCTCGATCTCACCCAGCTGTTCGCCGGTTCCTGGATTGCGTACGGGCAGCGGTGCGGTTCGGGTGGGCATGCGTCGCTACTCCCTGGTGCAGGGCTCGGCAGAGGGGCATGGGGGTCGCTCTTCGAACTTTTGGAGGCGATGCTGACGCACCCTCACCAATTCGTCAACACATCTAACAAAATCAGAAAGCGCTTACTGCACGACAGATCCGCTCCCTCCGGAAGGCCCCGGGACCGGTCCCCGGTCGGCAGCCCGGGGCCCGTCGCTTCCCCGTCCGGTGAACGGCGGATGAGCGGTTCCCGGACGTCGCGGGAGGCCCCGGCGAACGTTTGCGGTTGCGAGTGATCCATGTGCGGCGATGGGCGGCGGGCGTTGCGGTCTCGTTCACGCGCGGGCCACGCCGGGTGCCCAGCATCGGAAGGGCCGGGGTCCGCCCGGCGTGCCGGGACGAGGTGCCAGACGCGGCCCGGCTGCCGCGACGTACGCACTCGGGGAGAGCGCACCATGTCACGCATCCGCTCGGCGGTCACCGCCGTCGACCGCCGTTCCTTCCTCGCCGCCGCCGGAGCCGTGGGCCTGTCCGCCGGTATCGGCGTGGCCGTCGGTACCGGCGGCGGATCCGGCAGCGCCGCCGCGGCGCCCGCGCCGACGGCCCCCGCCGGCCCCGTCCCCACCGCCGCTCCCGTGCCCGCGCCCTCCTCCGCCGGCCCCTCGGCCCCGCTGACGACGCTCCACTCGCGGTCCGTACCGCGCGACCGGGGCGCGGCCTTCCGGCGGCTCGGGGACGGTCCGGGCTGGCGCCGGGTCGTACGCGAACAGTTCGCGACCGCCAAGTCCGGCCGGGAGGACCGCCGTACGGTACTCAGCTCCTTCGTCCAGCTCACCGACCTCCACGTGACCGACGTGCAGCACCCCGTGCGCACCGAGTACGTGCGCAGTCAGTCGCCCGGCGCCTGGCGCCCCCATGAAGCGCTGTCGGTGGCCGGGGGTGTGTCGCTGATCGAGCGGATCAATTCGCTGGGGACGGGGCCGGCGACCGGCGCGCCGCTGGCCTTCGCCATGACGACCGGCGACAACACGGACAACAACGCGCTGTGCGAGCTCGACTGGTACCTGACCCTGATGAGCGGCGGGCTCGTCACCCCGAACACCGGGGACCCGGAGGCGTACGAGGGGGTGCAGAACTCGGGCGCGCGGATGTACTGGCATCCGGAGGACGGCGCGCCCGACGCCTACAAGCGCCTGGGCTTCCCGCGCGTCGAGGGTTTCCTGGAGGCGGCGCTGCGCCCCGTACGCAGTCCCGGCCTGGCGCTGCCCTGGTACTCGACCGTCGGCAACCACGACAGCCTCGCCAGCGGCGCCTACTCCGACCGGACCGGCTTCCTCGCCGACTTCGCCGTCGGGGCGCGCAAGCTGTACGACGTCCCGAAGCCGGACGCCGAAACGCTGCTGGCCCGGATCGCCGCGGGCGAGTCCGCCCACGGCGAGGCGGTCATCTCACTGCTGCGCCGCGAGAAGCGGCGGATGCGCGCGGTCACGCCGGACCCCCGGCGCGCGCCGTTCACCCCGCTCCAGTACCTGACGGCACATCTGGACCCCCGGCACACCGGGGCCGGGCCGGCCGGCCACGGCTACACCCGGGCCAATCTGGCGGACGGGAGTCTCGACTACACGTTCCCCATGGGGGAGAACGTGACCGGGGTCAGCCTGGACACCACCGACCACGGCGGCCACTTCACCGGCTCCGTGGGGACCGGGCAGCTGGACTGGCTGGAGCGGGTACTGACGGAGCACCGGGACGGCTGGGTGGTGCTGTTCACGCACCACAACAGCTGGACGATGGGCAACGAACGGCCCGACCCGGCACGGCCCGGGGAGGCGCGGCACGACGGGAACGCGGTCGTGTCGCTGCTGCGGCGCCACCGTTCGGCGGTGGCCTGGATCAACGGGCACAGCCATCGCAACGTGGTCCTGCCGCACGGTTCGTTCTGGGAGATCTCCACCGCCTCGCACATCGACTTCCCACAGCTCGCGCGGGTGATCGAGATCGCGGACAACCGGGACGGCACGCTGTCGCTCTTCACCACCCTGATCGAGTCGGCCGCGCCGCGCCCAACCGACTTCACGGACCTCTCCCCGACGGGCCTGGCCTCGCTCTACCGGGAACTGGCGCTCAACACGCCGGGGAGCCGCCAGGACCTGGCGGGGACGGACGACGCGCGCAACACCGAACTCCTCCTCCGTCGCTGACAGTCACATAATCCAAGATTCATACGTCCTTCCACCTGACAATCAAACCGTCAACCTGCCACACGAACTGCGAATCACTCCCTTTCCTCCCCACCCACCGCCCCCTCCCCACCCACCCGGACCAGGCGATTGTCCGCACAGAAAGCGATCGTGACGACACGCGGAGCGACGGAAACGGGCCGTGAAGCGGGCCTGACACCCCCGCCGTGAGCAAGACTCACGTCCGTTGTCCGAGACATCGACCCCAGGGAGTGTTCGCAATGCGGAGCATCGCAAGGGCCGCGGCGTGTGGAGCCGCACTGGCACTGAGCAGTCTGTCGTTCGCCGGCACGGCCGGCGCCGCCTCGACAGGAACGACCGGCGGGGCGGCCGTGGAGGCGGCCGCCGCGCGCGCAGCCATCGGAGGCGTGCCGACGGCCCCCGTCGCCCCGTCCACCGGATCGGAGAGCGTGTACGCGCCCTCGGCGCTGGTGCTGGCGGTTACGGACGGTGCCGATCACACGACCGGCACCGTACGGCGCGCGGTCACGCTGAGTTGCGCCCCCACGCCGTCCGGCAGCCACCCCGACCCGGTGGCCGCCTGCTCCGAACTCAAGCAGAACGGCGCGAAGTTCGACACCGTCACCGCCTCCGCGACCAACCGGGTCTGCACCAAGGAGTGGGAACCGGTCACCGTGACGGCCGACGGCGTGTGGGACGGGCAGCGCGTCGCCTACGCGCACACCTTCGCCAACTCCTGTGCCATGGACGGGGGCAGAGGAGCCGTCTTCACCTTCTGAGGCGGACCGGCCGGACCTCGGCCGGCGCACCGGGACAGGCGGCACCGGAGGCGGCCGGGGCGGGAGAATCTCCCCGCCCCGGCCGCCCGTGCGCGGGCGCCCGGGAAGGCCGTCGCGGCGCCTTCACCTCCCGGCCCCCCGCCGGGGAGGACCTCCGCCGGAATCGGGACAGGACCCCTCAATACCGGCAGTCCGGTCCACCGAACTCGGTTTCTCCACAACGGACTTGAGGACGTTTCACGACCCCGTCACCGCACTCCGGACCCCCGTCCGCCCAGGTCCGGAAGGCGGTGACGGGCGCTTTTGCTGACGGCCCGTCATATATGACGTTCCGTGCTGAGACCATTACGTCTTCGCCACGTATTGTTACCTGCGTGACAGACACACACTCTCGGGTCAGTGGAGGAGAATCATGCGACCGTTCGCGCTGAACTACGCTTTCCCGGCTCCGAGCTCGCCGGTCGTCGGACCTTTCACCTACGACTCCACGCTCCAGCTGAACGTCCTGCCCGACGGACGTCCCGCGATAGCCGACCGCGCACTGCTGCTGGCCGCCGGGTCCACGACCTCGACGGCCGGCTCCAAGACGCACTTCGACGACTGAGCGAACCGGCCACCCGATGACTGTGCTGATCCTCACCGCCGAGCAGGACGTCACCGCCGATCTGGTGGTGGCCGAACTGCACGGGCGCGGTACCCCGCTGGTGCGCTTCGACCCCGCCGACCTGCCGGGCGAGGCGGCGATGTCCGCCGAGTACGTCAGCGGCGACTTCCGCGGGCATCTGTCCGCGGGCGGACGCCTGTTGAGCATGGACGGACTGCGTTCGATATGGGTACGGCGGCCGGGTGCGAGCGCGGCCCACGCGCCGCACCCCTCGCCCTGGCTCACCGCCGAGTCCGCCCACGCCTTCTTCGGCATGCTGTACTCGACCACGGCGCGCTGGATGAACCACCCCCAGGCGGCGGCGCAGGCGCGGCTCAAGCCGTGGCAGCTGAGGGTCGCGCACCAGAGCGGCTTCGCCGTGCCGCCGACGCTCGTCACCACCTTTCCGCGCATCGCGCGGCTGTTCGCCGCCGAGCACCGGGACATCGTGGTGAAGTCGATCACCGGCCCGCCGCCCGGCGATCCCCCGGTGTCGCTGCCGACCACCCGGGTGGGACCCGGCGCCGACTTCTCCTCGGTCGCCGCCGGGCCCACCCTGCTCCAGCGCCATGTCTCCAAGCGGGCGGACATCCGGCTCACCTGTGTCGGGCACCGGCTCTTCGCCGCGCGGCGGGCCGCCACCCCCGGCCAGGTGGACGGCCGGTACGACGGGAGCGACCACCCGTGGGAGCCCGTCGAGGTGCCCGAGCGCATCAACCGCGCCGTGTACGGGTACATGCGCGCCGCCCATCTCGCCTACGGCGCCTTCGACTTCGCCGAGGACACCGACGGCACCTGGTGGTTTCTCGAATGCAATCAGGGCGGCCAGTTCGGCTTCGTGGAGCTGGAGACCCGGCAGCCGATCGCCGAGGCGGTGGCCGACTGGCTGGCCGAACCGCCACCGGTGTAGACCGCGCCCCGGCGGATTCCCGCAGGCCCGGGGGCGGGCGGCGGGTCCCGGTCGAACGCGAGCAGGGCTCGCGTTCGACCAACGGGCTGCGTCGGCCGTAGAGTTGCCGACGCGGTGCGACTGCGAAGACCTTGGTACGGTCCGGGCCCCTCGGGGTCTCCTCGGCGACCCCATTCACCGGTCGCCTCTGGTATTTCCCCGGCCCGAATTGGATCGCGCGACGGATATCCTTCCCCGGCGCGTTCTTCAACAGCGCACCGAATAGCCGTGGTTGGAGATCCCTTGTTTCACACACACGGGCTGTGCAATGGTGAACGCGCGCGGTCGGCAGCAATGCCAAGAGCGCTCAACCGTTCGATTCGAGGACGGTCCGGCCACCCGGAAAAGCCTTCCGGGTGTCACCGTGCGCCGCCCTCCCCCCGCGGATCTCTTTCCTGGAGGCAGCACACCGCCCACCGATACGCAGCATTCGCCCCAACGCCCTTTCAGCCGGCCGGAAAAACACTGCCGCCATCACCGCGTCAAGGGACTGGACGCCCCCCACTCAGTGCCCTGGAAGGCAGGACCTCAGTGCAGGATCCCCGTACGTCCAGAACCACCCCGCCCCCGCCGGCCGGCCGTCCGGTCCCCCGTCCCGAAGGCCCGGACGCGGAGCTCGTCGCCGCGCTCAGGACCGGCGACAGCGACGAGGAGGACCACGCCACCGCGCTGCTGCTGGCCCGGCACTGGGGTGCGCTGCTCGACTACGCCGAGATCCGCTCCCCCTCTGCGGACGCCGCCTCGATGCTCGCCACCGCCGCCTTCGGCACCGTCCTCGACGCCCTGCGCCGCCCCGGTCCGGTCCCGGCCCTGCGGCCCGAATTCCTGGTGACCGCACGGCATACGGCGGGTGTCTGGGCGGCCGAGGGACAGCGGACCGACAACGTCTGGGAGCACCCCGGACATTTCACCGACACCGGCGCGGGACATCCCGACGGGCCGCAAGCCCCGGAGAACCGGCGGCTGGCCCTGCACTCCTTCCGGTCAATGCCCGCGCCCGCGCGGACCCTGCTCTGGCACACCGAGGTCGAGGCGGAGCCCCTGTCCGTACCGGCCACCCTGCTCGGCATCGACCCGGAAATGGCGCCCACCGAACTGGAACACGCGCGGGAACTCTTCCGCACCGGCTGTGTTCGCGCGCATATCCATCTCGCGCCGGACTCGGAATGCCGCCATTACAACCGTCTGCTGGACGTCTCACTGCGACGGGGCGGTCCTTTGCTCCCGGACATCCAGCAGCATCTGGCGATCTGCGCCCATTGCGCCTACGCCACCGAGCAGTTCGTCCACTCCGCGGGCCGCCCGGCCGCCCTGCTCGCCGAGGCGCTCCTCGGCCCGCACGCCAGGCGCTACCTGGACACCCGGCCGGGCAGACGTGGCCGCTCCCGGTCCGCGCGCGCGGGCGCCCGGCGCGGCGGACGGCACTCGGTGGGCGGGCGTCCCCGGGTGCTGCCGCGCGTGACGGTGCTGGGCAAGCGGGTCATGAGCACGCCGGGCCGGCCGAGGACGGTCCTGCTCAGCGGGCTCGGTCTGGTGACGGTCGGCCTGTTCGCCGTGACCGTCACCAGCCTCAGCTCGGGGGACCGCGGCGGCCAGGCGATAGGCCCGGCCGTGCCCATCGGCACGGGCTCCTCCCCGACCGCCACCGACCCCGGCTCACAGGGCGTCTCCGGGCCCGGCGGGCAGCCGCCGAGCGGCGCCCAGGACCAGCGGCCGGACGTCCTGCGCACGGCGCTGCGCAGCGCGGACGCCGACCTCTGCCTCGATCTGCGCGACACCCGGCCCGACATCGGGTCCGAGGCGACCCTGGCCATCTGCTCGTCGTCGGCCGACACCCAGCGGTGGCAGTACGAGGACGACGGGCTGCTGCGCAGCGGCGCCGACGACGATCTGTGCCTCAACTCCCACACGGTGGACGGCTCCCTGGTCCTCGGGCTCTGCGCGCCGCCGGGCGCCGACGACGCCGCGGACGTGCGCTACGACCTGACGCCCCAGGGGCAGGTGGTCCCCCGGTGGGACGACTCGCTGGCCGTCGTCCCGACCACTCCCGTGGCGGGCACGTCCGTGGTGGCGAAGATCCGGGACGGGTCCTCCGCCCAGAACTGGTCGACGGACGCCCCGCGCGACAGCCCCCGTTCCCTGCCGGTCGTGGGCGGCGGCCGTCCCACGGCACCACCGGAGGGCCCGGCGTCGGTGCGCCGGAGCACGATCGGGTCGGAGCGGCTGACGGAGCGACGCGAGGAACGGCGGTCGCAACAACTGGAGGACCGGCAGGAGGAACGGCGTACGGGCGGCCGGGGCTGCGAGACACCGGCCGACGCGGACAACGATGTCCGTGGCCACCACACCGACCGGTCCGACGACGACGCCCGTTCCCGCGAAGGCGCCTACGACCGCGACCGCCGGGAGCACTGCGACGACACCCGGTTCGGCGACTGAGCGGGGCGGGTACGGGAGCGCCCGGCGGGGGCCGTCCCGCCCCGGCGTCCTCATGGGAGCGCGAGCCGCCCGCAGGGGCGGGGGCGCGGCGTCCGGCGCGGTGCGCCGCACGGCGGAGGATCGTCGTGGTGCGAGGCCCGGACGCAGGTAGGCGTGCGCGGGCCTAGGAGGACGACCCCGCGTACGACGCGGGGCGCCGTGCCGGCCGTTCCGGGCCCGCGAAGATCCTCCGGGCCGCGCCTGGGATCTGTCGTTCGGATCAGGCCGGATCAGTGAGTGCCCGACGCGTCAGCGGCCGATGTCACGTCGGTGCCGTGGATCGCGGGGCGGAGGAGGGAGCCGTGCCTCCCTCCCGCGCCGACACCGCGGCGAGGCGTGGTGCCAGGGCGCGAGCCCGGCAAGATCCGAACGACAGCGCCTAACCGACACCCGTCCCATGGACAGCCAGCAGGGACACGTCCAGTGCCGCCACCGTGACCGCCGCGACGAAGGGGGTTTTCGGGTGGCGGCGGGCGAGGAGCAGGCCGGTGGCGGCGATCGTCCCGGCGGCCGTCGGGACGAGGACGGCCGCCATGCCCGCGGGACCCGGTGGGCCGAGCACCGGCACCGCCGAGGCAGCGACCAGCGGCACCGGGAGCAGCAGGCGGGTGCCGGTGGTGCCGAGCCGGTGCGGCAGGCCCCGTACACCGGTGGCGAGGTCGTCGCGGATGTCGGGCAGGACGTCCGCGAGGTGTGCCCCGACGCCGAGCAGCGCCCCCGTGGTGACGGCCCACCAGGCCGGCCACGGGCTGCCCGGCAGACTCAGTGAGACCAGCGCGGGCAGACTCGCGAATCCGAGCGCGTACGGCAGCCAGGACAGCGGCGTGGCCTTGAGCCGCAGGTTGTACGCCCACGCCGCGCCCACCGCGCCCAGATGCGCGCCGCCCGCGAGGGCGCCGCAGGCCAGGGAGAGCGGCACGCAGAGCGCGAGCGCCCCGAACGCCGCCGCCCACACCGTGCGTCGGCCGACCGTGCCCGTGGCGACGGGCTTGTCCCGGCGGCCGTTGACGGTGTCGCGGCGGGCGTCGTACGCGTCGTTGCACCACCCGACGGAGAGCTGACCGGTCAGCACCGCCGCGACGAGCAGCGCGCAACTTCCCACGCCGTGCCCGGAGGTGACGGCGAGCACGAGCGTGAGCCCCGTGACGGCGGCCACCGGGCCCGGATGGCAGGACAGCGCCAGCGCGCGTCCCGTACGGACCGGCCTCGTACGGGCCGGGGTACGCCTCCCGCTGCCCGGCCCCGCCTCCCAGGTCGGCGTCGCGGGGGACATGTCGGTATTCGCGTCGGCGTTCACGAGCCGATCGTAGGCACGCCCGCCACGTGGGCGCGCCATCCGGACGGGCGACAAACGGTGTCCCATCCGGCGTCGCGCGTGTTGGAGGGGTCATGACGTTCTCAGGCTGGAATCGATGACCCGAATCGCCGCTGTGCACGGCGTCCTGCCCCCGTACCGACACACCCAGTCCGAGATCACCGACATGGTGGCGCGCACCTGTCTGCCGGCCGGGGCGGACCGGCGGGTCCTGGACCGGCTGCACGCGAGCGCGCGGGTCGGCTTCCGGCACATGGCCCTGCCGCTGGACGACTACGCCAAGATCGACGGGTTCGGCGCCGCCAACGACATCTTCATCGAGGTCGCGGTGGAGTTGGGCGCGGAGGCGATCCGGGGGGCGCTGCGTACGGCGGGTCTCCGGGCGGAGGACGTGGATCTGCTGCTCTTCGCCTCCGTGACCGGCGTTGCCGCCCCGTCGGTGGACGCCCGCCTGGTGGGACGGCTGGGGATGCGCCCGGATGTGAAACGGCTGCCCGTCTTCGGGCTGGGCTGTGTCGCGGGCGCGGCGGGGCTGGCGCGGCTGCACGACTATCTGCGGGGCTGGCCGGAGCAGGTGGCCGTGCTGCTCTCGGTCGAGTTGTGCTCGCTCACCTTCCAGCGTGACGACGCGTCGTCGGCGAATCTGGTGGCGAGCGGGCTGTTCGGGGACGGGGCGGGGGCCGTGGTGGCGGTGGGCGAGCGGTTCCGGGCGGGGCGCTCCGGTGCGGCGCGGTCCCTCGCGACGGAGCCCGTGTCGAACGGAGTCGCGCGGTCGGGAGCCACGCGGCCGGAGAGCGTACCGCCCGAAGTCGTACGGCCGGACACCGCGACCGCCGGTCCCACGGTCGTCGCCACCCGCAGCCGTATGTATCCGGACACCGGTCATGTCATGGGCTGGTCCGTCACCGCGTCCGGCTTCCGGGTCGTTCTCGATCCGTCCGTCCCCGCCGTCGTCCGCCGCCATCTCCCGGACGACGTACGGAACTTCCTCGCGGAGCACGGTCTGACGCCCGCCGACGTCACCGCGTGGGTCTGCCACCCCGGGGGCCCCAAGGTCCTGGAGGCCGTGGGCGAGGCGCTGGGGCTGCCGGAGGGGGCCCTGGACGTCACCTGGCGCTCGCTGTCAGAGGTGGGGAACCTGTCGTCGTCCTCCGTGCTGCACATCCTGCGCGACACCCTCGCCGACCGCTCCCCCGAGCCCGGCACCCCCGGCCTGATGATCGCGATGGGTCCCGGGTTCTGCTGCGAACTCGTGCTGCTTCGCTGGTGAGTTGGAGAGAACACATGGAGTGGTACACGCTGCTGGTGCTGGCCGTCGCGGGCGAGCGCGCCGCCGAACTCGTCGTCGCCCGCCGCCATACCCGCTGGAGTCTGGAGCGCGGCGGCAGGGAGACCGGCGGCGGGCACTACCCGGCGATGGTCGTCCTGCACACGGGCCTGCTGGCCGGCGCGCTCGCCGAAACAGCCCTGGCCGGGCGGCCGTTCGTGCCCGTGCTCGGCTGGACGATGGTGGCCGTCGTCGTCGCGGCCCAGTCGCTGCGCTGGTGGTGCGTACGGACGCTGGGTCCGCGCTGGAACACGCGGGTGATCGTCGTGCCCGGTCTGCCGCCGGTCGCCACCGGCCCCTACCGTCTGCTTCGTCATCCCAACTATGTCGCCGTCGCCGCCGAGGGTCTGGCGCTGCCGCTGGCGCACGGGGCGTGGGTGACGGCCGCCGTCTTCACGGTG
Source organism: Streptomyces sp. NBC_01498 (assembly GCF_036327775.1). Lineage (NCBI taxonomy): Bacteria > Bacillati > Actinomycetota > Actinomycetes > Kitasatosporales > Streptomycetaceae > Streptomyces > Streptomyces sp. NBC_01498. The sequence goes on along the minus strand of NZ_CP109598.1, from coordinate 6,764,667 downwards.
CTGAACGCCGCCCTGATGGTGGTCCGCGTCCGGTGCGAGAACACGGCGCTCGGGTTCGCGGGCGCCGGTGCCCCGGCGTGATCGACGTCCTGGTCGCGGGCGGCGGCCCCGCCGGTCTGGCCGCCGGGATCCACGCCGCCCTGGCGGGACTGCGGGCCGTGGTGGTGGAGCCGCGCACCGGGCCGGTGGACAAGGCGTGCGGGGAGGGCGTCATGCCGGGCGGTGTGGCGGCGCTGCGCGCGCTGGGGGTCGAGGTGTCGGGGTACGAACTGCGCGGTGTGCGCTACCGGGAGGGCGTACGCGGCGCCGAGGCGTGCTTCCGGGACGGTACGGGGCTGGGTGTGCGCCGCACCGAGTTGCACGCCGCCCTGCGCCGCCGGGCCGACGACCTCGGGGTGGAGACGGTCCGGGGCAGGATCGGCGGGGTGCGGCAGGACGCCGACCGGGTACGCACCGGGGAGTGGACCGCGCGGTGGCTGATCGCCGCCGACGGGCTGCACTCACCGGTCCGGCGCGGTCTCGGGCTGGAGCTGCCGGACCGCGCGCCGTCCCGGTACGGGCTGCGGCGGCACTTCCGTGTGGCGCCCTGGTCGGCGTTCGTGGAGGTCCACTGGTCACGGTGGGGCGAGGCGTACGTGACGCCCGTCGGGGACGATCTGGTGGGCGTGGCGGTGCTGAGCCACGAGCGGCGGAGTTACGACGAACACCTGGGCGCCTTCCCGGACTTGGCGCCGTTGCTGCGGGAGCGGCCGGCGAGCGCGGTCCGGGGCGCGGGGCCGCTGCGGCAGCGGGTGCGACGGCCACGGGCCGGGCGGGTCCTGCTCGTCGGGGACGCCGCCGGTTATGTCGACGCGCTGACCGGGGAGGGGGTGGCCCTCGCCCTGTCGACGGCCGAGGCGGCGGTACGCGCGCTCGCCGAGGGTAGGCCGGAGACCTATCCGGCGGCCTGGGGAAAACTGACGAGGCGTCACCGGCTGCTCACGGAGGGCCTGTTGCGTGCCGCGCGTGGTCCGCGTGCGGCACGCCTCGTGGTGCCCGCCGCCGCGCGGTTCCCGTCCCTGTTCGCGGCGGCCGTGCACGCGCTCCAGTAGGACGGCGGTCGCTCCGCCCTCTCCTGTCGCACCCGGCCCGCCCGGCGACGCCTGTCGCGTCAGGCGCCGGTGGCGTCAGACGTCCGTCGCGGGCCGGAACCAGGTGGGCCCGTCCGAGAGCGCCTGCTTGATCCGGAACCGGGCGAACTCCCCCAGCTCGGGCAGCGCGTCCACGGAGAACCAGCCGACCTCCAGCGACTCGTCGTCGTTGACCCTGGCCTCGCCGCCGACGGCCCGGCAGCGCAGGGTGATGTCGAGGAACTGGCACCGGTCCCCGTTGGGGTACGTGACGGGCTCCGGCAGCGCGTGGACGAGGACGACGCGCTCGGCCTTGCAGCGTACGGCGGTCTCCTCGTACACCTCGCGCTCCGCCGTCGTCGCGGGATCCTCCCCCGGCTCCGGGATCCCGCCGACGATCGACCAGGCGCCGGTGTCGGCGCGTCTGCCCAGCAGCACCCGGCCCTCGTCGTCGAAGACGACGGCGCTGATCCCCGGCAGCAGCAGCAACTGGTGCCCGGCGGTGGCCCGTAGCTCTTTGATGAAGTCCGGCGTTCCCATGCCCCCGACCCTATGCGCGGCGGACCGCCGGCTCTCCGGGCGGGCGGTCCGCCGGCGCCCCTCAGTCCTCCCGGGCGGGGGTCCGCCGGTTTCGCTCAGTCCTCGGGGTGGGCGGCCGGGCGCCGCCGGGCGCGTACGCCGCGCACGGCGACCGTACCGAGAGCGCCGAGGGCGATCGCCGCCAGCAGCGCCTCCGGCAGCGTGCCCAGCCGGGTCGCGGGCGTCTGCGAGGAGCGCAGCGGCATCGCGCGGACGAGCGCGTCGGGGGTGAACATCTTCGTCTCCTCGACCACCCTGCCGTCCGGCATGATCATCGCACTGACACCGCTGGTGACGGGCACGACCACCGACCGGCTGTGCTCGACGGCCCGGACACGGGACATCGCGAGCTGCTGGTAGGTCATCTCGCTGCGCCCGAAGGTGGCGTTGTTGCTGGGCACGGCGATCATCCGGGCGCCGTGGGTGACGGTGTCGCGCACCGCCCAGTCGAAAGCCGCCTCGTAGCAGGTGGCGAGCCCGACCCTGGTCCCGGCCAGGTCGAACACACCGACCTTGTGACCGGGGCCGAAGTCGCGCCGTACCCGGTCGACGTCGGCGCTGAAGATCCGTACGAAGGACCGCATCGGGATGTACTCGCCGAACGGCTGCACATGGCGTTTGTCGTACGTCGCGACGGGGCCGCTGCCCGGCTCCCACTGGATCAGCGAGTTGCGCAGCTTGCCGGTGTCGGGCGAGAGGACCGAGCCGACGACGGTGGGTACGCCGATCGCGTCGACCGCGTCGTCGATGACCAGCCGGGCGTCGCCGTTGCGGTAGGGGTCGAGGTCGGAGGAGTTCTCGGGCCAGAGGACGAAGTCCGGCCGCGGCACCTTGCCCGCCTCGACGTCGGCGGCCAGCTGCTCGGTGCGGGCGGCGTGGTTGTCGAGTACGGCGCGGCGCTGGGCGTTGAAGTCGAGTCCGAGGCGGGGGACGTTGCCCTGGATGGCGGCGACGGTCGCGGTGCCGTCCTCGGGTGAGGCGTCCACGAGGGGCAGCGCGGCGAGGGCGCCCGCGACGGGGACGAGCACGGACAGCGCGGCGACGGCCACGGCGGCGCGGGGCACGGGGCGTGCGGCGCCCCCGGTGGAGGCGGCGGTGCGGCGCTCCCGGTGGGCGAGGACCTGGCGGACCGTCTCGTACAGGCCGAAGCCGCACAGGACGACGGCGAAGCCCAGTACGGGCGTACCGCCGACGGCCGCGAGCGGCAGGAACATGCCGTCCGCCTGGCCGAAGGCGATCTTTCCCCAGGGGAAGCCGCCGAACGGGAACCGGGCGCGCGCGGCCTCGCCGAGGACCCACACGGCCGCCGCGAGCACCGGCCACGCCGGCAGCCGCGACACGGCGGCGATGCCCGTCCCGACGGCGCCGACGAACAGCGCGGAGACGGCGGCCAGCGCGATCCAGGGGAGCGGGCCGACCTCCTCACCCGTCCACTTCAGGAGCGGCAGCAGGAATCCGAGCCCGACGAGGAAGCCGAGCCCGAACCCGGCGCGCGGGCGGCGGCCCCGCAGCGTCCAGCCGAGCAGGGCGAATCCGGGCAGCGCCAGCCACCACAGGGGGCGGGGCGGGAAACTCGCGAAGAGCAGCAGCCCGGACAGGGTCGCGGCGCCCGGCCGCAGGAACCGGCGCGGCCACCGCCGCCCACCGGGCGCGGGGAGGGGCTCTGCGGGTTCGACGGGGGTGATGGTGGTGCTCACCCGGCGGAGTCTACGGCGGGGGCGGCGCGGGGCGGCAGTCCGGCCGGTGGCCGCACGGCCGGTTCAGACCTCGGTGGACCCGCCGAGGGGCGTTCCGCCGCCGGTGGCGGGACCGCCGTTGCCCCGGCCGCCGGTGCCACGGCCACCCGCCGCCCGGCCACCTGTGGCGCGGCCTCCCGTGGCGCGGTCGAGCGCCGATTTGCCGAGGCCGACGCCTCCGCCGGTCGCCGCCCGGAGCCGGTCGCGGATGACGCGGACCGCTGCCTCGGCGTCGTCGACGGTCACCGTGAACGTCCTGCCGTCGCCGAGGGTCAGCGCGACGCCCTCGCCGCGCCGCACGACCACCGCCGTCCCCCGCTCGGGCCGCCAGCGGTAGCCCCAGCCGCCCCACTGGCGGGGTGTGACGCTCGGCACGAAGTCGGCGCCGGTCACCTGGGCGAGCGGGATACGGCGGCGCGGCAGCCCGACATGGCCGCAGCGCACCTCCAGGTGCTCGTGGTCGACCTTGACCGCCACGTGCACGAAGGCGAGCGTCCCGCAGAGGATCAGCAGCCCGGCGGCCACACAGCCGATGACCGACGCGGCCAGCGCCACGACGCCGGTCTCCCAGGACGATTGGATCGCCAGCTCGATGCCGAGAGCGAGGCAGGCCGCGCCCACCACGGCGAACAGCCACTGAATGCGGTTGGTCGCTCGGCCGGTCCAGGTGTCGGGGAGGGGCACTGTGCCAGGCCCCCCTCGCCGGGGGTGCTCCGTCATGATTGCAGCGTACTCACGAACCTCCGGGTGAGCACCGCCGCGACGGCGCCCGGAACGACCGCCTCCGCCAGGTCCCTTGTCTCCCCCGCCGGAGCGCCGCACGGTGACGATGACCACAGCGGCCCGGCGATCCCGGTCATGGGGGTGCGGCCCGTCGAGGGGCGCCCGATGTCCGTACGCCGCGGAGAGCCGGCCTCCTACCGAGGTGCGCACGTGGCCGACTCCGCCGCCGCGTGGCGGCGTCACGGCGTGGCCGGGCGTCGACGTCCCGCCCAGGCCGTGCCTGACAAATAGCGCCCTCAGGGCGGGGCGTGCGGCCCGCCGGCACGCGGCCGACACCGCCCGCCGTGCGTGCGACCGCACGGCGGAGGATCAGGCTCGCACCGGGCGCACGTGACCGACTCGGCCGCCGCGAGGCGGCGTCGCCCCGGCCGGGACGCCGACGTCCCCGCCGGGATCGTGTCCGGCACGTAGCGCCCTCCGCCCGCGGGGCGGGGCGTGCGGCCCGCCGGCACGCGGCCGACACCGCCCGCCGTGCGTGCGACCGCACGGCGGAGGATCAGACTCGCACCGGGCGCACGTAGCCGTGGCTCCCACAACCACCGCGAGGGTGCGTGCCGGGTGTCGTGCGCCAGGCGCTACGTCGCGGACCCGGCCTGGTACGCGTGGGTGACGCCCGCGAGCAGGCGGCCCTCCGCGTATGTCAGGGCCGCGTCCGGCAGCGCCGACGGCCGGCCGCCGAGCAGGACGGTCAGCCCGCCCGGCTCGGCGTCCGCCGGGGCCGCCGGGGGGTCGCCGAGGCGGCGCAGTGCCTGCGCGACGACGGCGCCGGCCGAGCCGTGCAGGGTGACCTCCGGCAGACCGGGCTCCCGCAGGGCCGCCCGGATGCGCTCGCCGACCAGTTCGTAGTGGGTGCAGCCCAGGACGACGGTCCTCGCCGCGCGGGGAGTGCGGGCCGCAGCGTCGGCGACGGCGCGGGCGACGGCCGCCTCGTCGCCGCGATCGATGGCGTCCGCGAGGCCGGGGCACGGCACCTCGGTGACGTCGACGGTGGCGGCGAAGGTACGGATGAGGCCGCGCTGGTAGGGGCTGCCGGTGGTGGCCGGGGTGGCCCAGATCGCGACGGGTCCGCCGCCGGCCGCCGCCGGTTTGATCGCGGGGACGGTGCCGACGACGGGGACACCGGGCTCCAGGGCGGCGCGCAGCGCGGTCAGGGCGTGTACCGAGGCGGTGTTGCAGGCGACGATCAGCGCGTCGGGCCGGTGCGCGGCGGCGGCACGGGCCACCGTGAGCGCGCGGGCGGTGACGTCGTCGGGGGTCCGGGGTCCCCAGGGCATTCCGCCGGGGTCGGAGGAGAGCACGAGACCGGCGTCCGGCCGGAGCCGGCGGAGGGCGGCGGCAGCGGCGAGCAGTCCGATACCGGAGTCCATCAGCGCGATCTTCACCCGGTCACCATAGACGACCGGTCTTGCGGTCCCGCCGTCGTGGGGCAGACTGCGGCGAATGAGCGCCATCGCCTGGATCGCCGCGGCCTCGCTGGCCGCCTGGGGCTTTCTGTTGCTGGGTCAGGGGTTCTTCTGGCGTACGGATCAGCGGCTGCCGCCGCGCGCGGTCCCCGAGGTGTGGCCGTCGGTGGCGGTGGTCGTGCCCGCGCGGGACGAGGCGTCGATGCTGCCGGTGAGTCTGCCGTCGCTGCTGGCGCAGGACTATCCGGGGCGGGCGGAGGTCTTCCTGGTCGACGACTCCAGCACCGACGGTACGGGCGCGGTGGCCCGGGAACTGGCCGACCGGTACGGCGGTCTGCCGCTGACGGTGGTCTCCGCGCCGGAGCCGGCGCCGGGCTGGACGGGCAAGCTGTGGGCGATGCGGCACGGCATCACGCTGGCGCGGGAGGGGGAGCCGGACTATCTCCTCCTTACGGATGCCGACATCGCGCACGAGCCGGACAGTCTGCGCGAGCTGGTAGCCGCCGCCGGGACCAACGGGCTGGACCTGGTCTCCCAGATGGCCCGCCTGCGGGTGGTGACGGTCTGGGAGCGGCTGATCGTGCCCGCGTTCGTCTACTTCTTCGCGCAGTTGTATCCGTTCCGCCGGGTCAACCGGCCGGGGTCGCGTACGGCCGCCGCCGCCGGAGGCTGTGTGCTGCTGCGGACGGAGGCGGCCGAGCGGGCGCGGATCCCCGACTCGATCCGGGGGTCCGTGATCGACGACGTGTCGCTGGCGCGTGCGGTACGCGGGGCCGGGGGCCGGATCTGGCTCGGTCTGGCCGAGCGGGTGGACAGTGTGCGGCCGTATCCGTCGCTGCGGGATCTGTGGCGGATGGTGGCGCGGTGCGCGTACGCCCAACTCCTGCACAACCCGCTGCTGCTGGCCGGTACGGTGGCCGGCCTCTCCGTCATCTATCTGGCGCCGCCCGCGGGCGTGTGCGCGGCTCTGGCGGGCGGTGACACGGCGGCCGGTCTGCTGGGGGGCGGCGCGTGGGCGGTGATGGCCGGGACGTACGTACCGGTGCTGCGGTACTACCGGGAGTCGCTGTGGCTCGCTCCCCTGCTGCCGTTCGTCGCCCTGCTCTATCTGCTGATGACGGTCGATTCGGCCGTGTCGCACTATCGGGGTCGCGGTGCGGCCTGGAAGGGGCGTACGTACGCCCGTCCCGAGGCCGCACCGGAGCCCTGAGACGCGAGGGCGGCGGAATGGGCCGTCACTTTCGGCCGGGTGTCCAGTTCATGCCCCAGCCGTACGCGTAGTCGATGGTGCGCTGCGGGCTGACTCCGCGTTCCGGTACGAGAAAACGCGCTTCGCGCTGGACGAGGAGATCGGATCCGGTATTGGTGATCAATGCGAGCGCGCAGACCGTGGAGGGAACGGTGCACTCGCCGAGTGAGAAGTCGATCGCGGCGCCGTTCCGGGGCTGGAGGGTGACGGTCGCGTCGAGATCGGCGAAACTGCGCGCGCCTTCGTAGATCGTCACGAAGATGACGACACGGCGCAATTGGTGCTTGTGGTCGAGGTTGATGCTGAGGTTCTCGCCGTTGGCCGACCCTCCCGTGCGGTCGTCGCCGTCGAGGTGGATGAACGGCGGCTGGTGAAGCGCGCCGAAGGCGTTGCCGAGTGCCTGGACGACGCCTTTGCGCCCGTCGGTCAGTTCGTAGAGCGCGCACAGGTCGAGGTCGAGGTCGCCGTGCATGGCGACGGCCCGGCCGAGCTTGGCGCCCCAGCCCTTGAACTGCTTGCGCACCTGCCAGCTCAGATTGACGCGCATCTCACCGGAGTTGCCGCCCTGCTTGGACAGGGAGACGGTCGGCGCCTCCTTGGTCAGCGTGACCTTGCTGAGCCGTACCGGGGCCGCGGCGGCGGAGGGCGCGGGAGCGGCGGGCGGGGCCGGGGGTGTGTACGCGGGCGGCGCGGGGGCGACGGGCGCGGGCCGGGCGGTCTGCTGCGGCTCGTCGACGCTGATGCCGAAGTCCGTTGCCAGGCCCTCCAGTCCGCTGCTGTACCCCTGGCCGACGGAGCGGAACTTCCAGGCGCCCTGGCGCCGGTAGAGCTCGCCGAGCACGAACGCCGTCTCGACGGTCGCGTCCTGGCTGTCGTAGCGGGCGATCTCGGCGCCGGTCGCCGCGTCGAGCACCCGTACGTAGAGACCCGGCACCCGGCCGAAGGGGCCGCCGTCCGCCGAGGCGGCCACGACGATCCGCTCGATGTCGGCCTCCACCCGGGTCAGATCGACGGAGACGGTGTCGGTCACCCCGCCGGGACCTGTGCCCTTGCCGTCGTGGCGGACGGCGCCGGACGCGTGGGAGGGCTGGTTGTAGAAGACGAAGTCCGCGTCGGAGCGGACCTTCCCGGCCTTCAGCAGAAGCGCGGAGGCGTCGACGTCCGGTGTGCCGGGCGCCGAACGCCAGCCCAATTCGACGCGCACACTCGGTGCCGCCACCGCAACATTGGCTCCCTTAAGCATGGACATGCTCGCCCCCATCGAGATCGCGCGACCGAATGGTCTCCGTCGCTCTCCACCTAATCACCGGGACGGTGATCTCGCCCACGTCAGACCCGGCGGTAACCCTTACCTGGCTTGGCTTTTACACGATCACTACGGTCCTGGGCGACCGATTTTCCCACGTTCGCTCGCATTGGGGATCCGAACTGGCCCAGAGCGCGCAAAAGAACACACTAATCGGACTCCCCACTTGGCACATCGTGGGCTTAACTTAGGTTCCATGACCTCCCCCCGCTCGACCTACGGCGGCGGTTACTACACCGCGCCGTCGTTCCCGGACACCCCGATCTACGACTCCCTGGTCGCGGAGCGGGGCACGCCTCAGATCGCCCCGATCCGAGTGCCCTCCGCCTACGACACCGGCAACACCGGCTACCAGAGCAACAGCTATCTGCCGGCGCTGCCTTCGGCGCTTCCCGCCCTCCCGGCGGCCCCCTCCCAGCCCACGCCCTCCTACGGCGGGTACCAGCCGCAGCCGGCGCAGCATCCCGTGCCGCTCCAGCAGGCCCCGGCGCCCTACATCCCGCAGCAGGCGCCCGCGCCCCGCGGCGGCTACCAGGGCGGGCAGCCCTACCAGCCGCCCCAGCAGCAACAGCAGCCGCCGCGTCCCCAGCAGCCCCGTCCGCCGCAGCAGCAGCGACCGGGATCGCCCACGGGGTACGAGGCGATGCGCCCCGCGTCCCCGCGTCCGGCCCCCACGCCGGCGCCGTACGACGACCCGTACAACCGCCCCTACCAGAGCCGGGGTTACTGACCCCGGGAGGTCCGGAGGCGCGGCGGCGGCACGGGGAGCACCGGGCGGAAATCGGCCGGTGGTCCCGGGGGTCCGCTGGCAGGATGACCGTATGCCGCAGCCGTCCTCGCCCGTCCTGCACTCCCTGCGCGTACATCCGGTGAAATCGGTGGGAGGTTTCACGGCCGACAGCGCGTTCGTGGAGCCCTGGGGTCTGGCGGGCGACCGCCGGTGGGCGCTGGTGGACATGTCGGACCGCGCGGTCACCCAGCGCGAACAGCCGCGGCTCGCGCTGGCCCGCGCCGTGTCGTCGCCGGACGGCGGGATCGTGGTGCGCGCGCCCGGCCGGGAGCCGCTGGAGGTGGCCCGCCCGTCGGGTGACGGGTCGTCAACCGACGCCGCCGGTGCGGGTGTTGACCGTCCCCGGCCGGCGCTGCCCGGTGACGGCGTCGTGGTGAACCTGTTCGGGACGAAGGTCGACGCCGTGCTCGCCGACACGCGCGCCGGTGACTGGTTCAGCCGCCACCTCGGGGTGGAGGTCCGGCTGATTCATCTGGGGGACCCGGCCCACGCCCGGCCGGCGGATCCGCGGTACGCGCGCGCCGGGGAGACGGTCAGCCTCGCCGACAGCAATCCGCTCCTCGTCGTCTCCCTCTCCTCGCTCGACGCTCTCAACTCCCTGGTGGCGCAAGGCGATCACGCCTACGAGGGCCCGCTGCCGATGAACCGTTTCCGTCCGAATCTCGTCGTCGCGGGCACCGCCCCCTGGGCCGAGGACGCGTGGCGCCGGATCACGGTCGGCGAGGTCACCTTCCGGGTCACCAAGCCGTGCGCGCGGTGCGTGATCACCACGGTCGACCAGGAGACGGGGCGGCGCGGCAAGGAACCCCTGCGGGCGCTCGCCCGGCATCGCCGATTCGACGGAAAGCTGCTCTTCGGGCAGCATTTGACGCCCGAGAACACCGGCACGGTCCGGGTGGGAGACCCGGTGACGATCGTCACCGGGACCCTGGACACCGACCGGTCCTGAACGCGTCACCGGGGCCGTGAGCGTTCCGGAACGGTGAACGGACGCGGTCCCGGGGTGAGCGGTCCGGAACCGGCGGGCGGTGCGGAACCGGCGGCCGGTGCGGAACCGCCGGCCGGCCCCGCCCGTCGGACGAAGGGGTGATGTCCCTCTCCCTTCGGCCCTTTCGCGCGTGCGCCGGGACCGGCAGGGGCTATGACGGACGCGGCAGGGAACGCGCAAGGCGGGGAACGGAACAGGGAAGGGGTGCGGCACGATGCGAGCGGTCGTGGGACTCCGGCGCTGGCGGGACAACCCGCTGCGCAGAACGACGGATCTCGTCGAGGCGTGGGTCGCGCTCGTCGCCCTGGTCCTGACGCTCCTCGGTGTACCGGCCGTCGGCTGGGTGTCGGGCGCGCTGGCCGACGAGGCGCTGCGGCGCACCATCCGCGCCCAGCAGGAGGACCGGCAGCGTACGGAGGCGGTGGTGGTCCGCCGGTCCACGTCACCGACGCGGATGGCGCAGGACCCGGAGGCGTCGAGCGAGCGTGACGTCGGCAGGCCGGTGGTCGCCGGATGGACCGCGCCGGACGGCGGCCGGCGTACCGGACTGGTCCGCTCCGCCTCGCCGCAGCTGCGGGCGGGCGACACCTTCACGGTCTGGACCGACCGTTCCGGGCGGATCGCCCCGCGCCCGACGGACCCCGCCACCGCCCGTACGCACGCCGTGCTCGCCGGGCTCGGGCTCGCCGCCGTCTTCGGCGCGCTGGTGGAGGCGGGACGGCGGCTGGTGGTGTGGAGACTCCACCGGCTCCGGTACGCGCGGCTCGATCTGGCGTGGGCGCAGGTCGGCCCCGACTGGGGCCGTACGGGCGCGGGCAGTTGAGCCGGGGGCGCCGGCCGGGGCGTCTCCGCCGGGCGTGGCCGCCCGCCGGACGGACGTGCGAACCACCGCGGGAACCGGTCTTGGGTCAACCCACCGGTGCCGCGCGCGCTACGGTGGGGCGACCCGGTCATCCGTCGCGGCCGGACTTCCTTGAGTCGGCCCCGGCGCGGATCGGGCCGGCCCAGCAGGCGCAGGCGCACGAGGTGGGGACAGAACAACACCATGGCACAGGGCACGGTCCAGGTGACGCACACCGGCACCTCGCGTTGGCGCCGCCGTACCGGCGAGTACGCCTCTCTCGCCGCGGCCCTGGAGGCCGCGGGCGACGGCGACATACTCACGGTCGCCCCGGGCACCTACCGGGAGAATCTCGTGGTCACGCGCGCCGTCACGCTGCGCGGTCCCGAGGGCTCGTCGGGCTCGGTGCGGATCGCTCCGCCGGACGGCGTGCCGCTCACCGTGCGTGCCTCGGCGACCGTCCACGACCTGCACATAGAGGGCCAGGACAGCACCGCGCCCGCGCTGCTGCTGGAGGACGGCACCCCGGAGCTGACGGATCTGCGGATCGTGACGCGCTCGGCGGCCGGGATCGAGGTGCGCGGCGCCGCGCGGCCCACCGTCCGCCGCTGCACCGTCGACAACCCGGCCGGGGTCGGGGTGGCCGTACTCGACGGCGGCGGCGGGGTGTTCGAGGACTGCGAGGTCGTGGCGGCCGGGCAGTCGGGGGTCTCCGTACGCGGCGGGGCGCACCCCCGGCTGGAGCGCTGCCGTATCCACCACGCGTCCGGGGGCGGGCTGACCGTCACCGGCGAGGGCAGCGGGGTGGAGGCCGTCGGCTGCGAGGTGTACGAGATCAAGGGCACCGGTGTGCAGATCGCCGCGCGCGCGGCGGCCCATCTCACCGACTCCAGCGTGCACCGCACGTCCGCCGACGGCATCACCCTCGACACGGACGCGGTGCTGACGCTCTCGGACTGCGACATCCACGACATCCCGGAGAACGCGGTGGATCTGCGTTCCCGCTCGGTGCTGACGCTGACCCGTTCCACGGTGCGGCGGTTCGGCCGCAACGGTCTCTCGGTGTGGGACCCGGGGACGCGGGTGGACGCCAACCAGTGCGAGATCCACGACAGTACGGGCGACTACCCGGCGGTGTGGGTGAGTGACGGGGCGACAGTGGTCCTCGACTCGTGCCGGGTGCACGACGTGCCGGACGCGCTGTTCGTCCTCGACCGGGGCTCGCGCGCCGATGTCGTGGACAGCGACCTGTCCCAGGTGCGCAACACGGCCGTGTCGGTGAGCGACGGCGCGACGGCGCAGCTCGACGACTGCCGGATCAGGGAGGCATCGACCGGGGCCTGGTTCCGGGACCACGGCAGCGGCGGCACACTCAACTCCTGCACCATCGACAATGTGCAGACCGGTGTCATCGTCACCAAGGGCGCGGATCCCACCATCGAGCGGTGCGCGATCACCTCGCCCGCCGAGGCCGGTTTCTACGTCTCCGCCGAGGGGCGCGGCACGTTCCACGACTGCCGTGTGACGGGCAGCGGCGGGTACGGGTTCCATGTCATGGACGGCTGCCGTACGACGCTGACGCGCTGCCGTACCGAGCGCTGCGCACGGGGCGGTTACGAGTTCCCGGACGGCGCCGCACCGGGTGGGGAGGGCGGCGGGGCGGGTCCGACGGTGGAGGACTGCACCAGCGACGAGAGCGGGGCGCTGGCCGCCGTGGCGCAGCCGGCGGCCGTGCGGACCGCCACCCAGACGGCCGGGGTGCCGGGTTCGGTCCCGGCGCAGAGCCCGGCGGCTGAGCCGGAGACACCGCCGGACACCCCGGTCCGCGACTCGGGCACGGTCCTCGGTGAACTCGACACGCTGGTGGGACTGGAGAGCGTCAAGCGGGAGGTCCGCGCGCTCACCAACATGATCGAGGTCGGCCGCCGCCGGCAGCAGGCCGGGCTCAAGGCCGCCTCCGCCCGCCGCCACCTGGTCTTCACCGGCTCCCCCGGCACCGGCAAGACGACGGTGGCCCGGCTGTACGGCGAGATCCTGGCCTCCCTCGGGGTGCTGGAGCGCGGTCATCTGGTGGAGGTCTCCCGGGTGGATCTGGTGGGTGAGCACATCGGCTCCACCGCGATCCGCACCCAGGAGGCGTTCGACCGGGCCCGTGGCGGTGTGCTCTTCATCGACGAGGCGTACGCGCTGTCGCCCGAGGACTCGGGGCGCGACTTCGGGCGCGAGGCGATCGACACACTGGTGAAGCTGATGGAGGACCACCGGGAGGCGGTGGTGGTGATCGTCGCCGGGTACACCGTGGAGATGGAGCGGTTCCTCGCGGTCAACCCCGGTGTGGCGTCGCGTTTCTCACGGACCATCACCTTCAGCGACTACGACCCGGACGAACTGCTGCGGATCGTGGAGCAGCAGGCCGAGGAGCACGAGTACCGGCTGGGCGAGGGCACGGCCGAGGCGCTGCTCAAGTACTTCTCCGTACTGCCCAAGGGACCGGCCTTCGGCAACGGCCGTACGGCGCGCCAGACGTTCGAGTCGATGGTGGAGCAACACGCGAGCCGGGTCGCCCAGTTGCCGGAGACCAGCACGGACGACCTGACTCTGCTCTACGCGGACGATCTGCCCGAACTGCCCTGACCGAGACCGCCGTTCGGGTGGTCCCGGTCGGTCGTGGCGCCCGTGCGCTGTCCCGGCAGCGAAGGGAGCAGCCGGTCCAGGAGCGCGGCGCGCTCCACGGCGAAGGCGGGGTCGTCCTGGTAGTCGGAGTGGCCGAGGATCGGCTCGGGCAGCGGGTGGCGGGCGGTGCGGCCGTAGGCGAGCGGGTCCTTGAGGGGCCCGTGGTCGACGGCCGGTTCGCGGCTCTCGCCGGGGAGCCGGACGGGCCCGCCGATGGGGTCGGTGGCGCGCCAGAGGTTGCGCCAGCAGTGCACCTCCCGGCCCAGGTCGCCGAGCGGCCCTGCGCCGAAGTACGCGGGGAACCAGCGGCCGTACAGCCGCTCCAGCGGTGAGCCGTAGGTCAGCAGTGCCACCTGGTGGCGGGTGTTCTCCGGGAGCTGCCAGACCGCGGCGGCGGCCAGCACACTGCCCTGCGAGTGGCCGGAGATGACGAGGCGTCCGCCGGTGCGGGCGGTCCAGGAGGCCATCCGCCAGGTGAGATCGGGTACGGCGCGTTCCGCGTAGCAGGGCGGCGCGAAGGGGTGCGAGGCGCGCGGCCAGAAGGTGCCGACGTCCCAGAGGATGCCGATGGTGCGCCGGGCGGCGGGGTCGCGGTAGGCGCGTCGGCCCCAGGTCACGAACAGTATGAAACCGAGGCCGATCAGCCAGGAGCCGAGGGCCTGCGCGGTGTCGGCGAGCGACTGGACGGGCGCGGGCCCGCCCTCGGCGGCGCGGCCCGGTACGTCGCCGCTCAGCCAGGCGCCGACGACGGCCCCGGTGCCGAGCAGCAGGGCCGCACCGGACAGCACGCCGACCAGCCAGGGCGCGGCGTCGGTGAGTTCGGCGCGGGCGCGGGCCCCGGCGATACGGCGGGTACGGACGGAGTCGGGGGTGACCCGGCGCTCCCGCGACCCGTACTCCGCCTCCACGACGGGTGCGAGGCGACGGCCGGTGCGCACGGTACGCACGGCGAGGACCAGCACCGGGATCAGCAGCAGCACCAGCAGGACGGGGATGACGGCGGCCTGCCAGCTGAGCAGGACGGGCGGTCCGGGGATCGAGCCCTCACCCATGCCGGGGGTGCCGGACCCGTCGAGCCAGTCGCCGACGCGCTGGGCGACGCCGCCGGTCATCACCCCGGCCAGGGCGCAGGCGAGCATGGCGACGGCGGGGCCGCCGAGGCCGTACAGCGCGATCCGGTGGTGCGGGGCGCGGCGGTGCAGGGCGAGGGCGGCCACGGCGAGCGCGACGACGAGGGCGCCCTGGGCGAGGGCCAGGACGGGGAAGGTGACGGCGCCGGGCAGGGTGCCGGAGGAGCGCCAGCCGGGGCGGGACCAGGCGGCGTACACCAGGGCGAGTCCGAGCAGGGCGAGGGAGGCGGCGGGCAGCAGACCGACGAGCGCCTTGTCGAGGGAGCCGTCGCTCCGGCGTTCGCTGCGGCCCCGGGCGCAGACCACCCACAGCACGACGAGCGCGCCGACGACGAGGGCCGCCTGGAGGAGGCCGCCGGCGCTCTCGCGGACGGCGGTGGACGCGTCCCGGTCGTGGCGGGCGGCGGCGCCGGTGACCGCGCCCGCGACGGTGAGGAATCCGGCGGCGGTGTGCGCGGCGCGCAGCCGGGCGACGAGCCGGCGGCCGTACCAGAATCCGGGCCGGGAGAGAGCGGGCCGCAGGGCCGGGGCGCCGCCGGGGGCGGGCGCGGGGGCGGCCGGGCCCTCGTAGGCGTCGGTGGCGTCGGGGGTGGTCGCGGTCCCGGGCTCCGGTCCGGGCTCCGGGTGGTGCCGGCCGGGTGCGGCGTCGGTGGGCGGGCGCTGGGACTCGTAGGCGCTCCAGGTCCGGTTGGACAGATACCAGAGGAGACCCACGAGCGCGGCCGGGACGAGGGCGGCGAGCGCGAGGCGGCGGCCGGGCTGCGACCACCAGCCGCCCCGGCCGGCGGAGAGGAAGCCGAGCCAGGAGCGGTCTGCGGCACAGTCGGCGGAGCCCGCGCACTGCCAGGCCACCAGGTCGAGGGCGACCTCGCAGGCGGCGGCGGTCAGCAGGACGGTGAGGGTGAGGGCGAGCAGTCGTACGAGGACGCCGTAGAGCCGCTGGGTCCGGGCGAGTCCGTTGGTGGCCGGGCGCATCCAGTGCGCGAGGTTGACGACCATGAAGGGCAGAAGTAAGAGCCACAGCGCGCGGGCGCTGTTGCCGGAGGTGAGGTTGGACCAGCAGTACGCCTCCGGGACGGGTCCGTCCGCGTACCGCTCGGGGTGGGCCTCCGCGTGCTCGTCGTCCGGACGCCGGTATATGGCCGCCGTCTCGTCGCCCGTGATCCGGACGGTGTAGGGGTCGGCGAGCATCTCCTGCGGGGTGGCGCCGCCGACACCGTGCACGAGCAGTTCGAGCGCGGCGCCGTCGCCGCGGCGGGCGGGGGGATCGGGGGACACGTCGGTGACTCGCTCTCAGCTGGCGTCCGGCGGGCGGTGACCGCCGTCCTAGGGGTCTTTCCGGGCCGGAGGCGGCCGACACCTGCGTGACGGGCCCAACAGCGTGGGAGGATGAGCAACCTCATGATCAGCTGTGAACGACGGCCCCGTGCGACGCCGACGTGGAAGGACGGGCCCCGGTGGTGAACGACAACCAGAACCTTCTCGCGGAACAGCGGCGGGCCCTGATCCTCGACGAGGTGCGGCGCCGCGGCGGTATCCGCGTCAACGAGCTGACCCGCAAGCTCAGTGTCTCCGACATGACGGTCCGCCGGGACCTGGACGCCCTCGCCCGGCTCGGCGTCATCGAGAAGGTGCACGGCGGCGCGGTGCCGGTGGCGGAGGCGAGCACGCACGAGCCGGGTTTCGAGGCGAAGTCCGTGCTCGAACCGGGCGCCAAGGAGGACATCGCCCGGACGGCCGCCGCCATGGCCGTGCCCGGACGGGCGATCGCGCTGTCGGGGGGCACCACCACGTACGCCCTGGCGCACCATCTGGTGGACGTGCCCGATCTGACGGTGGTGACGAACTCGGTGCGGGTCGCGGACGTGTTCCACGCCGCGCAGCCCGCGGCGTCGGGCGGCCACCGTCCGGGCGCGGCGACGGTGGTGCTCACCGGGGGGGTCCGGACGCCGTCCGACTCGCTGGTGGGGCCGGTCGCGGACCAGGCGATCCGCTCACTCCACTTCGATGTGCTGTTCCTCGGCGTGCACGGGATCTCTCCCGAGGCGGGACTGTCGACGCCGAACCTGGCCGAGGCGGAGACGAACCGCCGTTTCGTGCGGTCGGCGCGGCGGGTGGTGGTCGTGGCCGACCACACCAAGTGGGGCACGGTGGGCCTGAGTTCGTTCGCGACGCTGGACCAGGTGGACACGCTGGTCACGGACGCGGGGCTGTCGGCCGAGGTGCGCGAGGAGATTCTGGAGCATCTGCCCGGACTGGTGGTCGCCGGGGAGCCGGCCGACGGATGAGCGCCTTCCGGATCACCCGCCGTACGGAACTGCCCGCCGACGAGGCGTGGCGGCGGATCACCGACTGGCCGGCGCACGGGCGCCGGGTGCCGCTGACCCGGGTGCTGGTGGAGACGCCGGGGCCGACCCGGATCGGGACGGTCTTCGTGGCGCGTACGGGGCTCGGGCGGCTGGGGTTCGACGATCCGATGGAGGTCGTGCGCTGGGAGCCGCCCGCGCCGGGGCACGCCGGGCGCTGCCGGCTGGAGAAGCGGGGCCGGGTGGTCCTGGGCTGGGCCGAGATCGAGGTCACGGCGGCGGACGGGGCCGGGGGCGCGCGGGTGTGCTGGACGGAGGAGCTGCGGGTCGCCTTTCTGCCGCGCCTTGTCGACCGGGTGACGGCACGGACCGGACAGGCCGTCTTCGGGCGGGTGGTCGACGGTCTGCTGAGGGACCGGGGGCGCGGCGCGGGCGCGTAGCGCCGCCGTACGGGCGCGGGCGCACGGGCGCGGGCGCGGGCGCGCGGGCTCAGCTGCGCGGGCTCAGCTGCGCGGGCTCAGGTGCGCGGCTGCGCGTACGTACTCATGTGCGCTACGGCTCCGAACAGGCCCGGTCCCCGGGAGGTCGCGGTGAGCGGTGGTGTGCGGGTGGCCCGGGGCCGTACTCACCGACCGACTCGCGCGTCGCGCAAGGCAGTCGCGCAGCGTCGGGCTGGGCCGTGGAGCGGCACGTGTTTCGCCGACCCGTCTCGGTGACCGCTCCCCCGCGTCTCCGACGCCCGCGCCCGCCGCCGGGCGCGGGCAGGCCCCGCAGATGGGCCCCGCAGGTGGGCCCGCCCCAACAGCCTTTCGCGGCGCGTCAGTCGGGCCAGGCGCCCGTCCGCAGGAAGTCGCCGATCGTGCCGGTGTACGGGGCGATGTCGATGCCCTGCGCGGCGAGCCAGTCGTCGGAGTAGTACTTGTCGAGATAGCGCTCACCAGGGTCGCAGATCAGCGTCACCACACTGCCCCTGCGGCCCTCCGCCGCCATCTCGGAGACGATCTTCAGCGCGCTCCACAGGCCGGTGCCCGTCGAACCGCCCGCCCTGCGCCCGATGGCGCCCTCCAGGACCCGTACGGCGGCGATGCTCGCCGCGTCCGGCACCTTCATCATCCGGTCCACGGCGCCGGTCACGAAGCTCGGCTCCATCCGGGGCCGGCCGATGCCCTCGATGCGTGAACCGCGCTCGCTGCGCGCCCGCGTGTCGCGGTTGGTCCAGCCGTCGAAGAAGCAGGAGTTCTCCGGGTCCGGGACGCAGACCATGGTGTCGTACTGCATGTAGCGCACATAGCGGGCGATGGTCGCCGACGTGCCGCCGGTACCGGCCGTCGCCACGATCCACGCGGGCTCCGGGTAGCGTTCCAGCCTCAGTTGCTGGTAGATCGACTCGGCGATGTTGTTGTTGCCGCGCCAGTCGGTGGCCCGCTCCGCGTACGTGAACTGGTCCATGTAGTGCCCGCCGGTGTCGGCGGCGAGCGCCGCCGACTCGTCGTACATCGTGCGCGGATCGTCCACGAAGTGGCAGCGCCCGCCGTGGAATTCGATGAGCCGGCACTTCTCGGGGCTGGTGGTGCGCGGCATCACCGCGATGAAGGGGACGCCGATCAGTTTCGCGAAGTACGCCTCCGAGACGGCGGTGGAGCCGCTCGACGCCTCGATGACGGGCTTACCCGGGCGGATCCAGCCGTTGCAGAGCCCGTACAGGAACAGCGAGCGGGCGAGCCGGTGTTTGAGGCTGCCGGTCGGGTGGGTGGACTCGTCCTTCAGGTAGAGGTCGATGCCCCACCGCTCGGGCAGCGGGAAGAGCAGGAGATGGGTGTCGGCCGAACGGTTGGCGTCGGCCTGGACCTTGCGTACGGCCTCCTTGAGCCAGTCCCGGTACGCGCGGTCGCCCCGGTTCACGTCGATGGTCCGCTGCCACTGCGTCATGCCCGTCGCCCCTCGTCCCTCGTTCGTATGAGTCGTCTGCGGTTCGTCGTCGCGCGTGACTCGTCGGCCGCTCCGCCCGTGTCACGCGCGACGGCGCCACAGTAGGCCCTCGACCTGCGCAAACCACTCCTTTGGGTGTCCATAGTCGTGCCTTGGAGTGGGCAGTTGACGGGGGGCGCGCGCGTCACCCGTGTCTGGCGGGGAAGTCGCTCTGGCGTCGGGGGGCAGAGTTGTGCAGACTTGCCTGGAGAGTGGTACGAAGGGGGCGGATCAGCCATGGCGGAACCGGAGTTCAGCGCGAGCGGTGTCGCGATAGAGCGCTGGCCGCGCTCGCTCACGAAGGCGGGCCGGGTCCTCGTCCAGGACGGCAGACTGGCGTTGCTGACCAGTTACGGACGGGTGATCGACAGCGCGCCGCTGCGGGCGGTGCGCGCGGCGAAACCGTGGTTCCGGGGTGACGACAACACGGTGGCCACGGTCAACGGCAGGCGCTACCGGCTCGTCATGGGCGGGGAGGCCGGACGGCCGGAGGGGCGGCTGCTGGCCGGGCGCTTCCTGGAGACCGTACGCAGGGCGAGCACCGCGAAGACGTGACACACGACGCCACGAGGACGTGAGGGGCGACGCCGCGAGGAGCTGACGGAGGGACGCCGCGACCCCGGCCGCCGGGGCCCGCGAGTTGCGGTCCCCCGTCACATGGTTCACCCTGGGATACATCACTCAGGGTGAATCGGCGGTGACGCTGCGATCCAGCCCCGCCGGGCACGACAGCGGCGAGCCTCGCGAGTGAGCTGCTGAATGCGATCCATGCCGTCCTCCGGACCTCAATCGGGGAGTCGCAGTCGTGATCAGCCAGCCAAGCAGGCAGTGCACGGTGGAGCTCCAGGCCCTGCCGTCGCGGATCCGCCAGGTCCGCAGAATCGTTTCCGCGCAGTTGCGCTACTGGCAGCTCGACCCACTGATCGACCAAGCGGCGCTCGGCGTGACCGAGCTGCTGACCAACGTCCACCGGCACGCGCAACCGGACAAGACGTGCACCGTGGACATCCGGCTGCTCCTCGACCGGCTCAGGGTCGCCGTCCACGACCACGATCCGCGCCTGCCGACCGTCAAGGAGGCCGATCCGCTCGCCCTGTGCGGACGCGGTCTCGCCCTGATCGAGGCCGTCAGCGAGAGCTGGGGGGTGCGGGCGGAGGGTGACACGGGCAAGGTCATCTGGTTCACGCTGCCCGCCCCGCCGGCCGCCGCGCCCCGTCACGCGCTGTACGGCGCGACCACGGACGGACCCTTCTCGCACGGCGCGGTGACGCTCGGCGCCGTGGCGAACGGCCCCCTCGGGGACGGTGCCTTCACCGGCGCCACCTTCACCGGCATCCGGCCCCTGGCCGGGAACCGCGAACCCACCGCCGTCCGGTCGGCCGTCGTCGGCTGAGCGGGCGGGGCCGGGACGCGCAGGCGTCGGGCACACCGGAACATCGGAACGCCGGAGAATAGGAACGCGCCGCCGGGCCGCACCTCGGGCCCGACGGCGCGTTCCGGCGTTCCCGCCAACGCCTCGCCCCGTCAACCGGAGCGCCACGTCGCCGTGCACCACGTGCCGTGCACCACGTGCCGGGTGCCGGGTGCCGGGCTCGCGTGCATCGCCCCCTCGCGCGCGGGGATCAGTCCTCGTCGCGGTGTCTCAGGCGGCGGAACACCCGCCCTTCGTGGGCGAGTCGGCCCACCAGCGCCCCGCCGTAGACGACGACTCCGACGCCGACGAGCCAGGACTGGAGGACCAGGACGGTGCCGAACGGGCCGTAGGTGACGGCGCTGGAGGCGATCAGCGGCGAGAAGACGAGCTGCGAGAAGCCCCGCAGCCCGAGCATGCCGAGGGCGGTCGCCGCGGCGCCGGGCAGCAGCGCGATCCAGCGGACGCGCCCGCCGAGCAGGATGTGCTGGGCGATCCAGAAGAAGACGAAGGTGCCGAGGACGTCCAGCACGACGACCACCAGGGGGCCGGTGACCCGGCCGGAGGGGCTGGGGGTGTTGGTGAAGCCGAGGAGTGCGAGGACCAGCAGGGCGAGGAAGACGACATGGCGCCACATGGTGTGCCAGCGCGCCGTGGGCAGGTCCCAGACCTTCTCGTAGCCGGTCTGGACGGCGGAGCCGAAGGTCAGGCCGAAGACGGCGAGGGCGGCGAGACCGAAGGCGGTGGTGCGCTGGAGGGCCGTGTTGGGTACCCCGAACAGCCGCTCGACCTGGGCCTGTGAGTCGTGCGTGACCCCGACGGCCTGGCCGAGCCAGCGGGCGAAGCCCTGTCCACTGGCCGGTTCGGCCGCCGCGACCAGGACCAGGACCGGGACGAGGGTGAGGAATCCGAGCGCGGCGAACCCCATGGACCGGTGCATCAGCTCCATGTCGCGGCCCCGGATCCAGGCGAGCCCGAGCGGTGACGCGCGCAGCCGCCGGTCGAGCCGCCGGAACCAGCGCGGCGGTGGCGGCGGGGGCTGGGCGCCGGACGGGTTCTCGGTCATGGGAGGTGCCCTACCCGCGATGGTGCGGCGAGGCGTCCCCGGTGCGGCCGGACGGGTGGCGGCGGCCCGGCGCGGGACGGGCGCGCCCACCGGGCGCCGGTGCGCGTTCGCCATACACGTCGAGGGGGCCGGGACGGGGCGGGGACGGCGTCCGGTCGGCCGGGCGGCGGGCGGGTCGCGGGCTCAGGCCAGGGCGGTGAGCGGATCGTCCAGCACGGGCTGCCAGGCCAGCTCGGCGGCGCCGACGAGGCTGTTGTGGTCGAGGGCGCAGGCGAGGATCGGCACGCTGCCGCTGCGGCCCCACAGACTGCGGTCGGCGACCACGGCGCGCAACCGGGCGGGATCGGCGGCGAGGAGTTCCCGGTGCAGCCCGCCGAGGATGACCCGGTCCGGGTTGAGGATGTTGACCAGCCCGGCGAGCCCCTGACCGAGCCGGTCGATCAACTCCTCGGCCGCAGCCCGTACGTTCGGGTCGGCGTACTCCGTACGAAGCAGGTCACGCGACTGCTGGAGCAGCGACACCTCGGGGCCGGGGTCCCGGCCTGCGGCGTCGAGGAAGGCCAGCGGGTCGGTCTCCACGTCGAGACAGCCCCGGCTGCCGCAATGGCAGGGCCGGCCCTCGGGGTTGACGGTCAGATGGCCCACTTCGAGGGCCAGTCCCGAACTGCCCGTGTGCAGACGGCCGTCCACGACCAGCGCGCCGCCGACGCCGCGATGTCCCGTGGCGACACAGAGGAGTTGGCCCGCGCCCCGGCCCGCGCCGTGCCGGTGCTCGGCCAGGGCCGCCAGGTTGACGTCGTTGCCGGCGAAGGCGGGGCCCTCGATGCCCGCGGCGCGTACCTGCTCGACGAAGAGGTCGCGTACGGGAGAGCCCGCGGGCCAGGCGAGATGCAGCGGGTTGAGCGCGGTGCCCTCCGGTTCGGCGACGGCGGAGGGGACGGCCAGTCCCGCGCCCACACAGCGACGGCCGCTGTCGCGCAGCAGGGCGGCGCCCTCGGCGACGACGGCGCGGAGCACCTGGGCGGGGTCGGAGGAGACGGTGACGGCGCCGGGGGCGGTGGCGACGGTACGGCCCCCGAGGGCGACCAGCGCGGCACGGAAACCGTCCGCGTGGACCTGGGCGGCGAGGACCACCGGGCCGGTGCCGTCCACCGAGAGGCGGTGCGAGGGGCGGCCCTGGGAGCCGGCGGCGGCACCGGGGCGGGAGTCGACCGTGATGAGCCCGAGTGCTTCGAGTTCGGCGGCGACGGCGCCGGCCGTCGCGCGGGTGACGCCCAGTTCGGTGGTCAGTACGGCGCGGGTGGGCGCGCGGCCCGTGTGCACCAGTTCGAGTGCGGGGCCGAGCGCGCTGCGGCCTCTCTCCAGTCGTGTTCTGGTCGTCGTCGCCTTGCCGTTCATGGAAGTGAGTCTCCCATGATCCCGGCGGTTCACCCCCGCCTTGTAGGGATCGGCGGGGAGCCCCTATCCTTCTTTTGTGCCGATTCTAAACAAACTCCGGACAGCTCTTCCCGGCGGCCTCGGCGGCGACCCCGCCCGTGGCTCGCCGCGCTCCCGCCTCACCCGTCTCCGCACGACGCTGACCGTGTTCTTCGCCCTGGACGGCTTCCTCTTCGCCGGCTGGGTCGTCCGCATCCCCGCCGTCAAGGAGCAGACCGGCGCGTCGGCGAGCGACCTCGGGCTGGCCCTGCTCGGGGTGTCCGCCGGAGCCGTGGTGACGATGATGTTCACGGGACGGATGTGCAAGCGGTTCGGCAGCCATCCGGTCACCGTGGTCAGCTCCGTCCTGCTGGCGCTGAGCATCGCACTGCCCGCGCGCACGCATTCCGTACCGGCACTGGGACTGGTCCTGCTCGTCTTCGGTGCGGCCTACGGCGGTCTCAACGTCTCGATGAACAGCGGGGCCGTCGATCTCGTCACCGCGCTCGGCCGTCCCGTGATGTCCAGCTTCCACGCCGCGTTCAGCCTGGGCGGCATGGCGGGCGCGGGACTCGGCGGCCTGGTGGCGGGCGATCTCTCCGCGTCCACGCATCTGCTGGCCCTCACCGCCGTGGGCCTGGTCGTCACCGCGCTCGCCGCACCCTCGCTGCTGCGCCACCGCCACGTCGCGCCCCCGGCCGCGGCGCCCGCGCGGGACGGTGCGAAGGCCCCCCGGCGGACGGATCGCCGGACGCGGCGGCTGGTCGTCCTGCTCGGGTTGATCGCGCTGTGCACCGCGTACGGCGAGGGCGCCCTCGCGGACTGGGGCGCCCTGCATCTGGCCCAGGACCTCGACGCCGGGGCCGGACTCGCCGCCGCCGGGTACTCGCTCTTCGCGCTCGCGATGACCGTGGGCCGGCTGTCCGGTACGGCGCTGATCGAACGGCTCGGCCAGACACGGACGTTGGTGGCCGGCGGGCTGGTCGCCGCGCTCGGCATGCTCCTCGGCGCCCTCGCGCCCACGATCTGGCTCGCGCTGCTCGGCTTCGCCGTCACCGGGCTCGGACTGGCCAACATCTTCCCGGTGGCCGTGGCCCGTGCGGGCGCGCTCGCGGGGCCGAGCGGAGTGGCCGCCGCGTCCACACTGGGATACGGCGGCATGCTGCTGGGACCGCCCGCGATCGGTTTCCTCGCCGACTGGTTCTCGCTGCCCGTCGCGCTGACCACCGTCGCCCTGCTGGCGGCAGCCGCGGCCCTCGTCGCGTACGGCGCCCGCGCCGTCCCGGCCCCGGGACCGGTACCCGCCGACCGGGCGGATCTCCCGGCCGGCGTTCCGGCGGATCTTCCGGCCGATGTCTCGGCCGGTCAGGCGCGGGCAGGCGTAGTCGCGGACGCACCGGCCGCCCGCACGGCGCATCAGGAGGGATGAGTAGCGGTACTCAGGCACAGCGGTTCGGTCCGTCCCACGATGGAGGAAGTCAACCGATACGGGAGAACGCATCATGACGTCAGGACGCCTGACCACACTGACCAGGCTCGCCCAGCGCCCCGCCCGGATGATCTACGGCAACCGCGCCTCGCAGATCTATCTCGCCGTCGTCGCCGCGACAGCGGTCTTCGTCGCCGTGGACACGCTGTTCGTGCACCACAACGACGCGTCGTTCGCGGGCGTGTGGCTGTTCTTCCTCGCGGCGCCCACCGTCTTCCTCTTCTTCGCCGGCGGCTCGCTGATAGGGGACTCGTTCGCCTCCTCGTCCGGTTTCGGCTATCTGGCCCTCATCGCCTCGGTGTTGATCCAGGCGGCGGCCATCGGGGCGTTCGTACGGCTGCTGACCGGCCGTACGGGCCGGGCGCACACGCCCCGCGAGGTCTGAGGACACCGAGCGTGACGGTTCCCCGGTGCTGCGTCAGCCGAGCCAGCCCGGCCGGACCAGCCCCGACTCGTAGGCCAGGACGACCAGTTGGGCCCGGTCGCGGGCGCGGAGCTTCACCATCGCGCGGCTCACATGAGTCTTGGCGGTGAGCGGGCTGACGACCAGCCTGCGGGCGATCTCCTCGTTGGAGAGCCCCATCCCGACGAGCGCCATCACCTCCCGTTCCCGGTCGGTGAGTTCACCGAGACCGTAGGCGCCGGTGGGCGTCTTGGAACGGGAGGCGAACTCCGCGATCAGCCGGCGCGTCACCCCGGGCGACAGCAGCGCGTCGCCGTCCACCACCGCCCGTACGGCGCGCAGCAGTTCGTCCGGTTCGGTGTCCTTGACGAGAAAGCCGGACGCGCCCGAACGCAGCGCCTCGAAGACGTACTCGTCGAGTTCGAAGGTGGTGAGCATGACCACCCTCACCCGGCCCAGAGCGCTGTCCCCGGTGATCCCGCGGGTGGCGTCGAGGCCGTCCATCACCGGCATCCGGATGTCCATCAGGACGACGTCCGGGGCGAGTTCGCGCGCCTTGCGCAGCGCCTCGGCACCATCGGCGGCCTCTCCCGCGACCTCGATGTCCGGCTGGGCGTCGAGCAGCGCGCGGAAGCCCGCCCGGACGAGCGACTGGTCGTCGGCGAGCAGGACACGGATCACGGGGTCTCCTTGGGCGTCAGGGGGAGGGAGGCCCGTACGCGGAAGCCCCCGTCCGGGCGGGGACCCGCCTCGATGGCGCCGCCGAGCGCGGCGGCGCGTTCGCGCATCCCGGCCAGTCCGTTGCCGCTGCCGCCCGCCTCGTCGCCGGTGGCGGGCCCCGTGTCGTCGATACGGAGGGTGAGCCGGTCCGTGCCGTAGCCGACGCGTACTCGCGCCGTACGCGAACCGGAGTGCCGGACCACGTTGGTCAGCGCTTCCTGGACGATACGGAAGGCGGCGAGGTCGGCGCCGGGGGCCAGCGGGACGCGCTCGCCGTCGTACGCCAGCTCGACGGCGAGCCCGGCGCCCGCCGCCTGTTCGGCCAGTTCGGGAAGCCGGTCGAGTCCCGGCGCGGGGGCGCGCGGGGCGGCGCCGGAGGTACGGAGGGTGTCCAGCACCTGCCGTACCTCGCCCAGCGCCTCCTTGCTGGCGGCCTTGACGGTGGTGAGCGCGGTGCGGGCCTGTTCCGGGTCGGAATCGAGCAGCGCGAGGCCCACACCGGCCTGGACGTGGATGACCGAGAGGGAGTGGGCGAGGACGTCGTGGAGTTCGCGCGCGATGCGCAGCCGTTCCTCGTCGGCGCGGCGTGTCTCGGCGGCGGCCCGCTCCCGCCGGTCGTGGGCCCACCGCTCCCGGCGCATCCCGACCAGCTCGGAGCCGACCAGGACGGCCGCCACCCAGGCGGCGACGCCCACTTCGGGCCACCAGGACGCCGCGGCGTCGCCGCTCGGCGGCAGATGGCGGTAGAGCAGATGGACGACCAGCAGATGCCCGGCCCAGAGAAGGCCGATCGCCCACCAGGCCGCCCGGCGGTGTCCGGAGACGATCGCGGCGAAGACGGCGACCGCGACGGTGATCAGGACCGGGCCGTACGGGTAGCCCGCGCCGAGGTACACCAGGACGGACAGGGCCACGCCGAGGACACAGACGACGGGCCGCCGGTAACGCAGCAGGAGCAGCGCGGGCCCGGCGAGCAGCAGGAGCCGGGCGAACACGTCCAGCGGCTCCCGGTCGGGCTGCCCCTCGGCGGCGAATCCCGTCCCGACGAGGACGAGGACGGCGAGCAGCAGACTGCTGAGCCAGGGCAGCCGTGACGTCTCCCCCCCGTCACCCGCCCCCGGCCCGCCCCTCAGCCAGGGGTGACCGAACCCGAGATGCCTGATCCGCTCGTCCATACCGCCACGCTAGACCGGCCGACCGGCCGTCGGCGTCCGCCGGGCGTGGCGGTCGCGCGTACTCCCGGTGGAGTACGGCGCGGCTGCCGGGCCGGGGCCGGTACGGCCGGGAGGCCGGTACGGCCGGGAGGCCGGTACGCCGGCGGCGTCGGCGGGGACCAGGTCGGCGGGTCGGGCGCGCCGCAGATCCTGGCGGTGGCCCGGACCGCCCTGCCCTCCCGCCCGGCCCTACGGCGTGACCGCGCTGCCCTCGCGGTCCGTGTCGCGGCCGTCGTCGCCCCCCGTCGCGTCCGTGTCCTGCTCGCCGCTCCCCGGGCCCTGCGCGGTCCCCGCCCGCTGCCGGTCGAGGACGTCCAGCGCGCGCCGGGCCAGCGGGTGCGTCCGTACCAGACCGCCCAGGGACGTGACGCCGCGCGTGATGTCGGCGAACGCCTTCCACGCCGGGCGGAAACCGGTGATCGCCGCGTGCAGCATGCCGGGCCGGCGTTCGAAGACGGCGAGCATGCGCCGGCCGACGCCCATCTCCACGCCGAGACCGGCCTTGATCGCGAAGGTGTAGTTCAGCGCCTGGCGGCGGGCGTCCACCGCGTCGTGCGCCTCCGCGATCCGTACCGCCCACTCCCCCGCCAGCCGGCCCGAGCGCAGCGCGAAGGAGATGCCCTCCCGGGTCCACGGCTCCAGGAGCCCCGCCGCGTCGCCGCAGACCAGCACCCGGCCGCGCGAGAGCGGCGAGTCCTCAGTGCGGCAGCGGGTCAGATGCCCCGAGGAGACCGAGGGCTCGAACCCGGCGAGCCCCTGCTTGGCGACGAAGTCCTCCAGATAGCGCTTCGTCGCGGCGCCGTCGCCGCGCGCCGAGATGACCCCGACGGTGAGCGTGTCGCCCTTGGGGAACACCCAGCCGTAACTCCCCGGCAGCGGGCCCCAGTCGATGAGGACCCGTCCCGCCCAGTCCTCGGCGACCGTCGGCGGCACCGGGATCTCCAGCTCCAGTCCGAGGTCCACCTGGTCGAGCTTGACCCCGACATGTGCGCCTATCCGGCCCGCGCTGCCGTCGGCGCCGACGACCGCGCGCGACAGGATCGTCTCGCCGTCCGAGAGGACCACGGCGACCGTACGGCGGTCGGGCACGGCCGGGCCGTGCTGCTGGACGCGGGAGACCGAGGCGCCGGTACGCAGCACGGCGCCCGCCTTCTGCGCGTGCTCCACCAGGCTCGCGTCGAACTCGGGCCTGTTGATCAGCCCGAAGAGCATGCGCCGGGAGCGGCGGGTCCGGGCCAGCCGGCCGTTCATCGAGAACGTGACCGCGTGCACCCGGTCGCGCAGCGGCAGTTCGAAGCCGGGCGGCAGCGAGTCGCGCGAGGGGCCGATGATGCCGCCGCCGCAGGTCTTGTAGCGGGGCAGCTCGGCCTTCTCCAGGAGCAGCACCCGGCGGCCCGCGACGGCCGCCGCGTAGGCCGCGGACGCCCCGGCCGGGCCCGCGCCGACCACGACCACGTCCCACACCGAACGGTCGTGCTCACCCGCCGGACCGGTCTCGGGACCGGTCCCGGGGGCGCTTCCAGGTTCACTTCCGGCATCTGCGTTCTCGCTGCTCACGATGTGCTTCTGCTCCTGATCCGACCGGGGGCCCTTGCTGTCGCACGGCATCCTACGGCGCCTGCGGGCCCGGTCCGTTGTGGGAGGATCGGCCCGGTCCCCGACCGCCCTCACACACCGTCAACGTCCCACCCGCCAGGAGCGTGCCCATGTCCGCCAGTCCGATCGCCGAAACCGTCGCCTCGCTGATGCCCCGCGCGCGGGCGGAGCTCGCCGAACTGGTGGCCTTCCGGTCGGTGGCGGACCCCGCGCAGTTCCCGCGCGAGGAGTGCGAGGCCGCCGCCATGTGGGTGGCGGACGCCCTGCGCGCCGAGGGCTTCGAGGATGTCGCGACGCTGGACACGCCGGACGGCAGTCAGTCCGTCTACGGCTTCCTGGCCGGTCCGCAGGACACGCCGACCGTATTGCTGTACGCGCACTACGACGTACAGCCGCCGCTCGACGAGAGCGCCTGGCTCAGCCCGCCGTTCGAGCTGACCGAGCGGGACGGCCGCTGGTACGGGCGGGGCTCCGCCGACTGCAAGGGCGGCTTCGTGATGCATCTGCTCGCGCTGCGCGCCCTCAAGGCGGCGGGCGGGGTGCCGGTGAACATCAAGGTGATCGTGGAGGGTTCGGAGGAGCAGGGCACCGGCGGTCTGGAGCGGTACGCCGAGGAGCACCCGGAGCTGCTGGTCGCGGACACCATCGTGATCGGGGACTCGGGGAACTTCCGGGCCGGGCTGCCGACGGTCACGGCGACGCTGCGCGGGATGACGATGCTGCGTGTGCGGGTCGACACCCTCGAAGGCAACCTGCACTCCGGCCAGTTCGGCGGCGCCGCCCCGGACGCCCTCGCCGCGCTCATCCAGTTGCTGGCGTCCCTGCGCGCGGACGACGGCTCGACGACCGTGGACGGTCTGGACTCCGCTGCCGAGTGGGACGGACTCGCCTATCCCGAGGCCGACTTCGCGAGGGACGCCAAGGTGCTGGACGGGGTCGGGCTGATCGGCCGGGGCACCGTCGCCGACCGGATCTGGGCCCGGCCCGCGGTCACCGTGGTCGGGATCGACTGCCCGCCGGTGGTGGGCGCGACGCCGTCGGTGCAGGCGAGCGCCCGCGCGCAGATCAGTCTGCGGGTGCCGCCGGGCCAGGACGCCGTCGAGGCGACGAAGCTGCTCACCGCGCACGTCGAGGCGCACACCCCGTGGGGCGCGCGGGTCTCCGTCGAACAGGTCGGGCAGGGCCAGCCGTTCAGGGCGGACACCACCAGCCCCGCGTACGCCTCGATGGCCGAGGCGATGGCCGTCGCGTATCCGGGCGAGGAGATGCAGACCGCCGGGATGGGCGGCTCCATCCCGCTCTGCAACACGCTGACCGCGCTGTACCCGGAGGCGGAGATCCTGCTGATCGGGCTGAGCGAGCCGGAGGCGCAGATCCACGCGGTCAACGAGAGCGTGTCGCCCGAGGAGTTGGAGCGGCTGTCCGTCGCCGAAGCGCATTTCCTGGTCAACTACGCTCGCTCGAAGCGGGGTTGAGCCGGTACGCGGCCCGCCGCCGGGCGGGCCGCGCGGCCGGACGCGAAGCGCTGCGGAAGGTTCACCGCGACCGTTCTGCGGACAGCGGAAATCGCCGTCAGCGAAGTGACGCGCGCGGCCGTTCCGCCATGCATACATTCGACCCATGGATCTCGTTGCGATCAGTCCACGGCTGCATATGCTCCGTTTCCCCATCGGTCAGGCGTATCTGTGGCAGGACGAGAACGAGCTGACTCTCGTCGACTCCGGTCATCTCTACGCGGGACCGGACATCGAACACGCCATTCGCGATCTCGGCCTCACCCCCGGGAATCTGCGCCGTATCGTCCTCACCCACTGCCACCGCGACCATGTCGGCGCGGCGCAGGAACTCGCGGGGCGGTACGGCGCCGAGGTGATGGCGCACCGGCTCGACGCACCGATCATCCGGGGCGAGTGGCCCGTGCCCGACCCGCTGCTCCTGGACTGGGAGATCCCGCTGTACGAGCGCGGGCTGACCGTGCCGCCCGCGCCGCCGACCCGGGTGGACCGCGAACTGGAGGACGGCGACATCCTGCCGTTCGGCGACGGTGCCCGGGTGGTGCACGTCCCCGGGCACACGTACGGGTCCGTCGCCGTGCATCTGCCTTACCACGGTGTGCTGTTCACCGGTGACGCGGTGGCCGCCGCCGAGGGCCGGGTGATGCTCGGCGTGTTCAACGTCAACCGGGAGAGCGCCAAACGGTCCATGATCCGGCTGGCGGCGCTGGGCCCGTCCACGGTCTGTTTCGGCCACGGCGATCCGCTCGTCACCGGTGACACCGCCGGCACGGACGCCGCCGCCGTACTGCGCGCGTCAGCCGACCGGGACACCGGCCTCCAGATTGAGCACGGTCCCCCGCTCCCGGGCCCGTAGCGCCCAGCGCAGCCGCTCGTAACGGGCGGGCGGCAGCAGCGACGCCGCCTCCGCCTCCGTGACGAACCGCCAGCCGCGCAGCTCCGACCCCGGCAGCAGCAGCCGCTCGGCGTCGTCCACCGGCAGCCGGCCGCCGTCGAAGATCAGCCGCAGCCCGCCGAAACCGGGCGGCGCCGGCGGCTCCCAGTCCACCACCAACAGCCGGGGCACCTCCGCGAGTTCGATGCCGATCTCCTCGGTGACCTCGCGCATCCCGGCCCGCGCGGGTGCCTCGCCGCGCTCGACGACACCGCCGGGGAACTCCCAGCCCGGCTTGTAGGTGGGGTCCACCAGCAGGACCCGGTCCCCCTCGTCGAAGAGCAGCACGCCCGCCGCGACGGTCTCCGCCGTCGGCTCGGGCGTCTGCACGATCTCGCACAGCCCCTCCGTACCCGCGTGGACGGCGTCCGCGACGACCGCCGCGCACTGCGCCGGAGTGAGCTCCCCGGCGTCCACGACGAGGGCGTCGGTCCTGAGCCAGCCGAGGGCGGCGCCGTAGGGCTCGATGTGCGCGTACGCCCACTGCCGGGCCCGCTCCGCGCTCGCGGGATCCTCGTCGTCCGACTCGGCACCGGTGCGGCCCGCTATTCGCCTGCGCAAAATCGTTTCGTCCACCGACAGCAGCACATGCCGGACGGGAATGCGGCGCGACGCCAGGCCACCGAAGATCTCGTCCCGGTACTCCTGGCGCAGCAGCGTCATCGGGACGACCAGCACCCCGCCCACGTCGGCGAGGAGCGCGGCGGCGGTGTCGACCACCAGCCGGCGCCAGATCGGCAGGTCCTGATAGTCGCTCACTTCGGCGAGCCGCTTCTGCGGCAGCAACTCCCGCAGCCCCGAACCGATCAGTTCCGGATCGTAAAGGGTGCTATGTGGGATCATGTCGATCAGTTGGCGCGCCGTACTTGTCTTTCCCGCTCCGAACGCCCCATTCACCCAGACGATCACAGTTCCCCCTCTTCCGTAGCCCCATGTGGATTGCCCGCAAGACCGGGCACGGGAAACACGTGGCCGATTCCGGCTGCCCTGTCGACACCCTGTCGTGGCCGGTGCGTGGCCTGTTCGCCACCTCTTTACGGAGGCGGCGGCCCGTCCGGCCCTGCCGAGGTTTTCGGCCGGAGCCGTAACTCATCCGCCCGGCGTGTCGTTGGAGACGCATATGACGAGGGGGTACGCGATGCACCGCGACGTACTGGAGCGCTTCCCGGCGGGGGACCCGCGCGGAAGCTGGCGCGCGGAGGAGTACGCGCGGGCGAGGCGGGACGAGGGGACGCCCGCCGAGGTCGTGATGGACCTGGAGTCGGACGTCTTCCTGGTGGTGGTGCCGCAGCAGGCCCGGGAGCCCGCCTCCTGAGGAGGTCGCCCACCGGTGGCGGGCGGCTGCCGCTCGTGTGTGGGGCTCGGCCGTGTGCGCCTTCCGGTCGCGTGCGGTCCGGCCCCGGACGTCATCCGGCGGCCGGACCGCCGCCCCGTCCCCTCCGGGGGGCCGGGTGACGGGGTGTCACAGGCTTGTCGGAGCGCTCATCGCCGAGGACTCGCCGGGCACGGCGACGGGCTCGCGGCCGAGCGCGGCAGCCGCCGCCGCACCCACCAGACCGGCGTTCGTCCCCGTCAACGCCGGTGCCACGGTCAGGTTCCGGACGAACGAGAGGGTGGCGTAGTCGCGCAGCGCGCGGCGCAGCGGCCGGAAGAGCACGTCGCCCGCGTTCGCCACTCCCCCGCCGACGACCGCGATACCGATCTCGGTGAGCGTCGCGGTCGCGGCGATCCCCGCCGCCAGGGCCTGGGCGGCGCGCTCGAACGACGCGATCGCCACCGCGTCGCCGGCGCGGGCCGCCGCCGCGACCGCCGCCGCCGAGGCGTCACCGTCCGGGCCGGGCCGCCAGCCGCCCTCCAGGGCGCGGCGGGCGATGTTGGGACCGCTGGCGATGCGTTCGACACAGCCGCGTCCGCCGCACGGGCAGAGGTCGCCGTCGAGGTCCACGCTGATGTGGCCGATGTGCCCGGCGTTGCCCGAGGGACCGGGGTGGAGCTTGCCGCCCAGCACCAGACCACCGCCGACGCCGGTGGAGACCACCATGCACAGGGCGTTGTCGTAGCCGCGGGCCGCGCCCTGCCAGTGTTCGGCCGCCGTCATCGCGACCCCGTCGCCCACGAGGGTCACCGGCAGCCCGCCGGTGGCCAGCCGGACCCGCTCCACCAGCGGGAAGCCGCGCCAGCCCGGCACGTTGACCGGGCTGACCGTGCCCGCCGCCGCGTCCACGGGTCCCGCGCTGCCGATGCCGACGGCGGTCGTACGCGCCCACAGGGGCGACGCGCCGATCTCGTCGAGCACCTCGGCGACCGCGCGCATCACCGACTCGTCGTCCTCGGTCGCCGGGGTGGACCGGCGGGCCCGTACGAGGAGTCTCCCGTCGCCGTCCACCAACGCGCCGGCGATCTTGGTGCCGCCGATGTCGAGAGCGGCTACGAGGTCGGTACGCATCAGTGTCGGATCTCCAGGGGGCGAGGGGGTTTCCCCGCGGGCGGGGGTGGCGTGGACGGGCGGGGGACCTGCGGGTTCATGGAACAGTGTCCATTCCCCTGACAACGTTGTCCAGGGCCTATGCTCAAAGCCGCGAGCCTTGCACGACAACGGAACGACCACGGAACGACAACCGAACCACCGCCGAAGAACGACCGAACGACGACAGGACAGCGCACAGTGGCCGACACCACCCGTCACATCGAGCCCCGCTACGGTAATCGGCCCACCATGAAAGACGTGGCAGCCCGCGCCGGTGTCGGTCTCAAGACGGTCTCCCGTGTGGTCAACGCCGAGCCCGGAGTCACGCCGGACACCGAGCGGCGGGTGCAGGAGGCGATCGACGCGCTGGGGTTCCGCCGCAACGACTCGGCACGGGTGCTCCGCAAGGGACGTACCGCCAGTATCGGTCTGGTGCTCGAAGACCTCGCCGACCCGTTCTACGGGCCGCTGAACCGGGCGGTGGAGGAGGTCGCGCGGTCCCACGGCGCGCTGCTGATCAACGGATCGAGCGCGGAGGACCCGGACCGTGAGCAGGAACTGGTGCTCGCCCTGTGCGCGCGCCGGGTCGACGGGCTGATCATCATCCCGGCGGGGCACGACCACCGTTATCTGGAGCCGGAGATCAAGGCCGGGGTCGCGACGGTCTTCGTGGACCGTCCCGCCGGAAGGATCGACGCGGACGCGGTGCTCTCCGACAGCTTCGGCGGCGCGCGCTCGGGCACCGCCCATCTGGTCGCGCACGGCCACCGGCGAATCGGCTTCATCGGTGACCAGCCCCGTATCCACACGGCGGTGGAGCGGCTGCGCGGCTACCGGGCCGCGATGGCCGACGCGGATCTGCCGGTGGAGGATTCCTGGGTGTCGCTGGGTACGACGGTTCCGGAGCGGGTGCACGAGGCGGTCGTCACGATGCTCGGGGCCCCGGAGCCGGTCACCGCGATCTTCACCGGCAACAACCGGGTGACCGTCACGGTCGTCCGGGCACTGGCCGCGCACGACCGGCCCGTCGCCCTGGTCGGCTTCGACGACATCGAACTCGCCGACCTGCTGGACCCCGGTGTCACGGTCGTGGCGCAGGACGCGGCCACCCTGGGCCGCACGGCCGCGGAGCGGCTGTTCCGCCGCCTCGACGGCGCGGCCGACGCGCCGAGCCAGGTGGTGCTGCCGACGAGGCTGATCGCGCGCGGCTCGGGCGAACTGCCCCCGCCGTCGGGCCGGTAGGCGGGGTACGCGACGGGGGCGGGCGGTACCGGCGGGCGTCCCGGCGCCGCGAAGCCCGCGCGGTCCGCGCGGCGGCGGACTCTCCGGGAGGTGTCCCCGGGTCCCGTACGAAAGGTCGTCGGGGATCGGCCCGGTCCCGGCGCGGACCCTCCCTGGCACGTCGGTACGGCGCGGCGGACGACCGGGCCGGACGGTGCGAGGCCGCCCACGGCCCGATGAGCCGGCTCAGCCGTCCCGAGTCCGGGGAGTCCGCCCGGCCGGACCCACGGCTCCGGGTCCGTACGGCCCGGCGTCACGAAGGACTCCAGGTCGGCGCGGATGCCGGCGGCGCGCTCCGCGCGGCGGACTCCCCGGGAGGTGTCCCCGGGCCCCGTCCGACGGGCCGTCGGGGATCGGCCGGTCCCACCGCGCGGGGCCGGTGTTCGCGTCGGCTCGGCGGAGGACCGGTGTGCCCGGCGGCGCGGCCGTACGGTGCGAGGCCGCCCGCAACGCGACGAGCCGGGCGATCCCCGCACCGGGCCCTAACGCTCCGGGGCCCCGGCGCCCGCGCCGCCCGGCCTCGCGAAAGACTCCAGGTCGGTGCGGGACAGGCCGGTGAGGCGGGTGACCTCGTCGTCGTCCAGTGCCCCGCAGTCCAGTCCGCGCAGCAGATGGCCGCTGAGGGCCCTGGCCGTGGCGGGCTCGTCCAGCACGGCGCCGCCCGTCTTCGCGACGTACGCGGCGAGTCGCGCGGCGGCGGGCGCGAGGCCCTCGCGGTAGAAGGCGTAGACGGCCGCGTAGCGCGTGGGCAGATGGCCGGGATGCATGTCCCAGCCCTGGTAGTAGGCGCGGGCCAGGGCGCGGCGGGTGAGCCCGTAGTGCAGCCGCCACGCCTCGTGGACCTGCTCGGCCGGGCCGACGGGCAGCACGTTGGTCGAGCCGTCGGAGACCCGTACGCCGGTACCGGCGGCGGCGACCTGCATGACGGCCTTGGCGTGGTCGGCGGCCGGGTGGTCGCTGGACTGGTGGGCGGCGCTGACACCGACACAGGCGCTGTAGTCGAAGGTGCCGTAGTGCAGTCCGGTGGCGCGGCCGTCCGCCGCGCCGATCATCCGGGACACGGTGGCGGTGCCGTCGGCGGCGAGGATCGACTGGCTGGTCTCGATCTGGATCTCGAAGCCGATCCGGCCGTGCTCCAGGCCGCGTGCCTTCTCGAACTCCTCCGCCAGCCGCACCATGGCGGTGACCTGTTCGGTGTACGTGACCTTCGGCAGGGTGAGGACGAGCCCGTCCGGCAGTCCGCCCGCGTCCATGAGCCCGCTGAGGAAGATGTCGAGGGTGCGGACGGCCCGTCTCCGTACGGGGGCCTCCAGGCACTTGATCCGGATGCCGGTGTACGGGGCGGCGGTGCCGTCCCCGTACGCCGCGTGGACGAGGCGCGCGGCGCGCGCGGCGGCGTGGTCCTCCTCCGCGTCGGTGTGCGCGCCGTAGCCGTCCTCGAAGTCGATCCGCAGGTCTTCGACCGGCTCGCGTGCCAGCTTGGCCCGGACGCGTTCGTGGACCGGACCGGCCAGTTCGGCGGGGAGACCGAGGACACGGGCCAGTGAGGCGGCGTCGGGGGCGTGTTCGTCGAGGGCGGCGAGCGCCCGGTCGCCCCAGGAGCGGACGGTGCCGGCGTCGAAGGCGTCGGCGGGGACGTAGACGGTGTGGACGGGCTGTCGGGTGCCGGGGTCTCCCGGATAGCGCCGGGCGAGTTCGGCGTCGACCGGTGCGAGCGAGGCGTCGATGCCGTCGCCGACCGCGTCGGCGAGGCTCGTCGTGACCGTCTCCTGTTGCCCGTGCCCCATTGCCGCGCCTCCAGTTTCCGCCATGTGGAGTCGACCGTCCGCATGGCGAAGCTAATCGACCGCGTCCGGCCTCGTCAATGGTCGTCCGCCGAGGGCGGGACGGCGAGGCCCGGCCGCGCCGGGGCCGCGCGGCGACCCTCCGCCGCGCGGCCCCGGAACGCCGGCACGGACTCAGCCCTTGCGCGCCTTGATGGCCTCGGTGAGCTGGGGGACGACCTGGAAGAGGTCCCCGACGACGCCGTAGTCGACGAGGTCGAAGATAGGAGCCTCGGCGTCCTTGTTGATCGCGACGATGGTCTTCGAGGTCTGCATGCCCGCCCGGTGCTGGATCGCGCCCGAGATGCCGGAGGCGATGTAGAGCTGCGGGGAGACCGACTTGCCGGTCTGGCCGACCTGGTGGGAGTGCGGGTACCAGCCGGCGTCCACGGCGGCGCGCGAGGCGCCCACGGCCGCGCCGAGCGAGTCGGCCAGCGCCTCGATGATCGCGAAGTTCTCGGCGCCGTTGACGCCGCGTCCGCCGGAGACGACGATCGCGGCCTCGGTCAGCTCCGGCCGTCCGGTCGACTCGCGGGGCGTGCTGGAGACGATCCTGGTGCCGGTGGCGGCGGCACCGAAGGTGACCGCCAGCTCCTCGACGGTGCCCGCCGCCGCGGCCGGCTCGACCGGGGCGGAGTTGGGCTTCACGGTGATGACCGGGGTGCCCTTGGTGATCCGGGAGGTGGTGGTGAACGCGGCGGCGAACGCCGACTGCGTCGCCACCGGGCCCTCGTCACCGGCCTGGACGTCGATCGCGTCGGTGATCAGGCCCGAGCCGATCCGCACCGCGAGACGGGCGGCGATCTCCTTGCCCTCGGCGGAGGAGGGGACGAGCACGGCGGCCGGGGACACGCTGTCGTACGCGGCCTGGAGCGCGTCGACCTTGGGGACCACCAGGTAGTCGGCGAACTCGGGGGCGTCGGCGGTCAGCACCTTCACCGCGCCGTGCTGCGCCAGCGCGGCGGCGGTGTCGGCGGCGCCCGCGCCGAGCGCGACGGCGACCGGGTCGCCGAGACGGCGGGCCAGCGTCAGCAGCTCCAGGGTGGGCTTGCGGACGGCACCGTCCACATGATCGACATAGACGAGGACTTCAGCCATGGGATGTGTTCTCCTGCGAATGCGTGGGCGTGAAGGGGGCGGGACCGGCGTCGGGGGCGGTGGACCGCACCCGTCAGATGAACTTCTGGCTGG
Organism: Streptomyces sp. NBC_01498; assembly: GCF_036327775.1. Taxonomy (NCBI): domain Bacteria; kingdom Bacillati; phylum Actinomycetota; class Actinomycetes; order Kitasatosporales; family Streptomycetaceae; genus Streptomyces; species Streptomyces sp. NBC_01498. The sequence continues at coordinate 6,727,281 of NZ_CP109598.1, read as the reverse complement.
CGAGATATCCGGCCAGCTGCTCGCCGCCGTCGCCCTCGTCGTTGACGATGGTGCCCGCCGTACGGGCCGGGCGCTGCGTGGCCGAGTCGACGGCCGTCCACGCGCCGTCGAGGCCGACGTCCCCGGCGTCGATGTCCAGGTCCTCCAGGTCCAGGGACTCCACCGGCTTCTTCTTGGCAGCCATGATCCCCTTGAACGAGGGGTAACGGGCCTCGCCCGACTGGTCCGTCACCGACACCACGGCGGGCAGGGGGGCTTCGAGCCGTACGGTCGCCGCGTCGCCGTCCCGGCGGCCCTTGACGGTGCCGCCCTCGACGGACACCTCCGACAGCAGCGTCACCTGGGGCACCCCGAGGCGCTCCGCCAGCATCGCGGGCAGGACGCCCATCGTGCCGTCGGTGGAGGCCATGCCGCAGACCACCAGGTCGTAACCGGTCTTCTCGATCGCCTTGGCGAGGACCATGGAGGTGCCGAGCGCGTCCGTGCCGTGCAGGTCGTCGTCCTCGACGTGGACGGCCTTGTCGGCGCCCATCGACAGCGCCTTGCGCAGCGCGTCCTTGGCGTCCTCGGGGCCGACGGTCAGTACGGTGATCTCGGCGTCGCCGTCGCCGGAGTCGTTGTGGGCCGCCGCGATCTGCAACGCCTGCTCGACCGCGTACTCGTCCAGCTCCGACAGCAGACCGTCCACATCGTCACGGTCCAGCGTCAGGTCGTCGGCGAAATGCCGGTCCCCCGTCGCGTCGGGCACGTACTTCACACAGACAACGATCCTCAAGCTCACGCCGGCTCTCCTACTGCATCGTCATTTCTGGGCTGCCTTGGTGCTCGCAGCATAGGCGCCCGATGGGGGGTTTTCCGGTCAGGTCGATCCCCGCACCGACCGTAATATTACTCGCCAGTACACCTCAGTACATCCAGCTCATGCCCGCTGGGCAAGCGCTCCGAACTGTGACCTTCCCTACGCCCGGTCCACCGCCGCGCCGGGGGACTGTCAACCGCCCCGCGCCGTATCGGAGATCGCCGCCCCGAGCGCGGCGATCACATCCGCTTTGCGCGGTGCCCCGGCGGCCCTGCGGACGGTCCGGCCCGCCGCGTCGAGCACCAGCACCGTGGGTGTGGTGACGATGCCCAACTCCCTTACGAGCGCCAGCCGGTCCTCGGCGTCGATCTCCACGTGGACGACGCCGTCGACCATCGCGGCGACCTCGGCCAGGGTGCGCCGGGTGGCGCGGCACGGCTGGCAGAACGCGGTGGAGAACTGCACGAGCGTGGCCCGCTCCCCCAACTCCGTGCCCAACTCGGCGGCTCCGAGCCGTGTTTCACCGTGTCGCCCGCGCACCGGTCGCCTCCGTTCCGTACGACACCGGGGCCCGACGCCGAATCCGCCGCCGCACCCGTGTCCCGCGCCCCTGTCGCGCGTCCTGTCGTGACCGTCCCCGAAGGAGCGTCCCACGGCCGCACCCTATTCCGCCGGGCGCCCGCCGCGCGGCCCTGAGCTGCGGCAAACGCCCCGATCTCGCGTGAATGACGTGATGAGAATCTCGCTCCGCGCCGACGGCAGGACTGGCCACGGGCCCTTGTTTGGGGCACGATCTGCCCAATGCCGAAAACCTACGGCTGCGTAGCTTCCGTCGGGAGAACCCTCCCCGGGAACAGAAGGGTCTCCTCCAGATGGCAGAGCTCGTCTACCGGCCGGTCGTCGGTGCCGCCCGCACGATGTTCAAGGCACTGGACCTCAAGATCGAGACTCAGGGCACCGAGAACATCCCGCGTACCGGCGGCGCCGTGCTCGTCAGCAATCACATCAGCTATCTGGACTTCATCTTCACCGGTCTCACCGCCCTCCCCCAGAAGCGGCTCGTCCGCTTCATGGCGAAGGACTCCGTCTTCCGGCACAAGGTCTCGGGCCCGCTGATGCGGGGTATGAAGCACATCCCGGTGGACCGCAAGCAGGGTGAGGCCGCGTACGCGCACGCGCTGGACTCGCTGCGTTCCGGTGAGATCATCGGCGTTTTCCCCGAGGCGACCATCTCCCAGTCCTTCACGCTGAAGTCCTTCAAGTCGGGCGCGGCCCGTCTGGCGCAGGAGGCCGGGGTCCCGCTGATCCCGATGGCGCTGTGGGGCACCCAGCGGATCTGGACCAAGGGGCGCCCGCGCAACTTCCGGCGCAGCCACATCCCCGTGACGATGCGGGTCGGGGAGCCGGTGGAGGCGCCCGCCGACCAGTACGCGGGGGCGATCACCCGGCGGCTGCGCGAGCGGGTGCAGGAACTGCTCGAAGCCGCCCAGCGCGCCTATCCGGTACGGCCCAAGGACGCGAGCGACACCTGGTGGGTGCCGGCACACCTGGGCGGTACGGCTCCGACACCGGCCGAGGTCCGCGAGGCCGGCTGAGCCGCGCGGACGGCCCCGTCCCGGACGGCGGGAGAAGACGCCCCGGCCGGGACGGCGAACGAACGGCAACGCGTCCGGACGGCCGGGAGGAACCCTCACCGCGCCGGGACGGCGAACGAACGGCAATGCGTTTCCGAACGACCCGCGGACTTCACCACCGGCCGCGGACCTCACCGCCGGCCCGCGGACTTCACCACCGGCCGCGGACCTCACCGCCGGCCCGCGGACTTCACCACCGGCCGCGGACTTCACCACCGGCCGCGGACTTCACCACCGGCCGCGGACTTCACCACCGGCCGGTGCCGCCGGGCTCGCGCCCGGCACGGCACCGGCCCGTCGGCGTCAGCCCGCCGGATAGACCGTGATACGGGCGCCGGGGCTGAACTTCTCCAGCTTCTCGGCGAGTTCGGTGCCCGCCGCGTCGAGCGCCTCCCGGCTCATCGGGTCCAGCGCCTCCAGCAGGAAGACCGCGTTCACCGACTCCTCGGTGAGCCGGGTGCGTACACCCTGGCGCCAGTTCCAGCGCCGGCACGTGACCCCCTCGTCGTCGCGCCAGACGACCTCACCCGCGTCCGGGTGCTCGACGACCGGCTCGCCGCCCGCGGCGGTGTGGAACGGCTCGTCGCCGGTGGCCCGTACGAGCCGCATCGTGCCCTCGATGCGGTCGATGTCCTCGCCGCCGACGGGGATCAGATGGGCGACGCTGATCGCGTTGTAGAGGTCCACGAGCAGATTGATCCGGGGCAGCCCGCCGTCCGCGAGGGCGCGTTTGGCCAGTGCCTCGCCGGAGTTGCGGGTGCGGGACGGCTTGCTGCCGAAGGCCGTGTACGCGGCGCGCCAGGCGACCATGTGCGGGTCCTCGTGCGGGGCGCGGCCGTCGAGCCGGGCGGCCAACCGCCGGGTCGCGTCGTCCAGCAGGGCCGAACCGGCCTCGGTGCTGGGGCCGTTGACCAGCCCGTGGGCCTCGACGGCGAGCGGGGTGAAACCGGGGACGAGGGAGCGCACCTCGTCCGACACGGTGAGCGTCAGGGTCATCGTCTGCCTTGCCTGGGGACGTACGGAAGCGGTGCACCACAGCGCACGGAAAGGTCTACTGTAATGCACCGCTCGTGGGGTCCGGCCACGGTTCGCGAAAGCGCCCGCTACCGCGCCATCTCCTCCTTGAGCGCCTGCACGAACGCGTCCACGTCGTCCTCGGTGGTGTCGAAGGCGCACATCCAGCGGACGTCGCCCGCCGCCTCGTCCCAGAAGTAGAAGCGGAACCGCTTCTGGAGGCGCACGCTCACGTCGTGCGGCAGCCGGGCGAAGACGGCGTTGGCCTGCACGGGGTACAGGATCTCGACGCCGTCGACGTCGCGTACCCCGGCCGCGAGCCGCCGCGCCATGTCGTTGCTGTGCCGCGCGTTGCGCAGCCACAGGTCACCGGCGAGCAGCGCCTCCAACTGCACGGAGACGAACCGCGTCTTGGAGCTGAGCTGCATGGACAGCTTGCGCAGCCGCTTCATCGCGCGGACCGAGTCGGGGTCGATCACCACGACGGCCTCGCCGAGGATCGCGCCGTTCTTCGTACCGCCGTAACTGAGCACGTCCACGCCGACGGTGTTGGTGAAGGTGCGCAGCGGTACGTCGAGGGAGGCGGCGGCGTTGGATATCCGGGCCCCGTCGAGGTGGACCTTCATGCCCAGTCCGTGCGCGTGCTCGCACACCGCGCGGATCTCGTCGGGCGTGTAGACGGTGCCCAGTTCGGTGTTCTGGGTGATGGACACGACCTGCGGCATGGCCCGGTGCTCGTCGTCGAAGCCCCATGCCTGACGGTCGATCAGTTCGGGGGTGAGCTTGCCGTCGGGGGTGGGCACGCCGAGCAGTTTGAGGCCGCCGACCCGCTCGGGGGCGCCGCCCTCGTCCACGTTGATGTGCGCGGACTCGGCGCAGATCACGGCGCCCCAGCGGTCGGTCATGGCCTGGAGCGCGACGACGTTGGCCCCGGTGCCGTTGAAGACGGGGAACGCCTGGGCGGTGGGGCCGAAGTGGCCGTGCATGACGCGCTGGAGGTGGTCGGTGTACTCGTCCTCGCCGTACGCGACGGTGTGCCCGCCGTTGGCGACGGCCAGCGCGGCCAGCACCTCGGGGTGGGCGCCGGCGTAGTTGTCGCTGGCGAAGCCGCGCGTGGCGGGATCGTGGTGCGCACGCGCGGCCGTCGTGCGGGACCTCATGACTCGGGGGTCAGCCACAGGCGTTTTCCGTTCACTTCACCGGCGGGCCGGTCCCAGACCCCGGCGATGGCGTCGGCCAGCTCTCCGGTGTCCGTGAAGCCCGCGAACTTCGCATTCGGGCGCTCGGCGCGCATCGCGTCGTGCACCAGTGCCTTGACGACCAGGATCGCAGCCGCCGCGCGCGGTCCTTCGTCGCCCCCGGCCTTGCGGAAGTCGTCCCCCAGCGCCAGGGTCCACGCCTCGGCCGCCGCCTTGGCCGCGGCGTAGGCGGCGTTGCCGGCCGTGGGGCTGCTCGCGCCGGCGGCGCTGACCAGGACGTACCGGCCGCGGTCGCTGCGCAGCAGGCCCTCGTGGAAGGCGAGCGAGGTGTGCTGGACGGTGCGGATCAGCAGTTTCTCCAGCAGGTCCCAGTCGGCGAGGTCGGTGGCGGCGAAGGTCTTGCCGCCGCGCCAGCCGCCCACCAGGTGGACCAGTCCGTCGATCCGGCCCCGGCCGGCGTCCTTCTCGGTGCGGGCCGCCCAGGCGCGGGTGGCCTCTGGGTCGAGGAGGTCGACGGTGTCGGCAAGGACGGTGGCGGCGCCGTGGGCGCGGCGGACGGTGTCGACGGCCTCGGCGAGGGCGTCCGCGTTCGCGTCGGCGGCGGCGACCGTCGCCCCGGCCGAGGCCAGGCGCAGCAGGGTGGCCTGTCCGGCGGGGCCGGCGGCTCCGGCGACCGCGACGACGGCGCCGTCGAGCGCCCCCGTGCCGGTGGGTGTGGTCATGGTCGTCTTCTCCGTCATACCGGTTCCCCCGTGGTCCGCGCCGTGGTGGCGCTCGCGTTGCTGGTGCGGCTCGTGGAGCCCGTACGGCGCCGGGTGCTCACGCCGCGGCCGTGATGCCGCGCGTGGACGCGATCACGGTCTTGAGCTTCTTGGCCAGGGCCTCGTAGAACATGCTCAGCGGAAACTCGTCGGGAAGCACGTCGTCCACCAGCTTGCGCGGCGGCAGATCGAGGTCGAGGGCGTCCGGGCCCTTGGCCCAGCGGGATCCGGGGTGCGGGGCCAGATAGGTGGAGACGAGGTCGTACGCGGCGAACCAGTGGACCAGTTTCGGGCGGTCGATGCCGGCCCGGTAGAGGGCCTCGATCTCGCCGAGGAGCTGCTGGGTGACCTGCGGGGCGCGTTCCCAGTCGATCCGCAGGGTGTTGTCGGTCCAGCGGACCACGTCGTGGCGGTGGAGGTACGAGAAGAGCAGCTGGCCGCCGAGGCCGTCGTAGTTGCGCTCGCGGGCGCCGGTGACGGGGAAGCGGAACATCCGGTCGAAGAGCACCGCGTACTGCACGTCGCGGCCCTGCGCGACGCCGTCGGCCTCCAGGGTGACGGCCTCCCGGAAGGCGGTGAGGTCGCACCGCAGCTCCTCCAGGCCGTACATCCAGAACGGCTGCCGCTGCTTGATCATGAAGGGGTCGAACGGCAGGTCGCCGTGGCTGTGGGTGCGGTCGTGGATCATGTCCCAGAGGACGAACGCCTGCTGGCAGCGGTCCTGGTCGCCGATCATCTCGCGGATGCCGTCGGGGAGTTCGACGCCGAGGATGCCGACGGCGGCGTCGGTGACCCGGCGGAAGCGGGCGGCCTCGCGGTCGCAGAAGATGCCGCCCCAGCTGAAGCGCTCGGGGGCCTGCCGGACGGCGATGGTCTCGGGGAAGAGTACGGCGGAGTTGGTGTCGTACCCGGAGGTGAAGTCCTCGAAGGTGATGCCGCAGAAGAGCGGGTTGTCGTAGCGGGTGCGTTCCAGTTCGGAGAGCCACTCGGGCCAGACCATGCGCAGGACGACCGCTTCGAGGTTGCGGTCGGGGTTGCCGTTCTGCGTGTACATGGGGAAGACGACCAGGTGCTGGAGCCGGTCCACGCGTTCGGCGGCGGGCTGGAAGGCGAGCAGCGAGTCCAGGAAGTCGGGGACGCCGAAGCCGCCGTCGCCCCAGGCGCGGAGGTCCGCGACGAGCGCCGTGTGGTAGGCGGTGTCGTGCGGCAGCAGGGGTGACAGCCGCTCGACGGCGTCGGTCACCCGGCCCAGTGTGGTCGCGGCGAGGGCCCGGGTGGGGGCGTTCTCGGCGTCGAAGTCCACCGAGCCGTCCTTGGACTGCCAGGGACGGATCTCCTCGACGGCGTTCTTGAGCTCGGCCCAGGCGGGGTGGTCGACCACCCGCGTGTCGTCGGCCGCGTGCCCTCCGGGCCGATCCTGCACAAGAATTTCCGTCATGTCGTGTCCTCCACGGGAGAAGCTGGCGTCAAAGCACCGTATCGGTCTCCGATTCTCCCGTACAAGGGCGGGGGTCACAAATTATCCTGCCGCACCCCACGTTTACCGGCGTTTTTCCTGCCGCTTACGCCTTGGACAACAGCTGTCGGCACGTACGCGGACGGCGAAGGGTCGTATCCGCACCGTGGCCACTAGGGTTTGCCGTCGGGCCGCGTGGGGCGCGGGCGCCGCGCGGGAGCCGCCGACGACGGAAGCGAGTCAGCCTTGACTTTCCTCACCATCGGTCATCGTGGAGTGATGGGTGTCGAACCCGAGAACACCCTGCGCTCCTTCCTGCACGCCGAGCGGGCCGGCATGGACGCCATCGAGCTCGACCTTCATCTGAGCAAGGACGGCGCTCTCGTCGTCATGCACGACGCGGAGCTGGACCGTACGACGGACGGCACGGGCCCGATCGCCGGGCGGACCCTGGCGGAGCTGCGGGGGCTGGACGCGGGACGGGGCGAGCGGGTGCCCGTCTTCGAGGAGGTCCTGGACGCGGTGCGGTCGCCGCTCCAGGCGGAGATCAAGGATGTGGCGGCGGCGCGCGCCCTGGCGGAGGTCATCCGGCGGCGGGGGCTGGTCGGCCGGGTGGAGGTGTCCTCGTTCCACGACGAGGCCGTGGCGGAGATCGCCTCGCTGGTGCCCGGCGTACGGACGGTGCTGATCGCCAGCCGCTGGGGCGGTGACGTCGTGGACCGGGCGGTCGCGGTGGGCGCGGACTCGCTGGCGCTTAACATCCGGCGCCTCACGCTGGAGACCGTCGAGCGCGCGCACGCGGCGGGGCTCGGGGTCATCGGGTGGGTGGTGAACACACCGGAGCAGTTGCGGCTGGTCCGGGCGTTCGGCCTGGACGGCGCGACCACCGACTTCCCGGAGATCCGCCGCACCGGCCGCTTCACGGCCTGACCCGGCGCCCCGGCGGGGCGTTCGGACCCGGCACCCGGGCGGCCGGACCACCGCCGTACGGAGCGCGGCGGGTCAGTCGTCCAGCGGCTTGACCAGCAGTTCGAACGCCAGGTCGTCGATCTGCGGGAGGCCGTAGCGCTCGTCGCCGTACGGGAAGGGCAGCAGCTGTCCCGTACGGCGGTAGCCGCGCCGCTCGTACCAGGCGATCAGGTCCGTGCGCTGGATTATCACGGTCATGTGCATCTCACCGACGCCCCAGTCCGCGCGGGCGCGGCGCTCCGCCTCGGCGAGTACGCGCTTGCCCAGGCCACCGCCCTGCGCGCGGGGGTCGACGGCGAACATGCCGAAGTACGCGGCGGGGCCCCGGTGTTCGAGCTGGCAGCAGGCGACGAGTTCGCCGCCGGTCTCGACCATCAGCAGCCGGCTGCCCTCGGCCTCGATCACCTCCAGCACGCCCCGCACGTCGGTGCGCTGCCCCTCCAGCAGACCGGCCTCGGAGGTCCAGGAGGCGCGGGCACTCTCGCCCCGGTAGGCGGACTCTATGAGGTCGACGAGCGGCTTGACGTCGTCCGGGGTGGCGTCCCGGTAGGTGAGCGGGCCGGGAGCGGGGAGCGGGGCGGTGTCCATGGTGCGCGTTCTCCGATTTCTCCGCCGCGAGTCGGCGGCGAGCCCGAGCCTAACCCCAGGTCCCGGCCGCGCGGACGGTCGGGGTCCGCGCGGGCGCACCGCCCGGACCTGCGGGAGCCGCGGTGATCACCGGGTCGCCCGGCCCCCGCCCGGCGCGCGGCGGTCGGTGCTCGGCGTCGGGGCCGGATCACCGGCGGCGGTCTGAGGTCGGCGTGCTGCGGTCGACGCTCGGGGCCGGGCCGGATCACCGCGCGGTGGTCGGCGGCGTACGGCCCCGGGGGCAGGTCACCGAGGCCGCGCTCCCCCGACCGGCCCGGGTCATGTCGCGTCCCCGGCCGGAGCCCTGCGGTGCTTCGGCGCGAAGCCCAGCAGGCGCGCGCAGGCGGAGGTGTCGAACAGCGAGGCGTGGCCGGTGAGTTCGGCGAAGGAGGGCACGCCCGGGTGGTGCTCTTCGAGCAGGTCGGCGGTCGGTACCGGTGACGACGTGTCGTCGGCCGTCACATTGAGGATGTGACATCCCGTCAGTTCGGCGCGGAGCGCGTACCGTACGGCCCTGGCGGCGTCCCTGGTGTCCAGCCACCCCCACAGGTCCCTCCGGTGGGCGGCCGGGTCGGCGCGTACGGCGGCGAGTTGTTTCGTCAGCCGTTCGCCGGTCCCGGTGAACGGGAGGCGCAGGCAGACGATGTCGGTGCCGTGGCGCCGGTGGGTGGCGCGGGCGGTCTCCTCCAGGACGAGCTTGGAGAGCCCGTACGGGTCCTGGACGAGCGGGGGGTGCTCCTCGTCCAGGGGTACGTAGCGCGGCGACTGCGGCACCGGTGACCAGGCGAGTCCCACGGCGGAGAGGCTGGACGCGGCGACGACGCGGCGGACACCGGCGCGGCCCGCCTCGTCCAGCACCCGGTGCGCGGTGAGGCAGTTGGTGGCGAACAGGTCGCTGTCGTCGTCGGAGTTGGGGTGCGGAATGGCGCCGAGATGGACGACGGCGTCGACGCCGAGCAGGGCGTCGCGGACCAGGTTCCGGTCGCGCAGATCGCCGGTGAGGACGCGGTCGGCCCTCGGGTCGTCGACGGGGACGAGGTCGGTGGCGACGATCCGGTGGCCGTGGGCCAGCAGGTCGTCGCGGACATGGCCGCCGATGTGTCCGGCGGCGCCGGTGACGAGGACACGCATCAGCCCTTCACCGCCCCGACGAGACCGTTGACGAAGTAGCGCTGGAGGCAGAGGAAGAGAAGGACGACGGGAATGACCACGATCAGTGCTCCGGCCATCAGGTTGTTGTACTGGGGGACGTTCTCGGCCGCGAGGGTCTGGAGGCCGAGCGGCAGGGTGAAGGCCGAGCGGTCGTTGAGGGAGACACGGCTGAGCAGGTACTCGTTCCAGGTCGGGATCGCGGTGAGCAACGCCACGGTGATCAGGGCGGGTTGGGCCAGCGGCAGATGGATGTTGAGGAAGATCCGGAACTCGCTCGCGCCGTCGACCCTCGCGGAGTCGCGGAGTTCGCCGGGGATGGCGGCGAACGCGCCGGTCATCAGCAGGATCGACAGCGGGGCTCCGCCGTTGACGAAGGGCAGCACCAGCCCCCAGTGGGTGCCGAGGATGCCCAGCTCGTTCTCCAGGAGCACGATCGGCAGCATCACCGTCACACCGGGCACGAAGAGCAGCGACACGAACAGTCTCGACAGGAGGAGGCGTCCGGGGAAGCGCAGGACGGCGAAGGCGTAGCCGGCCGCCGCGTAGATCACCAGTGTGAGGACCACGGTGTAGAGGGTGACCAGCAGGCTGTTGAGGAAGAAGTCGAAGAAGTGCAGCGTGTTCCAGGTGTCGACCAGGGTGTCGAGGGTGGGGTTCTCCGGGATCAGATGACCGCCGCGGACCACCTCGATCCTGTCCTTGAAGGCGGCCGACACCATCCAGAGGAACGGGTACACGCTGACCAGGCCGTATCCGGCGAGCAGCAGACCGACGACGGTACGGGCGAGGATCCGGCGGGTACGGGCCGCGCCGGAGGGGGCGCCGCCGCCCGCCCGGGGTGCTCCTCCGGTCGTGCGGTCTCGCGTGCCGGCCGGGGGGATCGACGTCATGTCTTGCTCCGCAGCGCTCGGAGATTGATCAGGGCCAGTAGCAGGGCGGCGGCGAACAGCAGCCAGCCGAGCGCGCTCGCGAGGCCGAGGGTGGGCCGCAGTTCCTTGAGGAAGGCGAGGCTGTACGCCTCCAGGCCGAGCACGTTGGTGTGGTCGCCGGGGCCGCCGTTGGTCATCACCAGGAAGGTCTGGAAGCCCTGGAGCGAGTCGCGCAGATTGAGCAGGACGACGATCGCGGTGATCGGGCGCAACAGGGGCCAGACGACGGACAGTTGGGTGCGCCACCAGCCGGCGCCGTCGAGTTCGGCGGCTTCCAGGAGACTGGCGTCGATGGTCTGAAGACCCGTCAGATACAGCAGCATGGAGACGGGGACGGCGCCCCACACGGTGACCACGATCATGGTGGGCAGGGCGGTGTCGGGATTGCCGAGCCAGCCCTGCGGCTGCTGGAGGGAGCCGAGTCCGAGCTGCTCCAGCAGCAGGTTGACGGCGCCGTCCGGCTTCAGGATGTACTGCCAGGCGAAGAAGACGGCGATGCCGCTGGTGACGTACGGCAGGAAGTAGACCGACCGGAGGACGGACCGCATCCGGCGCGCCCGGTTGAGCAGGACGGCCAGCGGAAAGGACACGACGACGGTCAGCACCGGTACGGCGGTCATGACCCAGAGCGTGTTGAGGCCCGCGTCACGCACCCGGGGCGCGTAGACGGGACTGCGCCAGAGCAGGTCGGCGTAGTTGTCGAGGCCGACCCAGGTCCAGTGCGGCATGAAGCCGTTCCAGGACGCGAAGCTCAGCAGGAAGCCGTAGCCGACGGTGTAGAGGCCCATGACGGCGAAGAGGACGACGGCGGGGGCGACGAACAGGTAGCCCGAGACGGTCTCGGTCCTGATCCGCCGGCGCGGGGGCCGTGCGCCGGGGCCGCCGGGGCGCTCCGCGGCGGTGGTGTCCCCGGCCGGGGGCGTACGGTCCGTGCCGCCCCCGGCCTTCTCGTGCGCGGTGCCGCGAGGCGCTGTGGTCACTGCGTCGCCCAGTAGTCGCTGTTCAGTCCGCGGAGCTTGGCGCCCGTCTGCGCCGGTGTCTCCTTCCCCAGGGGTGTGAGTTCGGCGAGGAGTTCGCCGGCCCGGTCCTGGTCGTAGCCCGGCGGCCGGAAGTCGCTGAGGTACGGGTCGTAGGTGGTCTCGGGGGTGCCCTGGAAGCTCTCCATCATGGCGGTGAGCGCGGGGCCGAGGACCTTGGCGGAGTCGGCGCCGAGTTCGGTGGCGGGCAGGTCGCTGCCGGCCTTGGCGAAGTTGGCGGCGACGTCGGTGCCGGAGAGGAACTCCATCCACTTCTTGGCGTTGTCGGGCTGCTCGCTGGTGGCGGTGAGGCTCAGTCCGGTCAGTGCGATCGGGCCGAGCGCGCGGTCGGGTATCGCGCCGTCCCGGGGGGCGGGCAGTCCGAAGGCGAGGATGTCGTCGGCCTTCACCCCGTTCTGCTGGAGGAAGGCGAGGGTGAAGGTGCCGCCGATGGCGAAGGCCGACTTCCCCTGGGCGAACGCCTGGTCGGCCTCGTCGATGGTGAGGGACTGGCTGCCCGGCATCCAGTACGGGGTGATCCGGTCGTAGAGGGACAGGACCTCGATGCCGTTGGGCGAGCCGAAGTCGGCGCTCTTGTCCCGGCCCCAGAGCTTCTCGTAGTCCTCCTTGCCGAGCTGGGCGAAGGCGAGTTGCTGGAGGACCCAGTTGATACCGGTGGACTTGACCTTGAGGCCGAGGCTGACGCCTCCGTTCTTGGGGTCCTTGTGGTGGGTGGCCTCCAGCGCCTCCAGGAATTCCTCCCAGGTGGCGGGGGCCTCGGTGATTCCGGCGTCGGCCAGCTTCTTCTTGTCGGCGTAGACGATGCCGAAGGTGCCGGCGGTCAGCGGCACGCTGAAGCGCTGGTTCTCCTCGACGCCCTTGAAGGTGGAGTCCTTGGCCTGGGACTCCTTGAACTTCTGGGCGGTGACGGTGCCCGAGTCCCGGATCGCCTCCTGGAAGCGTCCGCTCCAGGAGTCCGGGACCTCGTCCTGGAGGTCGGCGGTGACTCCGGCCGCGCCGAGGACGAAGTCCTCGCCGTCGGAGTGCACTTCGAGGACGTCGGGCAGGTCGCCGGTCTTGGCCGAGCTCTGCACCTTGGTGGTGTAGGCGTCGTCGGGTGTGTACGCCTCGACGGTGACGGTGATGCCGGTCTCTTCCTTGAACTCCTTGGCCGCCGCGCGCAGGGCGCCGACGTGGGACTGCTTGAACGTCCACATCTCCAGGGAGTCCGCGTCGCCTCCGGAGCCGGACGAGCCGCCGCAGGCGGAGAGGGTGGTGAGCGTGAGCGCGGTGGTCGCGGCCAGAGCCACCAGCCGGACATTCCGCGCGAAAGATGTGCGCATGGGCTCTACCTCAGATCAACCGTTCAGAAGACCGAATGACGTTGGAGTGACTGAACTTATGGTCGCGGTGATATAGCGTCAAGACGCACGTCGAGAATCGTGCTGGCCGGTTCGCCGAGGGGCACCGGTGCGGGAAGCGGAGGTTCCGTGGAATCGGTGGCAGCAACTGCGCGCGGGCGCAAGCCCGAAGAGGTCAAGTCGGCGGCCCGGGTGCTGGAGGTGCTCGAACTGCTCGGCACCGAGGGCGCCCGGCTCTCGCTCGCCGAGATGGCGAGCGCGATGGCGGTGCCGAAGAGCAGCCTGCACGCGATCCTGCGCACCATGGAGGCACGGCGCTGGGTGGACCTGGACGCCTCGGGCACCCGCTACAGCCTGGGCCTCAAGGCCCTGCTGACGGGGACCGCCTATCTGGAGGGCGACGACGTCGCGAGCCTGGCCGGGCCGGTGCTCGACGCGCTCGCCGAGGAGACCGGCGAGTCGGTGCATCTGGGCAGGCTGGACGGGACGGACGTCGTCTACCTGGCCAAACGCGAGTCACGGCACGCGCTGCGGATGTACTCGGCGGTGGGGCGGCGGCTGCCGGCCCATGCGACGGCGCTCGGCAAGGCGATGCTGTCGCAGTACGACGCGGCGGAGGTGCAGCGCCGGCTGGCCTGGCCGCTGGCCCGGCTCACCCCCGACACGGTGACCGACCCCGACGAGCTGATCCGCCAGCTCGCGGAGGCCCGGCTCCGGGGCTGGGCGATGGACGACGGCGAGAACTCCGTGGACATCCGGTGCGTGGCCGTGGCGCTCGGCACCGGGCGCGGCGGCGGCGACGCGCTCAGCTGTTCCGCCCCCAAGACCCGGATGGACGACACCCGCGCGCAGGAGATCGCCGGGGCCGTCACGGAGGCCGCACACGCGTTGCGGACTCTCCTCAAACGCCTCGGACAGCACTGACGACGCCGCGGCCCATAATTGGTAGAGTCATTGACAAATTAAAGCCCCGCTCTCTACGTTCGGATAGACGTACATCATCCTGCTATCTGTACGAGGGAGTTCGTATGGCACCGCCTGATGCCCGCTCCGACATCCTCGCTCCCGCTCCCTGGGTCGAGGAACGGGGCGCGAGAATCCGCATCACGGCCGTCTCCACCTTCCTCACCGCACCGCACGGCTGCCCCCATCTGATCGTCCGCGTCGAGACCAACGAGCCCGGCCTGTACGGCCTCGGCTGCGCCAGCGACCCGCAGCGCACCCTCGCCGTCCGGTCCGTGCTGGACGACTACCTGGCGCCCATGCTCGTCGGGCGCGACCCCGACGACATCGAGGACCTCCACCGGCTGATGCTCAACAGCGCCTACTGGAGGGGCGGTTCGATCAGCGGCAACGCGCTCGGCGGGATCGACGTCGCTCTGTGGGACCTCAAGGCCAAGCGCCTCGGCGCGCCCCTGTACTCGCTGTTCGGCGGCCGGGTCCGCACCCGCGCGGACGCCTACACCCATGTCAGCGGCACGGACGCGGCCGAGATCGCCGACCGGGTGGTGGCGGCGCGCGAGCGCGGTTACCGCCATGTCCGCGTCCAGGCCGCCGTCCCCGGCGCCGACACCTACGGCACCGGTGCCGCGCCCGCCGCCGACGCGCACGCGCTGCGCACCCGTTCGGTGCCGTGGGACTCCGCCGCGTACGTGCGCACCGTGCCCCGCGTCCTCACCGAGGTACGCGAACGGGTCGGCGACGAGGTCGAGTTGCTGCACGACGTACACGAACGGCTCGACCCCCGGCAGGCGCGGGACTTCCTGCGCCGGGTCGAGGACGCCGGGCTGTACTTCGTGGAGGACCTGCTCGCCCCCGAGGACGCGGGCCACTTCGCCGCGCTGCGCGCCGGCTCCCCCGTCCCGCTCGCCGTCGGTGAACTCTTCCACGACATCGGCCAGTTCCTGCCGCTGCTCGACGGCCCGGCCATCGACTTCGCCCGGATCCGGGTCCCCACCCTCGGCGGGCTCACCCCCGCCCGCAAGCTCGCCGTCGCCTGCGAGTTGCGCGGCGTACGGCTCGCCCCGCACGGCCCCGCCGACGTCAGCCCCGTCGCCCAGGCCGCCACGCTCGCCATGAACATCAGCAGCCACGCCTTCGGCGTCCAGGAGGCCGCCGTGTTCAGGCCCGCCGTGCTCGATGTATTCCCCGGCACGATCGTGGCACGCGACGGCGCGCTGTTCCCGCACGGGACGCCCGGTCACGGCGTCGACTTCGACGAGGCGGCGGCCCGCAGACACCCGGTGCCCGCGCCGCTGGAACACGACCGCTGGGCCCTGCTGCGCAACACCGACGGGAGCGTGCAACGACCATGACGGACACCACCCCGGGCCCGCCGCCCGTTCCCGGCCCCCGGCGCGCGCTGGTCGTACGCGGCGGCTGGGAGGGGCACCTGCCCGTCACCGTCACCGATCTCTTCCTGCCGTTCCTCCGGGAGCGGGGGTACACGGTCGAGACGGCCGACACCCTCGACGTGTACACCGACGCCCCGCTCCTCGCCGCCACCGACCTGATCGTCCAGTGCTGGACCATGGGCGAGATCAGCCAGGAGCAGTGCGACGGACTCGTCTCGGCCGTCCGGGCGGGCACGGGCTTCGCGGGCTGGCACGGCGGTGTCGTCGACTCCTTCCGCGGCAGCGTCGGCTACCAACTCCTCACCGGCGGACAGTTCCTGACGCATCCACCGGGCTTCAGCGACCACACCGTGCGCATCCTCCCGGAGCACGCGGACCATCCCGTCGTCGGCGGGCTGGCCGACTTCCAGGTGCACACCGAGCGCTACTGGACCCTCACCGACCCGCTGATCGACACGCTCGCGACCATCGGGTTCGAGGCGGACGAGGACCGGTCCCGGCCGGTCACGATGCCCGCCGTCTGGACCAGGACCTGGGGCGCGGGCCGGGTGTTCGTCTCCACCATCGGCCACAAACCGGACGACTTCGACGTGCCGGAGGTCCGGACCCTGACCGAGAGGGGGCTGCTGTGGGCGAGCCGCTGAGGATCGGCATGGTCGGCGCGGGCGCGATCAGCGGCCAGTACCTGACCACCCTGGAACGGCTCGACGGCGTCCGGCTGACCGCCGTCACCGACCTGGACCCGGCGCGCGCCGAGGCGGTCGCCGCGCGGATGCCGGGCGTCGCCGTCGCCGCCACGGCCGCCGAACTTCTCGCGCGCCCCGACGTCGACGCCGTACTCAACCTGACACTGCCCGCCGTGCACGCCGAGGTGGCACGGGCCGCGCTGGACGCGGGCAAGCACGTGTACGGGGAGAAGCCGCTGGCCACGACCCGTGAGGAGGCCGCCGGTCTGCTCGCGCTGGCGGCCGGCCGGGGGCTGCGGATCGGCTGCGCGCCGGACACCGTGCTCGGCACGGGCGTGCAGACCGCGCGCCGCGCGGTGGACGACGGGCTCATCGGCACCCCGGTCGCCGCGACCGCGTTCATGACCACCCCCGGGCATGAACGGTGGCATCCCGCCCCGGAGTTCTACTATCTGCCCGGCGGCGGACCGCTGCTCGACATGGGCCCGTACTACCTCTCCACGCTCGTCCATCTGCTCGGGCCCGTCGGCCGGGTCACCGGCGCCGCGTCCCGGCCGCGCCCCGAACGGGTCGTCGGCGGCGGGCCCCGGGCCGGTGAACGCTTCACGTCCGAGGTGGACACCCATGTCACGGGGCTGCTGGAACACACGGGCGGCGCGCTGACGACGCTGGTCATGAGCTTCGACATCCACGCGGCGCGGCTTCCGCGCATCGAGGTGCACGGCACCGAGGGGTCGCTGTCCCTCCCCGACCCGAACGGCTTCGACGGGCCGGTCGACCTCCACCGGGCGGGCGGCGGGTGGGAGCCGCTGCCGGTGTCGGGCGGCTACCGGAACGCCGGGCGCGGCACCGGGCTCGCCGATCTGGCGACCGCGCTGGCCGAGGACCGTCCGCACCGGGCGTCCGGCGAACTCGCCCGCCATGTCCTGGACGTCATGCTGACGCTGCTCGACGCGGCACGCGACGGGGTCTGGCTGCCGGTCGCCGGCGACTGCGGGAGGCCGGAGGCCGTACGGCACTGAGCCCGGCGCGGGGCCGGCGTAAGGGCGGGAACGGCAGGAGGGCCCCGGCGCTCCTGCCGTTCGTGTCCCTTTCTTCGTTTCTCCGCACTCTCTTTCGTTCCGCCGTTCTGATTGCGCGAATGTCAGGACACTTATTGTCCACGAAGAGAACTCCGTGGGCGGGAAATCGACTGACAATGCGCCGGAAAGGCCCTCACCACCAGGAATGCAGAAGCGATCCGGACCGGCGTTGACTTGATAACACTCTTGGTTTTACATGGCGTTCACTGGCTGGACAGGAGGCCGCCCATGCATGACCGAAGGACGTCCGGAGAGGCGCGCGCCGCCCATTTCCTCGACCGGCGGCTGCGTCCCGCGCTTTACACCGGGCGGCTCCCCCTGGACATCGGCGCCTGGCACATCCCCGGTGAGCCGGTCCCCGTCGACGTGGCGCTGCGCGCCGGGTACGAGCCGTTCGTCGTCGGCGAGCGCTGGGGCGGCGGCCCCTGGTCCACCAGTTGGTTCCGCTTCTCCGCCGAGGTGCCCGAACGCTGGGCGGGGTGCCGGGTGGAGGCGGTGATCGACCTCGGCGGCGGGCAGGCCGAGGGGCTGGTCCACGACGAGCACGGCACCCCGCTCCAGGGCCTGGGCCACCGGCACCGGACGGTGACCGTCGCGGTACGCGCCCGGGGCGGCGAGCCCGTACGGCTGCTGGTCGAGGCCGCGGCCAATCCGGCGATCGACGCGGTGACCGGCGCCGGGTCCCGCTTCGGCGACCCGGTCACCGCCGGCGACGAGCCCCTGCACCGGCTGCTCCGCGCGGATCTCGCCGTACGGGACGAGAACATCTGGCAGTTGGTCCACGACATCGACGTCCTGTACGGCCTGATGCGCGCGCTGCCCGCCGAACTGCCGCGCCGGCACGAGATCCTGCGGGCGCTGGACCGGGCCGTCGACGCCGTCGACCCGCGTGACATCCCGGGGACGGCCGCCGGCGCGCGCGCCGTTCTGGCCCCGGTGC
Organism: Streptomyces sp. NBC_01498; assembly: GCF_036327775.1. Lineage (NCBI taxonomy): Bacteria > Bacillati > Actinomycetota > Actinomycetes > Kitasatosporales > Streptomycetaceae > Streptomyces > Streptomyces sp. NBC_01498. The sequence continues at coordinate 6,709,302 of NZ_CP109598.1, read as the reverse complement.
TCGCGCGCCCCGCGCACGGGTCCGCGCACACCGTCGCCGCCGTCGGGCACGCCCGCTCGGGAGCCGCCCGGCTGCGGCCGGCGCGCGAGAGCGTCCGGGCGGGCGCCCGCGTGTTCAGCAGCGTGGCGGCGCTCGCCGAGGAGTACCCGGAGCTGGTGTTCGCCGCGCCGTCCGCGCAGCAGCACGCCTGGATGAAGGACCGGCACCCGCATGTCTTCGAACGCGTACGCAAGGCCGTCGCCCGGGGCGCCTGGGTCCCCGTGGGCGGCATGTGGGTGGAGCCGGACGCGAACCTGCCCGGCGGGGAGTCGCTGGCACGGCAGTTCACGCACGGCCGGCGCTTCCACCGGGAGGAGCTGGGCCTGGACCCCGACGGGGTCTGGCTGCCCGGCCCCGGCGGCATGTCCGCCGCGATCCCCCAGCTCGCCGCGCTGGCCGGGGCGCGCTGGCTGCTCGGGCACGGTCCGACCGGGCCCGACGGCGCCTCGTCCCCGCACCGCACGTTCTGGTGGGAGGGCGTCGACGGCAGCCGGATCTTCACGCACTGTCCGCCGACGGGCCCCCGCGACGCGGCCCTCACCGGGCCCGAACTGGCCGACGCCGTAACGGTGTACGCGGACCGGGGCGGCGGCAGCCGCTCGCTGGTGCCGTTCGGCCAGGGCCGGAACGAGGGCGGCGACCACGACGGCGACACCGGGCACGGCACGGACCCCGAGGGCGGGGGCCCGACCCGGGAGATGCTGGAACGCGCGCGCAGGCTGGCCGATCTGGAGGGCTCGCCGCGCGTGGCGATCCAGCACCCGGCGCACTTCTTCCGGGACGCCCTGGCCGAGTACCCGCAGGCCCCGGTGTGGCGCGGTGAGCTGTACGCGGGGACGCACGACGGCTCGTACACCGGTCAGGCCCGGACGAAGCGGGGCAACCGGCGCTGCGAATCGCTGCTGCGCGAGGCCGAGTTGTGGTCGGCGACGGCGGCCGTACGGGACGCGGTGCCCTACCCGTACGACGAACTGGACACCCTGTGGAAGCGGGTGCTGCTGCACCAGAGCCGGGATGTCCTGCCGGGCGGGGCCATCGCCTGGGTGCACGAGGAGGCCGAGCGGGCGCACCGCGAGATCGGGCGCCGGCTGGAGGGCCTGATCCGGCGCTCGGCTGGCGAGCCGGACGGCGCCACGGTCCTCAACGCCGGGCCGCGCGCCCGCCGCGAGGTGGTCGTGCTCGACCGGGACGGGCCGGTGGACCCGGGCCCGGCGGAACGGGGTCAGCCGCTGTCCGACGGGCGGCTCGCCGTACTGGCCGAGGCTCCCGCGCTCGGCCGGGGCACGGCCGGGCTGCCACTGGGTGCCACGGCGCCGGTCACGGTGACCGCCGCCGGCCCCGCCGCGGGCGGCGGGCAGTTGCTGGACAACGGGCTGCTGCGTGTCCATGTCGACGCGGCGGGGCTCGTACGCTCCGCGCTCGACCTGACGGCCGGCCGCGAGGCCGTCGCGCCGGGCGAGGCGGGCAATGTGCTCCAACTGCACCGGGACGAACCGGCGTTGTGGAACGCGACCGGACGCGACGCACCGCACCGGGAGGCGGGACACCCGGCCCGGCGTGATCTCACGACCGCGATGTCCGTCGAAGTGACCGACGCCGGACCGCTGTTGGCACGGATCCGGGTGGAGCGCGGCACCGGCAGGTCCACCGTCACCCAGTGGCTGACCCTGACGGCGGGCAGCCGCGCGCTGGCCGTCGACACCGAGGTCGACTGGCGCGAACAGGACACGCTTCTGAAGGCCGCCTGGCCGCTGGACGTGCACGCCGACCACAGCCGGGGTGAGATCCAGTACGGCCATGTCGAACGCCCGACACACGAGAACACCGGCCGGGACGGGGCCCGTCGCGAGCAGTGGGCGCACCGCTGGATCCAGGTCGGCGAGCACGGCTGGGGCGTGGCGCTGGCCTCCGACGCGACGTACGGCTACGACGTGTCGCGGCACACCCGCGCGGACGCCGGGACCACCACCCTCGTACGGCTGTCGCTGCTGCGGGCCGCGCACGGCCCCGACCCGCACGCCGACCGGGGGCCGCAGTGCTTCCGGCACACGCTGCGCCCCGGCGCCGGTGTCGAGGACGCGATCTCCGAGGGGTACGCGCTCAACCTGCCGCTACGGCCGGGCCCGTCCCCGGCGGCGGGGGCGGTGGAGCCGCTGGTGGCTGTGACGGGTGCGGACGTCGTGGTCGAGGCCGTGAAGCTGGCGGACGACCGGTCGGGCGATGTGGTGGTGCGGTTGTACGAGTCCCGGGGCGGCCGGGCGCGTACGACGCTGACCGCCGGGTTCCCGGTCACCGCCGTGCACGAGACGGACCTGCTGGAGGACCCGCTCACCGAGCGGGCGCACGAAGGCCGTTCGGTGGCGCTCACGTTGCGGCCCTTCCAGATCCTCACGCTGCGGCTGGCCCCCGGGGGCGGCCCGAAGGGAGGCGCGGGTGGCTGACACCGGACCGGACGGGCCCGCCGACGGCGGGTTGTCGCCCGATTCGCGCGCCGTCCTGCGCCGCTGGGCGGACGAGGGCGGTCCGCTGGCGACGAGGGCGCGGGTGGTGCTGCTGGCGGCCGACGGGCTGCGTGACGCGGAGATCTCGCGCCGGCTGGGGGTGTCGCGGCAGACCGTGGGGAGCTGGCGTCAGCGCTGGACGAGCGCGGGCATCGACGGTCTGGAGCACCGGCCGCGCACCGGCCGGCCGGCCACGGTCGACGAGGCCGAGGTCGTCACGCGGACGCTGCTCGCCCCCGGCGGCAGCGGCGCGTCACGGGCGGTGGCACGGGAGTTGGGGCTCTCGCACGCGACGGTCGCCGGTATCCGCCGCCGCTGGCGGCTGGTCCCGGACGAGCCGGTGTCCCCTTCCGTTCCGACCCGGCCACCGCTGCCGGGCGCCGACGTGTGGGTGATGGGCCTGTACGTGGACGCCCTGCGCGGTGTGCTGCTGGCGGGCACCCGGCTGAACCCGGGCCCTCCGGCGACGGCGGGCACGGTGATCGGCGCGGACGTCCTGGCGGGCATCGACCGCTCCCTTGACGCGGCCCTGGCGTCGACAGGGGCCGGGACGGGCGGGCGTACGGCGCAGGCGGGAGCCCGCACGGGCGGGGGTCACGGCACCACGGGGGGAACCGAGTTCATCGTCGTCCGGGCAATCCCGGACGCCGCCGGGCGCGAAACGGCCTGTGACGGCGCCGCGTCCGACCGTGCGCTGGCCGGGTATCTCGCACAGGCGAGCCGACGGCACCCGGAACTCGCGCTGCACGCGATCACCTTGTGGGACGGCGCCCCCGACGGTGCTCCCGCCCCGGCCGACCGGTCCTCCCAACCTCCCGACGGTGGAACGGACGTGACGCTCCATCAGCTGCCCGCCCGGTCCACCTGGCGGACGTTCCTGCGGGCCATGATCGCTCTCGACAGCACCAGTCATCCGGAGTCCTCGCGGCGCGTCTATCTGGATCTGGCCGCCGAGTTGGAGCGGTACGCGTCGGGCCGGCCCGACGACCCGTACCGGGGGGTGCGCTGGCTGCGCGAGAACGTGGCCGGTCATCTGGGCACCGGCGCCGGTGGCCCGGCGGCCGGCGCCGTACGCGGCCACACCTGGAGCGGCGTCAACCAGATCGACCTGGGGTCGTTCAACGAGTGCGTGGTCATCGAAACCGTCCGGCTCTCCGGCACCATCACACGCGGCGAGATCGCCCACCGCACCGGCCTGACCCAGCAGTCCGTGTCCCGTATCGCGCGTTCCCTGCTCGACCGGGGCATCCTGATCGAGGACGCGCAGCTGCGCGCCACCTCGGGCAAGCCGCGTACGCCGGTACGGCTGCGCGGCGCCGCCGCCCACGCGCTGGGCATCCATATCGACCCCGAGCTGCTGACGGCGGTGGTGATCGACCTGGACGGGGCGATCGTCCACACCCGCACCCGGTCCGTCAGCGCGGACACCGACCCGGCGGAGTTCGTGGAGCGGGTGGCCGCGCTGGGCCGCGAGACGCTGGCCGACGCGGCGGACACCGTACGGCCCGAGGGGTTCCTCGGCGTCGGGGTCGCGGTGCCGGGCCCGGTGGACATCGCGTCCGGGACCGTGCTCGGCCCGCCCCTGATGTCCGCGTGGGGCGATCTGCCGCTGCTGTATCTGCTGAAGGACCACTTCCCGTGCCCGGTCATCATGGAGAAGGACTCCACGGCCGCGGCGGCGGGCGAGCGCTGGATCGGCCGGGACCGGCGGGCGAGGGACTTCGCGTACCTCTACCTCGGTACGGGCGTCGGCACCGGCCTCTATCTGAACGGTGACCTCTACCGGGGTGTGAGCGCGAACGCGGGCGAGTTCGGGCAGCTCTGCGCGATCTCCCTGGGCCGGGTGGACGAGGACGGCCGTCCGGAGATGATGCCCGAGTGCAATCCGCCGGTGTCCGTGCCGGAGCTGGCGGCACGCGGCGGGCTGCGCCCGGCGGCCGCGGCGAGCGGCGGCACCGCCGCGTACCGGGCGGTGGGCCGGGCCGCGGCGGCGGGTGACGCGGCGGCGGTCGCGGCCGTACGGGAGGTGGCGCGGGCGGTCGGACGGGGCGCGCTGGGGCTGGTCGACCTGCTGGACATCGATCTGATCGTCCTCGGCGGGCCGTTCTTCACGGACGACGTGGCGGATTTCTACCTCACGGAGATCGCCCGCACGGTCAACGAGTTCCCGACCGCCCGGCGGCTGCGCCGGGTCGAGGTGGAACCGTCCGTGCTGAGCGCGGGGGCCGCCGCCGTCGGGGCCGCGTCCACGATCTTCCACGCGACGTTCACGCCGAGACTGCGGGGGCGGGAGAGCCGGGCGCGGCAGCCGCCCACCGGCTGAGGGCGCGCCCCACGGGGGCACGGCGGGACGCGAGTGCCGCCGGGAGGTCCGAGGTCCCGGCGGCACACGCGCGGACAGGGCCCGCTATCGCGTCGGCGTCACCGGGTCGGCGTCGGCCGGGTCGCGGTGAGCGCGATCTGCTTCTTCAGCATGCGCCCGCCGTCGCCGGTGAGCCGCAGGTAGTAGTCCGAGGAGCACGGGGTGCCGTCCTCGTCCAGCGCCCAGATGCCGGATCCGGACGGAACCTGCGACCCGTTCTCGGCGGTCTTGGCGATCTGGTTGCCCTCGTTGTACTCGTCGAACATGGAGATGTAGATCCCCGCGACGTTCAGCCGGCACATGTTGTAGAACTGCCGCCACATGAAGTCGCCGTGCGCGCGGTGCCGGGACTGGAGGTCCCCCGGCATCACACAGGGCTGGTAGTCGATCCCGTGGGCGTTGCAGTCGGCCTGGTCGGGGGTGTTGACGTCCCGGTAGAACTGGTCGGCCTGGGCGACGGTGCCCATCCGCCCCACCATCCACGGCGAGATCATGTTGAACGCGTGGTAGACGCCGGAGAAGCCGGGCCGGGAGTCGCTGACCCCGGTGCGCCAGTGCGTCGGCACCCCGCCGATCACGTAACAGCCCTGGGCCTTGAACCAGTTGACGACGTCCAGGCACTCCGCGGGGGCGAACGGGCGCTGGTTGTCGGCGAAGCCGAAGCCCCAGATGCAGACGACGGGCTTGCCGTTCTGCTTCGCGTACGCGCCGGACGACGTGTACGCCCTCATCTTGTTCGTCCAGTCCTGCTTGATCTCCGACTGCATGGCGCGCCAGTCGGAGACGTCGTACATGATGTAGAACTTACGGCCGTTGGCCTCCGCCGACTGGCGTACCTTGCGTGCCATCGCGTCCCGGGTCGGGCCTTCGCCGCCCATGGGATTGAACCGCTGGAGCGCGGCGGTGTCGCAGTTGTTCTCCCGCATCCAGCGGAAGTGCGTGTCGACGGTCTGCTGGTCGTGCGACGAGAACAGCGTGGCCGGCTGGCCATTGTTCAGATTCGGATACGCGGTGGGGAATGTGCGGGTGTACTCCCGCATGTCCGGCCACGACTTGATGGTCGTATTGCCGAGCGACGGGGGCTGGCCGGCGTTCTGGCTCCAGTGCCACCAGCTGTCGATGGGTGAACCGTCGCCCTTGCAGGCGAACCAGCCCTGGTACCCGACGGTGATCTTGCCGACCACGTCGCCGGGGGGACTGGCGAGCGGTGCCGCTTGTGCCCTGCTTCGCGGTACGGGCGCGGCGCCCGCCTGCTGGCTGCCGAGGACTCCGCCGGCCGCTGCGGTACCGGCCAGCGCCGATGCGATGACGGCGCGTCTTGAAATACTCATGGAGTATTTCCTCCCACTAGAAATCTGCCTGAAATACGCGGATCCACGGCGGTGGGGGGAATTACAGGCGGCGGCAGCCCGCCCGCCTCCGTGGCGCACCCTCGAAAAGTAACCGCTTTCCGACGGCTACCACAAGGGCTGCGGAGGCATTGTCCAGACCAATTCGAAGGAGTTCGCCGGCCGGGTTGTCAGCCCATTTTCTTTACGTTTTCCGTTTCCAGCGGAATGCGAAATGCGGGCGGTTTCCGCGTCCACCGGTCGCGGACCGCGTCCCCCCGGTGCGCTCCCCCCGTGTCTCCCTGCGCTTGCGTGCGCCTCGAACGACACGGGCATTTCTCCGTTGACACCGTTTGTGTGGACATTGGTCGTTCACCGCTCATGGCTCACGACCGACGGCCCAGGATTCATGGTTCACGGCTCATGGCGTGCGGCTCGTGGTCGGGGCTCACGGTTCGGGGCTCACGAATCACGGCGAGGAGGTGCGGGGTGCACGGACCGGCGACCGCCGGCTGGCTGGTCGTGGCGCTCTGCGTGGCGGCCGGGACCTGTTGCGCCCTGCGGCTGCGCCGTCCCGCGCGCGGGGGACGCGGCACGGCGGGCGGCGAGGCACTGATGGGGTTCGGGATGGCGGCGATGGCCGTGCCCGCGACGGCGGTCACACCGCCGAGCTGGGCGTGGACGGCGTACGCGGCGGTCTTCGGCGCCGGCGCGCTGCGGGCGCTGGGCCCGGCCCGGCGGGCGTCGCACCATCTGCACCACCTCGTGGGGATGCTGGCGATGGTCTACATGTCGGTGTCGATGGCCCTGCTCCCCGGCGGCACGCACGCCACGCACGCCGGGGACGGTCCGGGAAGCGCGGGAGGCACCCCCCTGGCGACGGGCGTCCTGCTGATCTACTACGCGGGCTACGTGCTGTGGACGGGCGCGCGGCTGCTCCCGTTGCAGCCCGTGCCCGAGCGGGACGGCGCGGGCGGGGGCGGGCACAGGACGGGTGTCCTCGCGAAGGAGGGCGGCGGGGCGGCGACCGCGGTGCCTCCCGGCCGGGGCACCGGGACGGTGACGGAAGCGCTGCCGGACACCGTGGGCGGTGATCCGGACGACGCCGAGCTGACGCTCGCCTGCCGCCTCTCCATGGGCATCGCCATGCTCGCGATGCTGCTCACCCTCTGATCCCCGCACGGCGCCCCGCGCGAGGCGACCGCCGCACGGGCGCCGGGAATGCGCACGGGGCGCCACCGGGACCGGTACGACCGTGTCGTGCGTCACTTGGGGTGTCCGTCCGGCTCGGCGGGCCCCGTCGCGCTCATAAACTGGGCGGCATGACGGTCTCCCTGGTGCTGCTGACGCTCGGTGCGCTGGCCGCCGTGATCGCCCCCCGGCTGCTGGCCCGCGCCGACTGGCCCGAGCGGGAGCCGGTGGTCGCCCTCTGGGTGTGGCAGTGCGTGGTGGCGGCCGTGCTGCTGTGCTTCGCGCTCGCCATGACCTTCAGCGCGGCGGCGGCCTGGGTGGACGTACGGGGTCATCTCTTCGCCCCGGCCCCGAGCGAGGTCGTCGAGGCGTACGCGCTCGGTGCCCGCCGTCCGTGGCCGGCGGTGCTGGCCGCGCTCCTGGCGGCGGGCGGGGTGTGGACGGGCGCGATGCTGGCCCGCGAGATCCACCGGGCGCGCCGGCAGCGCAGGCGGCGCCGCGACGAACTGCTCGTCCGCGCACCGCTGTTGCCCGGCGAGGAACCCGGCGACGGCCCGCTCGTCGTGCTGGAGGGCGAGCGTCCGAGCGCCTCGTGGCTGCCGGGCGCCGCGCCCCGGCTGGTCGTCACCACGGCCGCCCTGCGGCGGCTCAAGGGCCGCCGGCTCGACGCCGTCCTTGCCCATGAGCAGGGCCACGCCCGCGCGCGGCACGACTGGCTGCTGCACTGCTCGTCGGCGCTGGCCAACGGCTTCCCGCAGGTGCCGGTCTTCGCGGCGTTCCGGGGCGAGATGCACCGGCTGGTCGAACTGGCCGCCGACGACGTCGCCTCCCGCCGTGTCGGCCGGCGCACGACCGCGCTCGCGCTGGTCGAACTGAACGAGGACCGGGGGGTGTTCGGGCCCTCCACGCCGCCCGGCGCGGAGTTGCCGCGCCGGGTGGACCGGCTGCTGGACCCGCTCCCCCGGCTCACGCCGGGGCGTCGGCTGCGGCTGACGGCAGCGGCGGCGCTGGTGCCCGCAGTGCCGCTGGTGGTCGCCTTCGTCCCGGCGCTGCGCGCGCTGGGATAGCGTGGCGGGGCTCTCCGGGCCTGTTTGCGGGGCCCCGTTCAGGTAAGGATCAGCCGATGCACTCCCCCGCGGTCCCCCCGGCGCCCCGTTCGGACTCCCCGTCGCCGTCCACGCCGCCAGGAGCCGTGACGGCGGGCCGGGTGGCGGCCGTGCTGGGCGCGGCCTCCGTGCTGCTGCTGGTGCTCGTCGCGGCCGGGTGGGGTCCGCTGGACTCCTGGGACCGGTCCGTCGCCAACGACCTGCACCGGTGGGCGGTGGCCGACCCGGGCCTGACCCACGCGAACCGGGTTCTCAGCGACTGGGTGTGGGATCCGTGGACGATGCGCCTGCTGACGGCGGTCGCCTTCCTGGTGCTCTGGTTCCGGGGCTCGCGCCTGCTCGCCGGCTGGCTGGCGCTGACGAGCCTGGTGGGCGCGCTGGTGTCGCAGGGTGTGAAGGCCGCCGTCGGGCGGGAGCGCCCCCACTGGCCGGATCCGGTCGACTCGGCGCACTTCGCGGCGTTCCCCTCCGGCCACGCGATGACCGCGACCGTCACCGTCGGGATGCTTCTGTGGCTGCTGCGACGGCACGGGACGAGTGGTCAGCTGTGGCATCTCGCGCTGGTGGTGGGGATCGTGTCGGTGGCCGGGGTCGGTTTCACCCGTCTCTGGCTGGGGGTGCACTGGGCGTCGGACGTGCTGGGGGGCTGGCTGTTCGGGGGGTGCCTGGTGGCCCTGTCGGTCGCCACGTACGAAGGACGGGCCTTGTCCCGGTGGCGGTGACCCGGCGAGGATCGGGACCATGAAGATCAAGGGTGTGCTTTTCGACTTCTCCGGGACCCTGTTCCGCATCGAATCGGCCGGTTCCTGGCTCCGGGCCGTACTCGACGAGCTGAGTGTGCCCGTGCCGCCCGAGGAGGTCCGGCGGTACGCGGTCCAGCTGGCCGTCGCGGGGGCCCTGCCCGGCGGGTCGTCGCCGCAGCAGCTCCCGCCGGAGCTGGCCGCGCTGTGGGCCACGCGCGACGAGAGCGCGGAGCGCCACCGGACCGTCTACACCGGACTCGCCCGGCAGGTCGCCCTCCCGGACCCCCGGCTGTACGACGCGCTGTACGAGCGCCACCGGACGCCGGACGCCTGGCGGCCGTACGCCGACACGGCGGAGGTGCTGGGCACCCTGAAGCGGGACGGCATCGGTGTCGGCGTCATCAGCAACATCGGCTGGGACCTGCGTCCGGTCTTCCGCGCGCACGGCCTGGACGACCTGGTGGACGCCTATGTGCTGTCGTACGAGCACGGCGTGCAGAAGCCGGACCCCCGGCTCTTCGGGGCGGCCTGCGAGGCCCTGGGGCAGGACCCGCGCGACGTGCTGATGGTCGGGGACGACCGTGAGGCGGACGGCGGCGCGACGGAACTGGGCTGCGCCGTGCACTTCGTGGACCACCTCCCCGTCGAGGAACGGCCCTCGGGTCTGCGCCCGGTCCTCGCCCTGACCCGCTGACGCGGCGGGCGCGTCACCTCACGGGCCACCGGCCGGATCCCGCCCGGTGAGGTGACGCGCCCGCCCGGAACTTCCCTCCTTGGGCTCAACGGCCCAACGGCCGGGCGTCTCCGGCGTGGCGGGTCAGGCACGCGCGGACCGACCGGGCCACGGCGGTGCCCGCCCGCGCCGTTCGAATCGCCCGCGGCCCCCTTCGTACGCCCGCGCGGGCTCAACGGCCCAACGGCCGGGCGTCTCCGGCGTGGCGGGCCCGGCACGCGCGGACCGACCGGGCCACGGCGGTGCCCGCCCGCGCCGTTCGAATCGCCCGCGGCCCCCTTCGTACGCCCGCGCCGAGCGCCCCGGGGGACGCCGCACCGGCTCTCCCGGAGGCTGGTCGCGCGTACGCGTGTACGAGACCGGCCCCGGACACGGCCGGACGGCTCTCGGCGGCCGGGGCCCGGACTGCCCGGCCCAACTCCCCGACGAATCAGGGCGACCAGGCCGGTTGGACTGCCAAGTCGGCGTTCATGCACCCTCGGTTGGCGCGCCCGCGCCGTCAACCTCCTCCAGGAACAACCGCGTTGCGGGACAACCCTGTCCGCCGGACGGGCAGCCGTGGCCGAAGTTCGACACTTGACCCGGTCATGCCAGAGCCCCACGATGTGCGCGAACAACGCCGCGCCACACGGCGCGACCGCACCCCCCATGCCTCCCCACCCAGGAGAAACCATGCGTCTTCGCATACGCGAGAGCAGATGGAAGGCCGCCACCCTCGCGGCCGTGCTGTCACTCGCGGTGGCCGTCCCCTTCACGGCCGAGGCCGCGCCCCCGGACCCGGGAGCAGCCGAACGGCCCGCCGTCGCCGCCGAGGAGCCGATCCGGCAGTACGAGGTCGCCGGCGCGGACGACGTCGCGGCCCGTACCGCCCTCGCCGCCACCGGCGTGGCCGTGGACGCGGCGCGCGAGAGCTCGACCGTCGTCAGCGCCACCGGCTCCCAGGCGAAACGGCTGCGCGCGCTCGGCTACGAGCTGGACATGCTGGCCGCGCCGCCGGCCCGGACGAACGGCGGGCCCGCCCGGCCGCTCGACTTCCCCTCGGCCGACTCGCGTTACCACAACTACGCCGAGATGAACGCGGAGATCAACCAGCGGATCGCCGCCCACCCGAACCTGATCAGCAAGCGCGTCATCGGCCGGAGCTACGAGGGCCGGGACATCATCGCGGTCAAGATCAGCGACAACGTGGCGACGGACGAGAACGAGCCCGAGGTTCTCTTCACCCACCACCAGCACGCCCGCGAGCACCTCACCGTCGAGATGGCGCTCTATCTGATCCGCGAACTCGGCGACACCTACGGCAGTGACTCACGGGTCACCAACGCCGTGAACGGCCGCGAGATCTGGATCGTGCCGGACGTGAACCCGGACGGCGGCGAGTACGACATCGCCACCGGCACCTACCGCAGCTGGCGCAAGAACCGTCAGCCCAACTCCGGTTCCTCCGCGATCGGTACGGACCTCAACCGCAACTGGAACTTCCAGTTCGGCTGCTGCGGCGGCTCCTCGGGCAGCCCCAGCTCCGACACCTACCGCGGCGCGCGCGCCGAGTCCGCGCCCGAGGTCAAGGTGGTCGCCGACTTCGCGCGCAGCCGGGTCGTCGGCGGCAGGCAGCAGCTCAAGGCGGCCATCGACTTCCACACGTACAGCCAGCTGGTGCTGTGGCCGTACGGGTACACCACCGCCGACACGGCTCCCGGCCTGACGGCGGACGACCGGAACGCGTTCGCCACCGTCGGCCGGAAGATGGCCGCGAGCAACGGGTACACCGCCGAGCAGGCGAGCGACCTCTACATCACGGACGGGTCGATCGACGACTGGCTGTGGGGCAACCAGAAGGTCTTCGCGTACACCTTCGAGATGTACCCGGGCAGTTCCGGGAGCGGCGGCGGGTTCTACCCGCCCGACGAGGTGATCGAGCGCGAGACGAGCCGCAACCGCGACGCGGTGCTGCAACTGCTGGAGAACGCCGACTGCATGTACCGCTCCATCGGCAAGGAGTCGCAGTACTGCGCGGCCTGACGCCCGGCGGCGGGAGTTGAGCGGGCGGACGCGGCCGGGCGGGACCCGGCCGCGTCCGCCGACGTGCCCCCCGGCCGCGTCCCCGTCCGGTCCCCCGCCGGGGTCGGGCGATGTGGGCCGGCTCCCTGCCGGGTGAGGTGATCAGGCGAACTCGTCGTGGTCCGCGAGGACTTCGGCGATCACCCGGCGGTTGACGTCGGCCACGTCCTCATCGGTGCCGATGTTCTCGGACAGGACCAGCAGCGACTTCCACAGGGCCCACCCACGGGCCCGTGCCCACGCGCCGTCGTCGTGCGCGACCGCCCGCCGGAACGCGGCCCTGCTGTCCCCGGCGAACATGGTCCAGGCGATCACCAGATCACAGGCGGGGTCCCCGACCCCCGCCGTGCCGAAGTCGATGACGGCGGCCAACTCCCCTTCCGCGACGAGCAGATTGCCGGACGCGATGTCGCCGTGGAACCAGACGGGCTCCCCCCGCCACTCGGCCGCGAGAGCCGCCTCCCACACGGCGGTGGCCCGGTCGGTGTCCACCCGGCCCTTGAGCGCGGCCAGGAGGCCGCGTGTCTCCTCGTCGTAGAAGGCGGGCGGCGTCCCCCGGTAGAAGCTGTGCTCGCCCGCGACCGGGCCGCCGTTGGTGTCGCAGCGCTGGAGGGCGAGCAGGAACCCGGCGAGCGCGACGGCGAAGCGGGACATGTCCCCGACGCGGTCGGGCCGCGCCGTCTCACCGGGCAGCCAGCCGCGCACCGACCACGGGAAGGGATATCCCTCACCGGGAACGCCGTGGCCGAGCACCGGCGGTACGGCGACGGGCAGCGCGGGCGCCAGCCGGGGCAGCCACTCGTCCTCCTTGGCGACCGCCGGTACGTAGCCGGCGGCGGTGGGCAGCCGGGCGGTCATACGGTCACCGAGCCGGTAGGTCCGGTTGTCCCACCCGTCGACCTCCACCGGGGTGACGGGCAACGCGCTCCACCGGGGAAACTGCGCGGCGATCAGACGCTTCACCAGAGCGGCGTCGATGCCGGCGCGTCCGTCGGGGGGAGTCGGAGTCATCCCGCGATCATCGCCGCGGACGACGGGACGGGCAACGCATTATCGGCGGGCGGTACGAACCCGGTCGAAAGCCGCTGCGTGCCCCGCTGCGCCGACGCCGTCACCCCGGCGCGCGCGGAACCGGGAGGCGCGATCCGGCCCCGCTTCCGCGCGTAGGCTCGAACCGGCCGAAGACGGCTGCAATTCCAGGGGGAAAGCGTTTCAGATGGCACAAGCGCAGGCAAAGATAGAAATTCTGGGCAGATTGCGTGTCCAGGTGGACGGAAAAGAAGCGGCGGTGACACGGCCGGCCGTTCGCAACGTGCTGGGGGCCCTGCTCCTGCACCCCGAGGAGCCGGTGAGTCCCGCCCGGCTGGCGGAATGCGCCTGGGGGCCCGACGGTTGCACCACGGGGACTTTGCACACGACGGTGTCGCGACTCCGCGAATGGCTCAGGACGCATTGCGGGTCGTCTGCCACCGTCACACGTGAAGGGCACGGCTATCGTCTCGAAATCGAGGCCGAGAACGACTTCATGGAGTTTCGGCGAATCGCGAGGGCGCCCCGGGCGGCGGCGTCCGAGGAACGGCTCGACACACTGAACAAGGCGCTCGGTCTCTGGTGCGGGCCGCTTTTCGCCGACGGACCGGAATGGATACGCACGGATCCTCTGGTACGCCAGTGGGAGGACACGCGCATCACCATGGCGCTCGAACTCGCGGACACGGCACTGGAAGCCGGAAAAGCGGAACTGGCCCTGGACCATCTGGAGCGGATGGCCGCCGAATCGCCGTACGAGGAAAGGCTCCACGCCCGTCTGCTGATGCTGCTGCGGGCGTGCGGGCGGCGGGCCGAGGCGCTGCTGCGGTACGAGATGGTGCGGCACCGGCTCGCCGACGATCTGGGCGTGGGGCCGGGGAGGGCGCTCACCGAGGTCCACACGCAGTTGCTCCGGGAGCCGCGCCCGGTGCTTCGGGCCCTGCCGCCGAAAGCCGGCGACCTGGTGGTCGGCACGCTGGAGGCCATGGTGGCCCTGCCCCACATGCGCGCCCTGCTGGCGGAGATGCGGATCCGCTACCCGGCGCTGGCCATCAAGGTCCGTCACCTCGATTTCGTCGAGCAGGTGAACGCGCTGCCCCGGGGGGAGGTCGACGTCGTCGTGCTCTATCTGCCGGTGCCCGCCGGGGTGGAGGTGGAGCCTCTCGCCGTGGAGCGGAGGGTGATCGCGGTCAGCGAGACGCACCCGTTCGCCACCCGCGACCGGGTGACGCTCGCGGATCTGGCGGACCAGGCCGTGGTGAGCGTCTCGCAGGCCGTACCCGAGGAATGGCGGTCCTTCTGGGCGGTGGACCCGCGTCCGGACGGCACGCGCGTCACGTTCACGGACGACGAGGCGTCGAACCTCGAAGCCCTGTTCTCGGCCGCCGCGCTGGGCCCGAACATCACCATCGTGCCCGCCGCCTGCCGGGAGTTGTATCCCCGTCCCGGCATCGTCTACGTGGACGTGACGGACATGGCGCCCATCACGTCGGTGCTGGCGTGGCTCCCGGGCCGGGAGAGCCCGGCCGTCACCGCCCTCGTGCGGGAGGCCCGCCGGCAGCGTGAGGAGACGCTGACCGGCGGGACGGACCGGCCCGACGGGTGCGACGCGTGCGACGAGTGCGGGGCCGAGGTTCTTCCGGCGTCGTAGCGCGCCGCCCGGCGATCCGTCCGGCGCGCCGCCCGGCGATCCGTCCGGCGATCCGTCCGGCGATCCGTCCGGCGGAGTTCGCGTTCCCCGAGCGCCCGCGCGCGCTCGGGGAACGCCCCGAAAGCAAGAGAAATCACGACACATGAGCCCGGTAAGCGATCGGTAAGAGGCGAACCGCAGAATCATCCTCAGAACGACGGCGCAGCGATTCGCATATTCGGAGAAAGGGAATCCGGATCCGCGAGAAGAAGCGGAGCGTGGATCGCCGGTTGTTGTCCGTCGTGCCGTCAGAAAAGAGGAAGCTGTGATTCGAGCAAGAAAGCACCTGTCCCGGCGCGGACTCGCGGTGGCGGCCATCGGCGCCGCTGTCGCGACCCTGATGTCCGGATCGCCGGCGGCGGCCGAGACCGGCGGCGGGTGCACCCCGATTCAGGGCGGAGCGGGGATTCTGTGCGTGGACTGGGACGCCCGCAATCTGGTGGACTTCCAGACCATCAGCGGTGATTTCCAGTCCCCGCTGTTCGGGGTCGGAAATCCCCGGATTCACGTCCGCATTCTGGACGACCAGAATCGGGAACTCTTCGGAAGAGAGCGCTCGTGGGGCGGGAGCAGGCTCTCCGAAGAGGCGATATTTCCCGTCAACGTCCTGATGCAGCGGAACGCGTCCCGCGTCTGCGCGACGCTCTACGAGGCCGGTGGCTACATGGACACCGCCTGCGCCCCGGTCATCGCCTCCTGAATCGCCTGTTTCTCCAAGAAAGGGCCCGGAATGAAACTGAGACTTGCCGCGACGGTGGCGGCGGCGATCGCACTGTCGGGGACGGTGTCCGCGTCGGCGGAGGCGAAACCCCTGGACCGTACGCGGTGCCAGTCCGCCACCAATTTCAACCACCAGATCTGTGTGGACTTCGAAGGCGACATGTACGACGCCGACGTCGTCAAGATGGAGGTCCGCGCGTCCGGCTGGACCGGGACGGGCCACTGGGAGCTGTTCGGGCCGCACGGCACCGTCTCGAACAGCAACGACGGCGAGTGGCAGAACAGATCGCACTGGTGGACCGGGTACCAGGACGGTGCCCACGGCGACCTCTGGTGCGCCGTCTTCTGGAAGCCGAGCCTGAACGGCGGCTACGTACGGGGCACCCAGCCGGTGTGCGTGACGTCCGGCGGCGTCTGATCCCGCACGTCCCACCGGTCGGTCTCCGGCACCCGGGCTCCGGCCCCGCGCTCCCCGCGCGGCCGGAGCCGGGGGACATCACCAGCGGTCCGGACAACCGGGCCCGACGCGGCCGGGGCGAGTGACCACCCCTCCGGCGGCACCGGGGCGCGCGGCACGGTGACGAGAGAGCCGGTAGCCGCGCATCCGCTTCGACCGTCCCCTGTTCCGGCCCGCGAACTCGCGGGCCGGAACAGGGAGACGACGAGCACGCTGCCTGTCTTGGGCGATCCCCCGCGTCGCCCAAGACAGGCAGCCTCCACCCACACCCACCAAGCCCTGCGGGCCGGTCGGCGAGGACGTGCCGAGTATACTGGCTAGGAGCCAGTCAACGCAGGAGTCCAGCATGTCCCCGCGGAGCCCATCGGTCAATGAAGAACTTCGTCGGCGTTCCCGCGAGCGGCTTCTGCAGGCCACCGTGGACCTGGTCGAGGAGCACGGTTACGACGGCACGACCCTCGCCGACATCGCCGACCGGGCAGGAGCGGCACGCGGACTGGTCTCGTACTACTTCCCCGGCAAGCGCCCGATGTTCCAGTCGGCCGTGCACCGGCTCATGCACCGTACCTTGCAGGCGGCCATGGAGCGCCCGCCGCGTACGGACGACGGAAGAGAGGTACTGGCGCGGTCCATCGACGCCGTCCTGGGTCTGACGGTCGATCACCCGGTGCTGATGCGCGCCCACATGGCGGGCATCCTCCAGGCCGAGGGATTCGTGCAGTGCGCCGAGCAGCAGCGGCTCGCCGAGTTGCTGCGCGAGGCGATGGAGCGCTACGGGTCGGACGACGTGGAGAGCGACTACCGCATGCTGCGGGCGCTGATGATGGGCGCGGTGTTCGCGATTCTGCTGCCGGGGGCGGGCATGCCGCTGGTCAAGCTGCGCGAGGAGTTGTTCCAGCGGTACGGCCTGGATCCGGGGTACGCGGATCCGCCGGGCGGGGAACCCGCCCGGCGGAACGTCTGACGAGGTCGGTGGGGTCAGGTCCCCACCGGTCCGGCCGCCCGCCGTGGCGGCCGGCAGCGCCGTCAGCGGCGGAAGTCCTCGAAGTAGTCAGGCTGCGTCTGGACGTTGAGCTCGTCCATCCGCACCTTCTTCGCCTCGTCCGTCCGGGGGTCGTCGAGCTTGACGACGTCCAGACCCAGGGCGATGTCGTTCGAGTAGATGTAGCCGTTGTAGTAGTACGCCGACCAGGGACCGGCCGTCGTGACGCGGTCGAGGGTGACCGGGCCGCGCTCGAAGTAGCCGATCTCCTTCGGCTTCGACGAGTTGGTGAAGTCCCAGACGGAGATGCCGCCCTGGTACCAGGCCTGGACCATGATGTCCTTGCCCTTGACCGGGATCAGCGAACCGTTGTGCGCCACGCACACCTCGGTGGCCGCCTGCGGGCGGTCGATCTTGAAGTAGCTCTTGAACTTCATCGTCCGCTTGTCACCCTTGCCGACGATGTCGTAGATGCCGTCCGCACCGCGGTTCGGGCCGATCTCGTCGTTGCAGGTGGCCGCGCCGCCGCCACCGAGCTCGTCGGTGAAGACGACCTTGTTGGCGCCCTGGTTGAACGTCGCGGAGTGCCAGAAGGCGAAGTTGACGTTGTCCTGGACGCGGTCGATGACCCGCGGCTGCTCCGGGTTCTTGATGTCGAACAGGATGCCGTCACCCATGCAGGCGCCGGCGGCCAGGTCCTTGGACGGAAGCACCGTGATGTCGTGGCAGCCGGTGGTCGCCGAGACACCCGGGTTGGTGGGCGCACCCGGGTTGCCGCCGTCCGGGAACAGGATCGGGAAGTCGACGATCTTCGACTTCTCGGGCGCGTTACGGGGCACCTTGATGATGCTGATGCCGTCGTGCGGCGGCTGGCAGTCCGGGAAGGACGCGCTGGGCGAGTACGAGGAGACGTACACGTACACGTTCTTGCGGTCCGGCACCAGCGTGTGCGTGTGCGAACCGCAGGCGGTCTCGACAGCCGCGACGTACTCCGGGTTGCGCTTGTCGCTGATGTCGAAGATCTTCATGCCCTCCCAGGACGACTTCTCCGTCGCCGGCGCCGAGGCGCTGGAGCAGGAGTTGTCGCTGCGCGAGGCGTCCGTCGACAGGAACAGCAGGTTCCCGGAGACGGAGATGTCGTTCTGGCCACCGGGACACAGGACCTGCGCGACGGTCTTCGGCTTCGACGGCTTGCTGATGTCGAAGATCCGGAAGCCGTCGTAGTTCCCGGAGAAGGCGTACTTCCCCTGGAAGGCCATGTCCGAGTTGGTGCCCGGCAGGTGTTCCTTGGGGACGTTGACGACGTGCGACATGTTGTCGCTGTGAACGATCTCGTTCACGCCGGGTATGTCGTTGTTCTGGATGGCCTTCTTGGCCTCGGCCTGCTGGCTCTTGGAGGTCTGCTCCTGGGCCGGCACGTCACCGGGGTCGGGTGTGGCGACCGCCGGTCCGGCGGCGAGCAGCGTCGCGATCAGTCCGGCGGCAGCGGCTGCGGCCACTCCCAGACGTCTGCGTCGCACCCGGGGGTTGAGCAACGAAGTCACTGCGTCCTCCCTGTGTATCCGTTCCTAGTTGAACGGTTTACGGTCGGCAGTATCGTCCTTCACATGTACATCTCAACAGATGGCAACCTAGATGTAATGAAAGTTTTTGATCACCTGCCTCCGGATGCGTGTTAGGAAAGGGCCAGACCGCGTGCCCGATACACGTCAAGTTCTCCAGGAGGTCATCGTGTTGATCCGGATCAGGAGCCCGCGTGCCCTCCGGCCCGTCGTGACGGCGACGGCCCTGGCCGCCCTACTCACCCTGGGGGCCTGCGAGTCGGGCGACGACGACGCGAAGAGCGCGTCGGCGGGCAAGCCCGCGGGGCATGTGGTCGCCCCGGGCAAGCCCGGCGAGAAGTCCCGCACGCTCTCCCCCGAGGAGGCGAAGAAGGAACTTCCGGACAACACGCCCAACGCGTCGGACTACAACTACGCGACGATGATGATCCAGCACCACAGCCAGGCGCTCGTGATGACCGAACTCGCCCCGGACCGCGCCGCGTCGGGCCAGGTGAAACGGCTCGCGGAGCGCATCGCCGCGTCGCAGAAACCGGAGATCGGCGCGATGGAGGGCTGGCTGGATCTGAACGGCGGCGAGGAGAAGGCCAAGAAGGAGGGCGGTCACCACGACCACGACTCCATGGCGATGCCGGGGATGGCGACCGAGGCCCAACTGGCGAAGCTGCGCGCGGCGAAGGGCAAGGCGTTCGACACGCTCTTCATCGACCTCATGGTCACGCACCACCAGGGCGCGGTCACGATGGCGACCGACGCCCTGTCGTCGAGCAACAACGTCCAGCTCGAGGAGATGGCCAACGAGGTCATCGCGCAGCAGACGTCCGAGATCAACCGGATGCGCTCGCTGTGACCGTCCGCCGGGGCCGTGCCGCGCAAGGCCCCCGGCCGGCCGGTACGGGTCAGCCGCGACGGTGCCGCGGTGCCAGATAGCCGCCGTCGCGGGCGCTCGCGATGAGGCCGAGCGACTTGCGGCGCCCGTAGCCGGTCGCGCACATCACCGCGAGGACCGGGTCCTGGCCCAACTGCTCGGCCCTGCGGTACGTCTCCGCCACCCCGCGCCGCTCCGCGTGCTCGGACGACGCGGGGTCGGCGGCGCGGTGCCGGCCGGAGGGCGCGGGTTCCCTCTCCATCAGCGGCCCGTCGCCGTCAGGATCGGTGTCCGGGTCGCCGCCGCCGTGCGGGAGACCGTCTTCGTACGGGTCGCCGCCTCCGTACGGAAGGTCACTGCCGTACGCGGCGGGCTCGGCGTCCCGCGCCCGGTCGGCGTCCTCGTCGGTGGCCGTCGCCGACGCGTCCCGGGGGGCGGGGTCCGACGCGTCCCGGGGCTCCTGGTCCGGCGCCAGTCGGTGCTGCGCGGCCACCGCGCGGGAGGCGTACGCGAGCGGTGCCTCGATCCAGGCGGCCAGCCCGGACAGGTCGTCGAGCGGCAGGGGCGGATCGGCCTGCGCGTCCTCGACGGCGATGACGCCGTCCCGCAGCACGGCCAGCACGTCGACCCTGGCGCCGTCGGCGAAGGTCAGTCGGATGTCGACCCAGGGCGGCACCAGTTGGTGCGGCGGGAGGGCGCACGGGTCGCCCGGTGGTGTGGCGCAGGTGACCGTGCCGTACCCCTGCACCTCCCACCGGGGCCAGACGGGTGTCGTGGGCTCGGCGGCGGAAGTCATCTCAAGTTCTGACACATTCACCACTTAATCAGGCAATTTTCGGAGGCCCTCGTGGCACACCCGCCGGGGCCGCGCATCGCACTCGGTCAGCGCACTGGGACAGTGCGCCCGGTCGGTACGCCCGGTCGGTGACCGGGTCCGCGCGTGACGGGGCGGGCGGGGCGTCCGCCGTGAGGCGGCGGCCTCGGTCCGGCAAGCGCGGGCCGCCGGAGCCGGAATGCTAAGGTGCTCTGCCGTCGACGCCTCCCCCGGCGCGGGTCTCCGATCCGCCAGGGAGGCTTTTTTCGTTTCCCGGTACGGGCCGCCGACACGTCCCCGCGTGGGCACACCGCCGGAGAACCCCGTTCCCTTCCCGCGGAGGAGATCCATGTCCGACACCTCAGCACGCCCCGCGACCGCGGCGGGCAGCCGACGGCTCGGTGACCTGACGGTCAACCGGATCGGGTTCGGCGCCATGCGCCTGACCGGCGGCACCCCCTTCGCGGCGGACAGCCGGCCGAGCGACCGCGACACTGCCGTCGCCGTGCTCCGGCGCGCCGTCGACCTGGGTGTGAACCACATCGACACCGCCGCGTTCTACTTCTCCGCGACCCGGTCCGCCAACGAGCTGATCAACCGGGCGCTCGCGCCGTACGCCGACGATCTGGTCATCACCACCAAGGTGTGGCCGGCCCGCGACCCGTCGGGCGTGTGGTGGTGGGCGAAGCCGGAGCAGTTGCGCGGTCAGGTCGAGGAGAACCTGCGCCAGCTCGGCCGGGACCATCTCGACGTGGTGAACCTGCGGCTGCCGCGCCGGCGGGCGGACGGCTCGCTCGCCGAGCACTTCGGCGCGCTGGCCGACCTGCGCCGGGCCGGGCTGATCCGGCATCTCGGCGTCTCCAACGTGACCTCCGCCCAGCTCGCCGAGGCCCGGTCGATCGCACCCGTGGTCTGTGTGCAGAACGCCTACGGCGTCGGGGCGCCGGACGAGTCGCGGGACCTCCTGCGGGAGTGCGGGGAACAGGACATCGCGTTCGTGCCGTTCTTCGCGATCGCCGGGGAGCGGGCCGAGATGGGCGCGGGCGGCTCCGACGACGAGGCGGTGCTCGCCGTCGCGAAGGCGCACGGTGCGTCGCCCGCGCAGATACGGCTGGCCTGGACGCTGGGGCAGGGCCCGCACGTACTGGCGATTCCCGGGACGGGCGATCCGCACCACCTCGACGAGAACGTGGCGGCGGGCGCGATCCGGCTGTCGGACGAGGAGATGGCGTCTCTCGACGCCGTCGGCGGGTCGGCCGGTTAGGGCGTCGGCCGGAGCGGGTCCGGACGGGAGGGGACGGCGGTCACCGTTGCGTACGCAAGGGGCGCAACGGCGGCCGGCCGGCGTTGGCCGATTCGTTGATCACGAAGACCGGCGCCGCATTAGAGTGACGCCCCGTGGCACGTGAACTGAAAGAAATCGTCGAGTCCGGATGGGCCGACGCCCTCGCCCCGGTCGCCCCGCGCATCACCGCGATGGGCGACTTCCTCCGCGCGGAGATCGCCGCCGGACGCACCTATCTGCCCGCGGGCGCGAACGTACTGCGCGCCTTCCAGCAGCCGTTCGACGAGGTGCGTGTCCTGATCGTGGGCCAGGACCCGTATCCCACACCGGGACACGCGGTGGGGCTGAGCTTCTCGGTCGCGCCCGAGGTGCGGCCGGTGCCGGGGAGCCTGGACAACATCTTCCGGGAGATGCACGCGGACATCGGGGCGCCCCGGCCGTCCAACGGGGATCTGACCCCGTGGACCCGGCAGGGTGTCCTCCTGCTCAACAGGGCCCTGACCACCGCTCCCCGCAAACCGGCGGCACACCGGGGCAAGGGCTGGGAGGAGGTCACCGAGCAGGCCATCCGGGCGCTGGTGGCGCGGGACAAGCCGCTGGTGTCGATCCTGTGGGGCCGCGACGCCCGCAATCTGCGTCCGCTGCTGGGGCCGCTGCCCGCGATCGAGTCGGCGCACCCCTCCCCCATGTCGGCGGACCGGGGGTTCTTCGGGTCGCGTCCGTTCAGCCGCGCCAACGAACTCCTCGTTCAGCAGGGCGCGGAGCCCGTCGACTGGCAACTGCCGTGAGCCTGGTGCTCGGTGTCGACTCGGGCGGGTCCGGACTGCGGATCGCGCTCGGGTCGGCGGCCGGTGCCCCGGCCGGGGACGGGGCGGAGACGGCGGTCCGGACGATCGGCACCGTCGTGTCCACCGAGCCCGTCCGGACGGGCCCTTCGGGCATCGATCCGGACCAGCTGCTGGAGCGGCTGCTGCCCGCCGTGGAGACCCTGCGGGCGCGCGCCGGGTCCACGTCGGCGGAGGAGCCGGAGGCCGTCGACACGGTCGCGATCGGCGCCGCCGGGATGGCCACGCTCGGCGAAGGGCTGCGCGCGGAGCTGCCCCGGGCCCTGGAACGGGCCCTGGGAGTAAAGCGGTTGGCGCTGGCCGCAGACGCCGTCACCGCCTACGCGGGGGCGCTCGGCCAGCGTCCGGGCGCCGTCGTGGCCGCCGGTACGGGCATGATCGCGCTCGGTACGGATCTGACGGGCTGGCAGCGTGCCGACGGCTGGGGCCACTTGCTCGGCGACGCGGGCGGCGGTGCCTGGATCGGCCGCGCCGGGCTGGAGGCCGCGATGCGCGCGTACGACGGGAGGCGGGGCGGTTCGGCCGCACTGCTGTCCCGGATGGAAGCCGTGTTCGGGGCGGCGCCGGAGCTGCCGGGGCTGCTCTATCCGCGTACCGACCGGCCTGCCGTACTCGCCTCTTTCGCGCCCGAGGTGGCCCGCTCGGCGGCCGGGGACCCGGTCGCGGCGGCGATCCTCGACGAGGCCGCACGGCACATCGCGGACGCCGCCGTCGCGGTGTGCCCAACGGCCGAGGGGTGTGAAGTCGCCCTGACGGGTGGGTTGTTCGCCATCGGGGAGCCGCTGCTGGGGCCGCTGCGGGCGGAGTTGGCCGAGCGGTTGCCGTTCGCCCGGCCGGTGCGGGCGGGGGGTGATCCGCTGGCGGGGGCGCTGCGGATCGCCGCCGCGCTCGCCACCGGTTCGCTGCGACTGCCGTGCGACGGGCGGCTGTTGTCGACCCCGACAGAGCGGGACGAATAAGCAGTAAGCTGCAAAACCAAAGAATAGGGACAGATGGCGCGCGACCGGCCCCTCCCCGAACAGCCGACCCCACGAAACCAGTAGCATTCGACGCCATGAGCTCCCCCACTGGGCCGGCACCCGGCCTGCCTGTACGAATGCCTCGACCTCGACAGTCGGGGCGGCACCGTCGACCCGAGCCCGTGGCGGCGCCCGAGGGCGCGCCCACACTCGTGCTGGCCATGCCCGGCACCCCGAGCGCCCAGGTGCGGAACCTCGGCGACGAGGTCGTCAGCATCGCGCGTTCCGAGCTGCCTGGCCTCGACGCCCGGATCGGCTATCTGGACGGTGACGACGACGAGTACCCGGCGCTGGGCACCGTTCTGGCCGAGAACGCGCAGCGGCGGGTCGAGCGCCACGAGCTGGCCAAGGCCGCGGGCCGGGAGACCAGCGAGCCCGAGGGCATCTCGGCCGTGGTCGTGCCGCTGCTCGCGGGTCCCGACAACTCCCTGGTCAGGCGGATACGTCAGGCCGTGGTGGACAGCAAGGCCGTGGCGGAGATGACCGAGGTCCTCGGTCCGCACCCGCTGCTCGCCGAGGCACTCCACGTGCGTCTGTCGGAGGCCGGGCTGGCCCGCGCCGACCGGGCGAGGCTGTTCACGGTGGCCACGGCCGCCGACGGCATCATCCTCGCCACGGTGGGCGGCGACGAGGCCGTCCAGGCCGCCGGGATCACCGGCATGCTGCTGGCCGCGCGCCTCGCCGTGCCGGTCATGGCGGCGGCGCTGGACGACGAGGGCGCGGTCGCGGCCATCGCCGAGCAGCTGCGCGAGTCCGGTTCGACGCAGCTGGCGCTGGCCCCGTATCTGATCGGCCCCGAACTGCCCGAGGGCGTGCTCGACGTCGCCCTCAAGGAGGCCGACTGCGCCGCTTCCGAGGCGCTGGGCGCGTACCCGGCGGTCGGCAAGCTGGTGCTGTCGCAGTACACGAGCACGCTGGGCATCTCGGCGCAGAACCAGAACTCTCCGGCGCGCTGACTCCGGGCGTACACCGCACGCGAATCGCCGGACGGTCCGGTCTCCCCGGCCCGTCCGGCGATTCGCGTGCGGTCCGCCCCGGCGACGGCTCTCAGCCGAAGACCACGCAGGAGGCGGCGGGGGCCTCGAACGCGCCCGCGCGGGACGGGATTCCGGTGGCCGGGTCGATGTCGAACCAGGTCACGTCGCCGGAGTGCTCGTTCGACACGTACAGCCTGCGTCCGGCCGGGTCGAGCGTCAGGTCGCGCGGCCAGCGACCGCCGCAGTCCACCGTGGTGACCAGGGCGGGCTTCTCGCGCGAGTCGTCCAGCGCCAGGACGGCGATGCTGTCGTGCCCCCGCATGGCGGCCCACAGATACCGGCCGTCGGGCGAGACGACGATCTCGGAGGCGTAACTCGCCACCTCGACGCCCTCGGGGAGGACGGGCACCTCGCCGACCGGCTCCAGCCTGCCCTTGCCGGTGTCCCAGCGGCAGACCGTGAGGGTCGTGTCCAGTTCGTTGAGGACGTACGCGTGGGTGCCCGCCGGGTGGAGGACGAGATGGCGCGGCCCGCTGCCGGGGCGCAGCGCGGTCTCGCTGTGCGGGGCGAGGGCCCCGCTGTCGGGGGCGACGGCGCTGATCCGTACGGAGTCGGTGCCGAGGTCGACGGCGAGCAGCCACCGTCCGCCCGGGTCGGGCACCACCTGGTGGGCGTGGGGCCCCTCCTGCCGTTCGGCGTCCGGCCCGCCGCCCTCGTGCTGGAGGACGCCGGCGGCGGGGCCGGGGGTGCCGTCGGCGTGGAGCGGCAGGAAGGTGACGCTGCCGGAGCCGTAGTTGGCGGTCACCAGGTGTCCGGCGGTGAGGGCGAGATGGGTGGGGCCCGAGCCGCGCACCGGTACCGGCCCGCCGATCAGGCGCGGCGCGGCGTCGCCCGGTGCGACGTCGAAGGCGGCGACGGCGCCCTCCTCGGCCTCGGAGACGGCGTAGAGCACGGTGCCGTCGGGCGCGAGGGCCAGGTAGGAGGGGTCGGCGAGGGCGTCGGTCGCGCCCAGTTCGGTCAGTGCCCCGGTCTCCGTGTCCACGGCGGCGGCGATGACACCGCGGCCTCCCGCCGAGGTGAACGACCCGATGTAGGCCCGCCCTTCACCCCTGGCCTCGCTCCTGTCGCCCACTGACTGTCCCCTCGTCGTGTCTGTCGTCATCGCTGTTGTCGTTGTGGCCGTTGTTGTCGTCGTGCTTGGTGTGTCGCGTCGCGTTGTCGTGTCGCGTCGTGCGCGTCGCGCGTTCGCTCGTTCGGTGTGCCCGTGAGCGGCGCGCGTGCGTCTCCGCCCGCGCGGGTGCCGTACTCACGGAGGTGTCGCGGCCGACGGTAGCAGGGGGTCTAGACCAACTGGGAGTGTCGGGCGGCTGACGCGTGGACTACCCGTTTCCGGCGCCCGGCTCACCTTTTCGGAGGACCTGGCAGCACAAGCCGGTTCAGACGGCGTGCGCGGGGAGCGTGACTCCGGTCAGCCGCTCGGCCTCGGCCCACAGACGGGCGTTGACCTCCAGGTCCCGCGCCCTGCGGGTCGTACGGGTGACTGCGGTGGGGCCGACGAGGCCGAAGCGTCCGCCGGGGCCGTAGTAGCCGGCGGCGACGGCGTCGGGGCTGGTCGCCGCGTGGAGCAGGGGTTCGGTGCCCTGTTCGACGCCCTGCGAGGGAAGGAAGTCGAGCCGGGTGAGCAGAAGTGTGCCGAGGGACGGCTTCCCGGTGCCGAGGCTCGCGCCCGCCGTCTGGAGATTGGTGCGGGTGTAGCCGGGGTGGGCGGCGGTGCTCAGCAGGTTCCAGCCGCGTGCGGCGGCGATACGGGCGAGTTCCCTGGTCATGATGAGGTCGGCGAGCTTGGACTGCGCGTACGAACGGTTCGCGCTGTACTTCCTGGTCGTCCACTGGAGGTCCGCGAAGTCGATCCGGCCATAACTGGCGGTGCCGCTGGTCATGGTGGCGACGCGTGGGGCCCGTGCGGCGAGCAGCAGCGGGAGGAGCCGGACGGTCAGGGCGAACGGGCCGAGGAAGTTGCTGCCCATCTGGAGTTCGAAGCCGTCCGGTGTCTCGATGCGGGAGGGCGGGGCCATGACTCCGGCGTTGTTGACGAGCAGGTCGAGCGGGGTGCCGCCGGCGACGAGTCCGTCGGTGAACTCCCGGACGGACGCGAGGTCGGCGAGGTCGACGCGGCGCACGTCGAGGCGCGCCTCCGGATGGCGCGCCAGGATCTCGTTCCGGGCTTGCTCGCCCTTGGCGACCGTACGGACGGCCATCACCACGTGCGCCCCGGCGGCGGCGAGACGGCGGACGGCCTCCTTGCCGGTGCCGCTGTTGGCACCGGTGACGACGGCGTGCTTACCGGTCTGATCAGGGACCTGGTACATGGCGATTTCCTTCGGACGGCGTGGAGGGGGTGGGCGGGGAGGCACGGCGACCATATAAGACCGCCGGTCTCTTCCACTTCCAAGCTAGCAGACCGACGGTCCGATAACAAAGGACCGGGCGTCCGTAGAATTGGCCCATGGCACAGACCTTCCAGCGCGCCCGCAGCGAGGAGCAGCGCGCCCAGCGCCGGCAGGCGATCCTCGACACGACGGCGTCGATGCTGACCGAGATGCCGGTGGCCGGGGTGAGCCTCAACGAGCTGAGCCGGCGGGTGGGGCTGGCGAAGTCGAACGTCCTGCGCTACTTCGAGTCCCGCGAGGCCGTCCTCCTCGAACTTCTCGACGCCGCCAGCCGGGAGTGGCTGGCGCATCTGGAGGGCGCGCTCGCGACGGACGTGGACGCGGGGGCCCCGCTGCCCGCGCGCGGCGACCGGGTGGTGGCGGTACTGGCGGCGTCCCTGGCGGAGCGCCCCGTGCTGTGCGACCTGACGAGCGCGCAGGCCGCGGTGCTGGAGCGCAATGTCTCACCGGCCGTCGCGGCGCAGTACAAACGCGCCGCGATCGCCAACGTCGGCACGCTCGCCGGCCTGGTCCGCACCCGGGTGCCCGAACTGGGCGAGGAGGACACGGCACGGTTCGCCGCCGTCTGCGTCATGACGACGGGGGCGGTGTGGACGCACGCGCAGCCCTCGGCCGCGATGCTCACGGTCTACGAGACGGACCCGGAACTGGCCGCCCTGCGGCTCGACTTCACGACGATGCTGCGACAGGTGCTGGAGGTCGTGCTCTCGGGACTGCTCGCGCGGGCGTCCCGCTGAGCGCGGACCCGGGGGTCAGGCTGCGGGGAGCCGGGGCGCCGGGAGAACCGGTCGCCCGGCCCCGGGTGACCGGGGCCGGGTGACCGGGGCCGGGTGACCGGGAGACCGGGCGACGGGAAGCCCCGGGGCGGGGAGGCCGGGGCTGGAAAACCGGCGGGAAGCCCCGGGGCGGAGAGACCGGGGGCGGGAGAACCGGGGCGGGAAGACCGGCAGCGGAGCGGTTGGGAGCGGGGGCAGCAGTAGCGGGGGAAGCGGGCACGCGCCCGACCGGGCGGTGGCACGGCGGGCCGTCCCGGCGCCGGTGACGGGCGGTTGGCATGCTGGGGCCATGAGCACCGCGCGCGCCGCCGCCTACCCCAGCGCCCTCTCCCCCGCCGTCGTCTTCGATCTCGACGGCACCCTCGTGGACAGCGAGCCGAACTACTACGAGGCGGGCCGGCGGCTGCTCGCGGGCCACGGCGTGCCCGACTTCAGCTGGGAGCAGCACACCCGGTACATCGGCATCAGCACCCGCGAGACGCTGGAGGCGTGGCGGACGGAGTACGGGATCGGGGCGCCGCTCGACGAACTGCTGCTCGCGAAGAACCGGATCTACCTCGAACTGGCGCGGGCCTCCACCGAGGTCTTTCCGGAGATGCGGGCACTGGTGGAACGGCTGCACACGCGTGGGGCGCCCATGGCGGTGGCCTCCGGCTCGTCGCGTGCCGCCATCGAGGCGGTGCTGGACGGGACGGGGCTGACGCCGTACTTCACCCTCGTCGTCTCGGCCGAGGAGGTCCCGCGCGGCAAGCCGGCGCCCGATGTGTTCCTGGAGGCGGCGCGGCGTCTGGGCGTGGACCCGGCGGACTGTGTGGTGCTGGAGGACGCGGCGCCGGGCGTGCGGGCGGCGCGCGCGGCCGGTATGCGGTGCGTCGCCGTGCCGTACGTACGGAGCACGGCCGACGATCCGGCCTTCCGGGAGGCGGAGTTGCTGTTCCCTCGGGGGCAGGAGGAGTTCACGGCGCGGGCCGTCTACGCCTGGCTCACCGGGACACGGCAGGACACGGCGTAGAACTGACGATTCGTCAATTTGACCTGGAACGGGCCGAGTTGAGTCTCGTACGGTCAGTCGAGCGGCTGGGGCCACTCGTGAGCGGGCAGCAACTCCCGCAGGCTCGCCGAGAAATCCCGCCCCAGAACCACTTCCGCGTCGATGTTGGCGTGGTCGATCTGCCGGACGAACTCCCGGCACCGTCCGCAGGGCGGCAGGACGTGCAGGGCGCCCTCCTCGTTCCGCCACACCGCGACGATCTTGACGATCCGGTACTCACGGGCGGTCACCATCGCGGCGATCGCCGCGTGCTCCGCGCAGAACCCCGTCCCGCAGCCGGTGTCGATGCACACACCCGAGTAGAGCGTCCCCGAATCGGTCACCAGGGTCGCCGCCACATCGCCGAACAGGCGGTCCTCCACCCGGTGCGGGTGGAGGACCGCCTGCGCGATGTCGATCAGTTCGCTGTTCGTCGGAGTCCCCATCCCCCGGACGTTACCCGGCCGCGCCCTCCCCCGTCCCGGCCAGGTAGGCGCCCAGGGCGTCCAGCCAGTCCCCCGTGCCCTGTTCGCGCCATTCCGGCTTCTCGTGGCCGTCGAGGTAGCTGCCCTGCTCGGTGAGGATCAGCCGGGTGCCGTCGCCGTCCGCCTCGAACTCCACGGTGGTGAGCGAGGCGGTCGCCAGCGCCTCCCCGCCGTGCAGGGTGGAGCCGTAGACGACCCGCCGGTCCGGCACGATGTCGTGGTAGACGGAGGCGAAGGTCATGACGGTGCCGTCCGGGAGCGAGCCCCGGTTGAGTTCCGTGCCGCCGACCCGGAAGTCCAGCTCGTACGTGTGGGCCGGGCCCGCGAACCAACTGCCCTTCGCGGACGGGTCGGACCAGGCGGCGAACACCCGGGCCGGCGGTGCGGCGTAGGCGCGTTCGAGGGTGAAGGTGGCGTGGGTGACGGTGCTGTCCGTCGTGTCGCGGTCGGTCATGATGCGCTCCCTTGCTCTGTCGTTCCCGGCTCCGCCGGACGCTCCCGCTCCAGCTGGTCGCCGAGCCGGTCCAGGCGGCGCTCCCATACGGTGCGCTGCCGCCCGATCCAGTCCTCGGCCGCCCGCAGCCCGGCCGGCTCGATGTGACAGGTGCGGACCCGGCCGGTCTTCTCGGACCGGACCAGGCCGCACTCCTCCAGCACCCGGAGGTGCTGCATCACGGCCGGCAGTGACATCTCCAGCGGCTGGGCGAGCCGGCTGACCGAGAGCGGGCCCTGGATCAGCCGTTCGACCATGGCCCGCCGCGTGGGGTCCGCCAGCGCCTGGAACAGCGCGTCCAACGAGCCTTCATAGTTAGGCACGTACTTAACTATGACGCCCTGGACCACAACAGTCAAGTGAACGCTTAACTATCAGGCGACCCCGTCGGCCGCCGCGCGCAGGGCGGCGATGTCGATCTTCTTCATGCCGAGCATGGCCTTCATGGCCCGCTGGCCGCGCTCGCTGTCCGAGTCGTTCAGGACGTCCTGCATGCCGCTCGGCACGACCTGCCACGACAGTCCGTACTTGTCCTTCAGCCAGCCGCACTGGCTCTCCTCGCCACCGTCGACGAGCTTGTCCCAGTAGCTGTCGACCTCGTCCTGGTCGGCGCACTCGATCATGAACGAGACCGCCTCGTCGAAGGTGAAGTGCGGGCCGCCGTTGATGCCCACGAAGGGCTGGCCGTCCAGCTCGAACGCCACCGTCAGCACCGTCCCGGCCTGGCCGGGTCCGGCTTCGCCGTAGCGGGTGACGTCGGTGATCTTCGAGTTGGGGAAGACCCCGACGTAGAACTCGGCCGCCTGCTCCGCCTGCGTGTCGAACCAGAGGTTGGGGGTGATTGTCGGCATCGCCGTCTCCCGGTGTCGTGGGTGTGCACTGCTTGTCCCCCTTCCGACTGTCGCACCGCCCGGAACTCATCGCAGCGGCGGAAATCCGCACCGCCGGCACCGGGGGCCCCGCCGGACACCTCTTCCGGCGACACCGACACCGACGGACACTCCCCCGCCGACGACCGGCGCACCTCACGACACCCGGCGCGCCTCGCGGCGTCCGCTCACTCCGTGGCCAGTGCGATCTCCGTCGACTTGATCAGCAGTGTGACGTCGGTGCCGGGCGCGAGCCCCAGTTCCTCCACCGCCTCCCGGGTCACCACGGCGGTCAGCTCCACGTCGTCCACGGCCACCTTGACGTTCGCCAGTCCCGAGCCGAGCACGATCTCCATGAGCGTGCCGGTGAGCCGGTTGCGGATGCTCAGCCCCTCGACCGGGCCGGTGGCGAGGGACACCTCGGTCGCCTTGGCCAGTACGCGCACCGCCGAGCCCACCCCGATCCCGAGCTCCCGGACGGCCTCCAGGGTGACGGCCGCGATGATGTCCTGACCGCCCGGCAGATGGACCCGGACCGTGGCCATCACCTCTCCGGGTGTCACACCGGTGACGGTGCCGGGGATCTGGTTGCGGATGCTCAGCTGCATGACGTTCTGCCTCTCGCTGGTGGGGCGCGGGGAGCCGGCGTACGTCAAACCATTCAAAAGGATCGGTAAAGGCGAAACGTCCATTGACGCAGGTATCTTGCTGTTTCCCCTGATTTCGCATGAGTGAGGTAGGGCTAACTTAGGCTCGCCTCACCGCGAGGCCGCGCCCGCACACCTTTCACCGCCGCTGGAGCCCTCATGCGACCCGTCCGCCTCTCCCTGGTCACCGCCCTCGCCACGGTCGCCGCCCTCACCGCCGTCACGGCGTGCTCCGAGAAGAGCGACGCGGAGGGGGACGGGGCGATCGAGGTCACGGCCACGGACACCTCCTGCGAGGTGTCGAAGAAGGAGTTCCCCGCCGGTCACGTCCAGCTCGCGGTGGAGAACAAGGGCTCCAAGGTCACCGAGGTCTACGTGCTGTTCCCGGACGACCGGATCGTCACCGAGCGCGAGAACATCGGCGCGGGCACGAAGGCGAACATCACCGCGGAGATCAAGGCCGGTGACTACGAGATCGCCTGCAAGCCGGGCATGACCGGCAAGGGCATCCGCCAGCGGGTCAAGGTGACCGGTGGCGGCACGGTGGCCGAGCGCGACCCGAAGCTGGACGCCGCGGTCGCCGCGTACCGCCAGTACACGCTGGAGCAGGCGGAACAGACGCTGCCGAAGGCGAAGGTGTTCGCGGAGGCCGTCAAGGCCGGTGACATCGAGGCCGCGAAGCGGGCGTACGCGGACTCCCGCATCGGCTGGGAGCGCACCGAGCCGGTGGCCGAGTCCTTCGGTGACATCGACCCGAAGGTCGACCTGCGCGAGGACGGTCTGGAGGAGGGCCAGGACCTCGAAACGGACTGGACCGGCTGGCACCGGCTGGAGAAGTCGCTGTGGCAGGACAAGAAGATCACCCCGCGCGACAAGGAGCTCGCCGATCTGCTGATCGCCGATCTGACCGTCTGGCAGAAGAAGGTCGGTACGGCGGAGATCACCCCGACCTCCATGGCCAACGGCGCCAAGGAACTCCTCGACGAGGTCGCCACCGGCAAGGTGACCGGTGAGGAGGAGCGCTACAGCCACACCGACCTGGTGGACTTCAAGGCCAACGTGGAGGGCGCCGAGAAGTCGTACGCGCTGCTCAAGCCGGTGGCGTCGAAGAACGACGCCGGGCTGACGGCCGAGCTCGACACCCGGTTCGCCGCGCTGAACACCCTGCTCGACACTTACCGCGAGGACCCGTCGAGCTATGTCTTCACCTCGTACGACAAGGTCGGCACGGCCGACCGCAAGGACCTGTCCGACGCGGTGAACGCGCTGGCCGAGCCGCTGTCGAAGCTCGCCGCCGCGGTCGTGAAGTAGCGCGTGCCCATGAACGACGAGACCCACCCCGGCAACTCCGCCTCCGACGCCGGTGCCGCTCCCGGCTCCGGCGCTGGCTCCGGCGACGAGTCCCGCGCGCCGTCCCGCCGGTCGGTGATCGGCTGGGGCGGCGCGGGGCTCGCGCTCGGCGCCGCGGCGGCCGGTGGTACGGCGCTGGCGCTGGGCGCCGCGGACCGGACGGAGCCCGCCGGGCCGGCCGGACCGGCCGTTCCGTTCCACGGCGCGCACCAGGCCGGTATCGCCACCGCCGTCCCCGACCGGCTGCACTTCGCCGCGTTCGACGTGACCACCCGGGACCGGGACGAGCTGATCCGGCTCCTGAAGGACTGGACCGCCGCCGCGGCGGCGATGACCGCGGGACGCCCGGTCGGCGAGGGCGCGTTCGGCGGCACCCCGGAGGCGCCGCCGGACGACACCGGTGAGGCCGCCGGTCTCAGGCCGTCCCGGCTGACGCTGACCGTCGGCTTCGGACCGTCGCTGTTCACCGGCGCGGCCGGGAAGGGAGCGGACGCGGGGAGGGGCGGGGACCGGTTCGGGCTGGCGGACCGCAGGCCCGAGGCCCTGGTGGAGCTGCCGAGGTTCCCCGGCGACAACCTGGACCCGGCGCGCAGCGGCGGCGACCTGTGCGTCCAGGCGTGCGCCGACGATCCGCAGGTGGCGGTGCACGCCATCCGCAACCTCGCCCGGATCGGCTTCGGCCGGATCGCCGTCCGCTGGTCGCAGCTCGGCTTCGGCAAGACCTCGTCCACCACGCCCGAGGCGCAGACCCCGCGCAATCTCTTCGGCTTCAAGGACGGCACCCGCAACATCGCGGGCACCGACACGGCCGCGCTCGACCGGCACGTGTGGGTCTCCTCCGGGGCCGGACCGGCCTGGCTGGCCGGCGGCTCGTACCTGGTGGCGCGCCGCATCGCGATGCGGATCGAGACCTGGGACCGGACGTCCCTCCGGGAGCAGGAGGACATCGTCGGCCGGGACAAGCGGGAGGGCGCGGCGGTCGGCAGGGCCGGGGAGCACGACGAGCCGTTCCTCAAGTCGATGCTGCCGACGTCCCACGTACGTCTCGCGCACCCCGACTCCAACGGCGGGGCGCGAATGCTGCGCCGCGGCTACTCCTACACCGACGGCACGGACGGACTCGGCCGGCTCGACGCGGGCCTGTTCTTCCTGGCGTACCAGCACGACGTGCGGGAGGCGTTCATTCCCGTGCAGCGGAGCCTGTCGCGCGGGGACGCGCTCAACGAGTACATCCAGCACGTGGGTTCGGCGGTCTTCGCCGTACCGCCGGGCGTCCGGGACACGGACGACTGGTGGGGACGGGAGCTGTTCTCGTGACCCGCGCGGTGACAACGGCGGAAGGACGCCCGGCATGTTCGGCAATTATCTGATCGGCCTGCGCGAGGGGCTGGAGGCCGGACTGGTCGTCTGCATCCTCGTCGCGTACGTGGTCAAGACCGGGCGCCGGGACGCGCTGGTGCCCGTGTGGCTGGGCATCGGTATCGCCTGCGCCGTCTCGCTGGCGTTCGGCGCGGCGCTCGAATTCGGTTCCCAGGAGCTGACCTTCGAGGCGCAGGAACTGCTGGGCGGGTCGCTGTCCATCCTCTCGGTGGCCCTGGTCACCTGGATGATCTTCTGGATGCGGCGTACGGCGCGGCATCTCAGGAGCGATCTGCACGGCAGGCTGGACGAGGCGCTGCGGATGGGTACGGGCGCGCTGGTGGCGACCGCGCTGCTGGCGGTGGGCCGGGAGGGGCTGGAGACGGCCCTGTTCGTCTGGGCGTCGGTACGGGCGGGCGGCGAGGGCCGGTCGGGGCCGCTGGTCGGGGTGCTGCTGGGGATCGCCACCGCGATCGTGCTGGCCTGGCTGTTCTACCGGGGCGCGCTGCGGATCAATCTGGCCAAGTTCTTCACCTGGACCGGGTCGATGCTGGTGGTCGTGGCGGCGGGCGTCCTGGCGTACGGCGTGCACGATCTCCAGGAGGCACGGTTCCTCGGCGGTCTGGGGACGAAGGCGTTCGACATCTCCGCGACGGTGCCGCCGGACAGCTGGTACGGCACGCTGCTGAAGGGCGTCTTCAACTTCCAGCCCGATCCGACGGTCCTCCAGCTGACGGTGTGGGCGCTGTATCTGGTCACGACGATGATCTTCTTCCTGGCGCCGCGCCGGGCGGGCACGGGGCGGCCCGCCCCGGCGAAGCCCGCGTAGGCCCTGATCCGCCGGGCCCGTGTGGACCCGTGTACGCCGCCGTGGTGGGCGGAGGTCCGCCCACCACCGGCCGGGTTCAGGATTCGAGCCAGCCGTGCGAGCGCGCCAGCTCGATCACGGAGCTCCGCACCCGCTTGATCTGATCACCCGTCAGGGAGCCGTCGGCCTGGAGGAGGGCCTCGGTCAGCTCACCGCGCAGCTCGGCCGGGGACAGCACGTCCGAGTAGTCGCCGTGCGGGTCCGGCGGGGTGCTCTCCCTCGTGCCGCCGGACGACGCCGGGGCGCCCAGCAGTCTGATCCGTGACGCCTTGGGACCCTTGTCCCCCATCTCCAGCTCGTACTCGACCTCGCTGCCCGCCTTGTACTGGTACTTCTCGTCCAGCAGATCGTTGGCGTGCATGAACACGTCCTCGTCACCCTCGTGGGGGACGATGAACCCGTATCCGCGTACCTCGTCGAACCTCAGCACTCGTCCTGCGTGCAACACAGCCCCTACTTTCACGGCCTACCTCTACCTCGGCCACCTCATCCGGGGTCCACAGCGAACCCCCCGAGCAACCTCTCACATCCGCCCGCCTGCGAGAATCCGTTCTCGGCAGATCAACACGAGTCGGGGGCACGATGGGCACGGTGGTGCGGGTACCGCAGACCCGGGACATGATCGGGGACGAACTCTCCGGCGACGAGGCGTGGGCGGCGCTGCGCACGTACGGCGGGCGGAAGCTGCTGACCGACGCGTTCCTGCGGTTCCGCTTCGCGGACGGGTTCAGCATCGCGCGGGCGCTGGCCTTCCAGGTGGTGCTGGCGCTGGTGCCGTTCTGCATCGCGCTGGTGGGGGTCGCGACGTCCCTGCACACGGAGAGTGTGGGGCGGGTGGTCGAGTTGACGCTCACCCGAATAGCACCGGGGCCGAGCGCCGAACTGATCCGGACGTCGCTGGGCCGGGTCGGGGAGGGCGCCGGCTCCGGCGCGGCGGGTGAGCTGGCGGTCTGGCTCGGTCTGGGGTTCGCGACGCTGAACCTCGCGTCGGCGATGGCGCAGATCGAACGCGGGGCAAACCGTATCTACGGGGTGGAACGCGACCGCCCGTTCCTGGCGAAGTACTCGCGCGCCCTGGTGCTCGCGGTCGCCGCCGGGCTGCCGCTGATCGGCGGGTTCCTCATCCTGCTCGGCGGCACGGCGGTGGGCGGCGCGCTCGCGGAGACGTTCCACTGGGGGGAGACGGCGCGGGACGCCTGGGGGTGGGCGCGGATTCCGGTGGGGGTCCTGCTGACCTGGCTGGCCTCGGCCGTGCTGTTCCGCTGGGCGCCCCGGCGTGACCAACCGGGCTACACCTGGCTGGCGTTCGGCTCCGCCGTGCATCTGCTGCTGTGGGTGGGGGCGACCTGGCTGCTCACGCTGTACGTCGGGTTCAGCGGGTCGTTCGGCTCGGTGTACGGGCCGCTGACGGCGTTCGTCGCGCTGCTGTTGTGGTCGCAGCTGGCGGGCATCTCGCTCTTCCTCGGTCTGTCGCTGGCCGCGCAGCTGGAATCCGCGCGCGCCGGGCAGCACGATCCGGTCCATCCGGACCCCGGCCACGGCGGCGACCCGGACCACGTCTGAGGGCGGTGTGCCCGGCAGCGGGCGGCGGCGGCCCCGAAGGGTGCCGCCGCCGCCCCGTCGGTGCCCGCTCCCGTGCGCGTGCGCGGGCCGGTCTCCGTACCCGTACCCGTACGGGGTCCGTCACCCGCGGGTGGACCCGCGGCCGTACGTGCGCCCGTGCCGCTGCGCGGACGCGCGCGCGTCCGATGGACGTCTCAGACGTTGACGCCGAAGTCGGCCGCGATGCCCGCCAGACCGGAGGCGTAACCCTGGCCCACCGCGCGGAACTTCCACTCGGCGCCGTGCCGGTACAGCTCGCCGAAGACCATCGCGGTCTCGGTGGAGGCGTCCTCGGTCAGGTCGTAACGGGCGAGTTCGGCGCCGCCCGCCTGGTTCACCACGCGGATGAAGGCGTTGCGGACCTGGCCGAAGCTCTGACCGCGTGAGGCGGCCTCGTGGATCGAGACCGGGAAGACGATCTTGTCGACATCGGCGGGCACCCCGGCGAGGTTCACCTTCAGCGACTCGTCGTCGCCCTCGCCCTCACCGGTCAGGTTGTCACCGGTGTGCTCGACCGAACCGTCGGGGCTCGTCAGGTTGTTGTAGAAGATGAAGTGCTGGTCGGAGAGGACCTTGCCGGCGCCGTTCACCAGCAGCGCGCTCGCGTCGAGGTCGAAGTCCGCGCCGGTCGTGCTGCGCGCGTCCCAGCCGAGACCCACGAGCACGGCGGTCAGGCCCGGAGCCTCCTTGCTGAGCGAAACATTGCCACCCTTGCCCAGGGAAACGCCCACGATCTCCTCCTGCTGTTCGAGACTGAAAAGTGGATCAAAATCTATAACACCGGAGAACTGTCGGTCCCGGTATCCACCAGGCTCGTACGGTTCGTTACGGCCTCCGGCGAGACCCCGTCGCGGAGGGGGACGCGAGAGGCGGCCGGGACGTTCCCGGGCCGCCCGCCGGATTTCCGTCGCGCACCGGGACTGAATCGGCGAAAGCGGGGCACCGGGAACAACGAGCACGGGAAGGCCCGATCCTGCGGGCCGCCCCAGGGGGAACGGATCGCACGGCATGGGACATGTCATGGACCAGCGGGTGGGAGAGTCCGAGGGTCGCTGCCCGGACTCGGGCCGCGTCCTCAGCCGCGGCGCGGTGTTCGACGGCGACTCCGGGATGATCGGCGAGGCGCGCCGGTTCGCGGCGGACTTCCTCACGGAGATCCGGACCGCCGACGACCACCCCGTCCCGGCGCGCGTGATCGGCACCGCGCAGCTCGTCGTCAGTGAACTGGTGACCAACGCGTGCAAGTACGCGCCCGGCCCCTGTCTGCTCGACGTCGTCTTCGACGGGGACATCGTGGAGATCACCGTGTGGGACACCGATTCCACGCTGCCGGTGCCGCGCGCCGCCGAGCCGGGACGGATCGGGCAGCACGGGCTGGAGATCGTCATCGCGCTCTGCGAGGGCTACGACGTCCGCCGGGAGCCGGTCGGCAAGCGCATCAAGGTCCGCCTGGCGGCGGGGACCGACGGCCGGGCGTAGGACCTGTCCGCCGGGTCCTCGCGGGCCCGGAGACCGATCGGGTGGCCGGCCGCCGCGCGCGTTTGCCGGGCGGTGCCTGCGGTTAACGGACGGTGATGCCCCACACCTCCGAAGTCACGCTCGACGTCAACGGCGCCCCGCACCGGCTGACCCTCGACAACCGGACCACCGTGCTCGACGCGCTGCGCGAGCATCTGCGTCTCACCGGGCCCAAGAAGGGCTGCGACCAGGGCCAGTGCGGTGCCTGCACCGTCCTCGTGGACGGGCGGCGGGCCAACAGCTGTCTGATGCTGGCCGTCGCCCAGAGCGGCGCCCGGATCACCACGATCGAGGGTCTGTCCGGCGGTGCGGGCGCCCCGGACGGCGCGGTCGCCGACGGGCTTCGTCCCGCGCACCCGCTGCAACAGGCGTTCCTCGACCGCGACGGCTTCCAGTGCGGCTACTGCACCCCCGGGCAGATCTGTTCGGCGGTCGGTGTCCTCGCCGAGGCCGCGGGCGGGCACCCGTCGCTGGTGACCGGCGCGCACGGGCCGCCGCCCGGTGAGCCCGTGCCGCTCGGCCCCGAGGAGATCCGTGAACGGATGAGCGGCAACATCTGCCGCTGCGCCGCGTATCCCCGCATCGTCGAGGCGATCGAGGACGTCGCGGTCAGAGGCGGCCGTGTCCCGGCGGTCGCCGGTGGGGCGCCGACGACCGCGGAGGTGGCCTCGTGAAGTCCTTCACCTACGAACGCGCCACCGACCCCGCGCAGGCGATCGCCCTGCTCACACATCGTCCGGGCGCGCGCTTCCTCGGTGGCGGCACCAATCTGGTCGATCTGATGAAGCTCGGCGTCGAGTCCCCCGAGCACCTGGTCGACATCGCCCGGCTGCCGCTGGACCGGGTGGAGGGCACTCCCGAGGGCGGTCTGCTGATCGGCGCCACCGTGCGCAACAGTGATCTGGCCGCCGACCCGGCCGTCCGCATCCGCTACCCGGTGCTGTCGCAGGCCGTGCTGGCCGGGGCCTCCGGGCAGCTGCGCAACTCGGCCACCACCGGCGGCAATCTGCTCCAGCGCACCCGCTGCCTGTACTTCCAGGACGTCACCAAGGCGTGCAACAAGCGGGAGCCCGGTTCCGGGTGCCCCGCGCGGGAGGGCTTCCACCGCGATCTCGCGGTGCTGGGGCACTCCGAGGCGTGCGTGGCGACACATCCCTCCGACATGGCCGTGGCGCTCGCCGTGCTCGACGCCGAGGTCCTGCTGCTGGGGCCGGACGGCGAACGCGTCGTACCGCTCGTGGACTTCCACCGGCTGCCCGGTGACCGCCCCGACCGGGACACCGTGCTCCGCCGGGACGAACTGGTCACCGGCGTACGGCTGCCCGCGTCGGCCGCCGGGCTGCCGTCCGCCTACCGCAAGGCGCGCGACCGTGCCTCGTACGCCTTCGCGCTGGCGTCCGCCGCCGTGGTGCTCGACGCCCGCGACGGTGTCGTACGGGACGTCCGGATCGCGTTCGGCGGGCTGGCCCACAAGCCCTGGCGGGCCACCACCGCCGAGGCCGCGCTGCGCGGCGGGCCGGCCACCGCGGACGCCTTCCGTTCCGGCGTCGACGCGGAACTCGCCGCTGCCCGGCCCCTGCGGGACAACGGCTACAAGGTCCCGATGGCCCGCAATCTCGCCGTCCGGCTGCTCACCGAACTGGCCGACCCGGGCACGGCCGCCGCCGACCCCGCCGACCCCCGCCGAGGAGACCGATGACCACCAGCCGGGAGCGGGTCCTGGGATCCGCCGCCGTACGGATCGAGGGCCCGGCCAAGGTCTGCGGGACGGCCCGGTACGCCGCCGAGTACACCCCGCCCGGCTGTCTCTACGCCTGGGTGGTGCCGGCGACCGTCGCGCGTGGCCGGGTCGTGTCGTTCGACACCGCCGCGGCCCTCGCGGAACCGGGTGCCGTCGCCGTCCTGACCCATGAGAACGCGCCGCGCACCGAGGAGCCCGAGGACCCCACACTGGGCGTGCTGCGCGACGACCGGGTGCCGCACCGGGGCTGGGTCGTCGCGCTCGCCGTCGCCGAGACGCCGGAAGCGGCGCGCGCCGCCGCCGACGCCGTCCGTGTCACCTACGCGGCCGAGGACCACGACATCGTCCTCACCGCCGACCACCCCGGTCTCTACGTCCCCGAGACGGTGAACGCCGGCCACCCGGCCGTCCGTGAGCGCGGTGACGCCGACGGCGCGTACGCCGCCGCCCCGGTCCGCGTCGACGTCACCTATGCCATGGAGCCGATGCACAACCACCCCATGGAGCCGCACGCCGCCGTCGCCCACTGGGACAACGGGCGGCTGACGGTACGTGACTCCAGCCAGGGGTCCAGTGGCGTACGGGAGGCGCTGGCCGCGATGTTCGCCGTGGATCCGGCGCTGGTCACCGTCACCAGCGAGCACGTCGGCGGCGGTTTCGGTTCCAAGGGGAGCCCGCGCCCGCAGCCGGTGCTCGCCGCGCTGGCGGCCCGGCACCTCGGACGCCCCGTCAAGCTGGCGCTGCACCGCTCCCAGCTTCCGGCGCTGGTCGGGCACCGCCCGGCGACGATCCAGCGGGTGCGGCTGGGCGCGGGCCGGGACGGGGTCATCACCTCGCTGACGCACGAGGTGGTGACGTACACGTCCACGGTCAAGGAGTTCGTGGAGCAGGCCGCGACACCCGCCCGCAC
Source organism: Streptomyces sp. NBC_01498 (assembly GCF_036327775.1). Lineage (NCBI taxonomy): Bacteria > Bacillati > Actinomycetota > Actinomycetes > Kitasatosporales > Streptomycetaceae > Streptomyces > Streptomyces sp. NBC_01498. Next base: position 6,668,892 of record NZ_CP109598.1, on the reverse strand, counting down.
CATGTACACCTCGCCGCACAGCCGCACCGTCCACCGGGTCGCCGCGCTCGACGTGCCGACCCCGTCGTGGATGCGGGCGCCCGGCGAGGCGTCGGGCATGTACGCGCTGGAGTCGGCGATGGACGAACTGGCCCTGGCCGCCGGGGTGGACCCGGTGGAGCTGCGGGTGCGCAACGAGCCTTCGCACGAGCCGGACTCGGGCCGCCCGTACAGCAGCCGCCACCTGGTGGAGTGTCTGCGGGACGGGGCCCGCCGGTTCGGCTGGCGCGACCGCGACCCGCGCCCGGGGGTACGGCGGGAGGGCCGGTTCCTGGTGGGCAGCGGGGTCGCCGCCTCCTCCTACCCGGTCCTGGTGCTGCCCGCGGCGGCCGAGGCGCGCGCCGACGCGGACGGCGGGTTCCTGGTCCGGGTCAACGCGACGGACATCGGTACGGGCGCCCGTACCGTGCTCACCCAGATCGCGGCCGACGCGCTCGACGTGCCCCTGGACCGGGTGCGGGTCGAGATCGGCGACAGCGGCCTGCCCGCGGCCTCGGTGGCGGGCGGCTCGTCGGGCACCGCCTCGTGGGGCTGGTCGGTGCACAAGGCGTGCGGGGCGCTGCGGGAGCGTATCGACGAGGCGGGCGGCGCGGTGCCGCCCGGCGGGCTGTCCGCGACCGCCGACATCGCCGAGGAGGTGCGGGCGGGGTCGGAGTTCGCCCGGCACGCGTACGGGGCGCAGTTCGTCGAGGTCCAGGTCGACACGGACACCGGCGAGATCCGGGTGCGCCGGATGCTGGGGGTCTTCGCGGCCGGGCGCATCCTCAACTCCCGTACGGCGCGCTCCCAGTTCATCGGCGGGATGACGATGGGGCTCGGTATGGCGCTGATGGAGGGGGCGACGCTCGATCCCGTCGCCGGTGACTTCGCGGAGCGAGACCTCGCCTCCTACCACGTCCCCGCCCACGCGGACGTGCGCTCCGTGGAGGCGTACTGGATCGAGGAGGACGACCGGCATCTCAACCCGATGGGCAGCAAGGGCGTCGGGGAGATCGGCATCGTCGGGACGGCCGCGGCGATCGGCAACGCGGTGTGTCACGCGACCGGGGTCCGGCTGCGGGAGGTGCCGATGCGGCCGGACCGGCTGCTGCCCCACCTGCGCTGACGGCCGTTCCGGGGAGGGCGCGGCGGCGGGTGCGGCGGGCAGTGTCCGTTGTTCCCGGTGGACCTCACGGTTGTTCACCGGGCGTTCGGTTTGTGGGCCGAGACTTTGCGGTCGGCACCCCCCGCGCCGGACGTTGAACGAAAGGCTTCAACCGTGAAGGACAAGAACACCGAGGACCCCGAGCGCTCCGCCCTCTCCCGGCGCCGGCTCGTCAAGTACGCGGGCGTCGGCGCGACCCTCGCCGCCGCCGCGCCGATCGTCGGCGCCGGCGTCGCCTTCGGCAACGAGGACGACGAGCGCCGTTCCCCCGGTCACTCGGGCGACTCCGGCAGACGTGCCTGGCGCGCCGGCGACCACCACGTGCACTCGGAGTACAGCGGTTCCTTCGACACGACGAAGAACCCGCCCGTGTTCAAGAAGGGCGGCGACGCCGTCTACCCGATCGTGACCAACGCGATCATGGCGAAGAACTTCGGTCTCAGCTGGGCGATGTGCACCGATCACGGTGGCCCGACGCACTCCAAGGTGAACCTGGAGCAGGCCTACCCCGACCTGCTGCGCTCGCGTGTCCTGGTCCCCGAGGTGCTCCAGTTCTGGGGCATGGAGTTCGACGCCCCGGCGCTCGACCACCACACCCTGATGATCCCGCACCACACGGACGAGGCGCGGCAGCTGTTCGAGCTGGAGCAGCGCTTCGCCAAGCTCGACCCGTTCCCCGCCGACCCGGGCCGGGACACCGAGGCCAAGATGGTGGAGTTCCTGAAGGCCGCGAAGGACATGCGCCGCAAGCCGCTGGTGATCGCCCACCACGCGTCCCGTTCGGCGACCGGTCTGGGCGTCTACGGGCAGGACACCCCGCGCGAGTTCCGCAACGGCAACGACGTCGCGCCCGACATCTACGTCGGCTTCGAGGGCGCTCCCGGCCACCAGGCGGGCCCGCTCGTCGGCGGCGCGCGCGGCGGTTACGGCAACTACCCGACGCACGGCGGCTTCGACCAGATGACGGCGCGGGTCGGCGGTCTGTGGGACTCGCTGCTGGGCGAGGGCCGGCACTGGTGGATCACCGCGACGTCCGACTCGCACGTGCACTGGACGCGCGGCGGCTCCGACTTCTGGCCGGGCGAGTACAGCAAGACGCACGTGCTGGCCCGCCAGGACTACGCGGACATCATGGACGGTCTGCGCAACGGCCGGATCTGGGTCGGCACCGGTGACCTCATCCGCACCCTGGACGTCACGGCGGGCAACCGGGGCAGCGTGGCCGCCTCGGGCGAGACGATCACGGTCACCAACCGGGGCCGTACGGACGTCGAGATCGAGATCCGGTTCCGCCCGCTGAACGGGAAGAACGCCAACGGCGACCGTCCCGAGGTGCGCCGGGTCGACCTGATCACCGGTGAGGTCTCCGGCAAGAGCGGCAACCGCGACTCCGACACCAACCCGACCACCAAGGTCGTGGCGCGGTTCGGCAGGCGCGACTGGCGCAAGCAGGGCGACGAGTACGTCATCAAGCACACCCTGCGCGACGTGGACCACGACATGTACGCGCGGGTCCGCGGCACCAGCACGGACGAGGCCGAGCCGCTCGCGGACGGCCTGGAGAGCCCGTGGGACGACCTCTGGTTCTACTCGAATCCGGTCTTCGTCAACGTGCGCTGATCAGCTAACGGCGGGTCGGTCACCCGCCGGACGGGCCTCGGTCCGTCCGGCGGGTGTCGTCGTGTGCGGGCCGTCCGTCAGTCCGTGCAGCCGCAGGGCCAGTTGGATCTCCAGGGCGCGCGCGGGTGAGTTCCAGTCGTCGCCGAGGAGCCGTCCGACCCGTTCGAGCCGCTGGACGACGGTGTTCACATGGACGTGCAGCGCGCTCTTGGTCCGGGTGAGGCTCGCGCCCTCGGCGAAGTAGGCGCCCAGTGTCCCGACGAGGTCGGTGCCGCGCTCGGCGTCGTAGTCCAGTACGGGGCCGAGGGTGGCCCGTACGTAGCCGCCGAGGTCCGCCCGGTCGCCCAGGAGCACGCCGACGAAGCCGAGGTCGCCGGCCGCCCCGCCGTGCCCGGTACGGCCCAGGACCCGCAGGGCGGACAGGCAGCGGCCCGCCTCGCCGTGTGCGGTGGGCAGTTCGGCGGGTCCGGCGGCCGGGCCGGCCGCGCCGACCGTGACCGGGGCGCCGACGGCCTGGCCGAGTTCGGCGGCGAGCCTGCGGGCGTCCGGTCCGGGGGCCTCGCCGGGGGCGACCAGCACGACGTGGCCCTGGTGGAGACCGGCCAGCCCCTTGTCCGCCTGGGCGTGTCTGGCGGCGACGGCCAGCAGCCGGTGCCGGTCGGCCGTCTCGCTGTCCGCGACGAACACGCAGTGCCGGCGGGCCAGGTCGACGCCGAGCCGCCGGGCCCGCGCGGTCAGGGCGCCCGGGTCGCCGGAGCGGGACAGCAGGTCGCCCAGCAGTTCGCCGCGTACCCGGTCCTCCGCCTCGGCGACCGAGCGGCGCAGCAGCAGGAGCAGGGCGGTGACGACTCCGGCCCGTTCGAACAGCAGCCGCTCCACGTCCGGGAGCCGGGCGTGCCCGGTGAGGGCGATGCTGCCGAGGAGTTCGGGGCCGGCCACGACGGCGCAGACCCAGGTGCCGTCCAGCGGCACCGCCCGGCCGCCGGCCCGGGACGCGGCGACGGCCGGGGCGGGCGGCGGCACCGATCCGGTGCGGGCGCGGGCGAGTTCGGCGCCGTCCGCGTCGTGGATGAGGATGCCGCCGTCGAGGATGTCGGCGAGGGCGGCGGCCACGTCCTGGGGTCCGCCGCCCCGCAGCACGAGGTCGGTGAGCTGGTCGTGCGCCTCCTCGGCCCGGCGTATCTCCGCGCTGTGCGCGCGGATCGTCTCCGAGGCCGCGTTGAGGTCGACCAGCGCGGCCCGGGTCTCCTCCAGCAGCCGGGCGCCGTCGATGGCGATGGCGGCGTGGTCGGCGAGGGAGGAGAGCAGGGCGACCTCCTCGGCGGCGAACTCTCGGGGCGCCCGGTCGGCGGCGTACAGGACACCGATGACCCGGGCGCCGACGCGCAGCGGTACGCCGAGGATCGCGCGCAGGCCCTCGTCCCGCACGGCACTGTCGATGGTGCCGGTGTGGTGGAAGCGGGTGTCGCGCTGGTAGTCGCCGGTGGCGTACGGGCGGGCGGACTGTGCGACGAGTCCGCCGAGGCCCTCGCCCATGCCGAGCCGCACCTGCTGGAAGGCGGCGGCCACGGATCCGTCGGTCACCCGCATGTAGGTGTCGCCGGCCGCCTCGTCGTTGAGGGAGAGATATGTGACGTCCGTGCCGAGCAGCAGTTTCGCCCGGTGGACGATGGCCCGCAGGACGGCGTCGAGGTCGCGCAGCGCGGCCAGGTCGCTGGCGGTGTCGAAGAGGGCGGTGAGCTGTGCCTCGCGGCGCCGGTGCTGGCTGAGGGTACGCCGGATGCGCAGCGCGACCTCGGTGGCGTCGGTGAGCGCGGCGAGCTCGCCGCCCCGCACGCCGGCCGCTCGGGCATCGGCGGCGGGGCGTGAGAACTCCTCGGCGGGCGCGCCCCGCGCCAGCAGGTCGAGCAGCCGGCGCAGGGCGGTCGTGGCGTGCCGGGTGCCGGGAGCTGTCACGTCGGCGAGCATACGGTGATCACCTCCGGGTGGGCACGGGTGCGGAGGCGGGCGCGGGTACGGAGCCGACGAGGCCGTCCTTGGCGAGGTCGCGGCCGCGGGTCTCCTTGGCCACCCACACGGTCGCGACGGTGACGAGCGCGGCGGCGGCGAGGTAGAGGGAGACCGGGACGGACGAGTCGTAGTCCTTGAGGAGTTCGACGGCGATGAGCGGGGCGAGTGCGCCGCCGATGATCGAGGCGAGCTGGGAGCCCATCGAGGCGCCCGAGTAGCGGACCCGGGTGTCGAACATCTCGGAGATGAAGGCCGCCTGCGGCCCGTACATCGCCCCGTGGAACAGCAGGCCGACCGTGACCGCGAGGGCGATGACGGGGAACGACTCGGTGTCCAGCAGCGCGAAGAACGCGAACGCCCAGCCGACCATGCCGACGGCGCCGATCTGGGTCACCGGGCGGCGGCCGAGCCGGTCGGAGAGGGCGCCCCACAGGGGGATGGTGACGAAGTGGACGGCCGAGCCGATCAGGACGGCGTTGAGGGCGTCGCTCTTGGGGAGTTCGAGGTGCACGGTGACGTAGACGAGGACGAAGGCGGTGAGGATGTAGTACGAGACGTTCTCGCCGAACCGGGTGCCGATGGCGACCAGCACCTCGCGGCGGCTGGTGCGGAAGACCTCGACGACGGGGATGTCTCCCTTGGGGGCGGCGACGGCGCCCTGCTGCGTGCGCGCCGCCTCGGCGGCCTCGGCGTCGGCCTTGCGGCGGGCCTCCAGGAAGACGGGTGACTCCTCGACGGAGATCCGTATCCACAGGCCGATCATGACGAGCACCCCGGACAGCAGGAACGGGATGCGCCAGCCCCAGGCGAGGAACGCCTCGTCGGACTGGACCGCGGCGAGGAGCGCCAGTACGCCGGTGGCCAGCAGGTTGCCGCCGGGGGCGCCGGCCTGGGGCCAGGAGGCCCAGAAGCCGCGGCGTTCGTCGCCGCCGTGCTCGGAGACGAGCAGGATCGCGCCGCCCCATTCGCCGCCGAGGGCGAAGCCCTGGACGAGGCGCAGCAGGGTCAGCAGGATCGGCGCGCCGACGCCGATGGTGGCGTGGGTGGGGAGCAGGCCCATGGCGAAGGTGGCGCCGCCCATCAGCAGGAGGCTGAACACCAGGAGTTTCTTGCGGCCGATCTTGTCGCCGTAGTGGCCGAAGACGATGCCGCCGAGGGGGCGGGCGGCGAAGCCGACGGCGTAGGTGAGGAAGGCGAGGAGGGTGCCGACGAGGGGGTCGCTGCTGGGGAAGAAGAGGGTGTTGAAGACCAGGGCGGCGGCGGAGCCGTAGAGGAAGAAGTCGTACCACTCGATGGTGGTGCCGACGAGGCTGGCGGCGACGATGCGGCCGATGCCGGTGCGGCGGGGTGGGGTGGTGGTGGGGACGTTCATGGTGGGGTCACCGCGTTTCGTCGGTCGGTCGGGGACGGAGGTGCGGGTAGGGCGGGTGCGGGTGGGGCGGGAGCGGTCGGGCTGATTCGGGTGGTGCGGGTGGGACGGGTGGAGCGGGCCGGGCTCGTACGGGTGGGCCCCGGGTCAGCGGGCGCCCCACCCGCCGTCGACGGGGAGCGAGGAGCCGGTGATGTACCCGGTGTCGGGGCCGCAGAGCCACAGGCACACGGCGGCCACCTCGGCGGGTTCGATCAGCCGCTTGATCGCGGAGCGGTCGAGCAGGACGTCGCTGACGACCTCGTCCGGGGGGATGCGGTGGGCGGCGGCCTGGGCGGCGATCTGCCCTTCGACGAGCGGGGTGCGCACATAGCCGGGGTTGACGCAGTTGCTGGTGACACCGTGCGGCGCGCCTTCGAGGGCGGCCACCTTGCTCAGCCCCTCCAGGCCGTGCTTGGCGGCGACGTACGCGGACTTGAAGGGGCTGGCGCGCAGTCCGTGCATGCTGGAGATGTTGACGATCCGGCCCCAGCCGCCCGCGTACATGTGCGGCAGGCAGTGCCGCATCAGCAGGAACGGGGCCGTGAGCATCACCTTCTGGATCAGTTCGAACCGGTCGGGCGGGAAGTCCTCGATGGCCGCGACGTGTTGCAGCCCGGCGTTGTTGACCAGGATGTCCACGTCGGCGGGGAGCCGGCCGATCGCGTCCGCCTCCGCGAGGTCCGCGGTGTGGCTGACGCCCCCGGTCGCGGCGGCGGCGGACGCGGCCCCGTCGGCGTCCCGGTCGACGATGTGGACCAGCGCCCCGGCGTCGGCGAGCGCCTCGGCGCAGGCCCGTCCGATGCCGCTGCCGCCTCCGGTGACGAGGGCGGTGCGGCCCCGGAGCGACCGGCTCCCGGGGGCTGTGTGACGTGGCCTCTTCATGGCCGGAACGGTAGAGACACCTGAACCGACATCCCATGTGATGGTTCACCACAGTGGACGCCGGCCAGGTGTCGTCGGCCACCACAACTCCCCTTCTGGGCGTACGGGTCGGGCCCCGCTCACCCGTCCAGGGGGCAGCGGGTGAGCAGGGTGGCCGGATCGGCGCCCGCGGGCAGGGGCAGGGTGCGGCTCGCGGGCGGGCGGCGGCCGTCGTCCAGCCAGCGCTCCAGGGCCCGGACGGCGGAGCGGTGGCACGGCACCAGGGGGCGCAGCCGGTCGGGGAACGCGTCGACGAGCGAGTCGACATGGGTGCCGCCCTCGACCCGGTAGTAGCGGTGCAGCGGGCCCCTGCCCTCGCGGCGCACCATCGCCGCGTACACGTCCGAGGTCTTCGACGCGGGCAGCAGGACGTCGAGCGTGCCGTGGAAGGTGATCAGCGGTCTGCCGATCCGGCCGGTCAGCGCGACCTTCGCGAGGGCGTCGCGGACCTCGCGCGGCCGGTCCCCGTAGGCGTAGTCGGCGTCGCAGGCGGGTGTTCCCGGGGCGCAGAAGGGCGTTCCGGCCTCGGTGGCGCCGTCGTACCCGGGGTCGAACTCCTCGCGGTAGATGCGCTGGGTGAGGTCCCAGTAGTACTGGTGGTGGTACGGCCAGAGGAACTCCGAACCGGCCGGGAACCCGGCCCGTACGATCTCCCGGTGCGCCGCTCCGGCGTCCGCGCCGCCCGCCGCGTAGGCGGGGTAGGCACGCAGGGTGGGCGGCAGGAAGGTGAGCGGGTTGGGGTCCCGGGTACGCCAGAGGGTGCCCTCCCAGTCGACGCCCCCGTCGTACAGCTCGGGGTGGTTCTCCAGCTGCCACCGGACGAGATAGCCGCCGTTGGACATGCCCATCGCGAGGGTGCGGGAGACCGGCCGCCGGTAGCGCTGTTCGGTCACCTCGCGGGCCGCGCGGGTGAGTTGGGTGACCCGGCTGTTCCATTCGGCGAGGGCGTCGCCGGGCGCGGCGCCGTCGCGGTGGAAGGCGGCGCCGGTGTTGCCCTTGTCGGTGGCGGCGTAGGCGTAGCCGCGCGCCAGTACCCAGTCGCCGAAGGCCCGGTCGTTGGCGTACTGCCTGCGGACGCCGGGCGATCCGGCGACGACGAGACCGCCGTTCCAGCGGTCGGGCAGCCGGATCACGAACTGCGCGTCGTGGTTCCAGCCGTGGGTCGTGTTGGTGGTGGACGAGTCGGGGAAGTGGCCGTCGATCTGGATGCCCGGGACGCCGCTCGGGGTGGCGAGGTCCTTCGGGGTGAGGCCCGCCCAGTCGGCCTCGTCGGTGTGGCCCGAGGCGACGGTGCCGGCGGTGGTCAACTCGTCCAGGCAGGCGATGAGTTGGCGCTCGGCGCCGGGGACGGTCAGGGTGTCCGCCCGCGCGCAGTGGCCGGGTGTCCGGCCGGGCGGGGCGCCGTCGGCGGCGGAGGCGGGGACCATCGGGGTCAGGGCCGCCACCAGGGCTCCGACGGTGGCGAACACCGCGCGCGGACGGCGGACCGCCCGGCCCCGGGCGGCGGTTGGGGCGGGCAGGGCGTGGGGCGGGTCAACTGGCATGAGTTCATTGCTCCGTTGTCGGGTCACCCGGCACGCGGCCGGTGCGGGGGCTGCGGGACGCTACCCAGCCGTCAGGGGCAGCGAGCGTCGGCGAGGACGTAGTAACCCGTCGGTGACTCCTTGAGCGTGCGGGTGACGAACGTGTTGTTGAGGCCCATGTTCTGGTTCGATCCCTTCGCGTACGCGTAGCCGCCCGCGGTGGTCGCCCGGCCCGCCCGTACGTGTTCGTAGGTGCTCGACGTCCAGCAGAGCGCCGCCGCCCCGGTGGTGGTGACGGTGACCGGTGCCGAGCGCGCCCCCTCGGCGCCGTCCGGGCCGCGCGCCGCGACGGTGTAGGTGTGGGTGGTGCCGGCGCCCAGACCACTGTCGGTGTACCGGCTGTCGGCGGGCAGGCCGACCCGGGTACCGCCCCGGTGGACCGCGTAACCGGTGGCGCCGGAGACGGGCTCCCACGCCAGCGCGACGGAGGTGCCGGTCACGCCCGTGGACCGCAGCCCGGCGGGGGCGGGCAGACCACCGGGCTCGGGCGCGCCGGTGTCGAGGCCGAAGAAGCGGACGACCCAGTAGCTGGAGCAGATCGAGTCGATGAAGTGCGCGGTGCCGGTCGCCCCGCACTGCTCGGGCCCGGACCCGGGGTCGACGGGGGTGCCGTGCCCGATGCCCGGGACACGGTTGACCTGCACGGCGACGGCGCCGTCCGGGGCCAGGTACTCCTCCCGGCGCGTGCTGTTGGGGCCGATGACGGAGGTACGGTCGGGACTCTGGTCCAGCCCGTGCACCTGGGTCCACTGGTCGCGCAGCTCGTCGGCGTTCCTCGGGACGACGGTCGGGTCGTTGGCGCCCTGCCACACGGACACCCTCGGCCAGGGGCCGGCGAATCCGGGATGGGCGTTCCGTACGCGCTGCGCCCAGTCCTGCGGGGTGCGGTCCGTGCCGGGGCTCATGCAGCCGAACGCCGAGACGACATCGGTGGCGCACTCGTACGGGAGTCCGGCCATCACCGCGCCGGCCCGGAAGACGTCGGGGTACGCGGCGAGCATGACGGCGGTCATGGCGCCACCGGCGGAGAGCCCGGTGACCTGGACCCGTCCGGCGTCGGCGCCGTAGGCGGAGACGGCGTGGGCGACCATCTGCCGGACGGAGGCGGCCTCGCCCTGGCCGCGCCGGATGTCGGCGCTCTGGAACCAGTTGAAGCACTTGTTGGCGTTGTTGACGGTCGTCGTCTCGGCGAGGACGAGCAGGAAGCCGTGCCGGTCGGCGAAGGCGGGCAGGCCCGAGTTGTCGGCGTAGACCTGCGCGGACTGGGTGCACCCGTGCAGGGCGACGACCACGGGCGCGTCGGCCGGGAGGGACGCGGGCCGGTACACGTACATGGTCAGGGCGCCGGGGTTGGCTCCGAAGGAGGACACCCGTTCGAGGGCGACGGCGGCCTGAGCCTGCGGCGCCGGCGGGAGCAGGGCGATCCCGGTGGCCAGGGCGAGCGCGGCGGCGACCCGCCCGAGAGCCCGGCGCAGCCGCCCCCGGGTACGCGCGGACCGCTCGGACCGCTCGGGACGCGACAACGGGGAGGAGGGCGGCGGCGCGTGGGACGACGACGGACGGGACAGGGGCGGACGGGACGGCGACGGGTGAGACATGGGGACCTCCCGCGACAGTGGCCCGGCGGCCGTCCTCGCCGGGTACGGCGGCCGGAGTGGGGTGCGGTCACGGTAGGGAGGGAACGACCCGCCGCGGAATGTGTCGCCCCACCACAGCGCCGCCGCCGAAACGGCGCCCCGACCCGTTGCCGGGAACAGGGCACGGTGGTACGCCGCTTGCGCCCGGCGCGCCCGCCCGTTCGGTGCCGGGCCGGTACGCGCCCCGGTGAAGACCCGGACAACTGTGCGGTCTTTTACGGCGTTTCGCCCGGGTCCGTGACAGGTACCTATTCCAGGGTCACCGCGGTCACGGTCCCGGCCGACCGGAACGGCCCGGGGCCCGTGGGCGCGTGGTGCGGTGCGACTTCGAGGCGGTAGACGACATGGTCGGCTCCACAGGCACGGCGGACGGGTCCGCGAACTTCTCCTCCCCCTACGGCCGGCCGGTCTTCACCGCCGACTTCTCCTCCCGGGACCAGTGGGTGGCGGGCCGCTCCTGGGCCTATCCCGACGGTGGACCCACCAACCCCGGCGACGACAAGCTGGACCACCTCACCGAGGACCCCGCGTACAGCCGGTCCGGGATCTTCCGCGCCACCCGGATGCCCCAAGGCACCTGGTACACGGGGCTGCTGACCACCGAGGGCAGCGACGACGGCTTCCTGCTGCGCACCGGCGACATCCTCCAGGCCCGGGTCCGGCTCCCGCGTGAAACGGGGGCCTGGCCCGCGATCTGGACCTGGCGGGACGGCGGCAACGAGATCGACATGTTCGAGTACCACCCGGACAACCCGGATCTCGTGGAGCTCTCGAACCACGTCAACGGCGGCCACCGTTACTACCGTCATCCGTCGATCCGCCCCGGCGCCCCGATGGACGTCGAGGTCACCCTCGGCGCCCGTTCGGTGGTGTGGAGGATCAACGGCGCCCGCGCGTACGCCGACCGCGCGGGCGTCGGCCGGGACTGGCGGGCCCACCTCATCGTGAACCTCTCGGTGTGCGCGGGCCGTTACCACCCGCCGCCGGAGCCGGACACCGCACGGATGTCGTACGAGGTGTCCCGGCTGCGCGTGTACCGCCCCTGACACCCGGGCGGGCCTGCCGCCCGGTCAGCCGGCCCGCTCGGGGGTGCCCGGCACGGCCCCGTTCGCCTCGACCCAGCGGCGGCGGTGGTCCGCGGCGAGATCACGGGCCTGTGCCACCACCGCCACCGGAAGCCGCTGCGCGGCCAGTTCGCCGAGCGCCCCGCGCATCCCCGCCACGAAGCGCCGCCCCGTCGCCGTGAAGACATGACGATCCGTCAACTGATCCGCCAACTGGTCGACACCGATGCGCACCGCGTCCCGCCAGCGCGCCAACTCCAGCTGCGCCGTGTGCAGTTCGGCGGACCCCCGCGCCGTGCTCCGGCACCGGTTCCAGAACTGGGCGACGCCGAGGAACGCGTACACGCCCTGGAGAAGCCCGGAGACGGGCCGGGGGTCGCCCCGCCAGGGCGCGTAGTAGCGCGCGGTCGGGTCGTCCGTCTCGAAGAAGTCGAAGAGATGGAGCAGCGCGCTCAGTTTGCCGTGCTGCGTCTCGTGGGTGATCGCGAGCGCGGCGGCGTGCGCGGTCGCGGGCGTCGAGAGCGCCACACAGCCGAAGGCCTCGGCCGAGCTGCAACTGGTCCCGGCGGCGCCGGGCGACCGGAGCGGCACGAGCGTGCGCAGTCCGCGGGCCGCCTCCGCCGCCGTCTCCGGGTGGTCGGAGCCGAGCAGCCGCAGCCCCTCCCGGACGGTCGTCCGCCAGTGGCCGTACTGCCGTTCGGTCAGGCGCGGGGCGCGCTGCCCGGACGGGAAGGCGTACGGATCGAGGTCGTCCAGCAGCAGGGACTCCCGGTCGCCCATGACCGCGAGACGGCGCACCGCGAACCAGTCCGCGCCGTCCAGCCAGGGCCGGGCGGGGACGCGCGTACGCCGTCCGGCCACCTCCACCGCGGGCTCCGGTCCGCCGTGCACCAGGGCCGTGTCACCGTCCCGGGCACCGGGGAACCGGGCGAGCCCCGTCGCGGGGAGCAGCACCCCTTCGTCGCGGACGGGGAGGGCGACGGTCCGGGCCAGTCCGGTGCGTACGACCGCGGCGGCGGACAGCGCGGTCAGCGGCTCCGGCGACGGACAGGGATACGGATACGGCGAGCCGGACTGCGGATACCCGGCCGGGCCGGACGGCGCGTCGCCCCCCGCGTCGAACGCGCGCAGGCAGTGCAGAAGCCCGAGGCCGGTCGACGGACGGCAGAGCAACTCACGCACCACGGCGGGCGCGGTGCGCCGCGCGGCGCTCAGCACCGACCGGGCACGGCGCGCCTCGGCCCCGGGCGCCCCGCCCCATTCCTCGGCCCGAGCCACCACGGCGCGCAGCAGTACGAGGCGTCTGCTGTGCTCGGAGCCGGCGAGGACGCCGACCGCCTCCGCCCCGCCGCCGCCTGCGGCGATCCGGTCGAAGAGCGCTCCCGTCACGCGGTACGGGGAAAGGGTCACACCGCCGTCGTGCAGCACTCTGTGTCTCCCCGTGACGATCATTCGGCCCCTGCACGCCAAGGATTCTGGCCGCGCGGTTCGGGAGTCAAGGGCGCGAATTGGCCGGGGGGTGGTACTCGTCCCCCAATCGTTCTCCGCCACGCCCTGGTAGCCGATCTGACGGTCCGTTACCATGCCCGTCCGGTACTTCTTCGCCTCGGTGACGCATTCCTTCCGAATTCCGTCGGACGGTGAGGGTGATCCACAATGACCGACCCCGGTGATACGCATGGTGACGCGCGTGACGACGTGCACTCTCTGATGCTGGATCTGTCGGAGCTGTCTTTCGAGGAAATCGCTCATCTGCCCGACGGCGTACTCGCCTACGCACTGCGCAGTGTGCGTCTGTCCGCCGATCGGCCCGATTTCCTGCTCAATACAGACACGCCGGATGACCCGACAACAGAACGGGGCACCCCGATTCCGCCACGTTCCTTTTCCCCACTCATATACTGAACCCGCTCACGCGAGGGATTCCGCGGCCAGAAGTGGAGCGACGATGTCCGAGGCCGAAGTCGCCAGCCGCGGAGCGCGGGTGGCCATGTTCTGTTCCACGGCGGAGAATATCGGGCAGACGTCGACGCTGCTCAGCGTCGCCGTGACGCTCGCCGCGGGGGGCCACCGGGTGCTCGTGGTGGACGCCCGCCGGGCGGGGGTCCGGGCGGCCGACATGCTCCGCCGGCTGCTGCCGCCCGGCGCGGAGCCCGACAGCGGACGACGGGACGGGAGCGGGCGGCGGGACGACGGCGCGCCCGGTGCGACCGCGACCGTTCCGGCGATCCCCCGCACACCGGGGTCCCTGCCCCCCGAGCACCGGTGGCGGATCTCGCCCGATGCCGACAGCCCCGTCCTGAGCCTGGTCACGCTGGACGAACCCGACGCGCTCAAGGCCCTGCCGGGCCGCGACGCGTTCCCGTTCGGTGCCTACGACCGCGTCCTGATCGACGCCCCCGTCTTCCGTACCGAGGACGAACTCGACCGGTGGGCCCACCTCCCCCACACCCTGGTCACCTGTTTCTCGCTCAACTCCTGGTCGATCCAGGCCGCGGCGGCGCTCGCCGCGGGCGTCCCGGCCGCCCACGCGAGCCGGATCGACGTCGTCGCGGTGGGCCTCCAGGCGAACCCCCGGATGGAGGACCAGCTGCGGCTGGCCCGTGACCGGGTGCGGCGCAGCTTCCAGCCGCTGTGGCGGCCGGGCCGGACCAGGTACGTGGAGATCCCGTTCAACGCGGAGTACCAGCGCGAGGCCGCGCTGACGACCGGTCAGGGAGCCACCCCCGACGACCGGTCGCTGGCTCCGAGCTTCACCCAGCTCGCCGACGTGCTCGGCCCCGGCGCGGCCGGCGGCGCCGGGCAGGCCCTGGTGGTCCACGCGCCGCACCACATCGCCTGGGCCGAGTGGATCGAGGCACAGCTCGCGGCGGCCGGAGTCACCGTCGGCAGACGCAAGTTCACCGCGTACAACGGGCAGCGCCCCTCCCCGGACACGATGGTCCTGCTGGTCTCCCCGACCGGCCTGCGGCCCGAGCGCGTCGACTTCCTCGCGGAGCTCTCGCATCCCAACGTGCGGCTGGTGCTGGTGGAGGAGGAGGCGCCGCCCCGGCGGCTCTCCCATCACCAGCAGATCGACCTGCGCCGGCTGTCCGAACCGGGGGCGGCCGAGGCGCTGCTGCGCGGTCTCAACATGACGGCCGGCGCGCCCGTGCGCGGTTCCCGCAGGCTCGCCTTTCCGAACCGGGACAGGAGGGAGAACATCGGCGCGCGCAGCCCCTCCTTCGTCGGGCGCGAGGACACCCTCGACCGCCTGCGCACCGCGCTCGGCACGGCGGGCCGGACCGGCGGCGTCTGCCGGGTGACGGGCCGTCCGGGAGCCGGGAAGAGCGAGATCGCCCGGGAGTTCTGCCACCGCTTCGGCGGCGGTTACGACGTGGTGTGGTGGCTGCGCGCGGGCAGCGCCAAGGAGCTGGACCGGAGCCTCACCGGTCTGGCGCGGGCCTTCGGCCACGACGGGACCGGCGATGCCGTGACGACCGTCCGGGAGCTCCAGCACGCCGCCGCGAGCCGGGCCGAGCGGTGGCTGCTGATCTGCGACGACATCGTGTCCGAGGACGAACTGGACAAGATCGGGGGCCTGTTGCCGCCGCCCTCGGAGCGGTGCCACGTCCTGGCGACCGTCCGGTCCGCCGACGGCGCGGCGGACTCCGGCGCGGTGCTGGTCGAGCCGTTCACCGACGCGGAGAGCGAACTGCTGCTCTCGGTCATGGTGCCCAACCTCCCCCTGGCGTCCGCCCGCCGGATCGGCCAGACGATCGGTCTGCTGCCGCTGAGCGTGTATCTGGCCGGAGCGTGGCTGGACGCGCGGACGGGCCGCGGTGTGGACGCGGACAACCTCATGCGTACGGAGGCGATCAAGCAGGCCGTGGACGGCTTCCTCGCCGAGTTCGACGCACACCAGAAGCGGCTGCTGGGCGTCATGCCCGCCGTGCCGCTGCCGAGGGTCCTGCTGGACATGGCGTTCGCCTCGCTGGACCGGACGGCGGCGGCCCGTGTCTGGGCGCGGGCCACCGCCGGCGGCGACACCCTGGTCTGGCTGGCGGAGGTGTGCGCCCTGCTGGCGGGCGCGGGGATGGACCTGCCGCTGCTGCGCTCCTCGCAGATGCAGGAGGCCCTGGTCCGGCCGCGCCGGGACCCCCCGTACCCGGGCGACGCGCCGCTGGCCGCCCCGGACCCGGGATCCGGCGACGCCGGGACCACTCCGGCTCCCGGCCCCGGCACCTATCTCAACGAACCGCTGATGGTGGACGTCGCCCTGTGGGCGCTCCACCGCTACGGCCTGGTCGACTTCGACTTCGCCCGCCCCGACGAACCGGTGCGCATGCACGGCCTCGTCAAGGAGCTCGTGGTCCAGCGCCTGGGGACCCGGCGCACGGCCCGGGAGGCCGAGCTTCGCGAGGTCGTCAGCCGGTACGAGCCGGGCGCCGACACCGCCGGGCACCGGGAGGGCGCGCCGGCCCGGAAGTACCGCGACCGCAGGGCGCGTCAGGTCGAGGCCCTGAGCCTGTGGGAGGACACCCGTCCGCATGTGCGCGGCTGGCTGCTGGGCCATCTCCACGACCTGGTGCGCTCGGGCGACAAGGTGTCGCTGGAAGAGGCGCTGCGGATAGCGGAGTTCGCCGTCCACTCCTGGGACGACGGGCGCACCCCGGAGTATCTGCGGCTGCTCACGCTGAAGTCCCAGGCCCACCGGCGCCTCGGCCAGTACGGCCACGCGGGCCGCCTGGCGCGCAGGGCCCTCCAGGGGTACCGGGCCCTGCTCGGCCCCGAGCATCCGCGCGCCCTTCAGACGAACCGGCTCTACTCGGCGGGCCTGCGGGCCGTGGGCGAGTTCTCCGAAGCGCTCAACGAGGACGACACCGCCGCGCAGGGCGTGCACGAGCTGCTGGGTCCCCGGCACGAGGCGACGGCCCTGGTGGAACACACCCTGGCCCTGTCGCTGGCGCTGAACGGCAACTACCGCAAGGCCCTGCGGCTCGTACAGAATCTGTACGACCAACGGCAGGCGATCGGCGGCCCGGACAGTCCGCGCGTGCGGGACCTGGTGCCGTTCCTCGCCGCCATGCACCGCAACGTCGGGCAGAACGCGGAGTCGTACGACCTGCTGTCGCGGGCCGGGCTGCGCCGCCCGCCGTCCGGCACGCCCGAGCCCGGGATCGCGATGCGGGTCGACACCGAGAACGGGCTCGCGGTGAGCGAACGCCGGCTCGGCCGTCCCGACCAGGCCCGTGAGCGCGACGAACGGATGCGGAGACTGGCGCTCCAGGGGCTCGGGGAGCAGCATCTGGCCACGCTGCGCTGCCGGTTCAGTCTGGCGACGGATCTCGCCGCCCTCGGCGAGGACGAGGAGGCGGTGGCGGAGTCCGAGCGCTGTCTCACGCAGCTGGAGAACACCCTGGGAGAGGCGCATCCGTTCGCCCTTCTCTGCCGGGTGCGGCTCGCGGTGCATCTGCGGGGCGCCGGCCGGTACGGGGAGGCGCTGGAGATCGGCGACGCCGCGCTGGAGGGGCTGAGGCAGCGGGTGAACACCGGTCACCCCTGGGTCATGGCGGCGGCCGTCGGGGTCGCGGGCACGCTGTTCGTGTCCGGACGACTGGACGAGGCGGCGGCCCTGGAGAAGTTCGCCCGCGACGGTTACGACCAACTGGAGATGTCACGGCACCCGTACCGGGCTGTCGCGGCGGACAACCTGGCCATCACCGAGGCGGAGCTGGCGAGCAAGCCGCACACTCCGGGGATGGCCCGGCGGCGCGGGGACATCGACCTGGAACTGCCCGGCGTATGACATCGGCGGGCAGCCGCCCTGGGGAGGGGACGGAGTGACCATGACAGAGCGAGCCGGCCTGGACGAATCCGCCGAGACCCGGTCCGAGCTGCTGAAGGCGGACCACTGGACCGACGACTACCAGCAGTTCGCGGCCCTCTGCCGGAGCACGGCGGAGGCGACGACGTCCTTGCGGTCCGTCGCGCACTTCAGCAACAACGTCGTGGACTTCGCGATCCGGCCCCCGGGCGCGCCGCCGTTCCGGACGGCCGGCGGTCTGCCCTGGGACGAGGAGGTCGAGACCGAAGGCCGCCCCGGTCGCCAACTCCTGCGCTGCGTGGCCGAGTTCAGCAGGACCATGGACGATCTGGACACCGGCTATCTGATGCGTGTCCTGGCGGTCGCGCCCGGCGGGGCGATGCACTACGGCCGGGTCAAGCGCGGACAGCACCTCGTCTCGGTGACCTTGTCGGACGCCGGGGTGGCGGAGCTCGACCGGACGATGAACGACACGGTCTCCCGGATCCGCGGCGAGATCCTGCATCAGCCGAACGAGCACATGGGCGGCATGGAGGGCGCCCCGCTGCGGGTGCTCGACGGCCCTCAGAAGGTCACGTTCAACGCGGACCGGACGACGGACCCGGCGGTGATCGCCGCGCTGCGCCAGGGCTGGCAGTCCCTGGTCAACCGGTACGACCTCCAGTACGCCGCCTACTACCGCGACTGGGCACCGGTGTGCGCGGGCGACGCGCTCGGCGACCGGGGGATCGGCCCTCAGCAGGTCGGTGTGCTGTCCCAGGCGAGACGGGCGATGTACCACGATCTCGCGTTCCGGCTGCGCGCGAGTGTCGCGAGTCTGGCCGAGCCGCTGCGGTCGATCGGCCTGTCCGGGCTCACCCGTCTGGTGCTGGACGTCCAGGAGGGCGCCGTGTACATCCACTGGCTGGACGGAAAGGAGGGGGACTTCGTGCTGGGTGTCACCATCGACCAGTTCGAAGTGGCCAACGCCGAGACACGGCTGCGGGAGCTGATCGGCGTGATCACCGCGACCGGTTCCTGACGGCGGCCCGCATCTCGCGCTCCACGTCGTTCGCCAACTCGATCAGCGGGGCCGCCAGATCGGTGTCGGGCCCCATGGCCTGATCCTCCCGACCGCCCGGCCAGGACGGACTGCCGAAGCCGTCGGCGGGCGATCCCGCCGCGCCCGGCGGCGGCAGGACCTCGACGGAGATGCCGAAGCTGCGGCAGATGACGAAGAGACTGTTCAGCTCCTCCTGGCCGGCGGGCTCGCCCCCGGCTCCCTCCACGGTGCGCCACCAGTCGGCGAGGGACCGCTGGAACGCCCGGAGAAGGTTGCGCGCGTGCGCGGCGGTGCCCAGCAGTTCCAGCGTCCGTGCCTGGACGTCCATGCGCTGCGGCAGGCTGCCGGGGGCGGCCATGCCGCTGCCGTCCACGCCGAAGTCGGCGGGCGGTTCGCCGGCCCCGTCGAGCAGCCCGTCGAGTCCGGCGAAGGCGGCGGTGAAGTAGGGCCGGACGGTGTCGGGCAGCGGAGGGTCGGACGCCCGGTCAGGTCCGGCGGCGCCGATGTGCCGGTGCCGGGCGACGCCGACCTCGACATCGTCGAGCCGGCGCAGGATGTCCGTCTGCTGCGCCGTGATGGTCTGGAGCCGGTCGTCCACCCGTTCGAGCTTCGCGTCGCGGCTGCTCGTACGGAGCCGGTCGGCGAGTTTGGCGACGCCGAGCGCGAGGTCACGGGCGAAACGCCGCTCGCCGACCGCCAGCGGGACGGTGTCGGTCACCGCCGTGACCCGGTCCCGCATGGTGCGTGACACCTGTCCGTTGACCACGATGAGGACCTCGCAGTGCGTGGACCGGAACACGTCGCGGAGCACGTCGGTGAACAGCCGGATCTCCTCGACGTCCTCGTCCTCCAGGATGGAGGCGACCGGGACGATGGCGATCCAGGAGTTGTCCGAGACCCGTACCCAGTACGGCGCGTGCCCCTGGCTTCTGACGACCGGCTCGCTCAGCCCCTCCGGGCCGGTGCCCCGCCCCCACTGCTCCTCGGTGAGCGCCTTGTCGAGAAGGCTGTAGACCTCGTCGGTCGAGTACCTCTCGAACTCGTCGCGCACCGCGCGGTGCACGATCCGCTCGTCGATGTCGGCGATCCGGCCGCGGCTTCCGGCCGCCAGATTCCAGGCGCTCTCGCAGACGCGCAGGGCCCTGCGCGGCACCCCGTCGGAGATGACGGCCACCTCGCTCACCGCCCGCCGGGTGAAGGGCGCCGGCGACGCCTCCGTCTCCTCCCCCGCATCGCCGTCCGCGGCTTCCTCCGCCGGGGTACGGACGTAGGTGCTGATCAGCTCTCCGGTCCGCCGCGCGTCCCAGCTGTTCAGCCAGAACGGTGACACACGCTCGTGAAGGGACGGCGGGAGCTTGACCCAGACCTCCGGCTGTACGCAGAAGACGAGCAGACCGCCCTGGTTCACATAGCAGTTGACGAGCATCTCGAAGGCGTTGAGGAAGAGCGTGCGTTCGGTGCTGGGCCAGTCGAGCACCTTCTCGAAGTCGTCCAGGACCAGTACGTACGGTTTGCCGACCTGCCCGTAGATGAAGCCGAAGACGGCCAGGGCGTCGAACGTCATCTGGATGCTGTCGATCGCCCCGGTGATCCCCCGGTCCTGGAGGGACTGCGCGGGCCGCTGTCCCGACAGCCAGTCCCACACGTCGCCCTTGAAGGGCCGGGAGCGGCTGTTGAGGGGCCGGTGGAGCAGCAGGGCGAGCGCGGTGGCGAAGGCGCGGTGGTCGGTCACTCCCTTGAGGTGCTCGCGCAGCCGGCGCTGGATCAACTCCTGGTCCAGGTTGAAGGCATGGGCGATCTTGTGCGGGTCGATCTGCCGTTCCCGGAGCCCCCGGACGTAGTCGTGCTCCGCGTCGCCCTGGAGCAGCCCGTGGTTCTCCCGGTCCAGCAGGTCGGCGACGACGTCGGAGTGGTAGTCCGTCACCGCGTCCTCCAGTTCACCGCGGGTGTTGAAGTCGTCCCGCTGGTGCATGATCCGGTTGCGGTAGACCGAGCCCATGTCGGTCACGGGTCGCGCGATGACCCAGATGGGCGGCCGTACGGCGCCCCGCCCCCGGATCTCGTTGATCAGTTTCTCGGCGACATGACTTTTTCCGAGCCCGTAGCCGCCGACCAGTGCGACGACCCGGCCCCGCATTCCGGGTGTCCCCGCCGCGTCGAAATAGTCGGTGACCAGGTTCTGCAAATCCGGCCAGGGACCGCCCGGAATGTCGATACGCGCTCTCGGGGAGAGGCTGCCGACGGTGGTGGTGTCGTCGAAGCCTTCCAGCTGAACGCTGGTGCTGCCCCGAAATGGATTGGTCCTGCCGGGATTGCTGTCGATCTGACTCACTGCGGTGCTCCTCCCTGGTGAGACGGTCAGCGGGCGCGTCCGTAGTCCGGTGGCGGCAAACGGTTGACGTAGGTGGTGAGGACGTCCATGTCGATCCGGTCGTGGTGTTCCGCGCGGGCCAACTGGGCGATTTTGTACAGATGTTGCTGCATGTCCTGGACGTTGCGGATCGGCAGGGACGCCGGCACGGTCTCGATGACGTCGTCCGCGACGGACACCACCGGGGTCGGTATCCCGGGCACGGCCAGCCGGTGCCGGATGTACGTGCCCCAGTCCCCCTTCTTCAGGGGTCCCACCTCCAGGTGGGTCATCCAGTCCGGTTCCCGCCCCAGCACGCTGTCCAGGAGCGGGGTGAGGTCGACCTGGGAGAGTTCCAGAAACACCACGAGCCCGCGCAGCGCGATCTCGTTGCATTCATTGATGAATTCCTGGGAGAGTTCGGTGGACGCCCAAGGAACGTATGGAATGACGATCATGGCGCGGCGTTTGACGGTGCGTAAGAATTCCTGGACCTCATCGTAACCATGATATTGGTCGGTCGGATCCTCGGTCAGTACCGAGTCGTGGTTGGCCTTGGCCCATTCAGGAGTCTGGCTCAGTTTTCCGACGAGCCGTTCGAGGACCTGTCTGCGAATGGGCTTGAAAATTCTCGCCGTACCGTCGGTGCGGCCCGGACCGGAGGTGCCCCTGTTACGTGGAGGTTTGCCGACGAAAACCACGAAGGAATTGGCGGGGCGATGCCGTGTGTGCCATCTTTCGATGTGCGGCGCGTTCCCCGCCCCGGCCCCCTCGCGATTACCGTCGATTCGCAGGTTCAGGTCGTTCACACAGTGGTGGATGAGAGTGGTCTTACCCGTGCCGGGAAGTCCGCTGACAATCACCAGATGACCGGAGTTGCGTCCGATCGCCTTGCTGAGGTCGGGCCCTTTCGTGCGGAACTGCTCCAGCCGTTGCAGCACATGGTCGATAGGCGCGACCAGTTCCTCGTGACCCTGGATCTTCCAGGGCATGAGGGGCACGCGCCGCTTCCAGGAGCCGGGCCTCCCGACGGGGACGCCGAACAGATTGCAGGGCGGCAGTGTGGTCGCCATGACCGATCAGGCCCCCGCCCCGCGGTCGGGCCGCCACACGGCGCGCGGTACCTCCGCCACCCGGTCCATCTCTCCCCCTCCTGGTGCTTCTCCTCGTTCTCCCCGTTCCTCGTGGTCAACTCACCTCGGGGAGGGGTCCCGCCGGTCCGCCTGCCGCAGGTGACGTACGCGCCGCCGCGCCGCCGGGTGCCTCGGGGCCGTACGGTCCGGGCTCCTCCCGGCCGCTCGCCGGCCCGGTCGTCGGCCGGTCCGGTGGTTCGGGCGGTGACACGGGCGGCGGTGGTGGTCCCGTGGCGTCCAGCGCGCGGTCGAGCACCAGGTTGGCGCCGTAGTGCAGCAGATTGACGGTGATGATCGCCGGGCCCACGACCGCCGCCGTGCCCGGGAACCGGGGTTCGAGTGCCAGGGCCAGCAGAATCGCCGTGATGCCGTTCTGCTGGCCGAGTCCGAGATACCAGCGGTCGACGCGGCTGATGCCCGGCACCAGTCGGGGGCCGGCGAGCAGCGCCGCCACCATCTGCGCGCCGAACGCCGCGCCGCCGAGCACGAGTCCGGGCAGCGGTTCGATGTCCTGGGCGAGCAGGACTCCCAGGAAGCAGGCGGCGACGAGGAACGCGCCCGACACGGCCCGGTTGACGTACGGCTTGAACCGGCCCACCCGGACGAGGAGCCCCGCCAGCGCCACGGCCAGCACCAGCATGTACACGGCGGCGACCGCGATCAGGGCGGCGACGAGCAGCAGGGCGAGCACATCGGTCCGGCCCCGGCGGTCGGACTTCGCGTCCCGGGAGCCGGCCCCTTCGGTGTCCGCCGCCGCGCCGACGGGCTTCGGCTGGGGGCGCCCGCCACCGGCGAGGCGCCGTACGAGGTACCAGAGGAGCATGGCGACGCCGAAGAGCACCACATTGGCGATCATGGTCAGCAGGAAGTCGGTCCCGGTGCTCCGGTCGGGAGCCACCGACACGCTGCCGGAGCCCTCCCCGGCGCGGGTCGCCAGGACGGCGACGTAGAAGCTGAGCAGCACGGTCATCGGGTCGTCGAAGGACGCCCAGGCCGAGAGCAGGGTCTTGGCCCGTCGTGACATCCGGTCGCGGGCACCCATGGCGGCCACGGAGAGGGGGTCGATCTGGGCGACCGCGATACCGAGGATCATCGCTTCCGGCCCCGGAACCACCAGGACCATCACGGCGGAGATCAGCCCCGCCTTGAGCAGGACCCCCAGGGTGACGGCCACCACCACCGCGCGCAGGTTCTCCCGTACGTCGGCGGCCTCCAGCTCGTGCGTGCTGCCGTAGAGGCCGATCGCCAGCAGAACTCCGGCGGTGACGGTGTAGGCGGGTAACCCGGCCAGGTCGTGCGGGTGCGCCAGCCGTCCGACGACGAGCCCGGCGGCCA
This sequence comes from Streptomyces sp. NBC_01498, assembly GCF_036327775.1. Classification (NCBI taxonomy): domain Bacteria; kingdom Bacillati; phylum Actinomycetota; class Actinomycetes; order Kitasatosporales; family Streptomycetaceae; genus Streptomyces; species Streptomyces sp. NBC_01498. Next base: position 6,645,797 of record NZ_CP109598.1, on the reverse strand, counting down.
GTGCGCCGATCGCCATCAGCGACGTACGCCGTGCGGGCGCCCGGACCGCTGACCGGCCCCGTCTGCGAACCACTCCTGTTTCCCCCGCATCCGGTCTCGCCCCGCACAACGGGCGGTCGGGACCGACCGCCGTCGGCCGGACGACCGGAGGGGCTCCGCGCACCCGACGGGCATCATGCCGTACGCGGCGAAACCGGTGGTGGCCCTGCCCGGCACCCTTCACCCGACTGCCGGTCGCACGCCGATCGCGGCCGGACCACGGTGAATCGAGTGTAGGAAAGTTGGCCGCTTGGTGTGAGCGGATGACAGAAACTGGCCGATCTCAACACCGTTGATTCTTTTGCGTATCGCTGAACGCCGGTGCACGACGACGTGCCTCCGGCGCACGCTCCGGTGGACAGGCGCCGGGAGAATATGTTCGAGGCGTCATCCGAGCGGTGACACGACACGCTGTCAGCGGCCGAGGAGTCCCCCGAGAAGCCCGCCCAGCGGATCGGGTTCGTCCGGCGGAGGGTCGGTCGGCCCGCCCGTGGGGGACGGGGTGCCGGTGCCCGTACCGCCGGTGCCCCCGCTCCCGCCGCCGGTCGGCGACTCGGGGGGTGTGGTTCCGGGGACACCCGGCCCAGGAGAAGTCGCGGACGGCGGGAGGTTCCCGGTGAGCGTCGGCGCGGGTTCGGGCGGTCCGCCGTCACCGGAGGGTGCGCCGGCCGAGGGGCCCGGGGCTTCCCCGCTCCGGGCGGTGCCGCCCGGCCCCGGCCCGCCGCGTCCGTCCGGTTCGGCCGTTCCGCTGCCCGGAAGCGAACCGGCGGGAGGGGGCGTGGGGTTCACCGGGTCCGCGCCGTTCTCCGCGACCCCGGGGACGGGCAGCCAGCGCGGCGCCGAGCCCCCGCCGATCACGGCGGCTCCGAGCACGACGGCACAGCACACCCCGGAGCCCGCCAGGATCCAGCGGGTGCGCCGCGTACGGTTCCGGCGCGCGCCGTCCTCCGGCGGGGCGGCGCCGTCGGGGCGCCCGGGGGTGTCGTCGGCCGGGGCGGTGCCGCCGTCGTGCTCGGGGGTGTCGCCGGGCGAGGCGGTCAGGTCACGCGATGCGGGGGCGTCGACACGTGGTGCGGGAGCGTCGTCGGACGGGGCGGGCGTCCCGGCCTCCTCGGCGGCCACGGGCGCCGGGTCGACAGGCTCCCGGTCCGGCTCCGGCTCCGCCGCCACGGCGTCCCCGCCGCGCCCGGCGGCCTCCGCCGCCATCCCGGCGACCACCCGCTCCAGGCGGCCGAGCCGGTCGTCCAGGTCCCGCCCCTCGTCGCGCGGGGTCCCGTCCCGTTCGGCGTCGGTGTCTGCCCGGTGCTCTTCCACAACCGCCCCGCTCAGTGCGTCCCAGTCGTACGACGGATGGCCAGCATCGCCAATCAGACTAGTACTACCGCACAGAAGGGCCGTGGCGGTCGCCGGGGCGCCTCAACGCACCGGTGCGACGGCCGCGGACCGTACTCCCGCGTCACTTATCGCGGCGAGCGCCCCACCCGTCACGGCGGTGATCCGCCGCGCCTCCGTGGACTGGACGCGTACCGCCTGCGCCTCCGTCAGGACGTCGCACACCCAGTCCCAGTGCAGCGCCACGAGGTCCCCCGGCACGAGCCCCGCGAGCAGCGAGCGCCCTCCGGCCGACCAGCGCACGTTCTCCCGGCGGAGAGGGCCGGGTGCCAGGGTCGTCCCCGTCCAGACCAGCGGCCGGCAGTCGACCGCGGCCGACTCGCCCGTGACCGACTGGACGACACCGGTACGGATCCGGCACCGGTCGAGGACCGACAGGGCCGTCGGACGCCCGGGGGTGCGCAGCAGTCCGGCCCACGGGTACACCTCGAAGACCTGGAAACTGTGGTGCGCCAGGGCCCGGTTCGCCGCCTCGCGCCAGGTGCCGCCCAGTTGCCCCCGGAACCGGTGACGCATCCGTGCCAGCAGGGCCGCCGGGTCGGCCCGGTCCCCGAGGTCGTTGCCGATCCAGTACGCCTCGACGACCCGCTCGTCCAGCGGGTCGTCGAGACCGGCGGTCTCGGCGAGGAATTCGAGGTAGCACCAGGCGCCGTCGAACTGGCGGGCGCCGCGTTCGATGCCCTCGGGGTCGGCGGGGCGCAGCAGCGCGCCGGAGTCCGCCGGACCGCAGTAGCCGAGTTCGTTGGGCGGGTAGGCGTACCGCGCGAAGAGGACCGCACCGCGCGCGCTCATCGCTCACTCATTCAGCAGATCCTGGGGAGTTGTTCGCCGACGGGGAGGGCGACCACGCGTGAGCCGCCGAGCCCGGTCCGGGCGACGACCATGCCGGGGTGGTCGGCCACGCAGGTGCCGATGCGGCGCGCGCCGTGTCCCAGGGGGTGTGCCCGGAGGGCCGCGAGGACCTCGTCGGCGCGGTCCCCGGGGACGATCGCGAGCAGCTTGCCCTCGTTCGCCACCTGGAGCGGGTCGAGTCCGAGGAGGCTGCACGCGTCGCGCACGGTGTCCGGTACGGGCAGGTCCCGCTCGACCAGTTCGACGCCGACGCGCGAGGCGGTGGCGATCTCGTTGAGCGAGGCGGCGACGCCTCCCCGGGTGGGGTCGCGCAGGACGTGGAGATCGGCGCCGGTGGCGAGCATCGCGGCGACCAGTCCGTGCAGGGGCGCGGTGTCGCTCTCGACCGTCGTACCGAAGTCCAGGCCGTCCCGGCTACTCATGACGGCCACGCCGTGCACGCCGATGTCGCCGCTGACGAGCACGGCGTCCCCGGGTGCCGCCCGGCGCGGCCCGATGTCGACGCCGTCCGGGACCACGCCGATGCCGGCCGTGTTGATGTACACGCCGTCGCCGCTGCCCCGGTCCACGACCTTGGTGTCGCCGGTGACGAGGCTGACCCCGGCCGCGCGGGCCGCGGCGCCCATGTGCTGGGCGATCCGGCCGAGTTCGGCGAGCGAGGTGCCTTCCTGGAGGATGAACGCGCAGGAGAGGTACAGCGGTGTGGCGCCCGACATGGCCAGGTCGTTGACGGTTCCGTTGACGGCGAGGTCGCCGACGGAGCCGCCGGGGAAGAACATCGGCCGCACCACGAAGGAGTCGGTGGAGAAGGCGAGCCGGGTGCCGGCACCGACGGTGAGGACGGCGGAGTCGCCGAGTTCGGGGGCGGCTGCGGAGCCGTACGCGGGGAGGAAGAGGTGCTCGACCAGTTCGGCCGACATCGCCCCGCCGCCGCCGTGGCCCATGACGACGGTCGGTGTGGCGCGCAGCGGGACGGGGCAGGTCCAGCCCTCGAAGTCGAGGTCGTTCCCGGCGGGGGCGGACGCGGGGGCGGGTACGTGGTGCGTGGTCTCGGTCATGGCGCGTCGATCAGTTCGAGCCGGCGGTAGGTGAAGTACGCGGCGCACGCGCCTTCGGAGGACACCATCGTGGCGCCCAGGGGATTCCTGGGGGTGCATTCCTTGCCGAAGGCGGCGCATTCGTGCGGCTTGATGAACCCCTGGAGTACGTCGCCGGAGCGGCAGAGTTCCGATTCCGCGGTGTGGATGTCGGTGACCTCGAATCGGAGCTCGGCGTCGAACTCGGCGTATTTCGGGGAGAGTTTCCATCCGCTGTCCGGGATGGTGCCGATGCCGCGCCAGGTCCGGTCGGTGACCTCGAAGATGTCCCGCAGCATCTCCATGGCGGGCAGGTTGCCCTCGTCGCGTACGGCGCGCGGGTAGGCGTTCTCCGTCTCGTGGCGGCCCTGTTCGAGCTGGAGGACCGTGCGGCGGACGCCTTCGAGGATGTCGAGCGGTTCGAATCCCGTGACGACGATGGGCACCTGGTACTTCTCGGACAGCGGCGGGTACGCGGCGGTCCCCATGACGCTGCACACGTGCCCGGCGGCGAGGAACGCCTGCACCCGGCAGGTGGGCGACTCCATGATGGCGGCGATCGCGGGCGGGACGAGTACGTGCGAGACGAGCAGGGAGAAGTTCCGTACGCCGAGCCGCCGGGCCTGATGGACCGTCATGGCGTTGGCGGGGGCGGTCGTCTCGAACCCGATGCCGAAGAACACGACTTCCCGGTCCGGGTTGTCGCGGGCCAGTCTCAGCGCGTCGAGCGGGGAGTAGACGACGCGTACGTCGCCGCCCGCGCTCTTGACCGAGAACAGGTCCTGCCGGCTGCCCGGCACCCGGAGCATGTCGCCGAAGGAGCAGAAGATGACGCCGGGGCGGGCGGCGATCGCCAGCGCGCGGTCGATGATCTCCAGTGGGGTCACACAGACCGGGCAGCCCGGTCCGTGGATCATCTCCACGCCGTCGGGCAGCAGTTGGTCGATGCCGTGCCGGATGATCGAGTGGGTCTGGCCGCCGCAGACCTCCATCATCGCCCAGGGGCGGGTGGTGGCCGCGTGGATCTGGTCGACCAGCCGCCGGGCCAGGGCGGGGTCGCTGAACTCGTCGAGGTACTTCACTGTCCGATGCCTTCCACTGGTTCCCGCTGCCCGCCGATCCGTTCGTCGGTGTCGCCGAACTCCTCTTCCAGGAGTCCGAGTTGTTCGAAGTTCGCCAGGGTGCGCAGGGCGGACTCCTCGTCGAGCCGCTGGATGGCGAAGCCGACGTGGACGATGACGTACTCACCGATCCCGACGTCGGGGATGTACTGGAGGCAGACGTCCTTGCGTACGCCGCCGAAGTCGACCTGGGCCATCAGGGTGCCGTCGACCTCCGCGGTGCTGAGCACCCGCCCGGGAACCGCCAGACACATGGTGCCTCTTCCTCTTCTCTGGATGATCTCAGCTGGGTGACAGGAGAGTTGGGTGATGAGAGCTGGGTGACAGGAGTTGACGTGTCGTCAGCCGGAGGCCGCGACGAGCAGTTGGCCGAAGGCGACGCCACCGTCGTTGGGCGGCAGCAGCCGGGGCCGCAGGACGGTGAAGTCCCTTGCTTCCAGGTTCCGTTGGACGGACGTGAGCAGCAGCGCGTTCTGGAACACGCCGCCGCCGAGGGCCACGACCCCGAGGCCGGTCCGGGCACGGCAGTGCTCGGCGAGGGCGACGGTGAGGGAGGTGACGGCCGCGTGGAAACGCGCGGCGATCAGCCGGGGCGGGACGCCCTCCCGTACGTCGGCGGCCACCGCGCGGATCACCGGCCCGGGGTCGGCGACGACGGGTTCCTCACCGGCCGACGGGCCCTCGGGCAGTCCGAACGCGTAGGCACCGGTGACCGTTCCGTCCGGCGCCGACCGGGCCAGTCCCTCCAGCACGATCGCCGCCTCCGCCTCGTACGCCGACTCGTGCCGGGCTCCCGCCAGGGAGGCCACCGCGTCGAAGAGCCGGCCCATGCTGGACGTCGGTACGCAGCCGAAGCCCGTCGCGAACTGGTGCGCCAGTACGTCGCGTTCCCGGGCGGGGCAGGCGGCCACGGCGGGCAGTGACGTGTCCCAGCCGATGCCCGCGGCGTGCAGATGCGCGAGGGCCATCCGGTACGGCCGCCGGACACTGGCGTCCCCGCCCGCGAGCGGGACGTACGCCAGATGGGCCGCCCTGCGGAACGACTTGTAGTCGGCGATGAGGGTCTCGCCGCCCCACACCGCGCCGTCGGGGCCGTGGCCGGTGCCGTCGTACGCGAAGCCGATGACGCTCTCGCCGGGGCCGAGGCCGTGCTCCCCCATCACGGACGCCAGGTGCGCGTGATGGTGCTGCACGGTACGGACGGCCCGGCCCCGGGCGTGTGCGCGGGCCCAGGCGCCGGAGCGGTAGCCGGGGTGGGCGTCGGCGACGAGCTGTCCGGGTTCGACACCGGTCAGCAGGCCGAGGTGGGCGGCGGTGCGGGTCAGCGCGTCGACCGTGGACAGGTCGTCCATGTCGCCGATGTGCTGGCTGACCCAGGCGTAGCCGCCCTCGCCGAGCGCGCACGTGTTCTTCAGGTCGGCGCCCACCGCGAGCAGCGGCGGGACGGCGAAGGGCAGCGCGAGCGGCAGTGGGGCGTACCCGCGCGATCTGCGTACGGGCAGTTCGGCGCCCGCGACGAACCGGCTGACCGAGTCGTCGCACGGCACCCGGATCGGGCGGTCGTGGCGCAGCCAGGCGTCGGCGAGCGGGGCGAGTTCGGTGAGCGCCTCGGCGTCGTCGGTGACGATGGGCTCGCCGGAACGGTTGCCGGAGGTCATCACCAGCGCGTCGGGGCCGGGGACGTCGTCGCCGACGCCGAAGAGCAGGACGTGCAGGGGGGTGTACGGGAGGAGGATGCCGAGGTCGGGGTTGCCGGGCGCGACCGCGTCGGCCAGTGCGGTGCCGGTCGCGCGGCGCGGCAGCAGGACGATGGGCCGTCTGCCGCCGGTCAGGAGCGCCCTCTCGTCGTCGTCGGCCGTCACCAGCCGGTCGGCGACGCCGAGGTCGGCGACCATGACGGCGAAGGGTTTGCCGCCGCGCTGTTTGCGGCGGCGCAGTTCGGTGACGGCCGCCTCGTCGCGGGCGTCGCAGGCGAGGTGGTAGCCGCCGAGTCCCTTGACGGCGACGATCCTGCCTTCGGCGAGCAACTGCCGTGCGGCGCGCAGTGCCTGGTCGCCCTCGGCGATCACCTCACCGTCACCGCCGACGAGTTCGAGCCGGGGGCCGCAGGCGTGGCAGGCGATCGGCTGGGCGTGGAAGCGGCGGTCGCGCGGGTCGCCGTACTCCGTACGGCAGTCGTCGCACATCTCGAACGCCGCCATGGTCGTCGCGGCGCGGTCGTAGGGCAGGCCGGTGACGATCGTGAAGCGGGGGCCGCAGTGGGTGCAGGTGATGAAGGGGTGGCGGTGGCGGCGGTCGGCCGGGTCGCGCAGTTCGGCGAGACAGTCGCGGCAGGTGGCGATGTCGGGGGAGACCAGGGTGCGGGCCCGGCCGGTCGTGCCGGAGTCCGCGATGACGAACTCCGCTCCCCCGGTGGGTGGTTGGTCGGTCTCGGTCACGGACTCCACGACCGCCAGCGGCGGCGTGCCGGTCCGCAGCCGACGCCCGAACTCCGCGACGGCGCCGGGATCGCCCTCCACCTCGGCGACCAGGCCGGAGGCGGTGTTGGACACGGAGCCGGTGAGCGCGAGTTCGGCGGCGGTGACATAGACGAACGGCCGGAAGCCCACGCCCTGGACGACCCCGCGCACCTCGAACCGGCGGCGTGCGCGCGGCTGTTGGGCGACGGCGGCAGCGGAGCCGGCCACGGCCCCGGGTGTACGGGCCTCGGGTGTACGGGCGGCCGGCTCGTGGATGTCCGGTTCGGGAGCGCCGCTGCCCATCATCTCCAGACCCGACAGCGCCTCCGCCGCCTTCTCCCGGTCGATGATCTCCATCGCGAAGCCCATGTGCAGCAGGACCCAGTCCCCGGCGGCCGGAGGGGCGTCGAGCATGCCGACGTTGATCCGGCGCCGGGCGCCCTCCACGTCCACGAGGGCGAGTTGGTCCGCGTACCCCTCGACCATCTCCACGACCCGACCGGGGATGCCGAGACACATGATCAGGACCTCCGGGTCCGGGCGGGTTCGGGTGCGGGTGCGGCGGCGGGGTCCGTCAGCCGGTGGAGCAGCGCGCGCACCTCCGCCACCGCTTCGGGTACGGCGGCGGCGACGGCCTCACTGAGGCCGATGCCCTCCTCCACGTCGGCGGGGGTGCACCCCACAACGTGGGTGAGCGGAAGCGTACCGCCCAATTGGTCCAGATTTGCCAGGACCGAGACCGGATTCATGCCGTGTGCGTCGAATTCACCCGTCCCGAGGTCGGCCGGGCCGACCTCCAGGACGGTCAGTTCGCCGGGCGCGCCGCCGCCCGGGTACGCGTCGACCAGCACGAGCGCGTCGTACCCGTCGAGCAGGTCGTACGCGAGGTGCATGCCCCGGATGCCGTAGTCCACGACCCGGACGCCGCCGGGGAGCGGCGCCGGGTCGGTGGCGAGCCGGCGTACGACCTCCGGGCCGAAGCCGTCGTCGCCGAGGAAGAGATTGCCGACACCGGCAACGAGTACGGCTCTGGTCACGTGGGGTCAGTTCCCGCCGGACGGGAGGTTCGGGGAGTTAGGGTCGCGGGGTTTCCGGGGCTTGACGGAGGTGTCCGACCGTTCGTCGGACGTGCCTGCCGGGCGGTCGGCGGGGCCGCCGGAGGGGCGGTCCGATCCGGTGTCGCGCGACCCCTTGGGGCCCCGCTCCTCCTGCGGCTCCTCGTCGTGGTGTCCACGGGCTCGCTCGGTCATCGGGGGTTCCTCTCGCTGGGGCCGCGCGCTCACATGGCGCGCATGCGGACGTATCGGCGGATGTCGGGGATCGATCGCACACCGACGGCGACGGCGGCCAGTGCCATGGCGGCTGCCGCGCCCGCGGTGACCATTCCGAGGATTCTCACGAGGGGTTCTCCTTCCGGTGTTCGGGTGGGCCGGGGGCGGCGGGGCTCCCGGGGACGGTGCCGGTGGGCAGGGGTTCCAGTTCGTCGGGGGCGAAGTAGAAGTACCGGCCGTACCAGTCGTGCAGGTCGGCCGCCGGGTCGTCGACCAGGACGACGGCGACGTGCACCGCGCCGTCGACGTCCGAGAGGACGGCGGTCACCCGTGCCACCTGTCCGGCGAAGAAGAGGTCCTGCGCGTCGGCGCGGCGGGACGGGTGGACCCGGACGAGGCTGCCCTTGGCGACGGGCGTCCCCTCGATGACGACGGCGTCCGAGTCGGGCGACACGGCGGCGTCGGCCGCCGGGTCCCACCAGGGCGCGCCGCCGGTGTCGAAGGGGGCCGGTTCGGCGTCCCGCAGATCACGGGAGGGCAGGTCACCGGTGGCCGGGGCGCCGCCGGGGGCGGGCGCCGGGCCGTGCGGGTCGCGGAGGAGGCCGTGCAGCCGCTGGAGGTCGCCCGGGGTCATCGTGTCGCAGCGGTCGATGATCTCGCGGGCCCGGGGGTCGGTGGCCCGTGCCTCCGCCTTCTCCCGCTCGGTCATGGTCATCACCCGCAGGGTGAGGATCTCGTCGATCTCGGTGGCGTCGAACAGGTCGCCGGGGCTCTGCTCGGCGATCTCCGGGTGGTCGTAGAGGATGATCGGCGCGCCGAGCACGGTGTCGGTGGAGCCCGTCGCCCCGGCCAGGACCGGCCAGCATCTGCGCTGGCGGCAGCGGGCGGCGGCGGGGGCCGCTGCGTCCGGGGGTTCGCGCAGCGAGACGAAGCCGGCGCCCCGGGCCTGGAGGAGCAGATGGGTGCCGATGAGCGAGACGCGGATCGCGCCGTCCTTGTCGGTGGCGGTCCCGGTGTGCTCGTTGTCGACGGACACCGAGAGCCGCAGGAAGCCGTCGTCCCGTGTCGTACGGGTGCGGACGCGGGCCGTGAGGGGGGCGCGGCGGCGTACGACCCGGCCGACCGGGGTGCCGTCCGGGTCCGTCAGAAGCTCGGTGTCCTCGCCGCCGGGGACCGTGCGCGTCTCGTCGGTCGTCCCGTCCGGGCCGTTCAACGGGACGCCGCCCAGGTCGAGTTCGTGTTCGACGGCCTCGTCCCAGCTGAGGACGGAGGCACCGGCCACGGTGAGTTCGGCGACCGGGGTGTGGCCACCGTCCTCGTCCCGGCGCTGTACCTCCCGTACCTGGAGCTGGAGGAACCGGAGCCGGACGGTCACCTCGGACGGCGGGTCCGACGGCCCTTCGGGGAGCCTCAGCAGACACTCCATGGCCATCCCGGGCTCCTCGGCGAAGCTGCCGGGCCCCGCGTGGGGCGGGCCGAGGACGCCGAACTGCCAGCGGGAGCGGTTCTTGTGGGAGCTGGCGCGGTACGGGTACAGCAGGTAGCCCTCGTACAGGACCGCGTCGGCGATCGCCCGCACCTGGTCGAGGCCCGTGGCGGGTGCGGGCGTGAGGGAAGAGGTCATGTGACGCTGCCGATCTCGTCCGCGGCGTCGCGGGCCCGCGTGTCCGCCAGCACCGTGGTCACCGTCTCGTCCCAGCTGATCAGCCCGCGCCGCTCGCGGAAGTCGGCGAAGCGGGCGAGGACGTCGTGGTCGAGCCTGATCCAGCCGGTGTTCGGGTAGTGCGCGGCGATCATCTGCCGCCAGACGGCGACGGGCAGTTGGTACCGCGCCTCGCAGTCCCAGGGCACCTGCCGTACGCCGAAGCCCGTGCCGCCCGCGCCGCCCCGGGTGAAGACGGTGCCGGAGAAGAGCAGGCTGAGGGGCACCGTCCCGTCGCCGAGCGCGTGCAGATAGCGGGAGCCGATGACGTCGTAGTCGTAGGTGCAGGGCAGCGGGAGGTCGGCCTCGGTGGAGCCGGTGAAGCCCTGCACGGTCGTGTGGCACAGCATCCACTGGAACGGCCGCAGGGTGTCCGTCCACCGCTCGCGTTCTCCGAACAGGCCGCGCAGGGAGTCCTGTTCGGCGGTTCCGTAGTGTCGTCGCTGGGGTTCGATCCGGACCTGGCAGCGCAGCACGATGGCGTGGACGCGTTCGTCCGAGCCGTCCTCGACGCGCAGCCGCGCGACCAGTTGGGGTGTCGCCGCGTACGGGTCGGCGACGATGTCCCGTACGGAGAACTCCAGTCCGGGCGAGGCGGGGCCGCTCATGAGGGACCGCCCTCAACTGACACACCGTCAGCGACGTTGCTGCCGGGGGCAGTCGGCACGGCGTCCGCCGGGCGGCTGCGGTCCCGGACGTGGGCGAAGAAGGCGTCCATCGCGGCGTGCGCCTCCTGCCCGCCGTCGAACCCCCGCCACAGGGTGCGCAGTCGGCCGACCAGTTCGTAGCAGGCGTCGATCGGGACCAGGTGGCAGGACGCCTCCGTCTCCCGGCCGCCGGGACCGGTGCGCCGTACGAGCAGCGCTTCGACGTCCGGGCGCAGGACGGCCAGTTCGGGGTGGGCGTCGACGATCGTGGCCCACGCGTCGAGGGGCAGTTCGGACTCGGTGGCCCCGGCCGGACCGGGGTAGAACGCGACGGTGCGCTCCTGCGTGGAGTTGCGGAACAGGAAGGCCAGCCCCACCGGGATCTGTAGTTCGTCCCAGGTGCGCGCGTCCAGGGGGAGCCCGTCGAAGCGCAGATACCGGTCGGGGACCGCCCGGTAGCGCTGGTGCGCGTCCTCGTCCGTGAACAGCAGGTAGCAGGCCCGGCAGCCGCACATCAGGCCCCGGCTCTCCAGGTTCACCACGTGCCGGTGCTCCTCGCCGATCGGCGCGGCGCACATCTCGCAGCGTTCGCCGGCGGCCGGCGCGGGCCGGGTGCGGTGGACCCGCAGCAGGGTGGCCGCCGGGGAACCGGCACGGCCCCGGGGCACCGTACGGCCCGTGGGCGCGCTCATGCCGCGCCCACCGGGGTGGCCGGTACGGCGACGGAGACCGACGCCCCGTCCGCCAGCACCGGCAGCGGGTCCAGGTGCGCCCCGTCGGCCTCGGGATCGAGGCAGGCACCGGCCCGGCGGACGTCGTAGTGCGCGCGGCAGTGGGAGCAGCGCAGCACCCCGTCGCCGGAGCCGCCGCCGAGCCGCCGGGCGAGCGTGGCGCCTTCCATGGGGCGTTCGCACCGGGCGCACCGGTCGCGGAAGGCGAACAGGTCGGGCCCGATGCGGCAGGCCACGACCGGCAGTCCGCCGGCGGTGAAGCGCTCCACGGCGCCGGAGCCCAGGGCGAGCAGGGCGGGGGCCGGTTCCCAGCTCGCGCCCGCGCCACCGGCCGTGTCGGCGGTGGGGGACGCGTCGTGCAGCCGGGAGAAGAGGGCGTCGACCGGTACCAGCGGTCCCGGGGTTCCGGGGTCGCCGTCGTCGGCGGCCTCGACCTCGATCGAGGTGATCTCCGGGGCCGCCGCCTCGACCGCGCCGCGTACGGCGAGCGCGAGGGTGGCGGACGACGAGGGACAGCCGTCACAACTGCCCAGCAGCCGCAGCGTCACGACTCCGTCGTCCGTGACTCCGAGCAGTTCGACGTCACCGCCGTGGGTGCCGAGGTACGGCCGTACGCTCTCCAGCGCGTTCTCGACGCGGGCCGTGACGCCGTACGGGTGCAGTCCGTGCACCAGCAGCAGGCTCGCCACCAGGTCGTCGGCGGCGAGGGCGGCCAGGGTCGCGTCGTCCAGCCGGTCCCGCTCGTGGAGGAGGTCCAGCAGGCGTTCGAGTCCGGCGCCGTAGAAGTCGGTGACGAGCCGCACCAGTTCCTCGCTGCGCTCGCGCGCCACCGCTCCGCCCGCCGCGCTGGCGGTGATCAGGGTGTCGATCCGTTCGCCGGCCGTCCGCCAGTCCCCGGAGCCGGGGCGCTCCTCGTCGGGTCGCTCCGCCACGTCACTCACTGCCCGCGGACTGCGTGGGCGAGTGCAGCAGCTCCAGTTTCTTGCCCTCACCGAGATACATGTGGACGCCGCAGGGCAGACAGGGGTCGAAGCTGCGGACGGTGCGCATGATGTCGATGCCCTTGAAGTTCTCCCGGTCGTTCTCCTCGAAGATCGGCTGGCCCTGCACCGCGTCCTCGTAGGGGCCCGGCGTGCCGTAGACGTCGCGGGGGCTGGCGTTCCACGGGGTCGGCGGGTAGGGGTGGTAGTTGGCGATCTTGCCGTCCCTGATCACCATGTGGTGCGAGAGCACCCCGCGTACGGCCTCGGTGAAGCCGCAGCCGACGCCCTCCTCCGGGACCTCGAACTTCTCCCAGGTCTTGGTGCGGCCGGCCCGGATCTCCACGAGCGCCTTCTCGGCGAAGTGCAGGGCGCAGGCCGCCGCGTACGCCTGGAAGTAGGTGCGGGCACGGTTGCGTTCGATGGTGTTGCTCCAGCGCGGGACGTGCCACTCCAGCTCGACCGGGCCCTTGAGGGCGGTCTTGGGGAGGTTGATCTTGACGCTGTTGCCGGTGGCCTGGATGTAGCCGATGTCGACGAGACCGGCCAGCGCGGTGACCCACAGCCGGGCGAGGGGGCCACCGCCGGTGTCGAGCGCGAGATAGTCCTGGCCGTCGAACCAGCGGGGCGACATCACCCAGCTGTACTTGTCGCCCAGGTCGCGCTTCTGCGGCTGGGGGTTGGTGTGCTGGTTCCACGGGTGCCGCCGGTCGACCGGGTTGCCGAGCGGGTCGTGGGTCACGAACATCTCCTGCTCGTCCCAGTCGTTGTAGTACGACGAGCCGAGCAGGATGCGGATGCCGAGGTTGATCTTCACCAGGTCGGTGGTGACGAGCTTGCCGTCCACGACGACGCCGGGGGTCACGTACATCTTCCGACCCCAGTCGGTCATGTCCTTGTACGCGAAGTTGCAGTGCTCCGGGTCCTGGAAGGAGCCCCAGCAGCCGAGCAGGATACGGCGGTTGCCGACCTGTTCGTAGCCGGGCAGCGCCTCGTAGAAGAAGTCGAAGAGGTCGTCGTGCATGGGCACGACCTTCTTCATGAACTCCACGTAGCGCTGGAGGCGGGTGATGTAGTCGGTCATGAGCTGGATGGTCGCCACGGTGCCGACCCCGCCGGGGTAGAGCGTGGAGGGGTGCACATGGCGGCCCTCCATGAGGCAGAACATCTCCCGGGTCATCCGGCTGACCTGAAGGGCCTCGCGGTAGAACTCGCCCGTGAAGGGGTTCAGCGAGCGCATGATGTCGCCGATGGTCCGGTACCCGTGGTCCTCGGCGTGCGGCGACGGGGTGCGGTTGGCCTGTTCGAGTACGCCCGGGTTGGTCTCGGCGACCATTTTCTCGCAGTAGTCGACCCCGACCAGATTCTCCTGGAAGATGTTGTGGTCGAACATGTACTCGGCGGCCTCGCCGAGATTCACGATCCACTCCCCCAGGTGCGGCGGCTTCACTCCGTACGCCATGTTCTGCGCGTAGCAGGAACAGGTGGCGTGGTTGTCACCGCAGATTCCGCAGATGCGGCTGGTGATGAAGTGGGCGTCGCGCGGGTCCTTGCCCTTCATGAAGACCGAATAGCCGCGGAAGATCGAGCTGGTGCTGTGGCACTCGGCGACGACCTTCTGCTTGAAGTCGATCTTCGTGTAGATACCCAGACTTCCGACGATGCGGGTGATGGGGTCCCACGCCATCTCCACCAGTTCGTCTCTGCCCTGGCTCGTCGCCGTCATGGGGCCGCCTCTTCTTTCCGTGTCGCGATGTCGTGGAGCGGGGTTTTCCGGATGGAGCGGGGATTGCCGGGGTGGAGCGCGGATTGCCGGAGCCGGCCAGGTGAGTGCCCCGTCGGCCGCCTGCCGGAAGATGCCGGGTGCGGCCCACGGGGCATTCGCCGGACTACCAGTCGCGGGTGGCTCCGGTGGTGAGTTCCTGGCCGCGCTTACGCCATTTCGGCTCGCGGTCGAGGGTGTGGGTGGTGAGCCCGCGCAGACGCCGCATCGTGGCCCCGTAGAGACCGACGGCGTTCGTGGAGAGCTTTCCGCCCGGCGGCTCGTCCATGAACGGCATGAATTTGTCGGGGAATCCCGGCATGGTGCAGCCGATGCAGATGCCGCCGACGTTCGGGCAGCCGCCGATGCCGTTCATCCAGCCGCGCTTGGGCACGTTGCACTTGACGGTCGGACCCCAGCAGCCCAGTTTGACGATGCACTTGGGCGAGCCGTACTCGGTGGCGAAGTCCGCCTGCTCGTAGTAGCCGGCCCGGTCGCAGCCCTCGTGCACGGTCTGGCCGAACAGCCAGGTCGGTCGCAGTTCGTCGTCGAGGGGGATCATCGGGGCCTGGTCGGTGGCCATGTAGAGCAGATAGGTGAGCGTCTCGGAGAGGTTGTCCGGCTGGATGGGGCAGCCGGGGACGCACACGACGGGGATGCCCGCCTTCGACTTCCAGTCCCAGCCCAGGTAGTCGGGTACGCCCATGGCGCCGGTGGGGTTGCCCGCCATGGCGTGGATGCCGCCGTACGTGGCGCAGGTGCCGACCGCGACGACCGCGGTGGCCTTGGGGGTCAGCCGGTCGAGCCACTCGCTGGTGGTCATCGGCTGGCCGGTCGCCGGGTCGTTGCCGAAGCCCGACCAGTAGCCCTCGTCGTGGAGTTTCTCGTTGGGAATGGAGCCTTCGACGACCAGGACGAAAGGATCGAGTTCGCCCCGGTCGGCCTTGAAGAACCACTCCAGGAAGTCGTCGGCGCCGCCTCGGGGACCGCATTCGAAATCGATCAGCGGCCAGTGCATGGCGATCTGCGGAAGTCCGGGCAGTGCGCCGAGCGCGATTTCCTCGATGCTGGGCTGGGTCGCGGCGGTCAAGGCCACCGAATCCCCGTCACAGCTCAGTCCGGCATTGATCCAGAGCACATGGATCAGTGTGTCCTCGGCCTTCTTGGCCGCTTCTGTCGGCATAGCACCGCTGCCTTCCGGGATTGGCCCACCCGATACCCATGAATGCCATGGATGTGGCGTCGATCACATTGCTACCATCTAGGATCCGGCTGAACGTTCTGTCAACACGAGTTTCGTCCGGGCAGTCCCGCTTTTCCGCCCGGCGATTCAGGTCCGATCGGGTGATACGCGGAAGGCCGGGAGTCGATGCACGAATTGTCGATCACTCAGAGCATTGTCGACGCGGTGTGCGAGCGCGCGGCGGGAAGGCCCGTTCACACGGTCCGGGTCCGCGTCGGGGAACTGACGGCGGTGGTGGCGGATTCCCTGCGTTTCTGCTTCGACCTGACCACCGAGGGAACGGTCGCCGCGGGCGCGGTCCTCGACATCGAGCAGCCGCCGGGAGCGGGCCGCTGCCGGGCGTGTTCACAGGACTTCACACTGACCGATCTTGTATTGCTGTGTCCGTGCGGAAGCGCCGACGTGGAGATCACGTCGGGCCGCGAACTGGAGATCGTCTCGATGAGAGTGGGCTGACCCTATGTGCGGTACGTGCGGTTGCTCGGGCGGAAGCGACGGGGGCGGCGGTACGCGGGTGGCCGTCCCCCACGTCCATCCGCACGACGACGGACCCGGCCACGGCCACGAGCACTCGCGCGACGGCCTCCTCGGCCCACGCGTGGGCCGAGGTCACCCGGCGGCGGCGGTCCGGGCCGCGGCTCCCGGCGGCGAGACCGTCACCCTGGAGCAGCGGGTGCTGGCCAAGAACGAGGAGCTGGCCGCCGGCAACCGCGCCTGGCTGGCCGGACAGGGCATCGTGGCCGTGAACATGATGAGTTCGCCCGGCGCGGGCAAGACCACCCTCCTCGAACGCACCATCCGGGACTTCACCGGCCGGCGGCCGGTGGCGGTCGTGGAGGGCGACCAGGAGACGATGCTCGACGCCGAGCGGATCAGGCGCGCGGGCAGCACCGTCGTCCAGGTGAACACGGGCGCGGGCTGCCATCTCGACGCGGAGATGATGCGCGACGCGCTCACCACCCTGGCGCCGGTGCCCGGTTCGCTGGTCCTGGTGGAGAACGTCGGCAATCTGGTCTGCCCGGCCATGTTCGACCTCGGCGAGCGCAGCAGGGTCGTGATCATCTCCGTCACCGAGGGCACGGACAAGCCGCTGAAGTACCCGTACATGTTCGCCGCCGCCGACCTGGTGATCATCAACAAGGTCGATCTGCTGCCGTACGTGGACTTCGAGGTCGCCCGCTGCGAGGAGCACGCCCGCTCGGTCAATCCGGGGCTGCGGGTGCTGGCGGTCTCGGCGACCACGGGAGAGGGAATGCGGGACTGGTACGACTGGGTGGCCGAGCAGTACTAAAAACGAACAGAATTCGAATCCGATAGCGAATCCGGTGGCGAACTCGATGACGGAGCAGGGTTGTTGACGCATCCCCGAAAATCTGACTTTGCATGAGGGGGGTATTCACGACGGCCGCGGAGTGACACGCGGTACGGTCGTTTCAGCTCCCGGTGAGGAGCCCGCCCCGGGGAATGGGTACCAGCCAGACTCCGGGGGTGCGAAGCGATCAAAGGCGGAGAGCCGATGCTTGACCAATGTCGCCGAGGCCGGATAAATCCGCCCTCCGGGCCATCGCACGATATCAGCGGGCCGGGTCTGTCCGCAGGGATTCCCGGCCGTCCCGTGGACCGGCGCAGTCGGCTCGGTCTCTCCGCGTTCGTCCAGCTGCACCGGCCCGACTATCTCCGGTACGCGCGGGCGAGGCTGTACGACGAGAGCGCGAGCGAGGCCGCCGTGGAGGCGGCCGTCGCGGCCTTCAGCGGCCGTTGGGGGGACTTCCTCCGTA
This sequence comes from Streptomyces sp. NBC_01498, assembly GCF_036327775.1. Classification (NCBI taxonomy): domain Bacteria; kingdom Bacillati; phylum Actinomycetota; class Actinomycetes; order Kitasatosporales; family Streptomycetaceae; genus Streptomyces; species Streptomyces sp. NBC_01498. The sequence goes on along the minus strand of NZ_CP109598.1, from coordinate 6,628,744 downwards.
ACGCCCGGCCCGCGGCGGACGCCTGGCGGCAGCTGCGCGGGCAGATCAGGGCCGCGAGCGGCGCCGGTACGGGGCATGATCCGGCCGTCGAGCGTCTGTACGAGGTACTTCCCGAAGAGACCGCGGACGCCGCCCTGTTGCGCTGGCGGCTGTCCCTGGCGGTGGAGTCCGTCGCCGATCTGATGGGCACCGACCGGCCGGCGGTGACGGTGTCCCTGCTGACCGCACGGCGGCGGCTCTCCCTCACGACGCTCCAGCAACTGGAACACCACGCTTCGCGTCCGTGACGCACGCCCAACTCGGGGGCGCGAACGGCACTTTGCCGAGTGCGCCCTTACGCCACCGCTCGCCCGGGTCATCCCCGCGGACGGTGGTGCGCCCCGGACCGCCCTCCTAGGATGGGTTCGTATTCCCTGGCGAGATCGGGGGCTCGAACCGGGAGGAGTCTGTCCCTTGGCGGACAACAGGCGTGTCGATTTATCCATTCCCAGTGCGGCTCGGATGTACGACTGGCTGCTCGGCGGCCACTACAACTACGAGGTCGACCAGAAGGCTTCCGCGGAGCTTCTGAAGGTCGCGCCGACCACGAGAGAACTGGCCCGGAACAATCGCTGGTTCCTGGAACGCGTGGTGCGCGTCATGGCCGAGGAACACGGAATCCAGCAGTTCGTCGATTTCGGGTCCGGACTGCCGACGCAGAACAACGTGCATCAGATCGCGCAGTCCGTCGATCCCCGCGCGCACGTCGTCTACGTGGACAACGACCCCGTCGTCCTCGCGCACGGCCAGGCGATCTTCGACGAGAACGACCGGAGCGTGGTCATCGCGGCCGACATGCTCGACACCGACGAGATCGTGGCGCACCCGGACTTCGCACGGCTCATCGACCTCGACCGGCCCGTCGGGGTGCTGTTCAACTCGGTCCTGCACTGCATTCCCGACGAGGCCGGACCCGGCGATCTCGTCGGACGGGTGGTGCAGCTCCTCGCTCCCGGCAGCCTCGTGGTGGTCTGCCAACTGGTCAGCGACCGAGCCGAGTTGCGCGAGCAGGTGACGGCGATGATGCTCGAACAGACCCACAACCGATGGGGCCGCGTCCGGGAACGGGCCGAGGTGGACCGGTACTTCGACGGTCTCGTGGTCCAGCGCCCCGGTCTGGTGGATGTCACCGACTGGCGTCCCAGCTCGGACCTCCAGCGGCGCCAGCGCAGCATCGAGTGGACCGAGTACGGCGGTCTGGGCGAGGTGCCGCCGCGCTGACGGAGCGCGGTCACCCGTCCTCGTACCGCTTGAGGGCGTCCAGCAGTATGGCCCGGCTGTCCCGCCAGGGGACCGCCGCCTCGTGGCTGAGGCGCAGCATCACCTCCACCCGCCGCTCCACCTCGTCGGGTTTGACGTAGTACATCGCGTCGTCGTCGCCCTCGATGAACACCATGGCGGGCGGTCCGCCGGAGGCGAAGCGCAGATGGGCCATGGAGCCGTGGTTGGACACGACGCTGCTGTTGAGCGGGACGACCAGGAGCGTGACGCCCGGCCGGTCGCTGTACTCCAGGAGCTTGCGCAGTTGGCCGGCCATGACCGCCGGGGTGCCGACCTGACGGTGCAGCACGGACTCGTCGAGCAGGAAACGGGCGACGGGCGGGGCGGGCTGCCCGAAGAAGCGCCGCTGACGCTCCTGTCTCAGCAGGACACGCTGTTCGACCCGGTCGCCCTCGGAGAGCCGGAGACCGTCGCTGATGATCTGCCGCGCGTACTCCGGGGTCTGAAGCAGGCCGGGGGCGAGGCGGGCCTCGTACGCGCAGTAGTAGACGGCGTCCGACTCCAGTGCGATCAGCCGCTGCATCCAGGAGGCCGCGCAGTCCGTGTACCGGTCGAACCACTCGGGTTCGCGGGCACGGCGGGTGAGGCTTCTCAACTGGGCACGCTCGGCCGGGTTCACCCCGTACGCGTCGGCGAGGATCTCGATGTCCCTGGGGTCCGGCGGACTCTCGGCCCGTTCGAGCCGGCTCACTTTGGAAACGGAGGCGTTGATCAGCGTCGCCGCGCGGGTGGCCGTGAGCCGGCGCTCCGCGCGCATACGGCGCAGTTCCGTGCCGAGCACGATTCCGGCGGCGGTGGGATTGAGGCTCCGTCGCGGACCGGAGCCGAAAAGCGGTACCGGGTTGTCGGGTTGGTGGGACACGCGTGCTCCGTTCATGAATAAGCCTGGCTCATCATGGCACGGTCAATGCACGCGTGTCCCAGGGAACTCGCCGTCACCTCAGGCCAGTTGAACTACAGGACGTCGAACTCGCCTTTCCTCGCACCGTCCAGGAAGGCCGCCATTTCGAACGCCTCGAAGACCAGGGCGGGCCCGTCGGGATCGGTGGAGTTGCGCATCGCGACCCTGCCACCGGGCAGGGAGGCCAGTTCGACGCACTGGCCGTTGGCGGTGCTCCGCTCGCTCTTGACCCAGTCCGCCGCGAGGGAACTCGCGGGGACGCCGTTGCGACAGTCGTCCATATGCTTCTCCTGACCGTGTGTTCGAATTCTCCCGCAATCTCGCCGTGCAATTGCATGAGCGGGAACACGGCGATGGTAGAGCGGAATATTCGAACAGAGCTGTCCCCCCGAAGGGTGGTCGCCGGGGAATTCAGTTCTCGATATCAGCCCACGGAAATGCGTTCGATTTTTTCGCTGTGCGAGCCGCTCCCTCACGGGGGGACGTTTCCGATGCACGCTCGGGGTCGGACCGGTTCCCTCACCCCCCAGGAGCAGCCATGACCACGGAACGGGAAGCACACGACGCCGTCCGTCACGCGTTCGGCGACAGCGCGCACGCCGAGGTGACCGCCTTCCCGGCGGGCAACGTGTCGATCACCCTCACCAAGGGGGAGCACGCGGCGACGATCGACGGGCACCCGGAGAGCGGCTGGGGCTGGACGGTCGACCCCGGTGACGACGACGGATTCAGCGGGCACGAGAACACCGCCGACTCGCTCGACGAGGCGCTCGCCGACGTACGCGCCGCCCTCCTCTGACGCCGGTCGCCGTCCCGTACGACGCGGGTCGCCGATCCCGTACGGCACCGGAAAGGGAAGATCCGGGCGCGGAGGAGTTCCCGCGCCCGGATCCCGGGTGGTGCCGCGCCCGTGTTCGCCGGCGTATGCCGGTGGTTGCCAGTGGTTCGACGGTGGTTACGGAACGAGCCTCAGCAGCTTGTTCGGGGAGCCCGTTCCGATGCCCGTGAGGACGTTGGACGTCGCGCCGTTCACCAGCGCCGCGGCGACCGCCGCCGGGGAGGCGCCCGGGTGGTTCGTCAGGTAGACGGCGGCGGCGCCCGAGACGTGCGGCGCCGCGAAGGAGGTTCCGTCACCGGTGTAGGTGGCGCTGTCCGAGGTGTGCCAGCCGGCCGTGATGGAGGAGCCCGGCGCGAAGATGTCCACGGTGGGGCCGTAGTTGGAGTAGGTGGCCCGCGCGTCCGTGCGGGTGGTGGCGCCGACGGTGATCGCGGTGGCCACCCGGGCGGGCGAGTAGTTGGAGGCGAGTGCGCCCGAATTGCCGGCCGCGATGGAGTACGTCACCCCGGAGGCGATGGATCTGCGCACGGCGTCGTCCAGCGTCGGGCTGGGGCCGCCGCCGAGCGACGCGTTCGCGACGGAGGAGGCGACATGGTTGGCGGTGATCCAGTCGACACCGGCGATGACTCCGGCGGTCGTCCCGGAACCGTTGTTGCCGAGGACACGGACGGCGACGATCTTCGCCTTCTTCGCCGCGCCGTAGGTGGTGCCGGCGACGGTCGTGGCGACGTGCGTGCCGTGGCCCGCGCCGTCCTGGGCGACGGCGTCGTTGTCGACGAAGTCGTAGCCGTACGACGCCCGTCCGGCGATCTGCTGGTGTGTGATGCGCACACCGGTGTCGAGGACGTAGACGGTGGTGCCGCCGCCCGCCGGGTCGGGGTAGGTGTAGGTGCCGTTCAGCGGGAGGTTGGGCTGGTCGATGCGGTCCAGACCCCAGGGGGCGTTCGTCTGGGTGGCGGTGGCGTGGACCTTCTGGTCCTGCTCGACCCTGGCGACGGCCGGGTCGGCGGCGAGCCGCCTGGCCTCGGCGGCGCCGAGCGTGGCGGCGTAGCCGTTGAGCGCCGAGGTGTAGGTACGCGTGATCCGGCCGCCGTACCCGGTTATCAGCTGCTTGCCCGCGGCCGTGGCGGCCCGCAGTCCGGCCGTCTGCTTCAGGGTGACGATGTAGCTTCCGGGCACCGCCTCGGCCGCTCCGGCGCGCAGGACGCCGCCTTCCGCCGGGGCCGCCTGGGCGGGCGCGGCCAGACCCGCGCCGAGTACCGCCGCCAGGGTCGCCGCAGTGCTGAGCGCGACGGTGATCCGCCGCTTGGTGTCGCGTACTGCTGCCATCGGGGAGTCCTTCTCGGGACGTGGCGCGCGGTCGTTCACGCGCCGGTGGGGGTGGCGTACGGAGTCGTACGCCGCACACCGACGATGACCGGGCGCCTTCGGGCGGAACAAGGGATTCCGGGGTGATGTCATGCCCGCGATACGCGACTGACACCCCGTCAATCTCCTGCAATCACCGGGCAATACGGCCGCTGTACGCACGAGGCGATCGACCGCGCGGGACGGCGGACGCGGGGCGTGCGGCAGCGGGAGCAAAGGGAGCGGGTGGCGCGTGGCTGATATTAAGTCAGTCGATTGACTCGATGATCGATCTCGGATTGACTGCGCGGGCCCGACGGCGAGAACCACACGGGCACCGAAGCACCGGCACGACACGAGGAGACCGGCGGTGGGCGGAACGGACGGCGGAACTCCCCGGGCCGGACACCTCGCGGCGAGCCGCGAGGCGCTCATGTCGACGGCGGAACGGCTCGTCGCGGAGTACGGGCTGTCCGCCGTGTCGGACCGACGGATCGGCGAGGCGGCGGGGCAGGGCGACATCGGCGCCGTCAGCCGTCACTTCACCGGCCGCACCGGTCTGATCCGCGCCATCCTGCGCCGGCACGGCGAGCAGGTCGACCGCATCCGGGAGCGCCACGTGGCCGAGGCCGGTGACAGTCAGGACATCCGGGACTGGACGGGCGCTCTCGTACGGCCGGTGGCGGAACATCTCGCCTCGCTCGGCACCCCGTCCTGGCAGGCCCGCTTCGCCGTCCAGGTCATGACCGACCCGCTGCTGCGCGCGATGTCCATCGACGAGGCCCTGGTCCGCGAGTCGCTGCGGCGGACACTCGACGGCCTCGGCCGCTGCCTGACCGACGTGCCCGCCCCGGTACGGGCCGAACGCGGCGCCATGGCCCGCCATCTGATCACCCACACCTGCGCGGAGCGCGAACGCGCGCTGGCCTCGGGCGCCGCCCCGCCGCGCTGCTGGGCACGCACCGCCGACGCGCTGACCGACGCGATCGTCGGCCTGCTCACCGCGCCGGTCACCCCGCTCCGTTGACGGGCACGCCCGGCCGGTGAGGGCGGCCGGGTCCGCCCGGACACCCGCGCGGGCGGACCGCCGTCAGCCGACGGCGTTGAGCACGGCCAGGCCCGCCTCGCCTTCCTCGAAGCGTGCGAACAGCTCCACGGGGGACGCGGATCCCTCCTGGTCGATGAGGAACACCGGCTGCTGCTCCCCGCCTCGGCCGGCGGGAACGAAGTCCGTCACGATCTCGCGGCGCAGCAGGGCTATGCGGTCCTGCTCCGTCCCGTCGCCGGGCAGGTCCGCGAGAGGGGCGAGGTCGTCGTACGAGGGGTCGGCGCGGTCCGTCAGCGCCCCGGCGAGCACCTGCCGGGAGGTGGTGACGACGACGGCGAGCCGGTCGGCCGTCCGCTCGTAGCGGGCGGCGAGGTCGAACGGCAGCAGGTAGAACACGCCTTCCTCGCCCTCGTGTCCCCGGTCGAGCAGCAGCGAGACCGCGCGCTCACCGGGGTCCCGGGAGGAGTGGTCGTGGCCGAGGAGCACCGCCGGCAGGTCCGGGTCCAGTGCCGGAACGGGGGTGATCCACATGCGCGTCGAGTCGGTCGAGTCGTCCATGAGCTGATTCAAGCGCATGCCACTGACAGTGACCGTTCTCCTACGGGGCGGGCCGGTGGAGCCGGTGGAGTCCCAGGGGCGCGGGCGGCGGCAGGGGCCGGGCGTGGTCGGCCCGGAAGGAGTGGAGGAGATAGGCGACCAGTCGCCGGGACGCGGCGAGGGAGACCTCGGTGGACTCGCCGGCGATGCCGCCGTTGGCGAGGAACAGGAGGGTGAGGTCGCTGAGGTCGAAGTCCTCGCGCAACCGCCCGGTGTCCTTGGCACGCCGTACGAGCCGGGCGAGACCTTCCTCGGCCCGGGTGCGTTCCCGGTTGTGGTCGACGGCGTCCGGGAACTCCGAGAGGAACGCCGCGGTGAAGCCCCGGTCCGCGACCTGGAGGGCGCAGACCTTCTCGACGACCGCGCACAGGCCGTGCCAGGGGTCCGGATCCTCCAGGGCCTCGTCGAGGGCGCGGACGCATTGGGCGAGCTGTCCGGCGAAGGCTTCGGTGACGAGCGAGGCGCGGGTGGGAAAGTGCCGGTAGAGGGTGGCGGGGCCCACCCCGGCGCGGCGCGCGATGGTCGTCAGCGGTACGTCGATGCCCCGGGTCGTGAACTCCTCGCGCGCGGTGTCCAGGATGCGCGCGCGGTTGTGCCGGGCGTCGGCGCGAAGACCCGGTTTCCGAGACGCGTGAGCAGGCATGTCTCTCACTTTACGACAAGTGGAAGGTGTCGTCCGTTTGTCTGGTTGGCTTGATCGGTGAGCCGGGAGGTCCCTTCCCGGTTCACCGAGCCGGGAGGTCCCTTCCGCCCTTCCGCTCATGACCCCGAGACGCGCCGGGAGTTCCCTTCCGGCGCGCGGCCCCGAGACACGGACAGGACCCGACCATGCCGGACATGCGCGCAGCCCTCTACGACCGTTACGGCCCTCCGGAGGTGCTGTACGAGGGCACGGTGCCCGTGCCGGACATCCGGCCGGACGAACTGCTGGTCCGCGTCCACGCGGCCACCGTCAACGGCGGCGAACTCGCCGGGCGGGCGGGGAAGGTACGCGTGGTGACGGGCCGGCGCTTCCCCCAGCGCACCGGGATCGACTTCGTGGGAGAGATCGCCGAGGTCGGATCGTCGGTGACCGGCCCCCGCGAAGGGCAGAAGGTGTGGGGGCTGCTGGGGCGGGGGACGTTCGGGAGCGCGGCCGAGTACGTGGCCGTACGCGCCCGGCAGTTGGCGCCCGCACCCGCCAACCTGACGCCGGAGGAGGCCGTGTCCCTTCTCGCGGGCGGGACGACCTCCGTCACTGCCCTGCGCGACAAGGCCGCTCTGCGCCCCGGCGAACGGCTCCTGGTGCGCGGCGCCAGTGGCGGGGTCGGCAGCGTCGCCGTACAGCTCGGCAAGCTGTACGGCGCCCATGTCACGGCCCTCGCGAGCGCGGGGAACCTCGACTTCGTCCGGGGTCTGGGCGCGGACGAGGCCCTCGACCACCGGACGACCGACCCGTCCGCGCTGGGCGGGTTCGATGTCGTCATGGACACCGTGGGCACCCAACACCCGCTCTTCCGGAGGCTGTTGGCACCCGGCGGGCGCATGGTGGCCATCGCGTTCGACATCGACCGCCCGCTTCCCGGCCTCGCGTACCTCCTCGGCTCGGCCGTGCACGGCACCCGGCGGGTGCGGTTCTTCAGCGGCAACCCCCGGCACGCGCTGCTCGCCGAACTGACCCGGTACGCGGAGAGCGGCGACCTGCGCCCCGTGGTCGACACCGTGCACCCGCTGGGCGGCATCGCGGACGCCCACCGGGCCCTGGAGGCCGGGGGTGTCCGCGGAAAGCACGTCGTCCGCGTGGCGTGAGGGCGCCGGGGCCGGTTCAGGCGGTGGCGAGGAGCTGGAGCGTGTCGATCAGCCGGTTCGAGAAGCCCCACTCGTTGTCGTACCAGGCCACCACCTTGATGTGCCGCCCGTCGACCCGGGTGAGGGCGGAGTCGAAGATCGCCGAGGCCGGGTTGCCGGTGATGTCGGACGACACGAGCGCGTCGTCCGAGTATTCGAGGATCCCGGCGAGCCACCCGTCGGCCGCCGAGCGGTAGGCCGCCAGTACGTCGTCGCGGGTCACGTCGCGGGCGACGGTCGTGTTGAGTTCGACGATGGAGCCCACCGGTACCGGTACGCGGATCGAGTCGCCCGACAGTTTGCCGTCGAGGTTCGGCAGGACGAGGCCGATGGCCTTGGCGGCGCCGGTCGTGGTCGGCACGATGTTGACGGCGGCGGCACGGGCGCGGCGGGCGTCGCGGTGGGGCGCGTCCTGGAGGTTCTGTTCCTGGGTGTAGGCGTGCACGGTGGTCATGAATCCGTGCTCGATGCCGGCGAGGTCGTCGAGCACGGCGGCCAGCGGCGCGAGGGCGTTGGTGGTGCACGAGGCGTTCGAGACGATCGTGTGGGCGGCCGGGTCGTACGCCTCGGTGTTGACGCCGAACGCGAGGGTCGCGTCCGCGCCGTTCGAGGGGGCGCTGACGAGGACCTTCCGCGCGCCCGCGGTGAGGTGGGCACGGGCGGCGTCGGCCGAGGTGAAGCGGCCGGTGGACTCCAGGACGATGTCGACGCCGAGGTCGGCCCACGGGAGCCGCGCCGGTTCGCGTTCGGCGAGCACGGTGATGCGGCGGCCGTCCACGACGAGGGTGTCCCCGTCGGCGGTGACCGGGCGGCCGAGACGGCCGGCGGTCGTGTCGAAGGCGAGGAGCCGCGCGAGGGCGGCGGGCTCGGTGAGGTCGTTGACGGCGACGATGTCGAGGCCGGTGTCACGTGCGAGGAGAACGCGCAGCGCGTTGCGTCCGATGCGGCCGAATCCGTTGATGGCGATGCGAGTCATGAGCGGTGTCCCTTCGGTTCCCCTTCAGGTTCGCGTGCCGCGCGTGCGTACGGCGGCGGCGAGAACGCCATGGTTCGCAAGGATCACGCCAGTGGGCGAACGGGGCGCGGGGCGGAGCGGCCGGGCTCGGGGACGCGGAGGACTCGGGCGGGTCGGCGGAGGACGATGGGTCGGCGGGCTCGGGCCGCCCGACCAGCCCGGCGGCCCGGCGCGGCGGCGGGTCACTCGCCCTGGGTGAAGGTGCGCCGGTACGCGCTGGGGGTGGTGCCCAGCGTGCTCCGGAAGTGCAGCCGCAGATTCGCGCCGGTGCCGAGCCCCACCTCGGCGGCGATCTGCTCGACGCTCCGCCCCGAACGCTCCAGCAGTTCCCGCGCCCTGTCGACACGGGCCCGCATGAGCCACCGCATCGGTGTGTACCCGGTGTCCTCCACGAAGCGCCGGGAGAACGTGCGGGGCGACACCGCCGCGTGCTCGGCGAGCAGCGCGAGGGTCAGGTGCTCGTCCAGCCGGCGCAGCGCCCATTCGCGGGTGGCGGCGAACCGCTCGCCGAGCGGTTCGGGCACCCGGCGCGGTACGTACTGGGCCTGGCCGCCGCTGCGGTAGGGGGCCGCGACCAGCCGCCGGGCCGCGTGGTTCGACGCGGCGACCCCGAGGTCGCCGCGCAGCATGTGCAGACACAGGTCGATCCCCGAGGCGGCGCCGGCCGAGGTGAGCACCGGGCCCTCGTCCACGAACAGCACGTTCTCGTCCACCCGTACGTCCGGGTACTTCGCGGCGAGCGCCCGGGTGTAGTGCCAGTGCGTCGTGGCACGTCTGCCGTCGAGCAGGCCCGTGGCGGCGAGGGCGAAGGCCCCCGTCGAGATGGCGGCGAGCCGGGCGCCCCGCCGGTGCGCGGCGACCAGCGCGGCGACGACGTCCGGCGCCGGGTCCTCCCGGTCGGGGAACCGGTAGCCGGGCAGGAACACGGTGTCGGCCCACACGAGCGCGTCCAGTCCGTGCGCGACGAGGTACGACAGCCCGTCCCCACCGGCCACGGGCCCCGGCGCGGCGCCGCAGACCCGCACCTCGTACGGCATGCTCTCGCGGGTCGTGAAGACCTGCGCGGGAATCCCCACGTCGAGGGGTTTCGCCCCTTCCAGCACGAGGACGGCGACACGGCGAAGACGGGAGGGCGGCACGGGTACGAGCCTAGGGCCTGGTCACGGGGGTCGCTCGTGGCGATCGCCGAGGAGCCGCCGGGGTCCATCGGGCCGCCGCCGGGGCGGATGGTCGGAAGGCCCCGTACACCGGGCGGGTACGGGGCCGAGCGGGCCTTGCCGGGAGGCTCAGCGCCGGCGCCAGAACACGAATGCCTTCAGCGGGTCCCCCGTGGCCATGATGACCGCGGGCCGGTCGGGCCCGTCGACGTCGCGGACGCTGATGTGCAGCGCCCACAGGTAGGTCCCGCACAGGATGAGGACGACGGCGACGACGGTCAGCACGACGGCGAGAAAGGCGTAAGGCGACATGGCGAGAACATCAACAAGGGAGACAGACACGGAAAGGACCCTTCACCGAATGGACGGTGGCCCGGTCGGGGCACGCCGATGCGGTCGTACGACTCGCAAGCTTGGCGCTCCTCCGCGAGAGGAGCCGCCCGCCACGTGGGTCCGGTCGTGGCACCTTCGGAAAACGTCCGAAGGGACCGACATCATAGCACATCAACTGGTTTGCGGAGAAGTGGAATTGGCGCAACCTCACGCCTCACGCCTCACGTCCTACGCCTCACGCCTCGTACCGCGGGGGCCGCGTGTGCGGCGGCCACTCCCGGGGCGGTCCCGGTCAGCCCAGGAAGCTCAGCCGGACCTTGCGGTCCGGGTTGTCGGTGTTCGTGTCGACCAGGCAGACCGATTGCCAGGTGCCGAGTTCCAGGTGGCCGGCGATCACCGGGAGGGTGGCGTGGGGCGGGACCAGGGCCGGGAGGACGTGGTCGCGGCCGTGGCCCGGGGAGCCGTGGCGGTGCTGCCAGCGGCTGTCCGGCGGGAGCAGGGTGCGCAGTGCGGCCAGGAGGTCGTCGTCGCTGCCCGCGCCCGTCTCGATGACGGCCACGCCGGCCGTGGCGTGCGGCACGAAGATGTTGAGGAGGCCGTCGCGGCCCCCGGCGGTCTCGCGGAGGAACTGTTCGCAGAGCCGCGTCAGATCCGTGACGGTCTCGTCGGTTCCGGTGGTGAGGGACACGGTCCTGGTGGTGAAGGCGTCGGGCATGGGGCCATCCTGCCGTGCCGGGATGATCCGCGCGCCCCCGTCTGTTGGTAGAAACGTGAACGACTTGGGTGAGGCGCGGGCGGTACGGGACGTGGACGTCGTGGTCGTCGGCGCGGGGCAGGCCGGGCTGTCGGGCGCCTATCATCTGCGGCGCTCCGGGCTGGAGCCCGACCGGGACTTCGTGACGCTCGACCACGCGCCCCGACCGGGCGGTGCCTGGCAGTTCCGGTGGCCCTCGCTCACGTACGGGAGGATCCACGGGATGCACGCGCTGCCCGGCATGGAGCTGACCGGCGCCGACGGGGCGCGGCCGTCGTCCGAGGTGATCGGGGAGTACTTCGCCGCGTACGAGGAGCGGTTCGGTCTGCGGGTCCGGCGGCCCGTGGACGTGTCGGCGGTCCGGGAGGGCGGCGGGGGGCGGCTGCGGGTCGAGACGTCGGACGGCGTCTGGTCGGCGCGGGCCCTGATCAGCGCCACGGGCACCTGGGACCGGCCCTTCTGGCCGCGTTACCCGGGGCAGGAGACTTTCCGGGGCCGCCAGTTGCACACGGCGGGCTATCCGGGGCCGGGCGCGTTCGCCGGGCTTCGGGTGGTGGTCGTCGGCGGTGGGGCCTCGGGGACGCAGCATCTGATGGAGATCGCGGAGGTGGCGGCGGGAACGACCTGGGTCACGCGCAGGCCGCCGGTCTTCCGGGAGGGGCCGTTCGACGAGGAGTGGGGGCGGGCGGCCGTCGCGCTGGTGGACGAGCGGGTACGGGCCGGGCTGCCGCCCCGGAGCGTGGTGTCGGTGACGGGGCTGCCGGTGAACGAGGCGATCGCCCGGGCGCGTGAGCGGGGGGTGCTCGACCGGCTGCCGATGTTCGACCGGATCACCCCGACCGGTGTGGCCTGGGACGACGGGCGGCGGGTGGACGCCGATGTGCTCCTGTGGGCCACCGGGTTCCGTCCGGCGATCGGGCATCTGGCGCCGTTGGGGCTGCGCGAGCCGGGGGGCGGTGTGCGGGTCGAGGACACGCGTGTCGCACGGGACGAGCGCGTCCATCTGGTCGGGTACGGGCCGTCGGCCTCCACGATCGGCGCCAACCGGGCGGGGCGGGCGGCCGTACGCGAGATCCGGGCCCTGCTGGAGCGGGAGCCCGTCCTCGTCTGAGGAGGTCCGAGGAGGTCCGAGGAGGTCGAGGAGGTCGAGGAGGTCCGGGGAGGTCGAGGAGGTCCGGGGAATCCGTCGGGCGGCCACCCCTCGTGGGTCCGCCGTTCAGTTCTCGGCGGCGCTCCGGTTGGCGTTGAACTCCTCGACGTTGCGGCGGTGTTCCGCGTAGTCGGCGGTGAAGCGGGTGTCCCCCGGCGCGACCGTCACGAAGTACAGCCAGTCGCCCCGCGCCGGGTTGATCGCCGCGTCTGTCGCCTGCTGTCCGGGGTTGCCGATCGGGGTGGGCGGCAGGCCCTTGGACGCGTAGGTGTTGTAGGGGGTTTCCGTCCTGAGGTCGGAGTGCGTGGTGTCGAGTGTGCTGCGGTTCAGGGCGTAGTTGAGGGTCGAGTCCATCTGGAGCGGCATGTCCCGGGCGAGCCGGTTGTGCACGACGCGCGCGACCTTCGCCATGTCGGCGGCCGTGGCGGCTTCGGCCTGCACGATGCTGGCGATGGTGACCGTCTGGTACACCGTCACGCCGTTGCGGCGGGCGCCCTCGGTGACGTGGTCGGCGCCGAAGCGCTGCCGCGCGGTGTCGACCATGTGGGCGAGCAGCTCGCCCGGGGTGGTGTCGGTCCCGACCGGATAGGTGGCCGGGAAGAGATACCCCTCGGGGTTGCGCTTGGCGGCGCCGGGGAGGGGGAGCCGGGCCGTGGCCGCCGCCTTCGCGGTGGTGCCGCGCGGGACGTGGAGGAGCCGGTCGACGGAGTCGTACACCTGGCTGGCGCGCCGTCCCTCGGGGATCAGCAGCGGCACCGTCTTCGGTTTTCCGGCGGGCGGTTCCCCGGTGGCCCAGATTCCCACGAGCACGGCCGCCGCGACGGCGGTGACCGCCGTCGCGATCAGGACCAGGCGGCCTCGGCGGGTCGTTCGGGGTCGGGGTCGTGGTCCGGGCCGGGAGGACGCGCGCGGGGGCTCGTTCGTCATGCGGGCACGCTAACCCGGACAAAGCACCGATTCCGGCATCGCGTCCGGGACGAGGCGGACCGCCGTCCGTCAGGACACGGCCACGCGCGCGTCCGCCGCCGGTTCGGCCGACGGGCCGGTCGACGGGCCGGGGTCCGTCGTCGCGGCCGTCCCGTCCCTGCGGACGAGCGCCGCGTACCGGCCGTCCCGGGCGAGCAGCTCCTCGTGCGTGCCGCGTTCGGCTATGCGCCCCGCGTCGAGGACGACGATCTGGTCGGCGTCCCGCACCGTCGAGAGCCGGTGCGCGATGGTGATGGTCGTACGGCCCTGCGAGAGCGCGTCGATGGCCTGCTGGACCGCGCGTTCGGTTCGGGTGTCGAGCGCGCTGGTCGCCTCGTCGAGGACGAGCACCGGCGGGTCGCGCAGGATGGTGCGGGCGATCGCGAGCCGCTGCTTCTCGCCGCCGGAGAACCGGTATCCCCGCTCGCCGACCAGGGTGTCGTACCCGTCGGGCAGGGAGGCGATGTGGTCGTGGATCTGGGCCGCCCCGGCCGCCGCCTCGATCTCCTCGTCCGTCGCGTCGGGCTTGGCGAAGCGGAGGTTGTCGGCGACGGAGGCGTGGAAGAGATACGTCTCCTGGGAGACGACGCCGACCGCGCGGGCGAGGGTGTCGAAGGACAGGTCGCGTACGTCGACCCCGTCGAGCAGGACCCGTCCGCCCGTCACGTCGTACAGCCGCGGCACGAGATAGCTGAGCGTCGACTTGCCCGATCCGGTGGGACCGACGACGGCGAGGCTGCCGCCCGCCGGGACGGTCAGCTCCACCCCGTGGAGGGTGTTGCCGTCCTTCGCGTCGTAGCTGAAGTCGACGCCCTCGAAGCGCACTTCGCCCCGGACCGGGTCGAGCGGCACCGGCTTCTCCGGCTCGGTGATGTCGACCGGCAGATCGAGATACTCGAAGATGCGCTGGAACAGCGCGAGCGACGTCTGCATCTGCACGCCGGTGGCCAGCAGGCTCACGGCGGGACGGAAGAGTCCCTGCTGGAGCGAGACGAAGGCGACGAGCGTGCCGAGGGAGACGAGGGTGCCGCCGGACTGGAGGACGACGCCGGCCACCCAGTAGATGACGGCGGGCATGGCGGCCATGACGATGCCGATGACGGACATCCGCCACCGCCCCGCCATGTTGGACCGCACCTCCAGGTCGACGAGCTGCTCGGACTCGGCGGCGAAGGACGTGGTGAGCGAATCGGCGCGGCCCATCGTGCGGCCGAGGAGGATGCCGCTGACCGACAGGGACTCGGTGACGGTGGCGGCCATCGTGGCCATCTGCTTCTGGCGCTGGAGGGTGATCCGTTTGCGTTCCCGGCCCACCCGGCGGCTGATCCAGACGAACACCGGGAGCAGGAGCAGCGAGACCACGGTCAGCCGCCAGTCCAGCGCGAGCATGGCGACGACGGTGGCGACGACGGCGGTGAGGTTGGAGACCAGCGACGTCGCCGTGGAGGTGACCGTCGCCTGCATGCCGCCGATGTCGTTGGCGATCCGGGACTGCACCTCGCCGGTACGGGTGCGGGTGAAGAACGCGAGGGGCATGCGCTGGAGCTGCGCGTACACCGCCGTGCGCAGGTCGTGCATGACCCGCTGGCCGACGGTCGTGGAGATGAGGGTCTGGATCACGCCGAAGACGCTGCTGAGGACGGCGGTGAGGATCATGCCGAGCGCGAGCAGGCTGAGCAGCCCGGTCCGGCCCTCCGGGATGGCGGTGTCGAGGATCTCGCGCAGCATGAAGGGCGAGGCGACGGCCACCAGGGACGAGGCGCCGACGAGCAGGCCGACGACGGCGAGCCTGCCCCGGTAGGGGCGGAAGAGACGGAAGATGCGGCGCAGCTGGGCCGGCGGCTCGGGCAGGGACGGATCGGGACGCAGGGCCGAGGGCTTCCAGGTCGACAGTTCGGACTTCATGGGCTCCTTCGAGGATGTCGGAAAATTCGTCCGGAGACTCATCCGGGGTGTGTCTACAGATGTGTCGGGAGATGTGGGGGACATCGGTGGCCGCCGGTGTCTTTCGGTTGTCTTTCGGACCTGGCGGCACGTCCTGGATGAGCCTAGCTCACTGTTACCTATATTCACAATGCATGTGGTCCTGTTAGTGTTCCGCCATGAGCACCCCCGACGCCGACGGCCTGCTGGCCGAACAGCTCCTGCGGCTGACCCGCCGGCTCCATCGCGTCCAGAAGCGCCATCTGGAGCCGATCGGGATCACCCCCGCGCAGTCCCGGCTGCTGCGCACGCTCGCCTTCTACGACAGCCCGCCGCGCATGGCGGATCTCGCCGAGCGGCTGGAAGTGGTCCCCCGCGCGGTGACGAGCCTGGTCGACGGACTGGAGTCGAGCGGCTGCGTCCGCCGCGCCCCCGACCCGACCAATCGCCGGGTGATCAGGATCGAGCTCACGGAGACCGGGCGTGGTGTGCTGCGCGCGCTGCGCGACGCGCGCCGGTCGGCGGCCGAGGACATCCTCGCCCCGTTGACGGGGGACCAGCGCGAGGTGCTCGGCGGGCTGCTGTCGGCTCTGGTGGGCGGTCCGGTCGACGGTGTGCCGGGCCGGCGCCGCTGAGCGGCGCCCACCATCCCCGGGCGGCCCGTCGGTCGCCGCCGCGACGGCCTCCCGGCTCCCGTTGCCGGGTTGGCCGAGAAACGAATAATCGATTGCCCCGGACCGGGCGCCGGGGACAACCTTGCACGGTTTGGGCCATCCACGACTCACTGGGACGTCATGCAGATTCGCGATCTTCCGTATCCCGATCCGGGGAAACCCGACGCCCGGTCAGGACCGCGTTTCCTGTACTGGCTCGGGCGCAATCAGCTGGGTGGACAGCTCAAGTCGCTCTCCTGGGGGCTGCTGCACCAACTGGGCGTCGCCGGGCTCCCGCTGGGGGCCGGGCTCGCCGTGCAGGCCGTCGTGGACCGCTCGGGCGGGCGCCTCGCGGTGGCCGGCCTCGTCATCGCCCTGTTCGGTGCCGCGATCACCCTCGGCGACACGATGCTGCACCGCGCGGCCGTCACCAACTGGATCACCGCGGCCTCCCGGGTCCAGCAGCTGCTCTCCCGCAAGACCGCCGAACTCGGCTCGGCGCTGACCCGCCGGGTCGCGGCCGGCGAAGTGGTCGCGGTCTCCACGGGTGACGTGGAGAAGATCGGCTGGTTCGTCGAGGCGCTGTCCCGGTTCCTGGCCGCCGCGATCGCGGTCGTCGTGGTCTGCGTCGGCCTCGTGCTGTTCGTGCCGGAGATCGGCGTGGTCGTGGCCCTCGGCGTCCCGGTGCTGGCCCTCTCCGTCCTGCCGCTGCTCCCCCGCGCCACCCGGCGCGCCGACGTGCAGCGGGAGAAGGCGGGCCGGGCGACCGAGCTGGCCGCCGACACGGTGGCCGGGCTCCGGGTGCTGCGCGGCATCGGCGGCGAGGAGCTGTTCCTCACCCGCTACCGGTCCGCGTCGCAGGAGGTCCGCGCGGCGGCCGTCCGCAGTGCCCGTATGTGGGCGCTGATCTCGGCCGTCCAGGTGTTCCTGCCGGGCGTGCTGCTGATCACGGTGGTCTGGTACGGCGCGGGCCTGGCGGGCGACGGCCGGATCTCGGTCGGCGAACTGGTCACCGTCTACAGCGCGGTGACCCTGCTGCTCTTCCCGCTGCGGCACTTCGAGGAGATCGCCATGGCCTACTCCTTCTCCCGGCCGTCGGCGACCCGCGCCGCCCGCGTGCTGCGCCTGGAGCGCACCTCCTACGACAGCGAGCGCGGCGGTCTGGACGACTCCCGGCCGACCGGGGACCTCTTCGACCCGGCCACCGGACTGCTCGCCCCCGAGGGAAAGCTGACCGCCGTCGTGTGCGGCGACCCCGACGCGGCCGGGCGGCTGGCGGAACGGCTGGGCGGACACCCGGCCGACGACGAGAAGAGCCCGTCCGTCCTGCTCGGTCCGGTCGCGCTGGACGACCTTCCGCTGGACGCGGCGCGCGCCTCCGTCCTGGTCCAGGACAAGGACCCCGTGCTGCTGTCCGGCACGCTCGCGGAACTGCTGGACGTGCCCGCCTCCGGTGACGTGGCGCACAAGGACGCGCTGGACGCCGCGCAGTGCGACGACGTGCTGGCCGCCCTCGCGCAGGCGTCGGTCGACGGCAGCGGCGACCCGCTGCGCTCACGCGTCACCGAGCGCGGCCGGTCGCTCTCCGGCGGCCAGCGCCAGCGGCTCGCACTGGCCCGCTCGCTGGTCGCGGACCCGGAGGTGCTGGTCCTGGACGAGCCGACGTCGGCCGTCGACTCGCACACGGAGGCGCGGATCGCGGAAGGGGTACGGCGCCTGCGCGGCGGCCGTACGACGGTCGTCTTCGCGTCGTCCCCGCTGCTGCTCGACCGGGCCGACACGGTGGTGTTCCTCCACGACGGGAAGGTCGCGGCCACGGGCACCCACCGGGAGCTGCTGCGCGACGACCCGCGCTACCTGGGTGTCGTCACCCGCCGTACGGACGACGAGGCCGAGGCCGAGACCGATTCCGCCGGCGCCGCGACCGATCACGCCGACGGGGCCCCGGCCGACCGGCTGCCCGCCCCGCTGAAGACTCCGGAACTGCTGGAAGAGATCGAGGAATCCGCATGATCGGCGTGGCACCACCGGAGTACGACCCGGCGGCACCGGAGTCGGCCACGACCCTGCCCGTCGCCCGCCCGGCGACCGTACGGGCCTATGTCGTGGAGCTGCTGCGGCGGCACCGCACGGCGTTCACCCTGCTCGTCGTCGTCAACGCGGTGGCGGTGATCGCCTCCATGACGGGCCCGTATCTGCTCGGCGGCGTGGTCGAGGGCCTGTCCTCGGGCGCCCGGGGGGCGAAGGAGCTTCATCTGGAGCGGACGGCCGCGATCTTCGCGGTCGCGCTGGTCGTCCAGGCCGTCTTCACCCACAAGATGCGGCTGCGCGCCGCGATGCTCGGCGAGGAGATGCTGGCCGATCTGCGCGAGGACTTCCTCGTCCGGTCGGTACGGCTGCCGCCCGGTGTCCTCGAACGCGCGGGCACCGGTGATCTGCTGTCCCGCATCACCACCGACATCGACCGGCTGGCCAACGCGATGCGTGAGGCCGTGCCCCAGCTCGCCATCGGTGTGGTGTGGGCGGGGCTGCTGATCGGCGCGCTGGCCGTCACCGCGCCGCCACTGGCGCTCACGGTGCTGGTGGCGACACCGCTGCTGGTCGCGGGCTGCCGCTGGTACTTCAGACGGGCGCCGTCGGCGTACCGCGCGGAGGCGGCCGGGTACGCGGCGGTCGCCGCCGTGCTCGCCGAGACCATCGACGCGGGCCGGACCGTCGAGGCGCACCGCCTCGGCCGCCGCCGGGTGGCGCTGTCCGACCGGCGCATCAAGGAGTGGACGTCGTGGGAGCGCTACAACCTCTGGCTGCGCTCGGTGCTCTTCCCGGTCATCAACCTCACCCACGTCACGATCTTCCTCGCGACGCTGGTGGGCGGCGGTGCCTTCGTGCTCCAGGGGTGGCTCACGGTCGGCCAGCTCACGACCGGTGCGCTGCTCGCACAGATGCTGGTGGACCCGGTGGGGCTCATCCTGCGGTGGTACGACGAACTCCAGGTGGCGCAGGTGTCCCTCGCCCGTCTGGTCGGCGTCCGGGAGATCGAACCGGACGACGGTGACGAGAGCGTCGTGCCGGACGGCCGGGAGGTCAGTGCCGACCGGGTCGACTTCGGTTACCGGGAGGGCGTCGACGTGCTCCACGAGGTGACGCTCGATGTCGCTCCGGGTACGCGCGTGGCGCTCGTCGGACCGTCCGGCGCGGGCAAGTCCACGCTGGGGCGGCTGCTCGCCGGGATCTACGCCCCGCGCCGGGGCCGGATCACGCTCGGCGACGCCGAGCTGTCGCGGATGCCGGCGGAGCGGGTGCGCCGCCATGTCGCCCTGGTCAACCAGGAACACCATGTGTTCGTGGGCACCCTGCGCGACAATCTGCGGCTCGCCCGCGCGGACGCGGCGGATGCCGAGCTGTGGGCGGCGCTCGGCGCGGTCGACGCGGACGGCTGGTCGCGCGCGCTGGACGGCGGGCTCGACACGGAGGTCGGCTCGGGCGCCACGACACTGACGCCCGCCCAGGCGCAGCAGATCGCGCTGGCACGGCTGGTGCTCGCCGATCCGCACACGCTGGTCCTGGACGAGGCGACGTCGCTGCTCGACCCGCGCGCCGCCCGGCATCTGGAACGGTCGCTGGCGAAGGTGCTGGACGGCCGTACGGTCGTGGCGATCGCCCACCGGCTGCACACCGCGCACGACGCGGACGTGATCGCGGTGGTCGAGGACGGCCGGGTCAGTGAGCTGGGCAGCCATGACGAACTGGTGGCGGCGGGGGGCGCGTACGCGGCGCTGTGGCGTTCCTGGCACGGCTGACCGGGGCGGGCGGGCCGGGGGCGGGGCCGGGCGGGATGTCCCGGACCCGGTGTACGGCCGGTCGGCTCGTACGGCTCACGAAACGGCGTCCGGGCGGGCGCGGGGGGCTCGCCCGTACGCGCTGCCGGGCGCCGGGCGGTCGCGAGAGGCGACCGTCCCGGTGCCCGGTGGGAACGGGGGCGTGTGCTGCCGCTGCGCGGGGCCTGTTCCCATACCGGCCCCTTCCCGTAACCGGGGCTCCGCCACGGGCCCCGTACGGCCTTCGGCCGTGCGCCGTGCCCCTCAAACGCCGGGCGGGCTGAAAGTCAGCCGTCAGATCACGTTCAGTGCCGCCGCGCCGCCCACCCCGCCCAGCAGCATGAACAGCGGCATCAGCACCTTCAGCTCCACCCAGCTCCCGGCCCGGAAGCGGATGGCCTTCGGCGGGCCGATCGGGTACCAGCGCTTGCGGCCGACCGGTATCGGCCACAGGATCGGGCAGCCCGACACCGTCAGGGCGTCACCGACGTCGTGCACCAGCGCGCCCAGGACGATCGGCAGCCCCAGCCACAGGTACTCCTGGCCGGGGCCGGTGAACAGCCAGTCCGCGCCGTTGCCGGGCTGGTCCAGCACGCCCGCCAGGATCCACGCGCTCGTCGCGCCCAGCAGCCACACCAGGACGTCGCTGGAGACCCGCGCCGCCCGCCACAACAGCCCTTCGACGGCCAGCACCATGTGGATGAAGAGCAGCGCGAGCACCGCCCAGCGACCGCCGAGGACCGCGACGGCGGAGGCGCCGCCGCCGATCGCGACGGCCCAGAGCCAGGTGTGGGTGAGGGTGCGGTGGCCGCCGGTCCGGCGGGCGTCCCCGGGTTTCTTCGTCGCCTTGTAGACGGCGAACGACATCTTGTCGACGATGCCGCACATCGCCTTGGACACCGGTCCGAAGGCCCGTGAGATGGTCGCCGACTTGTGGTCGAGGTCCGGGGCGAGTGCCGCTCCCGCGCAGATCAGCGCGCCGACGACCAGCACCGGCCAGGGCATGGGACGGTCGGCCGCCGCAGCGGCGGCGCCCACTCCCAGCCAGGCCGCCGCGCCCGACAGCGAGTGCGCCGGCCCCATCATGGTCGTCCCCGCATGGTTGGTCCCGCCCCCGTCGTCGCCTGTGCCGCCACGTGCCGATACGGGCCCCACCACCGTTGTGTCGAGGCCCAGTTGACACGGCAGCGTATCGCCCATGATCTTCGGCCGGTCGTCCGGTTCCCTGATCCGGACGGAAGACAGGCAAGATGGTGACGTGACCCTTATCGATCAGCTGCCGCCGGATGCCGACCCCGATGCCCTCTTCGAGTCCTTCTCGTCCTGGGCCGAGGGTGAGGGGATCACGCTCTATCCGGCTCAGGAGGAGGCGCTGATCGAGGTGGTCTCCGGGGCCAACGTGATCGTCTCCACCCCCACCGGCTCGGGAAAGAGCCTGATCGCGGCGGGTGCGCACTTCACGGCGCTGGCCCAGGACAAGGTCACCTTCTACACCGCGCCGATCAAGGCGCTGGTGTCGGAGAAGTTCTTCGACCTGTGCAAGCTCTTCGGTACGGAGAACGTCGGCATGCTGACGGGCGACGCGTCCGTGAACGCCGACGCGCCGGTCATCTGCTGTACGGCGGAGGTGCTGGCGTCCATCGCCCTGCGCGACGGGAAGCACGCCGACATCGGCCAGGTCGTGATGGACGAGTTCCACTTCTACGCGGAGCCGGACCGGGGCTGGGCCTGGCAGATCCCGATCCTGGAGCTGCCGCAGGCCCAGTTCATCCTGATGTCGGCGACGCTCGGTGACGTGTCGCGGTTCGAGGAGGACCTGACACGCCGTACGGGCCGGCCCACCTCCGTCGTACGGTCGGCGACGCGTCCGGTGCCGCTGAGTTACGAGTACCGGCTGACCCCGATCACCGAGACGCTGACCGAGCTGCTGGAGACCCGTCAGGCGCCGGTCTACATCGTGCACTTCACGCAGGCGGCGGCCGTCGAGCGCGCGCAGTCGCTGATGAGCATCAACATGTCCTCGCGCGACGAGAAGGACCGGATCGCCGATCTGATCGGCAACTTCCGTTTCACCACCAAGTTCGGCCGCAACCTGTCCCGTTACGTACGCCACGGGATCGGGGTGCACCACGCGGGGATGCTGCCGAAGTACCGCCGGCTGGTCGAGAAGCTCGCGCAGGCCGGTCTGCTGAAGGTGATCTGCGGTACGGACACGCTCGGCGTGGGTGTCAACGTCCCCATCCGTACGGTGCTGTTCACCGCCCTCACCAAGTACGACGGCACCCGGGTACGCACCCTGCGCGCCCGTGAGTTCCACCAGATCGCGGGCCGGGCGGGCCGGGCCGGCTTCGACACGGCGGGCTTCGTCGTCGCGCAGGCGCCCGAGCATGTCGTGGAGAACGAGAAGGCGCTCGCGAAGGCGGGCGACGACCCGAAGAAGCGCCGCAAGGTGGTGCGCAAGAAGGCCCCCGAGGGCTTCGTCGCCTGGTCGGAGAGCACGTTCGACAAGCTGATCGACTCCGACCCGGAGCCGCTGACCTCGCGTTTCCGGGTCACCCACACGATGCTGCTGTCGGTCATCGCCCGGCCGGGCGACGCCTTCGCGGCGATGCGCCACCTGCTGGAGGACAACCACGAGCCGCGCAAGCAGCAGCTGAGGCACATCCGGCGCGCGCTCGCCATCTACCGTTCGCTGCTGGACGGCGGGGTGGTGGAGCGGCTGGAGACCCCGGACGCGGAGGGCCGCACGATCCGGCTGACCGTCGACCTCCAGCAGAACTTCGCGCTCAACCAGCCGCTGTCGACGTTCGCGCTGGCCGCGTTCGAACTGCTGGACCCGGGCTCGCCCTCGTACGCGCTGGACATGGTCTCCGTCGTGGAGTCGACCCTGGACGATCCCCGGCAGATCCTCGCCGCGCAGCAGAACAAGGCACGCGGCGAGGCGATCGGGCAGATGAAGGCCGACGGTGTCGAGTACGAGGAGCGGATGGAACGGCTCCAGGAGTTCACGTACCCGAAGCCGCTGGAGGAGCTGCTGTGGCACGCGTACGAGGTCTACCGCACCAGCCACCCGTGGGTCGGCGACCACCCGGTGTCGCCGAAGTCCGTCATCCGTGACATGTACGAACGGGCCATGACCTTCACGGAGTTCACCTCGCACTACGAGCTGGCCCGCACCGAGGGCATCGTGCTGCGCTATCTGGCGAGCGCGTACAAGGCGTTCGAGCACACCATCCCCGACGATCTGAAGTCGGAGGACCTGGAGGATCTGATCGCCTGGCTGGGCGAGATGGTGCGCCAGGTCGACTCCAGTCTGCTGGACGAGTGGGAGCAGCTGGCCAACCCCGAGGTGGAGACGGCCGAGCAGGCGCAGGAGAAGGCCGACCAGGTCAAGCCGGTCACGGCCAACGGCCGGGCCTTCCGGGTGCTGGTGCGCAACGCCATGTTCCGCCGGGTCGAGCTGGCGGCACTGGACAAGGTGTACGAACTGGGCGAGCTGGACGCCGAGTCGGGGTGGGACGCGGACGCCTGGGGCGCGGCGATGGACGGGTACTGGGACGAGTACGAGGAGCTGGGTACCGGTCCCGACGCGCGCGGGCCGAAGCTGCTCGGTATCGAGGAGGAACCCGAGCACGGGCTGTGGCGGGTCCGGCAGTCGTTCGCCGATCCGAACGGCGACCACGACTGGGGCATCAGCGCGGAGGTCGACCTCGCCGCGTCGGACGAGGAGGGCCGGGCGGTGGTCCGGGTCACCTCGGTCGGGCAGCTGTCCGCCGTCTGAGCGTCCCGTCCGATCACGACCCTGGAGCACGAGAACCATGACGAATCCCGCCGAGGGCCTGGTCGATCTGCTGGATCTGGAGCGGATCGAGGTCAACATCTTCCGGGGCCGCAGCCCGCACGAGTCGCTCCAGCGGGTCTTCGGCGGCCAGGTGGCCGGCCAAGCCCTGGTGGCGGCCGGGCGCACCACGGAGAACGACCGCCCGGTCAACTCGCTGCACGCGTACTTCCTGCGGCCCGGCGCGCCCGGGGTGCCGATCGTCTACCAGGTGGAGCGGGTGCGGGACGGCCGGTCGTTCACGACCCGGCGGGTCACGGCGGTGCAGGAGGGCCGGACGATCTTCAATCTGACGGCGTCCTTCCACCACCCGGAGGAGGGCGGTTTCGAGCACCAGCTGCCGCCGCGCCTCGACTTCCCGGACCCGGAGTCGCTGCCGTCGGTGGCGGACGAGGTGCGGGAGCATCTGGGCGGGCTGCCGGAGGCGTACCAGCGGATGGCGCGCCGCCAGCCGTTCGACATCCGTTACGCGGAGCGGCTGCGCTGGACGACGGAGGAGATCGAGGACGCCGATCCGCGCAGCGCGGTGTGGATGCGCGCGGTGGGTCCGCTGGGCGACGACCCGCTGACGCACACGTGCGCGCTGACGTACGCGAGTGACATGACGCTGCTGGACGCGGTCCGCATCCCGGTCGAGCCGCTGTGGGGGCCGCGCGGGTACGACATGGCGTCGCTGGACCACGCGATGTGGTTCCACCGGCCGTTCCGGGCCGACGAGTGGTTCCTGTACGACCAGGAGTCGCCGATCGCGACCGGCGGGCGGGGTCTGGCGCGGGGCCGGATCTACGACCGCGCGGGCCGGCTGCTGGTCTCGGTCGTCCAGGAGGGGTTGTTCCGCAAGCTCGGCGGCCGGGGCGCGGCGGCGGGGGCGACAATGGACGGGACCGACGGGAACGACCGCTCCGAGGAGACCTGATGACCACTGTGTACGACATCCCGCTGCGCACCCTGACCGGTGAGCCGACGTCCCTGGCCGCCTACCGGGGCCGCGCGGTACTGGTGGTGAACGTCGCCTCGAAGTGCGGCCTCACACCGCAGTACGAGGGCCTGGAACGGCTTCAGCGGACGTACGGCGACCGGGGTCTGACCGTCGTCGGCGTGCCCTGCAACCAGTTCGCGGGCCAGGAGCCGGGCAGCGCCGAGGAGATCGCGACGTTCTGCTCGGCGACGTACGGGGTGAGCTTCCCGCTGCTGGAGAAGTCCGAGGTCAACGGCGACAACCGGCACCCCCTGTACCGGGTGCTGACGGAGCGCGCCGACGCGGACGGCGAGGCGGGCGACGTGCAGTGGAACTTCGAGAAGTTCCTGATCTCCCCGGACGGCGAGGTGGTGGCCCGCGTCCGCCCCGGCACGGAGCCCGAGGCCCCGGAGGTCGTCACGGCGATCGAGGCGCAGCTTCCCGCGTAACGGATCCCCGCCCGGTGCCCGGCCCGTGACCATGGGCCGGGCACCGCTGTGCCGGGGCCCGGCCGGACTGCCCGGACAGCGGCGCGTCCATCAAGTACCCATGTTTTCATCACAGTTGGGGCACAACGGGAAGGACGGTCCGGCAAGGGGGCAAGGGGCACCGCTACGTTCATCCCCTCACGAAGCAGTCCTTGGGGGGACACATGAGCTTTTCACCACCCGCCGCGCCCGGTCCGAACCCGTACGTGGGGCCGCCGACGCCGCCTCCGGGCCGTCCGGGGTGGACCCGGAAGCGGGTGCTGCTGCCGTCGGTGGCGGTGCTGTTCCTGCTGGGTGTGATCATCGGCGGGGCGGACACCTCGCAGGGGACGACGGCCGAGGCGCGGCCGGGTCCCACGTCGACGGTCACCGCGACCGTGTCCGCCACCCCCGAACCGGCCGTGACGCGGACGGTGACGGCCGCCCCGAAGCCGGCGCCGACCGTCACGAAGACGAAGACGGTCCGGGTGACGGTCGCACCCGCCGCCGACGGCAGCGGCGACAGCGGCGGGTCGGGCGGCTCGGACACGGGCGGCTCCACGTACTACGCCAACTGCACGGCGGTACGCGCGGCGGGCGCCGCCCCGATCCGTACGGGCGACCCCGGCTACGGCAGCCACCTGGACCGCGACGGCGACGGCGTCGCCTGCGAGTGACGGGCCGGTCCCCCGTGCGCGGCCCCGGCCCCGGGCCGCCGGACCCGCGCAGACCTGGAACACCCGGCAGGGCCATTCCGTGTCCGGCGCACGACGCCGTCCGTCCGGGAGTGGACGGCGTCCCGCCGGCGGGCGCGACCGCGACGTGGAGGACCGGCCTCGTGCCGGGGCTCCCCGGCCCCCTCCGGCAGGACCCCCAGCCTGCCGGGCGTCGCGCGCCGGCCAGGGACGTGCCGGACACGGCCCAGGCCGTGTCCGACACAGAGTGCCTGGCGCGCGACGCCCGGCACGCACGCTCTCCCCCGTAGCCCCCGAGGGGGCCCGGGAGGAGCACCGTGCGTTGTCGGAGCCGGCCGAGTACGCCCGGACCATCCGCAACGACGGTCCTCCGCCTCGCGACCGCACGCACCGGCGGGGGCATCAGCCGCTCCGCGACGGGCGCACGCCCCGCCCCGCGGGCGTACGACACCAAGTGCCGGACACGGCCTAGCGGATCGGCATCCCCGACAGGGTGCGGGCGATGACCAGGCGCTGGATCTCGCTCGTGCCCTCGAAGATGGTGTAGATCGCGCTGTCGCGGTGCATCCGCTCCACGGGGTACTCCCGGGTGAAGCCGTTGCCGCCGAGGATCTGCACGGCCTGCGCGGTGACCTGCTTGGCGGTCTCGCTCGCGTACAGCTTCGACATGGAGCCCTCCGCCGAGGTGAAGGGGCGGCCCGTGGCCGCCATCCAGGAGGCGCGCCACACCAGCAGCCGGGCCGCGTCGATCCGGGTGCGCATGTCGGCGAGCTGGAAGGCGACGCCCTGGTTGTCGATGATGGGGCGGCCGAACTGGCTGCGCGTCTTCGCGTAGTCCAGCGCCACCTCGTACGCGGCGCGGGCGGTGCCCACGGCCATGGCGCCGACGGCGGGGCGGGACGCCTCGAAGGTCGCCATGGCCGCGTTCTTCACGCGCTGGCCGGCCGCGCCCGTGCCCGCCGCCGCCCCGGCCTCGCGGGCGCGGGCCAGCCGTTCGTCCAGTTTCTCCTTGCCGCCGAGCAGGCAGTGACCGGGGATCCGTACGTCCTCCAGGACCACCTCGGCGGTGTGGGAGGCGCGGATGCCGTGCTTCTTGAACTTCTGGCCCTGCGACAGGCCGGGTGTGGCGGGCGGGACGATGAAGGAGGCGTGCCCCTTGGAGCCCGCGCCGGGGTCGACCACGGCGACCACGACGTGCACGTTGGCGATGCCGCCGTTGGTCACCCAGGTCTTGGTGCCGTTGAGCACCCATTCGTCCCGGGCCTCGTCGTACACCGCGCGAGTGCGCATGGCCGCGACGTCGGAGCCCGCGTCGGGCTCGGATGAGCAGAAGGCGGCGACCTTCACGTCGTCCGCGTCGCCGTACATCTGCGGTATCCAGGTGCCTATCTGTTCGTCGGTGCCGTTGGCGAGGACGCCGACGGCGGCCAGTCCGGTGCCGACGATGGACAGTCCGATGCCCGCGTCGCCCCAGAACAGTTCCTCCATCGCCATGGGGAGGGAGAGGCCCGTGGGGTCGAAGTACTGCTGCGCGTAGAAGTCGAGGGAGTAGACACCGACCTTGGCGGCTTCCTGGATCACGGGCCAGGGGGTCTCCTCCCGCTCGTCCCACTCGGCGGCGGCCGGGCGGACGACATCGGCGGCGAACCCGTGCAGCCAGTCGCGCACCTGCCTCTGGTCGTCGTTGAGTTCGAAGGTGAACTCGGACATCGTCTCCTCCAGCACAGCTCTTCCTGCATGTTACTTGCGGTAACAACAGTCTGTTACCGGCAAGTAGAGGATGTCAACCTGCGGCGGCGCGGTCAGCGGGGGTGCCGGGCTTGGTGTTACGTTGCCGGGGCGTCACGGAATCGCTCGGGCGGGGAGACACCCATGGGGACCACACAGCAGGCCGACCAGCACCGCTCGGCCCATCAGCGCCGCCGCCAACTCCTGGAGGCCGCCGACCGGGTCGTCCTGCGCGACGGGCCCAAAGCCTCCATGAACGCCATCGCGGCCGAGGCCGGCATCACCAAACCCATCCTCTACCGCCACTTCGGCGACAAGGGCGGGCTCTACCGCGCCCTGGCGAAGCGTCACACGGACGCGCTGCTCAGCGCGCTGAAGGCGGCGCTCGACGCGCCCGCCGACCGGCGCGCCCGGGTGGAGGCCACGCTGGACACGTATCTCGCGGCGATCGAGGCCCGCCCCCAGGTGTACCGGTTCCTGATGCATCCCGCCGACAGCGCCGCCGACGCCACCGACGCCCAGCTCCCCGAGGGCGGCTTCGACGTGGGGCGCCACTCGGCCCCGCTGCTGCGCCGCCTCGGCGAGGAGCTGGCCGTCGTCATCGAGGAGCGGGTCGACCTCGGCCCGGACAGCGCGCCGCTGGCCCGCGTCTGGGGTCACGGGATCGTCGGCATGATGCACGCGGCCGGTGACTGGTGGCTCGGCGAACGCCCCTGCTCCCGCGCGCAGTTGGTGAGCAGTCTGGCCGATCTGCTGTGGGGCAGGCTGTCGCTGGTGGACGACCGGGCGGGCAGCGCGGGGCTCTGACCGTACGGCGCGGGCGGCGACCGTACGCGGCACGTCCGGCCGTGCGGCGGGCTCCGCGCCCCCGGCTCAGCTCCAGGACGCGCGCCGTGCCGCCCGCAGCACCCGCGCCTTGCGCATCCCCGTCAGCCGGTCCGGGTAGACCAGACCCTCCAGATGGTCGCACTCGTGCTGGAGGCAGCGCCCGAAGAAGCCGGTGCCGTGGATCCGTACGGGCGCGCCGTCCGCCGTCACGCCCTCCACCACCGCGTGGTCGAACCGCTCGGTGCCCGCTTCGAGGCCCGGCAGCGACAGACAGCCCTCGGCGCCCCGCAGGACGATGCCGTCCGCCGCCACCAGCCGGGGGTTGACGACATGACCGAGGTGGCGGACCTCCTCGTCGTCGGGACAGTCGAAGACGAACACCCGCAGCGGCACACCGATCTGGTTCGCCGCCAGCCCGACCCCGTTCGCCCGGTACATCGTCGCGAACAGGTCCTCGACCAGCCGCGCGAGCGGCGGCCCGAAGTCGGTGACGGGCGCGCAGGGCGCGTGCAGGTCCGGGTCGCCGAGCAGCCGCAGCGGACGGACGCGTCCACTGCTGCCGGGGATGCGGCGGTCTCGCATGGTCTGGGTCGCTCCGTCCGGGCCGGTTGCCGGCGCACCGGCCGTCCGCGGGCACCGCACACCCCGGGTGCCGGTGAAGTCCGCGCCGCCGCGACCGGGTTCGGCCGTCGCCCGCTCGTCAGGGTACGTGGGACGGCGCCGCCGCGCGTCCTCCCCGGCCGGTATGTGAAGGACCACCGGGGGCCGGGTGGCGGTGCTGTGCGGGCCCCGTGCAGTCGTACGGCACGGTCGTCACGGCCCACGCGTCCGGCACGGACCGCGACCGGCGCCCCGGCGGTCGCGGGCGGGGGCGCGCAACCGGCGCGAATGCCGCGTCGGCGGGAAAACACCCCGTCCCGGAGGCCGGAAATCCTCGCGCCGGGCGCCGGCGGCTCCCGCGCGCGGCCGGCGGCGGTCGCCGATCAGGCGTACGTGTGACAACGATCGGACTGTTCTCCGGTGCCGTGGTTCGGGCCCGTGCACGTATCTCGATAGGCTTAAGCCGGACCGACGCGAGGAGGATCAAGGACGATGGCAGGCAACACGGACCCGCTGTCGCCGCGGGCCAAGCTGGCCGTGACGGCAGGCAAGGCCGCAGCGGCGGTGTCGCGCGCTGCGGGACGCGGCAGCGGATCGGTGATCGGCGGCAAGGTGGCGTTGCGGCTCGACCCGGATCTGCTGGCGGCTCTCGCGCAGCATCTGGACGTCGTGCTGGTGTCGGCGACGAACGGCAAGACGACCACCACCCGGCTCATCGCCGAGGCCCTGCGGGCCAGCGGCCCCGTGGTGTCGAACGCGCTGGGCGCGAACATGCCGGCCGGTATCACCTCCGCCCTCGCGGGCGGTTCGGACGCCAAGTACGGCGTGATCGAGGTGGACGAGAAGTACCTCGCGGGTGTCGCGCGCGACACCACGCCCAAGGCGATCGCCCTGCTCAACCTCTCCCGCGACCAGCTCGACCGGGCCGCCGAGACCCGGATGCTCGCCGAGCACTGGCGTGAGGGGCTGGCCGGCACGAAGGCCGTCGTCATCGCCAACGCCGACGACCCGCTGATCGTCTGGGCCGCCTCGTCGTCCCCGAACGTGGTCTGGGTCGCCGCCGGGCAGGAGTGGAAGGACGACGCCTGGTCCTGCCCCGCCTGCGGCGGTGTGATGCAGCGTCCGGGCGACGACTGGTTCTGCGGGCAGTGCGGTTTCCGCAGACCCGCGCCGAGCTGGGCGCTCCACGGCGACCATGTGCTGGACCCGCACGGCTCCGCCTGGCCGATCCACCTCCAGCTGCCCGGCCGCGCGAACCGCGCGAACGCCGCGACCTCCGCCGCCGTCGCCGCCACGTTCGGGGTGCCCCCGCAGGTCGCCCTGGAGCGGATGTACCAGGTGCAGGCCGTCGCGGGCCGCTACGACGTGGTGTCGTTCCTCGGCCGTGACCTGCGGCTGCTGCTGGCGAAGAACCCGGCGGGCTGGCTGGAGACGTTCTCGCTCATCGACCCGCCGCCGACGCCCGTCATCCTCGCGGTCAACGCCCGCGGCGCCGACGGCACGGACACCTCCTGGCTGTGGGACGTGGACTACACGCGGCTGGCCGGGCAC
Source organism: Streptomyces sp. NBC_01498 (assembly GCF_036327775.1). Taxonomy (NCBI): domain Bacteria; kingdom Bacillati; phylum Actinomycetota; class Actinomycetes; order Kitasatosporales; family Streptomycetaceae; genus Streptomyces; species Streptomyces sp. NBC_01498. Next base: position 6,598,432 of record NZ_CP109598.1, on the reverse strand, counting down.
CCGATCTTCGTCATCGGTGACCGCAAGCTCGACCTCGCCGTGCGTCTGGAGGTCGCGGGTCTGGACTTCCGGGTGTGCGAGACGGCCGACGAGGCCGTACGGATGGCACCGCCCGGACGGATCGAGGCGATCGCCAACTACACGTCCTTCCAGGACCTGCGCCGGCGCGTCGGCAATTGAGAAGGACCAAGAGGGAGAGGGACGAGCGAGCGATGAGCGACAACAGTCTGCGGCTGGTGTGGATCTACCCGGACCTGCTGAGCACGTACGGGGACCAGGGCAACGCGCTGGTCGTGGAGCGCCGGGCCCGGCAGCGCGGTCTGGACGTCACGCGGGTCGACGTACGCAGCGACCAGCCGGTGCCGACCTCCGGGGACATCTATCTCATCGGCGGCGGCGAGGACCGGCCGCAGCGGCTGGCGGCCGAGCGGCTGCGCCGTGACGGCGGTCTCAACCGGGCGGTGTCCAACGGCGCGATCGTGTTCTCGGTCTGTGCCGGTTACCAGATCCTCGGCCACGAGTTCGTCAACGACCTGGGCGAGCGGGAGGCCGGGCTCGGGCTGCTCGACGTGGTCTCCACCCGGGGCGAGGGCGCGCGCTGCGTCGGGGACGTCCTGGGCGACGTCGACCCGCGCCTCGGACTGCCGCCGCTGACCGGATTCGAGAACCACCAGGGCATCACCCATCTCGGCCCGACGGCACGGCCGTTCGCGCGGGTGACACTCGGCCGGGGCAACGGGACGGGCGACGGCACGGAGGGCGCGTACAACGACACGGTGTTCGGCACGTACATGCACGGTCCGGTGCTGGCGCGCAACCCGCTCATCGCGGATCTGCTGCTGAAGCTGGCTCTCGACGTGAACGCGCTGCCGCCGGCGGACGACCGCTGGTACGAGGCGCTGCGCGCCGAGCGGATCGCCGCCGCGACACAGCCCGCCTGACACCCGGCGCTCCGCGGCGCCCGGCGCTCCGCGGCGCCCGGCGCTCCGCGGCGCCCGACGCTCCTGGCGGCTCGCCGCCCGAGCGGCGTTCCGGCGCGCGGGGTGTTCCTCCTCCGGCCGACGCTCTCCGTTCGGCCGGAGGGCGTCCAGCAGTCGGACGCATGGTTCGGCCCCGCCACCCCGCGCCGGTAGGGTGGCGGGGATTCAGCCGGACGACGTGGTCCGGTCGTCGGCCCACGTTGCAAAGGTTCTCCGGGCAATGCGAATTGGTGTGCTCACCTCCGGTGGCGACTGCCCCGGTCTCAATGCGGTGATCCGGTCCGTGGTGCACCGCGCCGTCGTCGACCACGGTGACGAGGTCATCGGCTTCCACGACGGCTGGAAGGGCCTTCTGGAGTGCGACTACCGCAAGCTCGACCTCGACGCGGTCGGCGGCATCCTGGCCCGCGGCGGCACCATCCTCGGTTCCTCGCGTGTCCAGCCCGCGCATCTGCGTGACGGTGTGGAGCGCGCCCGGGGGCATGTGGCCGACCTGGGTCTCGACGCGATCATCCCGATCGGCGGTGAGGGCACCCTCAAGGCGGCCCATCTGCTCTCCGAGGCGGGGCTGCCGATCGTCGGCGTACCGAAGACCATCGACAACGACATCCCCTCCACGGACGTGACCTTCGGCTTCGACACCGCCGTCGGTGTCGCCACCGAGGCGCTGGACCGGCTGAAGACCACGGCCGAGTCCCACCAGCGGGTGCTGATCGTGGAGGTCATGGGCCGGCACACGGGCTGGATCGCGCTGCACTCGGGCATGGCCGCCGGCGCGCACGCCATCGTCGTCCCGGAGCGGCCCTTCGACATCGGTGAGCTGACCGAACTGGTCGGCAAGCGGTTCTCGGCGGGCAAGCGGTTCGCGATCGTGGTGGTCGCCGAGGGCGCCAAACCCCGCGAGGGCTCGATGGAGTTCGACGTCGGCGGCAAGGACGTGTACGGGCACGAGCGCTTCGCGGGCGTCGCCCGGCAGCTCTCCGTGGAGCTGGAGGAACGCCTGGGCAAGGAGGCGCGTCCGGTGATATTGGGGCATGTCCAGCGTGGCGGGACGCCGACCGCGTACGACCGGGTGCTGGCGACCCGGTTCGGCTGGCACGCGGTGGAGGCGGCGCACCGGGGCGAGTTCGGCATGCTGACGGCGCTGCGCGGCACGGACATCGTGATGGTGCCCCTCGCGGAGGCCGTGGAGACGCTGAAGACGGTGCCGGCGGAGCGGTTCGCCGAGGCGGAGTGCGTGCTCTGACCGGCCGCGCAGCACACCCCAGCACTTCGGTGCGGTGACTACGACGACCTGCCCCCGGCCGCGAACGGCGCCGGGGGCGGTTCTACTCTGGTCCCGGGTGCGGACACATCGCACCATTCGGGTCGTGGCGGCGGGAGAGCACGGATGGATCACAGCGGGCACGGCACGTCGACGGATCTGCCGCCGTTCACGCTGAGCCGCGCCCTGGAGTTCTCCCCCGACGCCTGCTTCGCGATCGGCTGTCTGCTGGCCCTGGCGCTGTACGGCTGGGGCGTGCTGCGGCTGCGGGCACGGGGCGACGACTGGTCGCCGGGGCGCACGGTCGCGTTCGTGCTGGGGGTGCTGAGCGTCGCGCTCATGATGTGCACCGCGCTGAACGACTACGGCATGGTCATGTTCAGCGTGCACATGGTCCAGCACATGGTGATCAGCATGGTCTCGCCGATCCTGCTGCTGCTGGGCGCGCCGGTGACCCTGGCGCTGCGGGCGCTGCCGGTGGCGGGCCGGGGCCGCAAAGGACCGCGTGAGGTGCTGCTGGCGGTCCTGCACAGCCGGTTCGTACGGTTCGTGACACATCCCGCCTTCACGATCCCGCTGTTCATCGCGAGCCTCTACGGTCTCTACTTCACCCCCCTCTTCGACTTCCTCATGGAGTCGAAGCCGGGGCATGTCGCGATGATGGTGCACTTCCTCTCCGTCGGGCTGGTCTTCTTCTGGCCGATCATGGGCGTGGACCCGGGGCCCCACCGGCCCGGTTATCTGATGCGGATGCTGGAGCTGTTCGCCGGGATGCCGTTCCACGCGTTCTTCGGGATCGCGCTGATGATGGCGAGCGAGCCGATGGTGCGGGCGTACGACAGTCCCCCGGCGTCCCTGGGCATCGACGCGCTCGCCGACCAGAACGCGGCGGGCGGTATCGCGTGGGCCTTCAGCGAGATCCCGTCCGTCCTCGTGCTGATCGCGCTGGTGTACCAGTGGTACCGGTCCGACCAGCGGCAGGCCAAGCGCTCGGACCGGGCGGCCGACCGGGACGGCGACAAGGAGCTGGCGGCGTACAACGCCTACCTCGCGTCGTTGCGGACGCGCGGCCGGTAGCTGCGGCCGGTGGCGCGGCCGGTGAGGGCGGACAGTAGCGCGGAACCCACCTTTCGGGTGACGATGGTCCTCACGGCCTCGGCCAGGAGGAGGACGTCCATGTCCGGATCCGGATCCACGAAGGCGATGGGGATACTGACCGTCGGCGCGCTGGTTGTCGTGACGGCGTACACGGCGGCGCTGGGGAGCAACGGCTGGCTCTGGTTCGGCTGGGTGGTGCTGGGGATGGTGACGCTCGCGATGGTCGCCGCGCGCAACGGCTGAGCCGGGGGCCGGGCCCGGGGGACGGGGCGGGGGCCAAGGGGGGACAGAGGAGCGGGGCGGGGGTCCGGGGGTACGTTCTCCGGTGTCGAAGATCGATCCACCGCACGCCGAACCTCGCACCCCGAATCCCTCGCACCCCCAGGAGACGTGACCGACATGAGCAGTGAACCGACGATGCGCGCCGTCGTCCAGGACTCCCTCGGCGGCCCCGAGGTCCTGCGCCTCGCCGACCTTCCGCGCCCCCGCCCCCTGCCGACCGAGGTGCTCGTCCGGGTGCGCGCGGCGGGGGTGAACCCGGTGGACTGGAAGTCCCGCGAGAGCGGCGGCATCGCCGGTCTGCTGGGCGAGCCGCCGTTCGTCCTGGGCTGGGACGTGTCCGGGGTCGTGGAGGAGGTCGGCTTCGGTGTGCACACGCTGAAGGTGGGCGACGAGGTGTACGGGATGCCCTGGTTCCCGCGCCCGGCCTCCGCGTACGCCGAGTATGTGACCGCGCCCTCACGGCAGTTCGCGCTCAAGCCGCGCACGATCGACCACGCCGCGGCGGCGGCCGTGCCGCTGGCCGGGCTGACCGCGTGGCAGGCACTGGTGGACGCGGCGGGCGTGGAGGCGGGCCGGCGGGTGCTGATCCACGCGGCGGCGGGCGGGGTCGGACATCTGGCGGTGCAGTTCGCCAAGCACCTCGGGGCGCATGTGATCGGCACGGCGAGCGCCGCGAAGCACGACTGGCTGCGGGAGCTGGGCGCGGACGAGGTCGTGGACTACACGCGGGTGCGGTTCGAGGAGGCGGTGAGCGACGTGGACGTCGTCATCGATCTGGTGGGCGAGGGGCACGACGCGACCACCACCCGGTCGCTGGAGACGCTGCGGCCGGGCGGCACGATCGTCGCCGTCCCGTCGGGGGTGGCGCCGGAGGTGCTGGCGGGCGCCCGTGCGCGGGGGCTGAACGCGACGGCCTTCCTGGTGGAGCCGGACGGTGCCTCCCTCGCCCGGATCGCCGCCCTGATCGACGCGGGCACGGTACGGGTCGGGGTCGAGGACGTCCTGCCGCTGGCGGAGGCGGCCGAGGCGCACCGGCGGGTCCAGGAGGGGCGTACGCGCGGCAAGATCGTCCTGAGCGTCACCGACTGACCCGGCCGGTGGAGATGCCCGGGGCGTTTTGAAAACGGGAACCATTGTCGTACGTTGGACGGCATGGCACGCGACGACATACGCCCGGTGGTACGGCTCCGCTCCACGGCGGGCACCGGCCACACCTACGTCACCCGCAAGAACCGCCGCAGCGATCCGGACCGGATGGTCCTGCGCAAGTACGACCCGGTCGCCCGGCGGCACGTCGAGCACCGCGAGGAGCGCTGACCCCGGGGCCCGTATCCAGGGCCCTGACGAAAAGCGCCTGCTCGCGGCTGCCCGACGCGGCGGCGGTCACTCGCCCTGGGCAAAGGCACGCCGTACACGCCGGGCATGGTGCCCGGCGTGCAGCGCGCGGGTGGCGAGCCCCACTCGGCCCGGCGTGTACCGCCGGTGGCGGGCCCCGCTCCTCGGGCCCCACTCCTCGGGGGCGACCTGCTCGGTACTCCGCTCCGGACGCTCCAGGAGCTCGCGCCCCGTCCACACGGGCCCGTACGAGCCCCACATCGGTGTGTGCCCGGCCGTCCTCCCGGACGGCCGGGAGAACCGCCTGAACGGCACCGCCGTGCCACCCGCACCACCACCCGCACCACAACGCGCGACCCGGCCGGTGTCATCGGCCGGGTCGCGCGTTGTCGTGCGGGCGCAGTCGGGTCAGGCGGCCCGGTTCAGCTTCTTCGCCGCGTCGTCCTGGTCCCGGCCCGCCGGGGCCCCGGTCGAACCGGTGCGTCCCTGGAGCGAGTTGAGGATGGTCATGCCCTGGCCGACCAGCCCGGCCGCCATCTCGTTGACACCGTCGGTGCCGTTGAGGACGGTGAGGTTGGACTCCGCGAGGCCCTTGGCCGCCGCGTCGGCCAGCTCCGGCAGCACCTCGACGACCCGGTTGGCCGCCAGCAGCTCCTGGTTCCCCTCGCGCAGGGAGAGGGCGCGCGCGGTGTTCGCGTCGGCCTGGGCCTGGGCGAGGGTCCGCTGCCGGTACGCCTCCGCGTCGGCCGGCCGCCGTACCTCCGCCTCCAGCCGCTGGGCGGCCAGCATCGCCTGCCGCTCGGCCAGTGCCGTCTGCTCCTCGATGACGTCCTGGGACGCCTTCGCCTCGGCGAGCGGTCCGGCCTGCGAGGCCCGCGCCCGTACCTGCTCGGTCTCCGCCTGGAAACCGGCCCGCTTGATCGAGGTGTCCCGCTCGTACTCGGCCTTCAGGGCCGCCGCCTGCTGTTCGCGCTCGGCGGCCTCCTGGTCGGCCCGCGCGGCGGCGATACGGGCCTGGCTCGCGACGGCAGCGGCGTGCGGCGCCGCCAGGTTGTTGATGTAGCCGGTGGCGTCCTCGATCTCCTGGATCTGAAGGGCGTCCACGACGATGCCGAGCTTCTCCATCTCACTGTGGCTGGCCGCCTTGACCTCCTGGGCGACCCGGTCCCGCTCCCGGATGATCTGCTCGACGGTCAGTCCGCCGACGATCGACCGCAGGTGACCGGCGAAGATCCGGCCGACCAGCTCCTCCATCCGGTCCTGCTCGGCGAGGAAGCGCCGGGCGGCGTTGGCGATCGACACGGCGTCGTCGCCGACCTTGAAGACGGTCACCGCGCGTACGGTCAGCCGGATGCCCTGCTGGGTGACGCACTCCTCGGCTATCTCGGCCTCCCGCAGGGCCAGGGACAGCATGCGGGCCTTCTGCTTGACGGGGAGAACGAAGCTGCCGTGACCGGTGACGATCCGGAACTGAGTGTCCTGGACCTGACGTTTGGAACCGGAGATCAGCATCGCCTCGTTCGGTGCCGGAACACGCCAGAACAACATGAGGAAACTCCTGTCCCGCCGCGCACGCACGCGCCGCGACGACATCGCCATGTGATTGCGCCATACATGTATGCACGGCGACCCGCGGCCGGACGGATCCACGCCGACGCGCCGCCGGGCCGGACACCTCGGCGGCCTCAGTCGGGCAGCGGCTCCACCCGTACGGAGCGGGCCGAGACCCGGTCCGTCACGAGCACCTGGACATTCGCGCCCACGGGCCGCTCCGACCAGGCGGCGTACGCCTCGGAACCACCGCGTACGGCGACCAGGACCTCCCCGGGGCCGTCCTGCGGAATAGGGACGGTGATGCGGCCCACCGCACCCACGGGACTCTGTGCGGAGTCATCTGTGACGGACATGAACCGTTGTCCTCACCTCCGGCGTTCGGCACGCCCCCGCTCAGTCTCAGGCTACTCCGGAGGCATGCCGGCGGCCGGGTGGAAGAGATTCGCCGGGGGGCCGCTCAGTGGACGCCGCCGCGCCGGGGACGGAACAGCAGCAGATACACCGTGGCGACGACGGCGACCGCCTCGGCCACGACGCTGGCCGTCTTGTCGCTGTACCAGAACGGCTCGTACATGTTCGGGAACGGCCCCAGCTTGCCGACGTCCACATAGCGGTAGATCAGCAGCAGCGCGAGGCCGCCCGCCGCCACCGACCAGGCGAAGAGGTCGGCCGGCAGCCGGCGCCAGACGAGGACGAGCAGCGCGGCCAGTGCCGCGAGCCCCGCCTCGATCCGGAAGAGGGTGCCCTGGCTGATGCTCGCCGTGACCTCGTCGTACTGCTCGGCCAGATGCGCGTGCAGATACGCGTCGACGGCGAGCCCGGCCGCGGCGAGCAGCCGCATCACACCCCGTACGACGCGGCCCGCACCGCCCCGGCGCGCGTGCGAGGGAGGCGGGGCGGGTGGCGGAGAGGACATCAGGGTCTCCCTTCGCGCCGCGGCCGGAGCCGCCGCACGTGATCAGTAACCGCCGCCGTTGTTGTTCTTCTGGGGCTGGCTGGTGACCTTCTTGCCCTGCGGGTTCATGATGTACCACTTGGCGCCGAAGGCGTTGACGCCCTGGCCGTTGATGTCACCGGCCTTGGTGTCGTCCGCGAACCGGTACAGCGGGCGCCCGTTGTAGGTCACCTGCTCGGAGCCGTCGTCGCGCTTCGTCGTCTTCAGCAGATCGGCCTTGAGACCGCTGCCCGCCGTCGGCTTCGCCTTGACGGTCAGGGGCGGCCACGCCTGGGCGCACGAGCCCGTGCACATGGACTTGTCCTTGCTGTCCTTGTCGAACTCGTACAGCGTCCGGCCCTTGTCGTCGACGAGCATCTTGCCGAAGGAGCCGTTCTTGACGTCGACCGTGGCGGCGGGCGACGAGGACGCGGCCGGGACCACGTCGAGTTCGTGGTTGTTGGGCTGCTCACCGGTGTCGGCCGCGCCGGCGCCGCGGTCGCCGCCGCCGTTCGAACACCCGGCCGCCGCGGTGGCGATCAGCAGGGCGGAGGCCAGTGCGGTGACTGTCCTGGTGTGCCGTCTCATCAGGGGCTCCTCGATCGTCGGCCGCCCCGCGGGGCAGCGCGCGGCCCACCCGATCGGGGCCGCCAGCCCCAGTGCACAACAGGGCCTCCGGAGCGGCCACCTGGGCGGGGCCGTCCGGAGTGCGGTCCCGGCGGGACCGGGGAGACGACGATTGCTGACGAGGAGTGACGAGCGGTACGGGTGCGGAGCCGGGCCGGCTCCGCCGGTCAGCTCTCTTCGAAGTAGGCGTCCAGTACGACGTCGAGGTCGGCCGTCCACTGCTTGAGCGCGCCCCGGGACGGGGCGTCGACCTCGGACTGGTAGGACCGGCGGGCCGTCGTGTGCAGATTGACGGTGAACCGGCGGCCGAACCGGGGGATCTCGACCTCGACGGCGCCGATCTCGGACCAGCCGAACTCCGCCTCCTCCTCGTCCAGCCGGAACCGGACACCGGTGCGGTCGGCGGTCATCGAGGCGCGGCGGTCGGCGATGTCGAAGGCGGGGCCGTCCTCGTCCCCGGCCGGACCGGCACCGTCGTCGGTGTCCTCGGTGACGGCGACCGCGTCGTCCGTCTCGTCGGCGGCCGGTTCGGGCTCGTCGGCGTCCGGTTCCGCGGGGGTCCGCGCGTCCTCGGTCACCTCCTCGGCCGCGGTGTCGTCCTCGGCCTCCCGGGAAACGTCGTTCGCGGCGTCGCCGGTCTCCTCTGCGAGGCGGGGGGCCATGAGTCCGGGAATGTATCCGGGATCGGTCCCCGCGGCGGGTACGGGCTGGATTATCGGATCGATGCGCTCCACGGCTGGCAGTATGGCCGATAAACCTGTGCGAGGAACACTCGGTCCACGCGTGAGCGGCGGAATTCGGGAAATCAGCCAAAAGACATGTCTTCTGACGGCCAGTACCCACCCGGTCCCCGGCGAACGAGCGCGCGGACGGGCCGAGTTGTCGGCGGGCCCGCCCGGAGACGCGGTCCGGACCTTTCTGATCGCGCACGCTTACCAGCCGCCGGGCCTGCCCCTACACTGAGCCCCGCGACAGCCCGATGACCTGGCACGACGCAACCCCGGAGCCGGTCCCGCCACGTGAGGAGCGCCCCCGTTGTTCTACTACGTGCTGAAGTACGTGCTCTTGGGGCCCCTGCTGCGACTCCTCTTCCGGCCCCGGATCGAGGGGCTCGAACACATCCCGGCCGACGGGGCCGCCATCGTCGCCGGCAACCACCTCTCGTTCTCCGACCACTTCCTGATGCCGGCGATCATCCGGCGGCGGATCACGTTTCTCGCCAAGGCGGAGTACTTCACCGGGCCGGGGATCAAGGGACGGCTCACCGCCACGTTCTTCCGCAGCGCCGGCCAGATCCCGGTCGACCGGTCCGGCAAGGAGGCCGGCCAGGCGGCGATCCGCGAGGGGCTCGGGGTCCTGGGCAAGGGTGAGCTGCTGGGGATCTACCCGGAGGGCACGCGCTCGCACGACGGGCGGCTCTACAAGGGCAAGGTCGGGGTCGCGGTGATGGCCGTCAGGGCGGGGGTGCCGGTGGTGCCGTGCGCGATGGTGGGGACGTTCGAGATCCAGCCGCCCGGCCAGAAGATCCCGAAGATCAAGCAGGTCACGATCCGGTTCGGCGAGCCGCTGGACTTCTCGCGGTACGCGGGCCTGGAGAACCAGAAGGCGGCGATCCGCGCGGTCACCGACGAGATCATGTACGCGATCCTCGAACTGTCCGGGCAGGAGTACGTGGACCGGTATGCCGCCGAGGTGAAGGCCGAGGAGGCGGCGCGTACGGCTCCGAAGAGGTTCCCGCGCCTGCGCCGCTGACCACCCGCGCCGCTGAGCGCCCGTGCCCCTGTCCGCCCGCGCCGCCCGCCCGGCGCCGAGGTCCCCGGGGCCGTTCCGGACATGAGGGAGGGGGCGGCGGCCGTCACCGGCCACCGCCCCCTCCCCCGTCACCGCCGCTGTCCGTGCCCCGGGACCTGACGGTCCGTCGTCACGGCTTGGGCGTGGCGTGCGGCGCGCACGTCACGTCACGGCGGTCCAGGTCGCCGCTGAGCAGATACGCCTCGACCCGGTCGTTGACGCACGGGTTCGCCAGATTGGTGATGCCGTGCGAACCGGCGTCCCGCTCGGTGATCAGGCGTGAGCCCTGGAAGCGCTTGTGCAGCTCGACGGCGCCCCCGTACGGGGTGGCCGCGTCACGCTCGGACTGCGCGATCAGTACGGGCGGCAGCCCCCGGCCCGTCCCGACCTGGACCGGTGTCTGCTGCTTGGTTCCCCAGGTGGCGCAGGGCAGGTTCATCCAGGCGTTGGCCCAGGTGAGGAACGGGTGGTCGCGGTGGAGCCGGGTGTTGTCCCGGTCCCAGACGCGCCAGTCCGTGGGCCACTTGGCGTCGGTGCACTCGACGGCGGTGTAGACCGCGTTGCCGTTCTCGGCGGCGGCGTTGCCCACCGTGTCGGAGAGGTCGGGCGCGACGGCGTCGACGAGCGCCTGGGTGTCACCCGCGAGGTAGTCGCTCCACAGGGAGGCGACCGGCACCCAGCTGCTGTCGTAGTACGGGGCGCTCTGGAAGAGGCCGATGAGCTCGGCCGGTCCCACCACGCCGCCGATGGGGTTCTTCGCGGCGGTGGCGCGGAGCGTGTCCCACTGCCGGGTGACCTTCGCGGCGGTGTCACCGATGTGGAACGTCGCGTCGTTCGCGGCGACCCACTTCTTCCAGTCGTCGAAGCGGCGCTCGAAGGCGACGTCCTGGTCCAGGTTGGCCTGGTACCAGATCTTCTCCCGCGACGGGTTGACCACGCTGTCCAGCACCATGCGGCGTACGTGGGACGGGAAGAGCGTGCCGTAGACGGCGCCCAGGTAGGTGCCGTAGGAGACGCCGACGTAGTTGAGCTTCCGGTCGCCGAGCGCGGCCCGCAGCACGTCCAGGTCCCGCGCGGTGTTGGGCGTCGTCATGTGCGGCAGCATCCAGCCGCTGCGCTCCTGGCAGCCGTCCGCGTACTCGGCCGCGAGCTTGCGCTGGGCACGCTTGTCGGCCTCGCCGAGGGGGACGGGGTCGGCCTTGGGGACCTTGACGAACTCCTTCGGGTCCACGCACGAGATGGGCGTCGAGCGCCCCACGCCGCGCGGGTCGAAGCCGACGAAGTCGTACGCCTTCGCGGCGTCGGCCCAGATGGCGTTCTTGGTCACGACGCGGCGCGGGAACGCCATGCCGGAACCGCCGGGGCCGCCGGGGTTGTAGAAGAGCGAGCCCTGACGGGCGCTCGCGCCGCCGGTGTTGTCGATCCGGTCGACGGCGATGCTGATCTGCCGGCCGTTCGGCTTGGCGTAGTCGAGCGGCACCTTCACGTAGCCGCACTGGATCGGCTTCTCCAGGGACCATTCGGCGGGGCAGTCCGCCCAGTCGACGCCCTTCCCGGCGGCCCGGTCGGCGGCCAGCGCGGCGCCCGCCGCCTGTGCGTCGCGGACGCGCTGTTCGTTGCTCTGCGCCTTGGAGCCGTGGTCCGCGCGGCCGTCGGCGCTCGCCGAGGTGGCCGCGAGGGTGGTGGCTATGAGCGTGCCCGCGAGCAGAGTGCCGGCCGAGCCGAGCACCGCTGTGCGTTTCACGTGGTACCTCCCCTGTGTGGCGCGCCGCCCGATACGGCGCTGTTCGTAGGGCTACCGGGGGGATCCTCGCGCCTGGTCACCGGTTCGGAACAGGGCGAACCGGCGATTCTTTGCCGAACCGATAGCCGGTCACCCGGGTTCCGCTCAGCGGTGCAGCTCCGCGAGGGCGGCGTCCAGGAGGTGGCGCAGGGCCCGCGCGTCCGGGGCGAGCGCGGTCACCAGGGCCCCGGGTCCGGCGAGCGGGGTGAGGACGGCGGTGTCGCCGAGCGGTCGCGGGGTCACCGGCTTCTCGTCGAACTCCGGTGCCACCACGAGGAGCTGGCCGACCGCCCGGTGCCCGCCGGTGACCGCGGGGCCGTCCCATCCGGCGGGCGCGCCGGTTCCGAGGGCGAGGTGCTGGTCGAGCAGGGGGCGGCCGGCGCGGTGCACGGTGAGGCGGGTGGTGAGGGTGCCGGGCGGCTCGTCGTGCCGGCCGAGGATCTGTTCCTCGCGCAGGACCAGCCGGGCGGTGGCGGCGAGTTCGACACGGGTGCGGGCGCGCAGGTCGCTGCCGGTGACGGAGACGATCTGTTCGGGCAGCCAGCGCAGCAGGGCGTGCTCACCGACCGTCAGGCGCAGGTCGTAGCGGGCGTGGTCGGCCGGCCGGCCTTCGGTGCGGCGGCCGGGCAGCGCGATCGTCGCGGCCGACGCGTCCACGGTGAGCGCGGCCCCGTCCCGTACGTCGATCTCCAGGGCGAGCCGGTCGCCGCCGAGCGGCGCGCTCATCGCGCCGACGACGGTGACCCGGGCGGGTGCGTGGGCGCCCGGTACCGGGGCCGCGCGGGTACGGCGCACGGCGAGAGGGCCGTCGCTCTCCAGGACCGGCAGGGCGGTGCCGCCGCGCCCGTCGGGTGCGGCGGTGATCCGGGCGGTGGCGTGGACGCTCATGCGGTCCAGGCGGTGAAGCGGGCGCGCACCCAGTCGGCCACCGGGGCCACCCCGTCGGGGGCGGTGAGCGAGGTGAACAGGACGGGCAGGTCGCCGCGCTGTTCCTTGGCGTCGGTGGCCATGCGCCCGAGGTCGGAGCCGACGTACGGCGCGAGGTCGGTCTTGTTGACGACGAGCAGGTCCGAGGTGGTGACGCCGGGGCCGCCCTTGCGGGGGATGTCGTCGCCGCCCGCGACGTCGATGACGAAGATCTGCGCGTCGACCAGGCCCTTGGAGAAGGTGGCGGTGAGGTTGTCGCCGCCGGACTCGACGAGGATCAGGTCGAGTGGGCCGACGGCGTCCTCCAGTTCCTCGACGGCTTCGAGGTTGGCGGAGATGTCGTCGCGGATCGCGGTGTGCGGGCAGGCACCGGTCTCCACGGCCCGGATCCGCTCGGCCGGCAGCACCGCGTTGCGCAGCAGGAACGCCGCGTCCTCGCGCGTGTAGATGTCGTTGGTGACGACGGCGATGGACAACTGGTCGCGCAGCGCCCGGCAGAGGGCCGCGACGGTCGCGGTCTTGCCGGAGCCGACGGGCCCGCCGAGGCCGATGCGCAGGGCCCGCCGGGAGCCGTCGGGGCGGGCGGCCCCGGCGCCGTGGGTGCCCGGGTCCCGGTAGGGGTCGGTGTACGGGTCGGTGTGGTCGAGGTGCACGGTGCGGCTCCTTCGTGGTCCCGGGGCGGGCGGGGTTCGGGCGCGGGTGGCTTCGGGTCGGCGGCGCGCGGTGTCAGGAGGCGAAGAGGCGCACCGCCCAGGCCGCGTGCGCCTCGGCGGTGATGTCCAGCAGCGGCGCGGAGGCGGCGGGCAGCGCGCCGGGCCCTTCGTCCACGGCGCGCTGTGCGGCGGCCACCGCCCGGTGCGCGGTGGCGTCGATGTCGGGCGCCAGCCGGGCCAGGACGGCGGTCGCGTCGAAGGGGTCCAGGCTGAGCAGCCGTACGGCGGCGGTGGCCGGGCCGCTGACCGTCTCGTACAGGACGCAGTGCGCGGCGTCCCGCGGGCCGAGTCCGGCCGCGCGGGCGGCGAGGCCGAGGACGACGGGCTGGTGGGCGCCGCGCGGGCGGGCCGCCGCGAGGGCGTCGAGTTCGGGGCTCGGCCAGGTGGCGCGGGCGGCGCGGGTCATCTGGCGCCCGAGTTTGCGGGCGGTGGCGCGCAGGGCGGGTGAGGGGGTGCGGGCGTCGGCGGCCTCGTCCAGGGCGAGGGGGTCGACGCCGAGGACGGCCGCCGCGGCGAGCGCGGCGGCGGTGAGGCCGCTGGTGGTCAGCCGGCCCCGGCAGAAGGCGGCGAGGTCGTGGGCGCCGGTGAGGCGTCCGGCGCGGACGGCCGCCTCGGCGCCGCCCGAGTGGGCGTGGCCGCCGGCCGGGAAGCGTCCGTCGGCGAGGACGAGCAGCGCGGCGCGGCTCACCGGAGGCGGCCCGTCGGGGGAAGGCGGCTCATCAGAAGAGGAAGTAGCGCTGGGCGAGGGGCAGTTCGGCGGCGGGTGCGGGTTCGACCACGTCGCCGTCGATGGTGACGGTGAAGGTGTCGGGGTCGACCTCGACGCGGGGCAGGGCGTCGTTCTGCCGCATGTCGGCCTTGCGGAGGGCGCGGGTGTTCTCGATGGGGACGAACCGTTTGCCGAGGCCGAGCCGTTCGGGCAGGGCGTCCTCGATGGCGGCGTGCGCCACGAAGTTGACGGAGTTCCCGGCCGGGGCGGTGCCGGTGGCGCCGAACATGGGCCGGGGCAGGACGGGCCCGGGGGTGGGGATGGACGCGTTGGCGTCGCCCATCTGCGCGTACGCGATCTGGCCGCCCTTGACGACGAGTTGGGGCTTCACGCCGAAGAACGCCGGTTCCCACAGCACGAGATCGGCGAGCTTGCCCGTCTCGACGGAGCCGATCTCGTGGTCGAGTCCCTGTGCCACGGCCGGGTTGATCGTGTACTTGGCGACGTAGCGGCGGACCCGGTGGTTGTCGGCCCGGCCGTCGCCGGGCAGCGGGCCGCGGCGTTTCTTCATGACGTGCGCGGTCTGCCAGGTGCGCATGATCACCTCGCCGATCCGGCCCATGGCCTGGGAGTCGGAGGAGATGATCGAGATGGCGCCGAGGTCGTGCAGGATGTCCTCGGCGGCGATGGTGGAGGGCCGGATGCGGGACTCGGCGAAGGCCAGGTCCTCGGGGACGGCCGGGTTGAGATGGTGGCAGACCATCAGCATGTCGAGGTGTTCGTCGATGGTGTTGACGGTGTGCGGGCGGGTCGGGTTGGTGGAGCTGGGCAGCACGTACGGCTCGGAGACCACGGTGATGATGTCCGGCGCGTGACCGCCGCCGGCGCCCTCGGAGTGGTACGCGTGCAGGGTCCGCCCGGCGACGGCGGCGAGGGTGTCGGCGACGAACCCGGCCTCGTTGAGGGTGTCGGTGTGGATGGCGAGCTGGACGCCCGTCTCCTCGCAGACGCCGAGGCAGGCGTCGATGACGGCGGGGGTCGCGCCCCAGTCCTCGTGGATCTTGAACCCGAGGGCGCCGCCGCGCAGTTGGGCGTGCATGGCGTCACGGGACATCGTGTTGCCCTTGCCGAGCAGTCCGATGTTGACGGGCGCGTTCTCCAGGGCGGCGAACATCCGGGCCAGGTGCCAGGAACCGGGGGTGACGGTGGTGGCCTTGGTGCCCTCGGCGGGTCCGGTGCCGCCGCCGACGAGGGTGGTGATGCCGGAGGACAGCGCCTGGTCGATCAGGGTCGGTGAGATGAAGTGGACATGGGCGTCGACCGCCCCGGCGGTGAGGATCTTTCCGTTGCCCGCGATGATCTCGGTCTCGGGCCCGATGACGAGGTCGGGGTGGACCCCGTCCATGGTGTCCGGGTTGCCCGCCTTGCCGATGCCGGTGATCCTGCCGTCGCGGACGCCGACGTCGGCCTTGACGACGCCCCAGTGGTCGATGACGACGGCGCCGGTGATCACGGTGTCCGGCGCGCCCTCGGCGCGGGTCGTCCGGGACTGGCCCATGGACTCGCGGATCACCTTGCCGCCGCCGAACACCGCCTCGTCCCCGGCGAGTCCGGGGCCGCCGCAGCGGTCCTCCTCGATCTCGACCAGGAGGTCGGTGTCGGCGAGCCGGACGCGGTCGCCGGTGGTGGGGCCGAAGAGGTCGGCGTAGACGGCTCTGCTCAGCTCAGGCATCGAGGGGCCCTCCGGTCTCGCCGCGCAGGCCCGGTACGACCCGGTGTCCGGCGAGCGGGACAAGTTCGACGTCGACGGGGATGCCGGGCTCGAACCGTACGGAGGTGCCCGCGGCGACGTTCAGCCGCAGGCCGCGCGCCGCCGCGCGGTCGAACCGCAGACCGGGGTTGGTCTCGGCGAAGTGGTAGTGGGAGCCGACCTGGACGGGCCGGTCGGCGGCGTTGAGCACGGTGAGGCGGGTGACGGGGCGGCCCGCGTTGAGCGGCACCGTCCCCGCCGCGTACAGGATCTCTCCGGGAATCATCGGCGGCGCTCCCCCGTCAGACGATCGGGTCGTGGACGGTGACGAGCTTGGTGCCGTCCGGGAAGGTGGCCTCGACCTGGACGTCGTGGATCATCTCGGGGATGCCCTCCATGACGTCGTCGCGGGTGAGCACCTTGCGTCCGGAGGCCATGAGCTCGGCGACGGTACGGCCGTCCCTGGCGCCTTCGAGAAGATGGACGGTGAGGACGGCGACGGCCTCGGGGTGGTTGAGGCGCAGCCCGCGCGCCAGCCGCCGGGTCGCCACGTCGGCGGCCACATGGATGAGCAGGCGTTCCTGTTCGTGCGGGGTCAACTGCACGTTCCCACCTCACTGTCGCGGGCCGGTCCGGACGGACGGCCGTCGTCCACGGTGAGTTCACCACGGACCGGGCGGCTCCCGGTCAGGCATGGCAGGGTACGGCGGAAGTTTTTCCGGCAGGTTAACGGGGGCGTGCGTCCGGGTCCCTATCTCGGCACCCCCGCGCGAGGGGTGGCACCCCGTGCGAACGGCACGGCCCGCCCCCTCGCGACGCGCGCGGACACGCCGGGGTCAGGCCAGCGGCTCGTGGTGGGCCACGATGCCGAAGTCCGCGCGTTCGCCGGGAGCGGACGGCATCGCGCCGATCCTGCTCACGGACGAGATCACCCGCTCCCCCGCCGCGGTGACCTCCTCGGCCTTCAGGCTCTCCAGTCGTGCCAGGTCGGCGGCCGACACCAGGGCGACGAGCGGCTTGCCGTGCCGCGTCACGACCACCCGTTCGTCGCCGTAGACGACCCGGTTGATCAGATCGGCGAGCTCCGCCCGCGCTTGTGTCACCGGAATTTCGTAGGCCATGGCAGCCATCTTACGACCTGTACGTCCTGTACATTTTTTACGGACGGACGACCGGGACACGTCCGGCATCCGCGTCCGAGGAGAGGTACGCCATGAACCGCCCCGCCGCCCGCCACGTCCTGCCGGAGTTCACCGAGCGGACCAGCACCGGAACCCGCTCCCTCGACCCGTACTCCAAGCTCTTCGAGGGGCGGATCATCTTCCTCGGCACCCCGCTGGACGACACGGCGGCCAACGATGTGGTCGTCCAGCTGCTGAATCTCGAATACACCGCCCCGGACCAGGACATCGCGCTCTACATCAACTCCCCCGGCGGCCCGCTGAGCGCCATGACGGCCGTCTACGACACGATGCGGGTCGTCGGCTGCGACGTGTCGACCACCTGCCTCGGACAGGCCGCGTCGACCGCCGCCGTGCTGCTCGCCGCCGGCGCCCCGGGCAAGCGGATGGCGCTCCCCGGCGCGCGCGTGGTCCTCCAGCAGCCGGGAATCGAGGAGCCCGTACGCGGCCAGCCGTCCGACCTCGCCCTCCACGCGGAGGAGTTGCTGCGGCTGCGCGCCCTGATGGCGGGGGCCCTGGTACGGCACACCGGGCAGAGCGCCGAGCGGATCGACGCCGACATCGACCGGGACACGGTCTTCGACGCGGCGGGCGCCGTCGCGTACGGGCTGGTGGACGAGGTCACGCGGGACCGCAGGGCCTCCCTCGGCCTCAACACCCCCGGGTGAACGGCCGATGCCGACACCGGAACCGCCGCCGCTGCCCGCCCTGACCCGCGCCGAGGGCGATGTCGTCGACACCTACCTCCGGGTCGTGGACCTGGTCGGCCGGATCAACCCCGCGCGCACGGACGACACGTACGGCGCGCTGCGCGCCGCCCAGGCGCTGGTGGCGGGCGCCGCCGCCCTGCGTGACGCGCTGGCGCTGATGCACGCGCGGGGCGAGACGGAGCTGCACACGGCGACCCTGGACCGTACGCTCCGGGCACTCGACGGGGAGCGCAGGGCCCGGCGCGTCACCATGCCGCCCGGAACGGTGACTTGACGCGAACCTGCTGAGGACACGCGCCGGGCGGGCCCCTCCGCGCGGCGCGCGGCTGCCCGTTCGGCGTACCGACCCGCCCGGCGCGATCCGGACGGCGACTTGCGGCCCGGAATCCGCCGTCCGGCGGCAACCCCCCACGACACCGCAGGTACGGCGTGCGACCGGCCCTCTCCCGCGTTCACCGGATCGGGCGCATCTACACAAATAGGTCAAGCGTGACGAGAATCACATATCGTCGTTTCAACTCGGAAATGTGCTGAGGCCGCGTCAAGATCCGTCTGACGACAAGCCCCCGCCACCTCGGCGGGGCGGTCCGGGTGGACGCCGAGTCCTGCCGCCGCTCCGGATGCCTGGTCGACACGAGTGGATCGGCAGGAGTGGAGGACCCGGGCAGTTCGGGGCGGTCCGACCATGGACGGCTCCTCGGGGTGAAGTCGCAGCCGCGACCGGACATCTTCGCCTGTCCGAACCCGACAGGTCATCCTTCACAGGCGGCTGACGAAGGGTTGCGCATGTCCGCGCAGACACATGTCCCGTCGCTGCTCTCCCGGGCCGGTACCGCCTCGGTCCTCCTCGCCGCCGTCGGCGGCGCGATGCTGGCGCCCGCCGCCGTGCCCGAGGCCCACGCCCTGCCCGCCGCCTCCAAGGCGCTGAACGTGGCCGCTTCCAAGAAGGGCTCCCCGTACAAGTACGGGGCGACCGGCCCGCACCGGTTCGACTGTTCGGGCCTGACGCAGTTCTCGTACAAGAAGGCCGGCAAGAAGCTGCCGCGCACGGCGCAGCAGCAGTACAACAAGACCCGCCGGGTCTCCGCCTCCGGCCGCAAAAAGGGTGACCTGGTGTTCTTCCACTACAGAGGCAGCGTCTACCACGTGGGGATCTACGCCGGGAAGGGCAGGATCTGGCATTCCCCGAAGACCGGTCAGGTGGTGCGGCTGGAGCGCATCTGGTCCAAGGGCGTGCGGTACGGCCGGGTCCGGTGACGACCGCCGCCGCCACCCGGCCACCGCCGCCGTCCGCCCGCGGCGGCGCCCCGTCGCCGCCGGGTCCGCTCAGTCCCGGGTCCGGGGCGACGGCCAGGGCAGGGTGACCCAGACCGTCTTGCCGCCGTCCTCGGTGGGTGTGATGACCAGTCCGCCGCCGTACTCGGCGGTCAGCGACCGGACGATGACCATGCCGCGGCCGTGGTCCTGCCGGCCGTCGGCCGGGAGCCGGCGCGGCCACCGGGGGTGGCTGTCGGTGACGCCGAGGCGCAGCCACTCGTCGCGCTCCAGCCGGAGGTCGACCGTGAAGACCGGCGACCTGCCGAAGGTGTGCTGCACGGCGTTGGTCGCGAGTTCCGAGAGGATGAGGCGAACCGTTTCGGCGGTGTCGGAGCCGTCCGGCAGCCCCCACTCGGCGAGCACACGCGCGACATGTCCGCGCGCCTGGCGTACCGAAACCGGATCGCTCGGCAGGGTGACGGATGCTTCCTGATGGTCTGCCATGGCGACGCTGCCCCTTCCCACCGGGACGCAGACCGGCCTATGGCTGATGCCCGCGGGTACGTCCCCGGATTGCGCTGCGCGCCACACTGCCATCAACGGCGGCCCCGGGAGGGGTGATCCGCCGGGATTTGACCCCCTCTGTCGCTCTAAGCGGTGAACTCTGCGACGAGAGACCGGATGTGAACACGCTCAAGTTCCGGGTGTCCGCGGCCGAGAGGGGAGGCGCCCGCGTGGTGGCGTGCGCCGGGCGGTCAGCGGGCGTGCGCCCGTGCGTCGGCGGGGGCGGTCGCGACGATCGTGGCCAGCGCCTCCCCGATCTGCGCGTCCGTCAGGTCGGCGCGGGCGGTGAGCCTGATGCGGGAGATCCCGTCGGGCACCGACGGCGGCCGGAAGCAGCCCACCACCAGCCCGGCCGCCCGGCAGTCGGCGGCCCAGCGCACCGCCGCGCCGGGTGAGGGGGCCCGTACGGAGACGACGGCGGCGTCCGGGCGTACGGCGGTCAGCCCCGCCGCGGTCAGCCCCCGGTGCAGCGCGTGCGCGACGGCGCGGGCCCGCACCGCCAGCGACGGGTCCTCGCGCAGCAGCCGCAGACTCGCCAGCGCGGCGCCGGCCGAGGCGGGCGCGAGTCCGGTGTCGAAGATGAACGACCGTGCCGTGTTGACCAGTTGGTCGATCACCCGCGCCGGGCCGAGCACCGCGCCGCCCTGACTGCCCAGCGCCTTGGAGAGCGTGAGGGTGGCCACGGTGCCCGGATCGCCCGCGAGGCCCGCCGCGTGCACGGCGCCGCGCCCGCCCTCGCCGAGCACGCCGAGTCCGTGCGCGTCGTCCACGAGCAGCGCGGCGCCCCGGGTACGGCACACCTCGGCGAGCCGGGCGAGCGGCGCCGCGTCGCCGTCCACCGAGAACACCGAGTCGCTGACGGCCAGGGCCCGGACGCCCGGGTGCGCTTCGAGGGTCTTGTCCACGGCCGGGGGGTCCGCGTGCGGGACGACCACGGTCTCGGCGCGGGAGAGCCGGCAACCGTCCACGATGGAGGCGTGGTTGGCGGCGTCCGACACGACGAGCGAGCCGCGCGCGGTCAGTGCGGTGAGGGCGGCGAGGTTCGCGGCGTATCCGGACGACAGGACGAGCGCCGCCTCGAAACCGCAGAAGTCGGCCAGTTCACGCTCCAGTTCGGTGTGGAGCGCGGTCGTTCCGGTGACGAGCCGGGAGCCGGTGGCGCCCGCGCCCCAGCGGTGTGCCGCGTCGGCCGCCGCGCGTGTCGTCACCGGGTGGTGGGTGAGGCCGAGGTAGTCGTTGCTCGCCAGGTCCAGGAGGGCGGAACCGGCGGCGCGGGGCCGCAGGGTGCGGACGAGTCCGGACCGCTCGCGCCTTTGCGCCTCGTCGTCGATCCAGCCGAACGGGTCCGGTGGCGTGGACGACGCGGACGGGTCGCCGGGCGCGGAGCGCTCGGGCGGCGCGGGCCGCTCGCCCGGCACGGACGCCTCGCGCTGCGCCGACGGCTCGGAAGAGGGCACGGCTCGGGTCCTTCCGCTCGGGTCCTGGTGTCGACGGCCCACCGACCCTAACCGCACGTCGGCGCGGTCCGGGTGTGGTCATCCACACACCGGGACGGGGGCGTCTTGTGGGATTCATTCTTGGCCCGGGACCGCGCCGTAGGACAGGATCGGCGCCATGGACCTGCTGAACACACTGGTGGACAAGGGCCTTCGGCGCGAGGCGCCGTCGCGCGAGGAGGCGCTCGCCGTACTGGCGACGTCCGACGACGAGCTGCTCGACGTGGTGGCCGCGGCCGGAAAGGTGCGCCGCCAGTGGTTCGGGCGGCGGGTCAAGCTGAACTACCTGGTCAACCTGAAGTCCGGGCTCTGCCCCGAGGACTGCTCCTACTGCTCGCAGCGGCTGGGGTCCAAGGCCGAGATCCTCAAGTACACCTGGCTCAAGCCCGACGAGGCGACGAAGGCGGCGGCGGCCGGGGTGGCGGGCGGCGCGAAGCGGGTCTGTCTGGTGGCGAGCGGCCGGGGCCCGACGGACCGGGACATCGACCGGGTCTCGCGGACGATCGGCGCGATCAAGGAACAGGACCCGGAGGTCGAGGTCTGCGCCTGTCTGGGGCTGCTCTCGGACGGTCAGGCGGAGCGGCTGAAGGAGGCCGGCGCCGACGCGTACAACCACAACCTCAACACCTCCGAGGCCACCTACGGCGACATCACCACCACCCACACCTACGCGGACCGGGTGGAGACCGTCCGGCACGCGCGGGGCGCGGGCCTGTCGGCCTGTTCGGGGCTGATCGCGGGCATGGGCGAGAGCGACGCCGACCTGGTGGACGTGGTGTTCGCGCTGCGGGAGCTGGACCCGGACTCGGTGCCGGTCAACTTCCTGATCCCGTTCGAGGGCACGCCGCTGGCCGGGGAGTGGAACCTGACGCCGCAGCGGGCGCTGCGCATCCTGGCGATGGTGCGGTTCGTCTGCCCCGACGTGGAGGTGCGGCTCGCGGGCGGGCGCGAGGTGCATCTGCGGTCGATGCAGCCGCTGGCGCTGCACCTGGTCAACTCGATCTTCCTCGGCGACTACCTCACCAGTGAGGGCCAGGAGGGCAAGGCGGACCTGGAGATGATCGCGGACGCCGGTTTCGAGGTAGAGGGCGCGGGCACGCGGACGCTGCCCGCGCACCGGAGCGACGGATGCGCGAGCGCGTGCGGCCCGGCGGAGGCCGACGAGGAGCAGCCGGCCGACCGGGCGGAGAGCGGCGGGGCCCGTACGGATCTGGTGACCGTACGGCGCCGGGGAGCCGGGACGGATCTGGCGCCCAATGCCTGACACCCGGGCGGCGGACCCGTCCGGCCTGTCCGGGCGGGCCGCCCTCGCGCCGGAGGAACTGCTGGCGCTCGACCGGGCCCATGTCTGGCATCCGTACGGCCCGATGCCCGGCCGCACCGACCCGCTGGTCGTGGAGTCCGCCTCGGGCGTACGGCTCCGGCTCGCCGAACCGGCGCACGGGCAGCGCGAGTTGGTCGACGGCATGGCGTCCTGGTGGTCCGCGGTGCACGGCTACAACCACCCCGTCCTCAACGAGGCGGCGCACGCCCAGCTCGCCCGGATGAGCCATGTGATGTTCGGCGGGCTCACCCATGAGCCCGCCGTGCGGCTCGCGGCCCGGCTCGTGGAGATCACCCCGGAACCGCTGCGGCACGTCTTCCTCGCCGACTCCGGTTCGGTGGCGGTGGAGGTCGCGGTCAAGATGTGCCTCCAGTACTGGCGTTCGCTCGGCCGCCCGGCCAAACGGCGGCTGCTGACCTGGCGCGGCGGCTACCACGGGGACACCTGGCAGCCCATGTCGGTGTGCGACCCCGAGGGCGGGATGCACGGGCTCTGGTCGGGGCTGCTGCCGCGCCAGCTCTTCGCCGACGCGCCGCCCGACGGCTTCGAGCCGTACAGCGAGACGTACGCGGACCAGCTGCGCGGTCTCGTCGCGCGCCACGCGGACGAACTGGCCGCGGTGATCGTGGAGCCGGTCGTGCAGGGCGCGGGCGGCATGCGCTTCCACTCCCCCGCGTATGTGCGGGTACTGCGCGAGGCGTGCGACGAGTACGGCGTGCTGCTGATCCTCGACGAGATCGCCACCGGCTTCGGACGTACGGGCGAGCTGTTCGCGGCGGAGCACGCCGGGATCTCCCCCGATGTGATGTGCGTGGGCAAGGCGCTGACCGGTGGTTATCTCACGATGGGCGCGACGCTGTGCACCTCGGAGGTGGCCGACGGCATCTCACGCGGCGAGGTTCCGGTCCTCGCCCACGGACCCACCTTCATGGGCAATCCGCTGGCCTCGGCCGTGGCGTGCGCCTCGATCGACCTGCTGCTCGGCCAGGACTGGCGGGGCGAGGTGCAACGGATCGGGGCGGGGCTGCGCGACGGACTCGCGGAGACCACGTCGCTGCCCGGGGTGAAGGACGTGCGGGTCCTCGGCGCGATCGGGGTCGTGCAACTCGACCGTGAGGTGGACATGGCGGCGGCGACCCGGGCGGCGGTGCGGGAGGGCGTGTGGCTGCGGCCGTTCCGCGACCTCGTCTACACGATGCCGCCCTATGTGACGGACGACGCCGACGTCGCGCGGATCTGCCGCGCGGTGACGGCGGCGGCGCGGGAGGGCTGAGATGCCGGTGGTGATCGTCTCCGGGACGGGGACGGAGATCGGCAAGACCGTCGTCACGGCGGCCGTGGCGGCACTGGCGCTGGCCGGAGGCCGTACGGTCGCGGTGCTGAAGCCCGCGCAGACCGGTGTCGGCCCCGGTGAGCCCGGTGACACGGCCGAGGTGACGCGCCTGGCGGGCGCGGTCACGGCCGTCGAACTGGCCCGGTTCCCGGAGCCGTTGGCGCCCGCGACAGCCGCCGCGCGGGCCGCTCTGCCGCCCGTACGGCCCGAGGAGATCGCCGAGGCGGCCGGGAAACTGGCCACCGAGCACGATCTGGTGCTGGTCGAGGGCGCGGGCGGGCTGCTGGTCCGGTTCGACGCCGCGGGCGGCACCCTCGCGGACGCCGCCCGGCTGCTGGGCGCCCCGGTGCTGGTGGTGGCGCCCGCCGGGCTCGGCACCCTCAACGCGACCGCCCTGACGACCGAGGCGCTCCGGGCGCGCGGGCTCGACGCGCTGGGGGTGGTGATCGGCGCGTGGCCCGCCGCGCCGGACCTGGCGGCACGCTGCAACCTGGCGGATCTGCCGGACGTGGCGGGGGCGCCGCTGCTCGGCGCGATCCCGGAGGGCGCGGGCGCCCTGGGCCCGGCGGACTTCCGTGCCGGGGCGGGCGGCTGGCTGGCTCCGGCGCTGGGCGGCGACTGGTCCGCCGGACGGTTCGCGGCGACGTTCGCACCGGGCCCCGGTGCGGTGCCCGGCCGCAGTCGCGCCTGACCCCCGGCCAGGTTGGCAACGGTCGCCCGCCCGTCGCCACCCGCCCCGCGCCGCGCCGGTTCAGCGGTGCGCACCCGCACCGCGGGCACTACCCGGTCCGGCGACCCTGCCCGCGTCCCCTCCGGTGCGGGTGCCGGGGCCTCGTCCACCATCCCGGCGGGATCGGGAACCGGGGCACTCGCCGGTGGGGGCTGGCCGAGGAGTTCCTTGATGACGACTTAATGATCGTTTCGGAACGAGCGACCGGCCCAGCGCTTCTTCGCAGATCATGGAACACTTCGACGCGTGACAACGCCCGGAGGACCTGCCGGAGCCGGCCCGCCCGGCGGCGGTCCGTATGCCTGTCCCCGCTGCGAGCTTGTGACGCTTGAAGCCCGTGGACAATTCGAGATCTGTGACGAGTGCAGCTGGGAAGACGACGGCCAGGACGACCCGAACGCCGACCAGTTCTGGGGCGGCCCCAACGGAGCGGACACCCTGACCGACGCACGTCGTCGCTACGCGCAGTACGCCGCCACGACGAGGGGAACAGATCCGAGATCGGCGGCCAATGGCGGCCCAGGCAGGTGGCGTTCACGCCCGGACCGTCGTCGCGGCTGAGCACGGCCGGGGCGCCTCCCGGTTCTCCGGGTCCGCCGAACGGTGACGAGTTCCGTCCCGCGGGCTGCCCGGCGGCGCGGTCGGGGGAAGAATCGCGATCACCGTCCCGCCGCCCCGGAGGAGATCCCCGACCATGCAGCTGCGCCAACGCAAGGCCCCCGAGGACTCCGTGCGTCATCCGCTCTTCGCGCGCGTCTACGCGCGGATGAGCGTCGCCGCCGACCGGGGCGGCGTCGCGGCCCACCGCGCGGAGCTGCTGGCCGGCCTCTCGGGCCGGGTGGTGGAGATCGGCGCGGGCAACGGGCTGAACTTCGCGCGCTACCCGGCGGCGGTCACGGACGTGGTGGCCGTCGAACCGGAGCGTTCCCTGCGGCGGTTGGCGGTGGGGGCGGCGGCGCGGGCCCCGGTCCCGGTGGATGTGCGGCCCGGTACGGCGGAGGCGCTGCCCGTCGAGGACCAGGGGTTCGACGCGGCGGTCGTCTCGCTGGTGCTGTGCACCGTACGGGACGTACCGAAGGCGCTCGCCGAGATCCGCCGTGTCCTGCGCCCCGGCGGTGAACTGCGCTTCTTCGAGCACGGACCGGCGCCCGAGCCCGGAATGGCACGGGTGCAGCGGGTGCTGGACCGGACGGTGTGGCCCGCGCTCTTCGGCGGCTGCCACACCTCGCGGGACACCCTCGCCGCCCTCGGCGGGGCGGGCTTCGAACTGGGCCCGTACCGCGCGCTGCGGGTGCCGGAGAAGGGGCCGCGGACGCCGACCTCGGCGTGCGTGCTGGGGGCGGCGTACCGGCCGGGGGCGGATCCGCTCTGAGCCCGGAAGCCGGTGAGAAAGCACACACGGGTCCGGGGACATGTGGTTGGGGGCGGCTCGCGGGGTCAGCGCAGTCCGAGGACCGCTTCGATGCGCTTGCCCGTACCGGTCACCCGGACGGCGACGCTCCTGGCCAGCCGGTTGACGAGCGCCCAGCCGTACCCGCCCACGGTGAACTCGCCGGGCGCCCGCGTCATGGTGACCGGCGGGCGCACGCTGGCGTCGGCGACCACCAACCGCAGCTCGTCGGCGCCCAGTTCCACCACGAAGTCGGTGATGCCGCCGCCGTGCCGCAGCGCGTTGGTGACCAGTTCGGAGGTGACGAGCAGCACATCGGCGAGCACGACGTCACCCAGGGTGTGCTCGTCGAGGGTGCAGAAGCGGCTGTCGAGCAGATCCATGACCTGGGCGCGCGCGGCGGCCGCGTTCGCGGGCAGCGTCCGAGGGGGCGGGATCTCCCCCGACTCGCCGTCCGGGGCCCCGCCGTGTACGTCGTCCGCCTGCTGATCCGTGTTCACCGTAGGTACCGTCTGCCCCCGTGGCCGATCTTCACGCGAAGCTCCTCGGCGATCCTCACGCGCGTGTGCCGCCCGTCCCCTGTGCGCCAGTTGGTCACCGCTCCTGTGCGCTAGTCGGTCACCGCGGCGTCGAGGGTCGGGGCCATGGCGAAGAAGTCCGCCGTGCCCGTGACCTCGAAGAGGCGTCCGACCGTCTCGCTGAACGGGCCGGCGACCACCAACCCCCGTCCCGCCGTGCGGTGTTCGCGCTGCGCGCCGAGCAGTACGTGCAGCACGGTGGAGTCGGCGAAGTCCAGCCCGGACAGGTCGACCACCGTCCGCCCGGTGCCGGTCCGTCCCGCGCCGTCCAGTGCCTCGCGCAGCCCTCGCGCACTGTCGAAGTCGATGTCGCCCCTCACCGTCACGATGAAGACGTCATCCTCAACGGCCCCTGCGACCGCACTCTCTGATTCCTCGAACACCAGGTCAGCTTGCCATGACCCCTCGGTGGCTCCGCAACCACAGGGCGACCGATCCCCCTCTACCGGAGGACATGTCGGACTGAGTGATCTTTTTATTAGATATGACATCTTTTACGAAGATCACTGACGGTTGCCTTCAAGGTCCGGAGTGCGGGATGGTTACCGGAGGACAACTGTTCTGTTGTCGAGACGAGAGGGGTGAAGGGGACCGCACAGCGGGCCCCGCGAGTGTGGCGATTTCCACCGGACAACCGACCGATACGGGCGGTGACATGAAGAGATCCGCCCTCCGCACGGCGCCGTACCCGGTGCTCGTGGCGGACACCCACGGCGTGGTGCGCTTCCTCAACGACACCGCCTCGGCGCTGTTGCCGGACGCCTGGCGCGGGACGAACCTGAGCGACACGGCCCCCGCCTGGCTGGCCGCCGCCCATCACGCGCTCCACCCCGCGCCCGCCGCGGTCGGCGTGATCCCCGGTGCCCGTTCCGGGCCCGCCGGGACTCCGGCGAGCCCGGCCGCCGCCGGATCCGTCGCCCACGGCGAGATCGACGGACGCACCTACGAGGCGCACCCGACCCGCGAGGAGACCGGCGAGGTCATGTGGTGGCTGGTCGACGACACCGACCGGCTGCTCGCCCACCGGGCGCTGCGCGTGGAGCGCGCCCGGACCGCCTTCCTGGGCGAGGCGTCGAACGCGCTTCTGTCGTCCCTCAATCTCGACCGCTGCACGGAGACGACGGCCGCTCTCGCCGCCGGGCACCTCGCCGACGCCGCCGTGGTGGTCGCCCCGCCCACGGGCCGGGGGATGCCTGCCGTCTCCTGCACCCGGGGCGGTGCGCCCGTACGCCTCCACCTCCATGCCGTGCCCGACCAGGTGCCCGGACTGCCGGAGGCGCTCCAGGGCTTCCCGCCGGTGCCCTCGCGCTGGATCGATCCCGCCACCGCGCCCGCGTGGCTCGTCCCCGAGGGATTCGGCCCGGTGGGGTCGATCGTGGTGACCCCGCTGCCCGGACACGGGGTGCCCGCCGGCGCGCTGGTCATGCTGCGGCGGGCCGGCGCGCCCGCGTTCAGCGAGGGCGAGGAGGTCTTCGCCCGGCTGTTCGCCGCCCGCGCGGGCGCCGCGCTGTCGGCGGCCCGGCTCTACGCGGAGCAGAGCTCCATCACCGAGACCCTGATGCGCGAACTGCTGCCGCCGGTGCTGCACGAGGTGTCCGGCGTGGAGTTCGCCGGTGCCTACCGCGCGTCGGCCGAGAGCGAGCGGGTCGGCGGCGACTTCTACGACGTCCACCCCGCGCCCGCCGCGGCCGAGGACAGGGAGTCGCTGGTCGTCCTCGGCGACGTGTGCGGCAAGGGTCTGGAGGCCGCCGTACTGACCGGCAAGATCCGCAACACCCTGCACGCCCTGCTCCCGATGGCCGACGACCACCAGCGCGTGATCAGTCTGCTCAACGGCGCCCTCCTCAACTCCCATCACACCCGCTTCGCGACCCTGGTCCTCGCCTCGGCGGTGCGCCGCGCCGGCAAGGTGCGGCTGCGGCTGACCAGCGCCGGCCACCCGGCCCCGCTGATCGTGCGCGGCGACGGCCAGGTGGAGGAGGCGGGCACCCGGGGCACCCTCGTGGGCGCGCTGCCGGAGGCGCAGGCCGTCACGGTGGAGACCAGCCTCGCGCCGGGCGAGACCTGTGTGCTGTTCACCGACGGCATCACCGAGGCCAGGGGCGGACCGCTCGGCGGTGACCTGTACGGCGAGGAGCGGCTGCACAGCGCGCTGTCCCAGTGCGCCGGCATGCCGGCCGAAGCCGTGGTGGAGCACGTCCAGATGCTGGCCGCGCAGTGGGTGCGGGGCGGCGGGCACGACGACATGGCCGTGGTCGCGATCACGGCTCCGCGCAACAATCACCTCAGTGCGGTAGGTGGACGCGGACCGGGCAGGTTCACCGCATGAGTACGTCCACGACGCACCACGCAACGACCCTCCGGGCCCCGTTCGACGAGGCCGCCCTCCGCCGGTTGGCGGACGATTTGTGGGAGGCCGTGTCCCGGGGCGACGAGCACGCCGCGTACGGCGTCGTGCTCGGCGCCCACGACGCGGGGGCCGACCACGAGTCCCTGCTGATCGACGTCATCGGCACCGTGCAGCGCACGGTGGGCCAGGAGTGGGCCGCCAACCGGATGAGCGTGGCCCGTGAGCACGCGGCGACGGCCATCAACGACCGGGTCGTCGCCGCCCTGGCGGCCCGGCACACCCCGTCCGCCGGCGGCGAGCGGCGCGGCCGGATCACCGTCGCCTGCGTCGACGGCGAGTGGCACGCCCTGCCGGCCCGGCTGCTGGCCGAGGTGCTGCGGCTGCGCGGCTGGCACGTCGACTACCTCGGCGCGCAGGTACCCGCCCAGCATCTGATCGGGCATGTGCACCGTACGGGCCCCGACGCCGTCGCCCTGTCCAGTTCGCTGGCGACCCGGCTGCCCGCCGCGCACGCCGCCGTCACCGCCTGCCAGGCGGTCGGCGTCCCCGTGCTGACCGGCGGGGCGGCCTTCGGCGCCGACGGGCGCTACGCCGGGATGATCGGCGCCGACGCGTGGGCGCCCGACGCCCGCGCCGCGGCCGACCTGCTGGCGGAAAGACCCCTGACCCGGCCGTTCACCGGCCATCAGCCCATCGACGACCTGCCGCATCTCGCGGACCAGGAGTACACGCTGGTGTCGCGGGACTCCGTCCGGCTCGTACGGGCCGCCCTCACCGGGCTGGAGGACCGTTTCCCCGCCATGCGGACGTACACGGAACGGCAGCGCCAGCACACCGCCGAGGACCTCGGCCACATCGTGGACTTCCTCGCCGTCGCGCTCTACACCGACTGCGAGCGGCTCTTCACCGACTTCCTCACCTGGACGGCGGGCATACTGACCGCCCGCTCCGTTCCCGCGGCCTCGCTGCTGCCCACCCTGGACGTGCTTCGGACGGAGCTGAAGGACTTCCCGCGCGCCTGCCGCCTGATCGACCGCGCCCACGAGGCGCTGGACGACCCGGCCGCGCCCGCCCCGCGATCCGGATCAGGAGTAAGCCGATGACGACGATCCCGCCCGCCGGTCTGCTGCTGACCCCGTCGCTGCGTGACGAGCACACCGTGTGTGTCGCCGTCGTGGGCGACCTGGACTACGACAGCGCGCGCCGGCTGCTCGACGAGGCCGAGCGGCAGCTCACCCTGCACCCGGCCGCGCGCCATCTGCGGCTGGACTGCTCCCGGTTGGTCACCTGCGACTCCATGGGGCTGGCCATGCTGCTGGCCGTGCGCCGGGTCACCGGCGCGGCGGGGGTGCGGCTGCATCTGGACGGGCGGGCCGCCTCGCTGGAACGCATCCTGCGGGTGACCGGCACGCTGGACCATCTCACCTACCCGCCGGCCGGCACCGAGGACATGTCCGACGACGGTCAGCAGGACGTGCCGGGCGGGGAGCATTCCTGAGAGGGCAGCGTGCCGGGCGGGAGTGCGTTCCGACGGCGTGCGCCGCCGCCGGGTTCGCCCGTGTGCCGACACCACGAGCAGCACCGCGCGCTGTCCGTACGGCCCCGGCTCGGGCCGTTCGCCCCGGGGGACGCCCGGCTCCCCCGCCGACCGAGAGGGGTGAGCGTCCGCCGATGGGTGGCCCTCCCCGTACGACCGTGCCCGGCCGGAGCCTCGTCGGCCCCGACGGCGGCGGCCCCACCGACAGCGGCGGACACCGCGCGGGCCGCCGTCCCGCGACCGATCATGGGACGGAGGTGACCCGATGACCGAAGTGCTCCTGCTCCTGGTGGCGGTGCTGCTCGCGCTGGCCTGCGGGGCGTTCGTCGCGGCCGAGTTCTCACTGACGACCGTCGAGCGCGCCGAGCTCGAACGGGCCGTGGACAACGGTGAGCGCGGCGCGGCCGGCGCCATGAAGGCCGTACGGAGCCTCACCTTCCAGCTCTCCGGCGCCCAGTTGGGCATCACCGTGACCAATCTGGTGGTCGGCATGCTCGCCGAGCCGTCCGTCGCGAAACTCATCCGGGGGCCCGTCGAGGCGATCGGCTTCTCCCCGTCGGTGGCGTCGTCGCTGGCCCTGGTCATCGGTACGGCGCTGTCGACGGTGGTCCTGATGGTGGTCGGCGAGCTGGTCCCGAAGAACTGGGCCATCTCCTCGCCGCTGGCGGTCGCCAAGGTCGTCGCCACACCGCAGCGCCTGTTCACCGCGGCCTTCCGGCCGTTCATCGGCCATCTCAACAACACGGCGAACCGGCTGGTGCGCCGGCTGGGCCTGGAGCCCACCGAGGAGCTGGCCTCCACCCGCAGCCCCCAGGAGCTGATCGCCCTCGCCCGGCACTCCGCCAAGGAGGGGACGCTGGAGCCGGACACCGCCGAACTGTTCGTCCGGACCCTCAATCTCGCCGAGCTGACCGCCGAGAACGTGATGACGCCCCGGGTCCAGGTCACCGCGCTCGACGTACGGGCCACGGCCGAGGACGTCGCGAACGCCACCCGCGCCACCGGGCTCTCCCGCTTCCCCGTCTACCGCGACAGCCTGGACGCCGTCGTGGGGGTCGCCCACATCAAGGACGTGCTGGCCGTCCCGGACGGGCGCCGGGTCGGTACGGGCGTGGCCGAGGTGATGCGCGACCCCCTGCTCGTCCCGGAGTCGCTGACCGTGGACCGGCTGCTGGACCGGCTCTCCGACAACCGCACGATGGCGGTCGTGATCGACGAGTACGGCGGCACGGCCGGGGTGGTGACGCTGGAGGACATCGTGGAGGAGGTCGTCGGCGAGGTGCGCGACGAGCACGACCCGCACGAGACGTCGGACCTGGCGCGGGCCGGGGAGGACGCCGACGGCCGGGAGCTGTGGTCGGCCGACGGCGGCACCCGGTTCGACCAGCTGTGGGCGATCGGGCTGCGGGCGCCCGAAGGGCCGTACGAGACGCTGGCCGGTCTGGTGGCCACGGAGCTCGGGCGGATTCCCGTCGAGGGCGACCGGGTCGGCCTGGGCGGCTGGCGGGTGGACGTGGTCGACGCGTCGGGGCGGCGGGCCGCCCGTGTCCTGCTGCACGCGCCGCTCCCGACGGCCGACGAGGACGACGGGGGCACCGTGAACGGCAAGGACGCCGGAGGCGCGGAGAACCGCGACGGCCACGACCACGGCGGGAGGCCGCGACGATGACCGTCGTCCAACTGTTCGTCGGACTGCTGACCCTGGTGGTGAACGGCTTCTTCGTCGGGGCCGAGTTCGCGCTGGTCTCGGTGCGGCGCAGCCAGATCGAGCCGATCGCCGAGGACGGCGACCGGCGTGCGCGCCGCGTCCTGTGGGGCCTCCAGCACGTGTCGGCGATGCTCGCCACCGCCCAGCTCGGCATCACGCTGTGCACGCTGGTGCTGGGCATCGTCGCCGAACCGGCCATCGCGCATCTGCTGGAACCCGTCTTCGAGGCGGTGGGGGTGCCCCACGGGGCGGTGCACCCGATCTCGTTCGTCATCGCGCTCGCCGCCGCCACCTATCTGCACATGCTGCTGGGCGAGATGGTGCCGAAGAACATCGCCCTGGCCGAACCGGTGCGTACCGCGCTGTTCCTCGGCCCGGCGCTGGTGGCGCTGGCGCGGGCGCTGCGGCCGGTGATCTTCACGGTCAACGCGTTCGCCAACGCGCTGCTGAGGCTGCTGCGCGTGGAGACCAAGGACGAGGTGTCGGCGGCCTTCTCCCAGGTGGAGCTGGCTCGGATGGTGACCGACGCGGGCGACGCGGGGCTCCTGGACGACCGGGCCGCCGAACGGCTGCACGACGCGCTGGAGCTGGGCCGCAGGCCGGTGCGGGACGTGGTGATGCCGCTGGAGCGGGTGGTGACGGCGCGGCTGGGGACCACGCCCGTGGAGCTGGAGGCGCTGGCGGCGGAGTCCGGTTTCTCCCGTTTCCCGGTGGTGGACGAGGCCCGGCGCATCCTCGGCTATCTGCATGTGAAGGACGCCCTGGACGCGATGCCGCGCGACGAGGGGTTCCCGCTGACCGACATGCGGGCGATCGCCCAGGTGCGGGCGGCCACTCCGATGGACGACGTGCTGACGGCGATGCGCCGCAGCCGTACGCATCTGGCCGCCGTGCAGGACGAGGACGGCAGGCTGGAGGGTCTGGTGACGATGGAGGACGTGCTGCGCGAGCTGGTCGGGCGGCATTCGCGGGGCAGTTGAGGCCGGTCCGGGGAGGCCGGCGGGGCCGCGATACGATCGACGGCGCCATGGAGATGACCCCCTCGTACACCAGTCTGGTCGCCGTCGGAGACTCGTTCACGGAGGGCATGTCGGACCTCCAGCCGGACGGCTCGTACCGGGGCTGGGCCGATCTGCTCGCCGCCCGCCTCGCCGGGCGGACACCCGGCTTCCGTTACGCCAATCTCGCCGTGCGCGGCAAGCTCATCGGCCAGATCCTCGACGAACAGGTGGACACCGCCGCCGCGATGCGGGCGGACGTGGTGACCCTGGTCGGCGGACTGAACGACACCCTGCGGCCCCGCTACGACGCCGCGCGGGTGTTCGGGCAGCTGGAGGAGTCGGTGGAGCGCCTGGCGCCGACGTGCGGGCGACTGGTCCTGATGCGCAGCCCGGCGCGGCGCGGCGCGGTGGTGGAACGTTTCCGGCACCGCTGGGAGAGTCTCTTCTCCTTCATCGACGAACTGGCCGCCCGGCACGACGCGCTGGTGGTCGACCTGTACGGGGCGCCGGTGCTCGGCGAGCAGCGCATGTGGGACGTGGACCGGCTGCATCTGACCGCCGACGGCCACCGCCGGGTCGCGGAGGCCGTCTGGCAGGCACTGGGCCTCGAACCGGCGGACGACTGGCGCGCGGACCTGGCGCCCGGTCTGCCGGTGGGCTGGCTGATGCGGCGCACCGGGGACGCGCGGTTCGCCCGGCAGCACCTCGGCCCGTGGATCGCCCGCCGGCTGACGGGCCGCTCGTCGGGGGACGGCCGCCCGCCGAAGCGTCCGGAGCTGCTGCCGTACGAGCCGCTGCCGGGCGACGCGGGCCTGCGGCGGGAGCGGGCGTAGCGCGTACGCGGTCACCTTCCTTCGTAGCAACGTACGAACGAGGGCGGGGCGCGGACCTGGGGGATCCGCCACGTAGAATCCCCTCACGTGACTGCTGCGTCTGTGAAGCCCCGTATCCCCAATGTCCTCGCCGGCCGCTACGCCTCGGCGGAGCTGGCCGTGCTCTGGTCCCCCGAGCAGAAGGTGCGGCTGGAGCGGCAGCTGTGGCTCGCCGTGCTGCGGGCGCAGCGGGATCTCGGTGTGGAGGTGCCGGAGTCCGCGATCGCCGACTACGAGCGGGTGCTGGACCAGGTCGATCTGGCGTCGATCGCCGAGCGTGAGAAGGTCACCCGCCACGATGTGAAGGCGCGGATCGAGGAGTTCAACGCGCTGGCGGGCCACGAGCAGGTCCACAAGGGCATGACCTCGCGCGATCTGACGGAGAACGTCGAGCAGTTGCAGGTCCGGCTGTCGCTGGAGCTGATGCGCGACCGTACGGTGGCGGTCCTCGCGCGCCTCGGGAAGCTCGCCGGGGAGTACGCGGAGCTGGTCGTGGCGGGCCGCTCGCACAATGTCGCCGCGCAGGCGACGACCCTCGGCAAGCGTTTCGCGACGGCCGCCGACGAACTGCTGGTCGCTTACGCCCGGCTGGAGGACCTGCTCGCGCGGTATCCGCTGCGGGGTATCAAGGGCCCGGTCGGCACGGCGCAGGACATGCTGGACCTGCTGGGCGGGGACGCGGCGCGGCTCGCTGAGCTGGAGGGCCGGATCGCGGGGCATCTCGGGTTCGGGCACGCCTTCGTGTCGGTCGGCCAGGTGTATCCGCGGTCGCTGGACTACGACGTGGTGACGGCGCTGGTGCAGCTGGCGGCGGGCCCCTCGTCGGTGGCGAAGACGATCCGGCTGATGGCCGGGCACGAGCTGGTGACCGAGGGGTTCAAGCCGGGCCAGGTGGGCTCGTCGGCGATGCCGCACAAGATGAACACCCGCTCCTGCGAGCGCGTCAACGGGCTGATGGTGATCCTGCGCGGTTACGCGTCGATGACCGGCGAGCTGGCGGGCGACCAGTGGAACGAGGGCGACGTGTCGTGCTCCGTGGTCCGGCGGGTGGCCCTGCCGGACGCGTTCTTCGCGTTCGACGGGCTGCTGGAGACGTTCCTGACGGTGCTGGACGAGTTCGGCGCGTTCCCGGCGGTCGTGGCGCGCGAGCTGGACCGGTATCTGCCGTTCCTGGCGACGACGAAGGTGCTGATGGCGGCCGTCCGCGCGGGGGTCGGCCGGGAGGCCGCGCACGAGGTCATCAAGGAGCACGCCGTGGCCTCCGCGCTGGCGATGCGGGAGCGGGGCGCGGAGCGCAACGAGCTGCTGGACAAGCTGGCGGCCGACGAGCGGATGCCGCTGGACCGGGAGGGGCTGGACGCGCTGATGGCCGACAAGCTGTCGTTCACCGGCGCCGCGGGCGAGCAGGTCGCCGCCGTGGTGGCCCGGATCGAGGAGCTGGTGAAGCGGCACCCCGAGGCCGCCGGTTACACGCCCGGTTCGATCCTCTGAGGGCGGCGCGGTGAGGCCCGAGGAACTGGCCGCCGCCCGTGACCGGGTCATTCCCGACGTGGTCGCGGCGGGGCTCGGGGTGCTCTTCTGCGGGATCAACCCGGGGCTGATGTCGGCGGCGACGGGCCATCACTTCGCCCGGCCGGGCAACCGGTTCTGGCCGGTGCTGGCCCTCTCGGGCTTCACTCCGAGGCGTCTGGCGCCCGCCGAGCAGGGGGAGCTGACGGCGTACGGTCTGGGCATCACCAACGTCGTGGCGCGGGCGACGGCGCGGGCGGACGAGCTGAGCGACGAGGAGTTCCGCGAGGGCGGCCGGATCCTGGTGGCGAAGGCGGAGCGGCTGCGGCCCCGCTGGCTGGCGGTCGTCGGCATCACCGCGTACCGGGTGGCCTTCGGCGATCGCCGGGCGGCCATCGGCCCGCAGGAGCACACGATCGGCGCGACCCGGATCTGGGCGCTGCCCAATCCGAGCGGGCTGAACGCGCACTGGACGGCGGAGACGATGGCGCGGGAGTTCGCCGCGCTGCGCGAGGCGGCGGAGCTGCCGGACCGGACGCCGGGGCCGGCCGAGCCGGGCCCGCAGGGCGGGTAGGGCACGGTCCGGCCCCGCCGGCCCCACGGGCTCCCGGATCAGGCGTCACCGGCGGGCAGGCGGGCAGGCGGGCAGGCGGGCAGGCGGGCAGGCGGGCAGGCGGACCATGGCGCGGTAGAGAGCCATGGACGCGGGCGCGTCGGGCAGCGGAGGCAGGGGCGCGCCGGGGGTGGCGTACGCCCGGAGCAAGTGGACGGCCGGCCGCCGCCAGGTGTCGGGGGCGGCGTCGCCGGTGGCGTTGATGACGCCCACGTTGGCCATGAGCATGATGACCAGGTCCTGGCTGGTGAAGTCCTCGCGCAGGGGGCCGGTGGCCTTGGCGCGGGCGATGAGTTCGAGGAAGCCGTCGTACGACTCGGCCCGGCGCTTCTCCAGGGCTCGGGCGGCGGGGAAGGTCATGGTCAGGACATCGGCGAAGCCGCGGTCGGCGGCCTGCATGGCGCATACGGCGGTGAGGCAGCCGGTGAAGCCGTGCCAGGGGTGGGGTCGGCCAGGGCCTCGGTGACGGCTGAGGCGTAGGCGTCCATGCGGTCGGCGAAGACCGCGTTGACGAGCGCGTCGCGGTTGGCGAACCGGCGGGAGAGGGTGGCCTTGCCGACGCCGGCCTCGCGGGCGACGGACGCCATGGACACGCCCAGCCCTTCGGTGGCGAGGAGGCAGCGCGCCGCGGCCAGGATGCGGTCACGGTTGCGTTCGGCGTCGGCGCGCGGCCCGCCGCAAGGAGACCCCGGCGATCGGCTTCAACGCCGTCCTGCTGATCCTGTCCGCCCTGGTGGGCTGGGGCCGCTTCGGCCCGTACGGCTTCCGACCCCGCCGGGCGGGCCGGAACGCCTTCCGGCCCGCGCCGTGTCCCCCTGTCGTCGTCCGTTAGCCGCCCCGGCGACCACCGAGTACCATCCGGCAGACACGCGCGCGAGCAGGGAGGTCCACCGTGGGGCGGCTGACCGGCGGGGACCCGTCCTTGCTGCGGCGGATCAACTCCGCCGTGGTGCTGCACGCCCTGCGGGGAGCCGACTGCCCCACCTTCACGGATCTGACCCGGATCACCGGTCTGTCGCGTCCCACGGTCGAGGGCGTCGTCGAGGGGCTGATGGAGACCGGACTGGTCGTGGAGTCGGCGCCGGGCGAGGGTGAGACCCGCCGGCAGGGCCGTCCGGCGCGCAGGTTCCGGTTCCGGGCCGAGGCGGGGCATCTGCTGGGCATCGAGATCGGGCCGCACCGGGTGGCCGCGCTGCTGTCCGGGCTCGACGGCCGCATCATCGGGGCGAGTTCGCGCGAGGCCACGACGAGCGCGTCGGCGGACGAGCGGCTGGACCGGGTGCGGGTGGTCGTCGCCGACGTGCTGCGCCGCGCGGGGGTGGCGCGCAGTTCGCTGCGGGCCGTGGGCGTCGGCAGTCCCGGCATCGTGGAGGCCGACGGGACCGTACGGCTCGGTACGGCGCTGCCCGACTGGACCGGGCTGGCCCTCGGGGAGCGGCTGCGGCGCTCGTTCCGCTGTCCGGTGCTGGTGGAGAACGACGCCAACGCGGCGGCGGTGGCCGAGCATTGGAAGGGCGCGGCCACCGAGTCGGACGACATCGTCTTCGTCCTGGCCGGTCTCAGTCCGGGCGCCGGGTCGCTGATCGGCGGGCGGCTGCACCGGGGCTTCGGCGGCGCGGCCGGTGAGATCGGGGCGCTGCATCTGCTGGGCCGCGAGGTGACACCGGAGAAGCTGCTGTCCACGACGGACGAGCCGCTGCACCCGCTGGACGAGCGGGCGGTGGCCCGGGTGTTCGCGCGCGCCAAGGAGGGGGACGTCGGGGCGACGCAGGCGATGGAACGGTTCATCCAGCGGCTGGTCCACGACGTGGCGGCGCTGGTCCTGGCGCTCGACCCGGAGCTGGTGGTCATCGGCGGCTGGGCGGCCGGTCTCGACGGCGTACTCGACCCGCTGCGCGACCAGTTGTCGCGCTACTGTCTGCGCCCGCCGAGGGTGGCGCTGTCGCTGCTGGGCGAGGCGGCGGTGGCGACCGGCGCGCTGCGCCTGGCGCTGGACCAGGTCGAGGAACAGCTGTTCGCCGTCGAGGGCACGGCGACGGCCCGTCGCTGAACCGGGCGACGGGCCGTGGGCGGGGGACGGGTACGGGTGATCTGCGGGGTGGTTCTCGCGGTCAGGACGCCCGGCGTTCGTCGGCGTGGTGGCTTATCCGCACGTCACCGGAGTCCCCGAAGGTGAGCCGGCAGGTGTCGGCCCGGTAGGTCGCCATGGACACGGCGGCCGTACGCCCTCCGGCGAGGTAACGGGTGGTCACCACGAGGACGGGCGCGCCGGGCAGCCGGTCGAGGTCCTTGGCGTCGTCCGCGCGGGCCGAGCCCAGCTCGACGGCGCGGTCCTGGCCCTCCATGCCGAGCCGCTGGAGCTCGCGCAGCACGCTGCGGGCGCGGGCGGGGCCCGAGGGGATGTCTATGGCGGGCAGTTCGGGCACGGACGCCGCGGGCACGTACAGCAGCTCGGCCGCCACGGTCTGGCCGTGGGTCACCCGGGTCCTGCGGACCACGTGGACCTCGCCGGCCGGGTCCGTGCCGAGCATCGCGACGACGGCGGGGGGCGGCGTGGCCCACACGGAGTCGAGGGGCTGCCAGGCGTCCGGGTCGGCGCCCGGCCACTCCTGCTGGCCGGTCGACACGTCGACGCCCATACGGGGCGGCGCCACGGTCGTGCCGACGCCCCGGCGGCGCTGCAACCGGCCTTCGAGTTCGAGTTGTTCGAGCGCCTGGCGGAGCGTGGCGCGCGCGACGCCGAACCGCGCCGCGAGGTCACGCTCGTTGGGCAGTACCTCCCCGACCGCGAAGTCGGAGTCGAGAGCCTCGCCCAACACGGTCTTGAGGTGCCAGTACTTCGGTTCCGGCACCGTTTCCAGCTGCGTGGTCCCCACCGTGATCCTCCGCAATCGCCGTGTCCCCGGCGGCTTTTCCCTGCACTTGTTTATTAAAGGTTCCTGCACTAACCCTCCGAGGGTAGGACGGGCCGCCGCGTTGGTCAAGACCAATTCTGCGGGCTTCGGCAGTCAGAATCGCACTCTGCCACAGATCGTTCACGCAGAGTTCGCAGGTTTGGCCGAGAAGCGCGGCAGGGGCCGCCGCGGCACCGGCCGGGTGTTCATCCGGGGTTCGCGCACCGGCCGCCGCCGGGCGCTAGGTATGGCCGTGGCGGGCCTCGCGTCAGCCGGGGTCCGCCGTCCCGTACCCCCGCCGCAGGAGGCCCATCGATGTCGAACAGCCCCCGCAAGCCCGTTCCCGCCACGGACCGCCGTACCGTGCTGCGCGGCTCCCTGGCCGCCTCCGCGGCGCTGGCGGTCCCTGCGACCGCCGCCGCGACCGTCGCCGGGACGTTCGCGGGCGCCGCGCCCGCCCAGGCGTTCTCGGGCCGGCCGAGCGCCGGCTGGGGTGTCCAGACCGGCGATGTCACCTCGTCCTCGGCCCTGGTGTGGATCCGTTCCGACCGGCCCGCGCGGATGCTGGTGGAGACCTCGGCGACCGGTTCGTTCCGCCGTACACGCACCTGGTACGGCCCGCTGCTGGGGCCGGGCACCGACTTCACTGGGACGACACCGCTGCACGGCCTGCCCGCCGGTGAGCGGGTGCACTACCGGGTGACGCTGGCCGATCCCGACGACCCCCGGCGTACCGGAAAGCCGGTGTACGGCTCGTTCCGTACGGCGCCCGAGAGGCGGCGGCAGGGCGTGCGGTTCCTGTGGTCGGGCGACATCGCCGGTCAGGGCTGGGGCATCAACCCGGACATCGGCGGCTACCGCGCGTACGACGAGATGCGCCGGCTCGACCCCGACTTCTTCCTGTGCAGCGGCGACAGCGTGTACGCGGACGGGCCGCTGGTGCCGTCGGTGACGCTGCCGGACGGGCGGATCTGGCGCAACCTCGTCACCGAGGAGAAGGCGAAGGTCGCGGAGACGCTGGACGAGTACCGGGGTCAGTTCCGCTACAACCTGCTGGACCACAACGTCCGCCGGTTCAACGCGCGGGTGCCCACGATCACGCAGTGGGACGACCACGAGGTGCGCAACAACTGGTACCCGGGGCAGATCCTGGACGACGTCCGCTATCAGGAGAAGGACGTCGACGTGCTGGCGGCGCGCTCGCTCCGGGCGTTCGGCGAGTACGTCCCGGTGGGCACGCTGCGGGCGCGCGGCGCGGACCGGCGGGTGCACCGGGTGGTGCGCTACGGGCCGCTGCTCGACGTGTTCGTGCTGGACATGCGCTCCTTCCGGAACGCCAACTCCCCCGGCCGGCAGGCCGACGACACCACGGGCATACTCGGCGCCGAGCAACTCGACTGGCTCAAGCGTGAGTTGTCCCGGTCCCGGGCGGTGTGGAAGGTCATCGCTTCCGACATGCCGATCGGTCTGGTGGTGCCGGACGGTACGGAGAACATCGAGGCGATCGCGCAGGGCGACCCGGGCGCGCCGCTGGGGCGGGAGCTCCAGATCGCCGAACTGCTGCGGTTCGTCAAGCACCGGAGGATCACCGGCACGGTGTGGCTGACGGCGGACGTGCACTACACCTCGGCGCAGCACTACGCCCCGGAGCGGGCGGCGTTCAAGGATTTCGCGCCGTTCTGGGAGTTCGTCTCGGGTCCGCTGGCGGCGGGCGGTTTCCCGGCGAACGCGCTGGACGGGACGTTCGGGCCGGACCGGGTGTTCGTGCGGGCGCCGGAGCGGGCGAACGTCTCGCCGATGGAGTCGTCGCAGTACTTCGGCGAGGTCGACATCGACGGCGGCAGCGGTGAGCTGACGGTACGGCTGCGGGCCGAGGGGAACACGGTGCTGTTCAGCAAGGTGCTGAGGCCGGGTCTGGTCGGCCAGTAGTCGCCGTCGGGTACGGGGTCCCGGCGGCCGGGCGGGTAGTCTCGGCACGACCGCCGGGGCCGGTCGCCGGGCGCCCCGCCGCCGGGTCGCGCCATAAATCAACCAAAAGTGCGCGATAGGCAACGATAGGCAAACAGAAGCATCTTTTACCCATCAGTCACAGTACGTTCGTGATCGTGCAACACCGGTGGGTCACAGTGAGGTCATGACCGATGTGACTCCCTCGAAGAGTGCCCGCCGCCCCCACCACTGGCGACGGGATCTCGTCGAACTGGCCGCCCTCTTCACGGCGGTCGCGGTCGCCGACGCCGTGGCGAACATGATCGCGCACGGGCCGGACGGACCCTTACTGCTCGCCTTCTCCGCGATCGTCCTGGTCGTGACGGCCGCCTTCCACACCTGGTGGTCCCGGCGCCACGGCCACCCGCCCACCACCGACACGGCACCGGCCCACCCGGCGTCCGGCCGGCCCGGTGACACCGCCGGTACCGGCG
Organism: Streptomyces sp. NBC_01498; assembly: GCF_036327775.1. Classification (NCBI taxonomy): domain Bacteria; kingdom Bacillati; phylum Actinomycetota; class Actinomycetes; order Kitasatosporales; family Streptomycetaceae; genus Streptomyces; species Streptomyces sp. NBC_01498. The sequence continues at coordinate 6,557,215 of NZ_CP109598.1, read as the reverse complement.
CGCCCGGCGCCGACGACCCCGCGACCGCGCTGTGGCGGATGCGCGCCACCGTACGCGACACCCCCGGCTCGCTGGCCGCCCTCTGCACGGTGCTGGCCCGCCGCCGGGTGGACATCCTCACCCTCCAGACGCACCCGCTGGCCACCGGCACCGTGGACGAGTTCCTGCTGCGCGCCCCGGCGGCGCTGCCCGCGCGGCAGCTCACCCGGGAGATCGCGCTGGCGGGCGGCGCGGACATCTGGATCGAACGCGCCGACGCGCACGACCTCGTCGACGCCCCGGTCCGGATCCTGGGCCTGGCCACCCGTACCGCCCTCGACGCCGCAGAACTGCCGCTCGCGCTGCGCCAGTTGCTCGGCCGCTGCACGATCCACTCGCTGCCCGCCGGCTCCCTCGCCGACGGGGCGGCGGACGGCGGCGCCCCCGCCGAGTCCGTCCTGGACGGCACCACGATGCGGATGCGCGACCCGCACGGCGGGGTGATCAGTGTCGAGCGGCCCTATCTGCCGTTCACGCCCACCGAGTTCGCGCGGGCCCGCGCCCTGGTCGAACTCGACGCGCGCCTCGGCCCGCGTGTCCCGCGCAACCGGGACGTCCTGCGGCTGCCCGAGGGGCGGATCACCGTACGCCGCGCCGACCGGGGCGACGTCGACGCGGCGTCCGCGATGCACGAGCGCTGCTCGGAACGCACCCTGGGCCTGCGCTACCACGGCCCGGCCACCGACGCGGACCGCTATCTGGACCATCTGCTGAGCCCCCGTCACGGGCGGACGCTCAAGGCACAGACGGCGTCGGGGCGGCTGGTCGCCCTCGGCCACCTTCTGTGGGACGGCGACGAGACCGAGGTCGCGCTGATCGTGGAGGACACCTGGCAGGGCCGGGGCATCGGCTCCGACCTGCTCGGCCGGCTCGTCGCGCTGGCCGTCGACGCGGGCAGCACGAGCGTGTACGCCGTCACCGAGGCGTCCAACACCGGCATGGTCGCCGCCATGCGCGGACTCGGGCTGCCCCTCGACTACCAGATAGAGGACGGCACGCTGGTCGTCACCGCCCGCCTCCGCCCGGCACACGAGCGGGGGGCACCCGGCACCGACGGAACACCGCTCCACCGGGAGACGGCCGGGCGGGACCACGCCTCCTAAGAAGGTCTGCTCCTCGCCCCGCCGCCGTGCTTGAGTGCCCGCCTCTCGGGATCGTGGACTCACGGCGGCGGGCCGTCGGCCTTCCGTCCCGACCGCGTGCGGGTCAGGATCTCGACCGGGAGGCCGGACGGCAGACCGCAGAGGGCAGAGGGCAGAGGGCAGACGGCAGACGGGATACCGGCCCGGCCCGGATTCGGCGGCGGACCGCGCGGCGGACGAGGGTCTCGGCCGACGACTGACGGTCTGACGGTCTGACGGTCTGACGGTCTGACGAGCGTTCATGGGCCGAAGAAGCGGAAGGGCCCATGCGCTCGTTTCCTTGTGCGTAGGGTCTGGTCCATGCGTTCCACAGTGCTTTCGCCTCCCGCCGCCTAGCGCGGGTCGCCCTTGTCCGCGTGCCGGTTCCGGCTGGGAGCCGACGCGCCGGTCGGCCGTGCCCGCAGACGGGAGACGACATTCACTGACTCCGTCTGGAGAACGCACTGTGTCCAGAACTGTGCTGGAAACCTCTTCGCTGCCCGCCGGGCCCCGGTCCGTCCGGCGCGGACTTCTCTGTCTCACTGTCGCCGGCGTCACCTGGGGCACGACGGGCGCGGCCGTCGACATCATGTACCGGTCCAGCGACCTCGGCCCCGTCGCCGTCTCGTTCTGGCGGTACGTCAGCGGCCTCGCCCTGCTGCTCGCCGCCCGCGCCCTGCGCCCCGCCCGAACCGTCCCCGCGACTGGAGGACCCAGGCCGGCCCGGCGCCGGTGGCCTCTCCTTCTCGGTACGGGGATCGGGCTGGCGGTCTTCCAGACCGCCTACTTCGGGGCCGTGCGGGAGACCGGGCTGGCCGTCGGGACCATCGTCGCGCTCGGCGCCGGCCCGGTGCTCACCGCCCTCGGCGGCCGGCTGCTCCTGCGCGAGCGGATCGGGCGCTTCGGCGCACTGGCGGTGTGCGGGGCCCTGGGCGGTCTGGCCGTGCTCGTCCTGGGCGACCGGAAGGGCACGGTCGATCCTCTCGGGGTGGCGTACGCGCTCCTGTCGGCCGCGGGCTACGCCGTGGCGACGCTGCTGGCCCGGTGGACGGGACGGCACGGTACCGGTGAGAACCCGTACAGCCTGACGTTGTGGTCCTTCGGGATCGGTGCCGCGGTCCTGATGCCCTTCGCCTGGGCGGAGGGCATCGCCCCCCACACCGACCACCTCGGCCTGGTGCTGCTGCTCATGGCCTACGTCGCCGCCGTCACGACCGCACTCGCCTACCCCCTGTACTTCGCGGGGGTGGCGGCGGTACGGGCGACGACCGCGGCCGTGGTGATGCTGATCGAGCCGGTGAGCGCCGCGGTGCTCGCGGTGACCCTGCTCGGCGAACAGCTCACGGCGGCGACGGTGACCGGCACGCTGCTGCTGCTCTCGGCCGTGGGCGGTCTCGCGGTGGCCGAGTCCCGCCCGGCGGGGCCCTCCGCCGGGTGACCGGACGGGGACGACGCGGGGCGCGAGGACGTTGTCCTCGTGCCCCGCTGGAGCCGTCTGTCGCTACCGTGCGGCTGATTCGCGGGACCGCTCGAACGACAAGCTGAGCGCCTGTGTCAGATCCCGCCACAGGTCCTCGACGTCCTCCAGGCCGACCGACATCCGGAGCAGCCGGTCGCTCACCCCGGCCGAACGGCGGTCGTCCTCGGGGACGATGCGGTGGCTGATGGAGGCCGGGTGCTGGATGAGCGTGTCGACGCTGCCCAGGCTCACCGCCGGGGTGATCAGCCGGACCCCGGCGATCACCTCGTGCGGGTCGCCGTGCACCTCGAAGGAGACCATCGCGCCGCCGACACTCGGGTAGTGCACCCGGGCGACGCGCGGGTCGTCGGCCAGTCTGCGGGCGAGTTCGGCCGCGGTGGCCGAGGCGGCCCGTACCCGTACGGGCAGCGTGGACAGACCGCGCAGCAGCAGATAACCGGCCATCGGGTGCAGGACGCCGCCGGTCGCGAACCGGACCTGGCGGAGGGCACGGGCGAACTCCTCGTCGCAGGCCACGACACCGCCGAGGACGTCGCCGTGCCCGCCCAGGTACTTCGTCGCGCTGTGCAGGACGAGGCGGGCGCCGTGCTCGACGGGCCGTTGCAGGACGGGGGTCGCGAAGGTGTTGTCGACCAGCAGCGGGATCGAGCCGCAGTCGTGGGCGACGGCGGCGATGTCGATCTCCGCGAGGGTCGGGTTCGCGGGCGTCTCGACCATCACCAGACCGGTGTCGGGCCGGATCGCGTCGGCGATACCGGCCGGGTCGGTCCAGGTGACCTCCGTACCGAGGAGCCCGGCGGTCAGCAGATGGTCGCTGCATCCGTACAGAGGACGTACGGCGACGACATGGCGCAGCGCGGCGGCCGACCGTACGAGCAGCACGGCCGTCAGCGCCGCCATGCCGCTGGCGAAGGCCACCGCGCTCTCGGTGCCCTCCAGCCGCGCGAGCGCCGTCTCGAACCGGGCCGTGGTCGGGTTGTCGAGGCGCGCGTAGACGGGCGGCCCCACGGGGCGCGCGCCGGTGGTGGCGAACTCGTCGATCCGGGCGGCCTCGGCACGGGTGTCGTAGGAGGGGTAGGTCGTCGACAGGTCGATCGGCGCCGCGTGCAGTCCGAGCGACGCGAGATCCTCGCGCCCGGCGTGTACGGCCTCGGTCGCGAGGGCCCGGGGAACGTCCGGGCGGGGTGTCCCGGGGTGGGGGACGGCGGCGGTGCGGGTCACGGCGGCGGCGCGGGCCGGGCCGTCGGCATCCATGGAGTGCATGGGCACACTCTGAACAGACGGCGGCGGACACGGGGGAACACCCGTGCTACGTTCGGCGGGTGAGCCAGTCAGTCGTTCTCGACGCGGTCGATCTGCACATATTGCGCCTGTTGCAGAACGACGCACGGACCACCTACCGGGAGATCGCCGCCGAGGTGGGAGTGGCCGCCTCCACATGTCTGGACCGGGTGTCCCGATTGCGGCGTTCCGGGGTGATTCTGGGACATCAGCTACGCCTCGATCCGGCCAAACTCGGCCGCGGGCTCCAGGCGTTGCTGTCCGTGCAGGTCCGGCCGCACCGGCGGGAGCTGATCAAGCCGTTCGTGGAACGGATACGGGCGCTGCCCGAGTCCCGTTCCCTGTTCCATCTGACCGGGCCGGACGACTATCTGGTCCATGTCGCGGTCGCGGACACGGCGGACCTCCAGCGGCTGGTGGTCGACGAGTTCACCTCACGGCCGGAAGTGGCCCGGGTCGAGACGCGGTTGGTCTTCCAGCAGTGGCACTGTGGTCCCCTTATGCCCCCTTCATCAGCCATTCAGCCCGCGAAGGGGCCCTGAGGGAGGGTGACGGGGCGTCCTCCCTCGTAGAGGATGTCGCCATGCCAGACACTTCCAGCAGCGCGCTGCCCCGCCAGGTCGCCGACGCCTATGTCGACGCACTCATCGAACTCGATCCGATCGCCGGTACCTTCCTGGGCGTCGCCTCCTGCGCCGGCCGACTGCCCGACTTCTCACCGGCCGGAGCACGGGCGCTGGCCGATCTCGCCCGCGAGACGCTTGTCAGGCTCGATGCCGCGACGAAGCTGCCGGGAGCCGGCAGCGACCAGGAACGCCGCTGCGCCAGGCTGCTCCACGAACGGCTGACGGCCGAGCTCGCCGTGCACGACACCGACGAACATCTGCGCGCCGTGAGCAACATCCACTCCCCCGCGCACCACGTCCGCGAGGTCTTCGCCGTGACGCCGACCGCGACGGAGGAGGACTGGGCGGCTGTGGCCCAGCGCCTTCGTGCCGTCCCGGCGGCGCTCGAAGGGTTCCGTGAGTCGCTGGCGCTGGGTCTGGAGCGGAAGCTGCCGGGCGGGCCGCGGCCGACCGCGACGTTCATCGGCCAGCTCACGGCATGGGCGGGGGACGGCCGCGGCTGGTTCGGGGAGTTCGTGTCGGACGGGCCGGACTCGCTCCGTACCGAGCTGGACGCGGCGGCGGGACTCGCCACCGGCGCCGTCGTCGCGCTGCGCGACTGGATGCGCGACGTGTACGCGCCGGCCGTGGAGGACGCGCCGGACACCGTGGGCCGCGAGCGGTACGCCCGCTGGTCCCGGTACTTCAACGGCACGGACCTGGACCTGGACGAGGCGTACGCGTACGGCTGGTCCGAATACCACCGGCTGCGCGCCGAGATGACGACCGAGGCCGACAAGATCCTGCCCGGCGCGACCCCCTGGGAGGCGCTGGCGCACCTGGACAAGCACGGTGAGCACGTCGAGGGTGTGGAGGCGGTGCGCGAGTGGCTCCAGTCCCTGATGGACGAGGCCATCGAGGCGCTGGACGGCACGCACTTCGAACTCGCCGAGCGGGTACGGAAGGTGGAGTCCCGCATCGCCCCGGCCGGGGGTGCGGCGGCGCCGTACTACACGGGCCCCTCGGAGGACTTCTCCCGCCCCGGCACCACCTGGCTGCCGACCATGGGCGAGACCCGGTTCCCGGTGTACGACCTGGTGTCGACCTGGTACCACGAGGGCGTTCCCGGCCATCACCTCCAGATCGCGCAGTGGACGCACGTCGCCGACCAGCTCTCCCGGTACCAGGCGTCGGTGGGCGGGGTCAGCGCGAACGCCGAGGGCTGGGCGCTGTACGCGGAGCGGCTGATGGACGAGCTGGGCTTCCTGCCGGACCCGGAGCGCCGGCTCGGGTATCTGGACGCGCAGATGATGCGTGCCTGCCGGGTCATCGTGGACATCGGTATGCATCTGGAGCTGGAGATCCCGGCTGACTCGCCCTTCCACCCGGGTGAGCGCTGGACGCCGGAGCTGGCGCAGGAGTTCTTCGGGAACCACAGCGGCCGGCCGGCGGAGTTCGTGGAGAGCGAACTGACCCGCTATCTGTCGATGCCGGGCCAGGCCATCGGCTACAAGCTGGGCGAGCGGGCGTGGCTGCTGGGGCGGGAGAAGGCGCGGGAGCGGCACGGCGACGCGTTCGACGCGAAGGCGTGGCACATGGCGGCGCTGTCGCAGGGCTCGCTGGGGCTGGACGATCTGGTGGATGAACTGTCCAAGCTGTGACCGGGGGCGCCCGGCGTCACGACGCCGGGCGCCGCCCCGCTCGGTGCGTCCGGGGCGGGGTCCTTCGGTCCTGTCGCCCGGCCGGCCCGCGAGTCAGGCGGGCCCCGGAACGGGGCCGGGGCCGGGGTCCGGGTCGGCAGGCGGGCGCGGTGCGGGCGCCGGAGCCGGTGCCCGGTCCGGTGCCCGGTCCGGAGTCAGGTCCGGAGTCAGGTCCGGCGGGCGCTCGCGGGGCCACGGGCCGCTCGGCACGGGCGTGAAGTGCTCACCGCTCAGCAGGAATCCGCCCTCCGAGTCGATCACCTGGCCGGTGATCCAGGCGGCCTCGTCGGTGGCGAGCCAGGCGATCAGCCGCGCCGGGTCGTCCGGCATCCCCCACCGCCCGGCGGGGAACATCCCGGCGATGCGGTCGTACACCTCGCCGGTGAGGTAATCGGTCTCCACGGGACCGGGGTTGACGGTGTTGACCGTGATCCCGGCGTGGCCGCGGGAGGCGGCCGGCGTACGGGTGGCCGAGGCGAGCGCGCCCTTGGAGAGGCTGTAGGCGATCTCCTCGGGCATCCCGCCCCGGCGGTTCTGCCCGGAGGTCATCATCACGACGCGGCTGCCGTGCCGGACGCGTACGGGGTGGGCGACGCGCAGCCCGGCGTACTCCTGGATCAGCTGGATCACGGAACGGGTGTTGGTCGCCCAGTGGGCGTCGAGCATGTCCGCGTCGATCTCCCACAGCGTGCCGTCCGAGCCGCTGCGGGCGTGGTTGGCGACCAGGATGTCGACCACTCCCCGACTGTGCGGCGCGCGGCGCGGAAGACCCTGGCCGGGCCCTCGGGGTCGGACAGGTCACCGGGCCCGTGCGCCACCACGGACCCCGGATACGCGAGGGCCTCACGCACCCCGGCGGCCACACCCTCCGGGCCGTCGGGGTCGGCTCCCCAGGGCTGGTCCCGGTCGTGCGGCACATGGTGGTGGAGGTAGACGCTCGCGCCGTACGCGGCGAGCCGCCGGGCGACCGCGTACCCGATGCCGCCGCGCCGGCTGGCCCCGGTGACGAGTGCGGTGCGTCCGCGCAGGGGCAGGTGCTCCCGGCGCAGCGATTCGGGTTCGGGAGGGGGAAGTTGCGGCATGGTCCCCCCATGATCGCCGGGCCGCGGGGCCGCTGCCACCCGGTTTCGGCCGGGGCCCTTCGGGGCGAGGCCGGACGGCCTCGTGCGGGGCGGCGCGCGCGGGGGCCCGAGTGGTGGCTGATGGCGTGTCGACGTCACACGTGTACGTCGGGGGGACCCGCGCTGTGGACGGCCGGGCCGAACCGGGCCAACTCCCACGACATGCGGGACTCATCCCGTGCCTGTCACGGCGCGGCCGTGTCAGAGCCGTACCGCCGACCGCCGACCGCAGAACGGGCGCGGGGCGTGCTGATTGCCCGTCGACGCCTCGCGTCGCACGGTCGGGAACTCGCGTGAGTGACAGACCGGCCGTACGCGGCCGACTCCGACAACGCACGGGGCCGCCTGTGCCAGTAGGTCGCCGCGTCGCGGTACCCGACCCGTATCGCGGTCCGCCCGCAAACGAGACGGCCACGCCGCGACGCCACTGCCGACCCGCCGACCCCGTGCGTCACGCGACGGAGCACCGCGCCCGACTCCCATCACCGTCCGCGCACCGGGCGGGGTGTCCCCCGCCGACCGGCCGCTGACGACCCGTCGGTGCCGGGCGATCGATCGGCAGGCGAAGGATCGGCCTCGCGCACCGGGCAGGGCCTGCCGGGCGGGCGGGTCGGGCGGGCGGGTCGGGCACCGCTCACGGGGGAAGGACCGGCGGCACGGATCGAGACCATCCCGTCGGTCGGGACCGTTCGCTCAGCCGTCGGGGCCGCCCGTGCGGATGCCGAGCGTCGAGCCCCGGCGGGTCTTCGTCACCTCCAGCTGGGTCGGGATCCGGCGGCGCAGGTCGGCGACATGGCTGACGATGCCGACGCTGCGGTCGCGTTCGCGCAGCGAGTCCAGCACGTCCAGGACCTCGTCCAGCGTCTGGTCGTCCAGGCTGCCGAAGCCCTCGTCGATGAAGAGGGTGTCCAGACGCGCGCCGCCCGCCTCGTCGGTGACGACGTCCGCGAGACCCAGCGCGAGGGCGAGGGAGACGAAGAACGTCTCGCCGCCGGAGAGGGTCGCGGTGTCCCGCGCGCTGCCCGTCCAGGAGTCGACCACGTGGAGTCCGAGGCCGGAGCGCTTCCCGCCGCCGCTCCGCGCGTCCGAGTGGACCAGCGTGTAGCGGCCCGACGACATGCGCAGCAGCCGCGCGGTGGCCGCGGCGGCGACCTGTTCCAGCCGGGCCGCCAGGACGTACGACTCCAGGCGCATCTTGCGGTCGTTGTCGGTGGACGTGCCGGCGGTGAGGCCCGCGAGGCGGGCGACCCGCTCGTACTCCGTACGGAGGGGGCCGAGGCGCCGTACCTCCTCCTCGGCCCGCCGGGACAGCGCGGTCAGCTGGGCGCACTCGGCGCGGGAGCCGTCGAGCGCGGAGGACGCGGCCCGCAGTGCCGAGTCGGCCGCCTCGCGCGCGGCCAGGGCCGTGTCCGGCCGGGCGGGCGGCTGTTCGGCGGCCTCGCGCGCGTCGGTCTCGGCGAGCCGGTCGGCGACGGCGGCGGCCTCGGCCTGCCAGGCGTCCATCCGGTGGGTGAGGTCCCGCTGCTCGGCGGCGGACAGCAGGGCCGCCGCCGCGTGGCGCGGGGTGTCGAACCCGGCGCGGAACGCCGCGTCCGCGAGCCGGTCGTCGGCCTCCTTGAGACGCCCCGCGGTGGTGTCGACGTTCCGGACGGTGTCCGCCGCCTCGGCGAGCAGCCGCGCCCGCCGGGTGAGCTGTTCGGCGTGGGCGGCGACGCTGTCCGCCGTGCCCCGGCCTCGGACCAGCTCCGCTTCGAGGCCGGTCCGCTCCTGGTCGAGAGCCTCTCGCCGGGACGTACGGGCCGCCGCGCGGTTCTCGGCCGACCGCCGCGCGGCGAGCCGGTCCTCGCGCTCCCGTTCGGCGCGGGCCAGCGCCTCGCGGGCCTCGTGCGTCCCGGCGGCGAGCCGGTGCGCCTCCGTGTGCTCGCGGTTCAGGCGCTCGGTGAGGGCGACGAGGTCGGACACGGTCGCTCCGCCGGCTGCCGACCGGGCCGCCGCGAACTCCTCGCGTACGGAGGCGTGGTGGCTCTCGGCCTCCGTCACGGCTGCCTCGGCGCGGCGGACGGCGGCCGACGCGGCGTCCTCGGCCGTCTGGTCCACCTGGCCCGCCCCGGCCGTCGCGGGCGCGGGGTGGTCGGCGGAGCCGCAGACGGCGCAGGGCTCGCCGGTCACCAGCCCGGCGGCGAGTTCGGCGGCGATGCCGCGCAGTCGCCGCTCGCGCAGATCGAGCCAGTTCTCCCTGGCGTCGTTGGCCTGCTCGCGGGCGCTGTTGAGGTGCCGCAGGGACGCTTCCGCCCGGTTGTCGAGGGCGTCACGCGCGTGGGCGGCGTCGAGCCGGGCGCGGGCCGGTTCGAGCTGTCCCGCGAGTTGTTCGGCGCGGGTCGCCGCCTCCTGGGCCGTCTCGACCCGTTCCTGGAGGGAGCGGCGGGCGGTGTCCCAGCCGGCCAGCCAGCCCGCCGCGTCGGCCAGCAGGTCGTCGTCGGCGCGCGCCTGGCGGTCGATGTCGGCCCGTTCGCGGTCGATCTCCGCGCTGCGTCGCTCCGCCGTCAGGGCGGCGTCCACGCGGCCCCGCTCCTCGATGGTCCGCCGCTCCAGTGCGGCGAGGTGGTCGGCGCCGCTGTCGGCGAGTCCGGCGGGAAGGCGGTCGCGCGCGTGGTCACGGGCGGCGCGGGCCGTGCGGTGGGCCCGGTCGGCGTCGTCCCGCAGGGCGAGGGCGTCGGCGACCCGGTCGGCCTTGCGGGCCCGTTCCAGGGTGGCCCGCGCCTCCTCGTACCGAGGACGGCTGGTTTCGAGGGTCTGGGCGCGCTGCCGTGTGTCGGCGAACCTCTGCTGGAGCCGGGCGAGTTCGCGGGCGTCGTCGAGGATCCGGCGTGCCCGCGCCTGGCGGCTTTCGGCGCGGGCGAGCGCCGACTCGGCGATGTCGTGGCGTTCACGGGCGCCGGAGCGGGCGACGGCGGCCCATTCCAGGACGGCTGGGGCGAGACCGGTGTCGCCCGCCGCCCGCGCGGGCAGCGGCTGTTCGAGGTCCGTACGCATCGCGCCGGTCATCTGCTGGGCGATGCCGAGGAGGCGCTGGTCGCCCTCCCGTACCTGCTGTTCGGCGCCGCGGCGCAGTTCGGCGAGCCGTTCCTCCACGGCGGCGAACCGGCGGGTGTCGAAGAGTCGGCCCAGCAGCCGGCCACGCGCCTCGGCGTCCGCGCGCAGGAACCGCGCGAAGTCGCCCTGCGGCAGCAGGACGACCTGGCAGAACTGCTCCCGGCTCATGCCGAGCAGCTGTCCGACCTCCTCGCCGATCTCCTGGTGGGAGCGGCTGAGCGCGCGCCACCGGGCGCCCGCGGGGTCGTACTCCCGCAGGTGGCTCCGGGCCTTCTCCGTGGTGACACCGGTGCCGCGCCTCTTGGGGCGGGTCCGCGCGGGGTTGCGGGTGATCTCAAGTCGCCGTCCGCCGACGGTCAGTTCGAGCCGGACCTCGGTGTACGTGTCCGCCGGGGCGTGGTCGCTGCGCAGGGGGGCGTCCCGCCCGGCGCCGCCCCTCTGCTGGCGGGCGCCCGGTACGGCGTCGTACAGGGCGTAGCAGACGGCGTCGAGCACGGATGTCTTCCCGGCGCCCGTCGCGCCGTGCAGGAGGAAGATCCCGGCGGCGCTCAGGGTGTCGAAGTCGACCTCCTGGGTGTCGGCGAAGGGACCGAAGGCGGTGATGCTCAGCCGGTGGAGTCTCACGCGGTCACCTCGCGGACGGCGGTGTCGACCCGTACGTGGTCGAAGGCGCCGCGCAGCACGGCCCGTTCCCGTTCGTCGGGGCCGGCGCCGCGTACGTGGCCGACGAAGTCCTCGGCGATCTCCTGGTCGCTGCGGCCTTCGAGGCGGCGCGCGTAGGACACGTCCTCCGTCTCGTCGTCCCGGTCGGGGTCGAGGACGAGGCTGAGGACGTGCGGGAAACGCGCGGCGAGGCGGGCCATGGGTTCGGCCGGGCGTACGGCGTCGGTGAGGGTGGCCTCGATCCACGCGTCCTCGTGCCGGGTGAGCCGGGGGTCGTCGAGCAGACCGGCGAGGGTGCCGCGCAGGCGGGCCAGCGGGCGCGGCACCGGGCAGTCGACGCGCCGGGCGTCGATCTCGCCGCCGGGGCCGAGGTCGACGAGCCACATGGTCTTGCGGTGGTCGGCCTCGGAGAAGGAGTACGCGAGGGGTGAACCGGAGTAGCGGACGCGCTCGGTGAGGGTCTGTGAGCCGTGCAGATGGCCGAGGGCGGCGTAGTCCACGCCGTGGAAGACGCCGGTGGGGACCGCGGACACTCCGCCGACGGTGATGTCGCGCTCGCTGTCGCTGGCGGCTCCCCCCGCCACGAAGGCGTGCGCGAGGACGACGGAGCGGGTGCCCTCGGGGCGGGTGGCGAGATCGGCCCGTACGCGGTCGAGGGCGGCGGTCAGCACCGCTTCGTGACCGCCCTTGGGGGCCTTGAACTCCTCGCGGACCAGGGCAGGTTCGAGATACGGCAGGCCGTAGAGGGCGATGTCGCCGTGGGCGTCGGTGAGGACGACGGGGGTGGCGCAGCGGGCCGGGTCGGTGCGCAGATGGATGCCCGCGTGGTCGATGAGCCGGGCGCCGACGCCGAGGCGACGGGCCGAGTCGTGGTTCCCGGAGATCATCACGGTCGGTACGCGGGCGTCGGCGAGCCGGTGCAGCGCCCGGTCGAACAACTCGACGGCGGCGAGGGGCGGCACCGCCCGGTCGTACACGTCACCGGCCACGAGGACGGCGTCCACCTCGTGCGTCAGCGCGGTCGCCACGAGGTGGTCGACGAAGACCGCCTGGGCGTCGAGAAGGCTGACGCGGTGGAAGGACCGCCCCAGGTGCCAGTCCGACGTGTGCAGGAATCTCATGATCCCCGAGACTAACGGTGGGGTCTGACATCGCGGGTGGTGATCGCCGGATCGCCCGCCGGGTGGCCCGGTCGCCACCGGTCCCGGTGGTACGGGTGGGGGTCAGAGATCGCCGTACGCCTCACCGCCCAGGGCCAGGACGGCGGTTCCGGCCGTGGTGTCGGCGAGCCAGGCGCGGAAGGCGTCGACGTCGGAGTCCGGCAGTCCGATCCCGATGGTCACTATCTCCGCGTAGCGCACGTCCCTCACGGTGCGGCCGGTGGCGCGCAGTTCGTTCTCCAGCTTTCCGGCCCGGTGGTGGTCGACGATGATCGTGGCCAGCCGGTAGCGGCGGCGGGTGACGGTGCCGACGGTGTCGAGGGCTTCGCCGACGGCCCCTCCGTAGGCGCGGATCAGCCCTCCCGCGCCGAGTTTGACGCCTCCGTAGTAGCGCGTGACGACGGCGACGACGTACCGCACGTCGCGCCGCACCAGCATCTGGAGCATGGGCGCCCCGGCCGTGCCGCCCGGCTCTCCGTCGTCGCTCGCCTTCTGGGTGGAGGCGTCGGCACCGATGACGTAGGCGAAGCAGTTGTGGGAGGCCGTGGGGTGTTCCCTGCGGACGCAGGCGACGAAGTCCTGGGCCTCCTCCTCGGTGGCGGCGGGCGCGAGGGCGCAGAGGAAACGCGACCGGTTGACCTCGGTCTCGTGGACGCCCCCGCGGGCGACGGTGCGGTACTGCTCATGCATCGCGCCACCTTAAGGGGGTGACCCGCCGGACGCGGTGGCGGGTACTCGCCAAAGGGAACGGCGGGGGAATTGCCGGGCCGTGCCGTCCGTTGACCGGGCATGGACGCAGACGACAAGACGATCCGCAGGATTCTCACCTCCACCGGGGACACCTGGGCGGTCGTGGGCCTTTCGAACAACAGCGCGCGGGCGGCGTACGGGGTGGCGGCCGTGCTCCAGCGCTTCGGCAAGCGGGTGGTCCCGGTGCACCCGAAGGCGGAGACGGTCCACGGGGAGCAGGGGTACGCGTCGCTGGCCGAGATCCCGTTCCCGGTCGACGTGGTGGACGTGTTCGTGAACAGCGCGCTGGCCGGTGCGGTCGCCGACGAGGCCGTCGCGGTCGGGTCGAAGGCGGTCTGGTTCCAGTTGGACGTGATCGACGAGCAGGCGTACGAGCGGACCCGGGCGGCCGGTCTGGACATGGTGATGGATGTCTGCCCGGCCATCGAGATACCCCGGCTGGCCTGACCGGTTCGGCCCGACCGGTTCGCGGCGGGGACGGCGTGTCCGCTGCCCGGTGCCGTGCTCAGGCGGTGGGGACGCCGAGACCGTCGAGGACCACGGCGCCGGGCAGGTCGGCGAACGTCCTGCCGGGCACGATCAGTTTGCCCCGGCGGCGTCCGCTGCCGATCAGTACCCAGTCGGTGTCCACGACGGCCGCGTCCACGAGCAGGGTCCAGTCGGCGGGCAGTCCGACGGGGGTGATCCCGCCGTACTCCATGCCGGTCTCGCCGGTCGCGGTGTCCATGGGGGCGAACGACGCCTTGCGGGCGCCCAGTTGCCGGCGCACGGCTCCGTTGACGTCCACGCGCGTCGTGGACAGGACGAGGCAGGCGGCGAGGGTGGTCTCGCCGCCGCGCTTGCCCGCGACGACGACGCAGTTGGCCGACCGGTCGATCAGATCCGCGCCGTGGTGCTGTACGAAGGCTGCCGTGTCGGCGATCTCCGGGTCGGTGTCGACGTAGAGCAGTTGCTCGGCGGGCACCTCGCCCCGCCAGGCCCGTACGGCGGCGGCGACCGGCCCGGTGAGCAGGCCGAGGCAGTCGGGGGCCGGCCGGGCGTGCTCGAAGTCTCCGATGGGGGCGCGCATGGGCGTCAAGTTAACAGGCGGCGGTAGGGCCGGGCACGGCCGTCCCGGTGGCTGAACGCGCGGGTGCGCGGGCCCGGTGTCGACGCGGTGCGGAGCGGCTCAGCGGGCGGGCGGGATGGAGACGGCCATGGTCATCTCAAGGGTGACGTCGCCGTCGTTGCGGTAGGCGTGCGGCACGTTCGCCTCGAAGGCGGCGGAGGCGCCCTCGGCCACCGGGTGCGCGGTGCCGTCCACGACGAGGGTGAGGTCGCCCGCGCTGACGTGCAGGAGTTCGGTGGTGCCGTCGGGGTGCGGGTCGGACTCGCTGGACTCGCCCGGCATCAGGGTCCAGGACCACAGTTCGAGCGGTCCGCGGGACTCCGTCCCGACCAGCAGGAGGGTGCTGCTGCCCGCCTCGGTGGACCACATCCGGACGGTCTGGCCGACCGGTACGACCCTGACCCGGGAGCCCCGCTCGTAGTCGAGAAGCGTGGTGATGCTGATGCCGAGCGCGTCGGCGAGCTTCACCGTGGTCCCGACGCTGGGGTTGGTGCGGGCCTGCTCGATCTGGATGATCATCCCCCGGCTGACACCCGACCGGGCCGCGAGGGCGTCGAGGGTGAAGGCTCTCTCCCCGCGCCACCGTTTGAGGTTGCGGGCGAGCGACTGGGTCAGCTGATCGAGGTCCGACACGTCCGAACCCCCTCCCGTCCACTATAGTTGCCGATATAGCGCAATGGACTGCACTACGGTCTGGTGCACCAAGCGTTCAGCACACTGTACTGGCGAGGCTCCTCGTCCCGACCGCACTCGGCACGCCGGACTCACTCCGACCGGCCCGGCCGTCGTCACCGTCGTCACCGTGGGGCGGTCGGCGCTCAGCCCGTGTCCGGATCCGGTTCGGCCAGTGCCAGCAGCTGCTCGGGGGTGATGCCCTCCGGAATCGGTACGGGCGGGGGCGTACGCAGCGGCGGCTGCCAGCCGTGCTCCGGGTCCCAGCTCCGTACGACGCGGGCGGGCGCCCCCGCGACCACCGCGTGGTCGGGCACCTCACCCCGTACGACGGCCCCCGCCGCCACCACCGCGTTACGGCCCAGCCGGGCCCCGGGCAGGATCACCGCGCCGGTTCCCAGCCAGCAGCCGGGCCCCACGGTGACCGGCTCGATCCGGGGCCACTGCCTGCCCACGGGCACCGTCGGGTCGTCGTAACTGTGGTTGGTCGACGTGATGTACACATACGGCCCGCAGTAGGTGTCCGAGCCGATGGTGACCGCCGTGTCGGCGACCACATGACTGCCACGGCCGAGTACGACGCCGTCCCCGAGCCGCAGGATCGGCTCCGGGCCCAGGTCGAGTCCGGGCATCATCCCGGCGGTCAGCGTGACGTGTTCGCCTATGACGCAGTGGTCGCCCAGCTCGATCCACGGCTCCCCGAAGACGGTTCCCTGGGGGAACGCGAGCCGGGTCCCGGTGCCGATCCGGGCGAAGCGCAGCCGGCCCGGACGCTCGGCGCTGACCGCTCCCGCCTCCTGGATCCAGCGCCAGCCGCCCCGGACGGCGCGCGTGACCAGACGGCGGCGCCAGGCACTCGGCGAGGGGAACGGCACTCTGCTCTTGGGCACCCGCCCACGGTATCGGCGCGGCCGGGGCGGGCCGGGGCCCGGCGCTGTGACGTTCACCCCACGGCACCCGCCGCGCGTCACGCCACCTCTCCGGCCTCCCCTGGTCGGCGGCGCCCCGGCCGCCCCGCGCTTACCACGACTCCGGCTCCGTGGAGGCGAGTTCGCCGTCGACTCCCTCGTTGGTGGGCACCGGCACGCGGCAGGGCCCCCGGACCGCGCCGCGTGCGTAGCGTGAATGCCCGAGCAGGACCCGGACTCCTCACCGTCCCCCCGGTGACCGGTGCCCGCCCCGCGGTCGACGCGCGCCGGTCGACCGGCCTGCCCGCATCCCCCGCACTCGACCACCGAGGGACCACGGAATGTCCGTGCCTGTCGCACCGAGCCCCCACCGCGTACCGACGACGCGCCCGCTGTCGGCCGCCGGACCGCCCGTCCTGCTGCTCATGACGGGCGCGGCGGCCGGCGCGGTCACCGCCGCCGCCCCCGCGCCCGCGCGCGCCTGGCTGGTCGTCCCGCTCGCCGTGGCCTGGACGATCCTCGCCCTGGTGGTGGCCGGCGCCACGCTGACACTGCGGCGCCGACGCCGCGGATCGATGGCGGCCGACGGCGAACTCCAGGCGCTCCACGCCCAACTGGGCAGACTCGGCGCGGAGTCGGCCCATCTGGTGAACGTCACACTGCCCGCCGTGGCCGAGCGGCTGCGCGAGGGGGCGAGCGCCGAGGAGGCGCTGGCCGCCGCTCCCCCGCCCTCCGACCCCCAACTCCGGTACGCCCTGCGGACGTTCGCCACCGAGGTGGAGTGGGGCGAGCGCCGTGCCGCGACCGCGGCGGCCGACCGGGAGGCGGCCGTGGCCGGGCTGGCCCGGATCGCCGACGACCTGGATCTTCTGTCGACGGTCACCCTGCCCACCGCCCTCGGCGCCCTGCGCGCGGGCCGCGCCGCCAACACGGTGCTGGCTGATCTGAAGCGTCCCGCCGACCCCCGTCTGCGGGTGCTGGCCGACTCGGTCGTACGGGACTTCGCGCGCAGCGAGCGGCGTGGCGCCGCCGCCGAGGCGGCCAGTGCCAAGGCCCTGAGCCGGGTGCAGGCCAAGGCCGTCAGCATGCTCGCCGACCTCCGGGAGATGCAGGAGCGGCACGGCGAGGAGGTCTTCGGCGATCTGCTGACGCTCGACCACAACACCTCCCAGCTCGGTCTGATGACCGACCGGCTGGCGCTGCTGATGGGCGGCCGGGCGAGCCGCGCCTGGAACAAGCCGATCGTGATGGAGAACATCCTGCGCGGCGCCGTCGGGCGGATCGCGGCCTACCAGCGGGTGCGTCTGCACTGCTCCAGCACGGCCGCCGTCGCCGGGTTCGCCGCCGAGGGCGTGATGCACCTGCTGGCCGAACTCATGGACAACGCCGCCAACTTCAGCCCGCCGATCGACGAGGTGCACGTCTACGTCGAGGAGCGCTCCGCCGGGATCGTCGTGACCATCGAGGACAGCGGCCTCAAGATGGCCGACGCGGCCATGCGGCGCGCCGAGGAGTCGGTGTCGGGGCGCTCCAACGACCTGGCGACCCTCCAGGGCACCCGGCTCGGTCTCGCCGTCGTCGGACGTCTCGCCGCCAAGTACCACCTGAGCGTCAACTTCCGTCCCTCCTCACGCGGCGGCACGGGCGTCGTCGTGCTCTTCCCGCCCCAGCTGCTCGCCCAGCCCCGGAACACCGCTCCCCGGCAGGGACGGCACGCCGCTCCCGTACCGACGGCCACGGTCACCGCCCCCGCCCTCACCGCACCCGTGGGCCGCCGCCGGCCCGCGCTGCCCGCGTCGTCGGCGCCGCCCCCGCCGTCACCCACCCCGCCGGTCCCGCCCGAGCCGCCCGTCGGCGGCCCCCGGGTGGCGACTCCGGGCGGGCTGCCCGTACGGCCACCGGGGCGCACCATGGCGGCGGCCGACCGGGACAGACCACCCGCCGACGGGGCGGGCGACGCGGACCGTACGGCGTACCCCGGCACCGCGTCGCGCGGACGCCTCGGCCGTGACGCCGGAACCCGGTTCGGCGCCTTCCACCGCGCGCGGCTCCCGGCGGACGGCGCGTCCGGCGCCTCCGGCCCGAAGGTACCGAGGCCGGGACCGACGTCCGGCGACACCTCCTGAGGCGCGCCTCGTTTCCCGTACGGAGCCGCACCCGGCTCCGTACGGAGCCCCGCGCGGCCGGCCGACGGTCGGCCGTCGCGAAGAAGCGCCGCCGGCGCCGAATCCGCCGGCCCCGGGGCCCCTGTGAGCAATCGAGACCCATGAGATCGGAGGCACGGGCGGATCAACGGCTTCCCCCGGCCGGCCCGCCCCACGCGACCCATGCACCCCTTGGCAACGACCGACACCAGCCTGTCCTGGCTCCTGGAGGGCCTGCTGGAGCGCACCCCCGGCACCCGGCACGCCCTGGTGCTCTCCCGCGACGGGCTCAAGCTCTGCTGGAGCCGTCATCTGACGCTCGACCAGGCCGACCAGCTCGCGGCGATCTGTTCCGGAATCCAGGCGCTCGCGCAGGGCGCGTCCGTCGAGTTCGGCAACGGCACGGGCGGGGTACGCCATTCGATGACGGAGTTCCACGGCGGGCTGCTCTTCATCGTGGAGGCGGGCGACGGCGCGCATCTCGCGGTGGTCGCCGAGGACGGCGCCGACCCGGGTGTGGTGGGCCACCGGATGACCGAACTGGTCGACCAGATCGGTGAGCATCTGCGGGCCGAGCCCCGGAACCCGGTCTCCCCCGAAGCCGCGTCGTCGTGATCCGGGGGCCCGTCGACACCGGCGACCCGCACCGGCTGTACACCGTCACCGGGGGCCGCAGCCTCGTCGATCACGACACGTTCGACCTGGTCAGCCTGATCGTCAGCGAGTGCGCGCCGACGCCGGGGACACCGTCGGAGCACCACGCGATCCTCGAACTCTGCCGCCGTCCCACGGCGGTCGTGGAGATCTCGGCCGAGCTGCGGCTGCCCGTGACGGTCGTACGGATTCTCCTCGGCGATCTCCACGCGACCGGCCGGATCACCGCCCGGCGTCCCGGTGTGACGCGGTCCGCCTCCTTCCTGCCCGATGCGGACCTCTTGAAGGAGGTGCTCCATGGACTCCGCGCTCTCTGAACCGCCCGCCCGCACCCCGCTGGCCGATTCCGCCGAGACCGGACTGAAGGTCGTGATCGTGGGCGGCTTCGGGGCCGGCAAGACGACCCTCGTCCGTTCGGTGAGCGAGATCCGTCCGCTCAACACGGAGGAGGTGATGACCCAGGCGGGGGTCGGGGTGGACGAGACCGCCGGGCTGACCACGAAGACCACGACCACGGTCGCCTTCGACTTCGGCCGGATCAGCCTCACCGACCGCGTGGTGCTGTACCTGTTCGGCGCTCCGGGCCAGGAGCGGTTCTGGTTCCTCTGGGACCGGCTCTTCTCCGGCACGCTGGGCGCGGTCGTCCTGGTCGACACCCGGCGGATGAGCGAGTCCTGGTACGCCATCGACCGGCTGGAGCACCACCGGACGCCGTTCGTGGTGGCGGTCAACCGGTTCGACGACGACGTCTCCGCGTTCTCGCTGGACGAGATCCGGCAGGCGCTGTCGCTGCCCGGCCATGTACCGCTGATCAACTGCGACGCGCGGGTCCGCTCGTCCGGCAAGAGTGTCCTGATCGCCCTCGTGGACCACCTGTACGAACTGGCGATGGCACGGGAGTTGACGCCATGACCGATCCGTATCCCCCGACGACCGATCCGCAGATCCCCTTCGGTGAAGCCCCCGGATCCCCCGGCCCTCCCGACCCCGTCGGCTCCCTCGGACCCCCCGGGCCCCTCGGAACGCCGGACCCTCTCGGGACCCCCGGCCCGCCGGGCCCGTTCCCGGAGGCCGGGCCGCCGTCCGGCTGCCCGGCCGCGCATCCCGACTCGGTGCCGCTGAGCGGTCTGGAGTACCAGCAGACGCCGTCGCAGCTCTACCGCAGCCTGCGCCGTGAGCACGGCCCGGTCGCGCCGGTGCTGCTCGACGGCGGGATCCCCGCCTGGCTGGTGCTGGGTTACTCCGAGGTCGGCTATGTGACCGGCCACGACGAGCTGTTCGCGCGGGACTCCCGCCGCTGGAACCAGTGGGCCGCGATCCCGCCGGGCTGGCCCCTGCTGCCGTACGTGGGCCATCAGCCGTCCGTGCTGTTCGCCGAGGGCGCCGAGCACCGGCGGCGGGCCGGTGTGATCACGGAGGCGCTGGAGGGGGTCGACCAGTTCGAACTGGCCCAGGACTGCCGGCTGATCGCCGAGGAGCTGATCGACGCGTTCGCGGGCGCCGGGCGGGCCGAGCTGATGGCCGCGTACGCCCACGCGCTGCCGATGCGGGCCGCCGTCCAGATGTGCGGCATGCCGGCCGGGAGCGCCGACACCGACGAGCTGGTGCGGGATCTGCGGGTGTCGCTGGACGCGGCGGAGGGCGACGACCCGGTCTCGGCGTACGTACGGGTGGGCGAGCGCATCGGGCGGATGGTGACGGAGAAGCGGGTACGGCCCGGCTCCGACGTCACCTCACGGATGCTGGGCCACCCGGCGGGGCTGGCGGACGACGAGATCGTGCAGGATCTGATCTCGGTCATCGCGGCGGCGCAGCAGCCGACGGCCAACTGGATCTGCAACACGCTGCGTCTGCTGCTGACCGACGACCGCTTCGCGCTCAATGTGTCGGGCGGGCGGCTGAGTGTCGGGCAGGCGCTCAACGAGGTGCTGTGGCTGGACACCCCGACGCAGAATTTCATCGGCCGGTGGGCGGTCCGCGACACCCAGCTCGGCGGGCGGCACATCCGGGCGGGCGACTGTCTGGTCCTGGGGCTCGCGGCGGCCAACACCGACCCGGGGATCTGGCCCGAGGGCCATGTGGGCGCGGAGAACTCGGCGCATCTGTCGTTCAGCAACGGCGAGCACCGCTGCCCCTATCCGGCGCCGCTGCTGGCCGACGTCGTGGCCCGTACGGCGGTCGAGACGCTGCTGGAGCGGCTGCCGGACGTCGTTCTGGCCGTGGAACCGCACGAGTTGAGATGGCGCCCGTCGATCTGGATGCGGGGACTGACGGCGCTGCCGGTGGAGTTCACGCCCGTGGTGGGGTGAACCCCGTACGGCGGCCGGGGCCCGGCCGCCGTACACCCGCGCACCCCTGCACCCGTGCACCCGTGCCCATGACGCCCCGAGCCGGGGTTGGCCGGCAGCGGCACCGTACGAGCGGGTCAGCCGCTGACCGGGGAGAACTCCACCGGCAGCGACCGGGGACCGCGCGTGAACACCCCGTGCTCGGCCGGTTCGAAACCGTCCGCCAGCCGCAGATCGGGCATGGCGTCGAGGAGTTGCCCCACCCCGGTCCGGACCTCCGCCCTGGCCAGCAGCGCACCCACGCAGAAGTGCCGTCCGAGCGCGAACGCCAGATGGTCGGCGGCTGCGGAGAACGCGGTGGTGGTCGTGAGGTCGTCCCGGAACAGGTTGAAGGTGTCCGGGTCGGTGAAACGGTCGCCGTCCCGGTTGGCGGCGCCGATCAGACAGGTGACGGTGGCGCCCGGCGGGATCGTGCCACCGCTGAGCGTGACCTCCTCGGCGGTCTGCCGCATGATCATGTGCACCGGCGGGGTGTACCGCAGGGTCTCGGCGAACGCCCGGTCGATCAGGCTCCGGTCCTCCCGTACGGCGGCGAGCTGTTCCGGGTGCGTCAGCAGATTGGCGAAGATCGAGGCGATGGCCTTGTCGGTGGTCTCGCCGCCCGCCGCGAGGAGCAGGCTGCAGAACGCCTTGATGTCCTCGTCGCTCATCCGCACCCCGTCGACCTCGGCGGCGCAGAGCGTGGAGAGCAGGTCGTCGCCCGGGTTCTCCCGGCGGGCCCGGATGATCGGGATCATGTACTCGGCGAACTCGGTCCGGGTCCGCGCGCCGGCCGCGGTCACCTCGGGGTCGCCGGAGAGATTGCCGAGGAACGCGATGACGGCGCTGTACCACCGGTGGAAGCGGGCGTGGTCGGCCTTGTCGAGCCCGAGCATGTCGGCGATGACGTCGACGGGGAAGCGGGTCGCGAAGTCGTCCACCAGGTCGGCGCGTCCGGTGTGCCGGAAGGTGTCGATGAGCCGGCGGGCGTTGCTCTCGATGACCGGCAGGAACTTCTTCTCCAGGTCGGTACCCCGGAAGGCGGGCGCGACGAGGGCGCGGCGTACGGCGTGGTCCCGGCCGCTCAGCTGGAGGATCGTCTTCCCGTGCACGGGCTCGACCTGCCAGTGGTAGTTGTCGGTGGTGAACGCCGACGCCCTGTCCTTGAAGGCCCGCTCCACGTCCTCGTACCGCGAGATGAGGTAGCTGCGGGTGGCCTCGTGCCAGATGAGCGGGGCGCTCTCGCGCATCCGGCGGTAGGCGGGATACGGGTTCCCGGCGAACTCGGCCGAGAGGATGTCGGGGACCTGTGGTGCCGTGGACATGGAGCTCCCTCGGTCGATGCGACGGCAACGTGCGGGAGCCACCAGGTTATTGAATGCCCGTCAGTTCCGAGGGGCGGGTTCTGGCCGACCTGCCGCCGGGGCGCGGCGGTCCGTCGCCTACGGTTCCGGTACGCGCGGATCCCGCGCGCGCCGGGCGGACGGAGGAGAGACGGATGACGGATCGGGCGCTGGTCGCGGCGGTGGGCGGGAAGGAGCCGGTGGTGCATCCGGCGGCGTTCGTGGCACCGACGGCGGTGGTGCTGGGCGAGGTCACCCTGGCGGCCGGTGCGAGCGTCTGGTACCACACGGTGCTGCGGGCGGACGGCGGGCCGGTCGTCGTCGGGGCGGACAGCAACATCCAGGACAACTGCACCGTCCATGTCGACCCGGGCCGCCCCGTCACCATCGGCGAGCGCGTGTCGGTGGGTCACAACGCGGTGCTGCACGGCTGCACCGTCGAGGACGACGTGCTGGTCGGCATGGGGGCCACCGTCCTCAACGGGGCGCACATCGGGGCCGGTTCACTCGTCGCGGCCCAGGCGCTGGTGCCGGAGGGCATGCGGGTGCCGCCGGGCTCGCTGGTCGCGGGGGTGCCCGCCCGGGTGAAGCGGGAGCTGACCGAGGAGGAGATCGAGGGCATCAGGCTCAACGCGGCGGTCTATCTGGACCTCGCGGAGCGCCACCGGTCCGTACGCGGATCCGAGCCGGGCTCCTCACCCGGGTCCGTGCCCGGCTCCGAACGCGGGTCCGTGCCCGGTTCGGTGCCCGGCTCCGTGGGCGCGAACGACCGCCCGGCGGGCTGACGCCCGGCGAAGGAGTCTGCGGCGGTGGTCAGTCGGCGACGGTGACGGTGTCGGGACCGGGCGTGCCCGCCCCGGCGGCCGACGCCTGCTCCCGCTCCTCGGCCTGGGTCGCGGCCTTCTTCGCCCGGTTCTTGAGGACCAGCATCGAGGTCAGCCCGACGAGAACGGCGAGGACGAGGCCCAGCCAGGAGAAGCGCTTCAGCCACGCCTCGGCGACGACGCCCACCGAGTAGATCACCGCGGTCGTGCCGCCGGCCCAGAGGATTCCGCCCAGGACGTTGGCGATGAGGAACTTCCAGTACGGCATCCGCAGCACGCCCGCGAGGGGCCCGGCGAAGATCCGCAGCAGCGCGACGAAACGGCCGAAGAAGACCGCCCACATGCCCCACTTCTGGAACGACCGCTCGGCCATGGCGATCTGCGCCTCGCCGAAGTGCTTCGGGAACCGGTTGCCCAGCCAGGTGAGCAGCGGCCGGCCGCCCCGGCGGCCGATGGCGTAGCCGATCGAGTCGCCGATGATCGCGCCGGCGGTGGCGCAGGCGCCGAGGATGTACGGGTCGATGTCGCCGTGCTGCGAGGCGAGCAGCGCCGAGCTGACGAGAACGATCTCGCCCGGCAGTGGGATACCGAGGCTTTCGAGCCCGATGACCACCCCGACCAGCACATAGACGCTGACCGCCGGTACGGTCTCCAGCCATTCCTGGACGTGCACGACCGGTTCCTTTTCTGTCGGATGCGCCGCTGCCCGGCGAGCGCCTTCCAGGCGCTCGCCGGGCAGCCTACCTGGGCGCGGCTCCCCCGGCCGACCGGTGCCGGGCGTCCGCCGACGGGGCATGGCGCGAACCGAGTACCGAGACACGGCCCTTTGTCCGCTTTCCGCCCCGGCGGCGTCGGTGGGTGGGCTGTCGACGGGCCGTACGGCCGGACCCTCCCACCGGCGGGATCAGTTGCGATCCTGCGACAGGGCGGCCGTGGCGGTGCGGGGAAGGCCCCTCTATCGTTACTCGCCATGTGGCCAGGACAGCAGCCGCCCGGGGGCGAGCAGAACCCGCAGGATCCGAATACGAACCCGTACCAGCAGCCGGGGTACCAGCAGCCGAATCCCTATCAGCAGCCGGAGCAACAGCAGCCCGGTCAACCGCAGCAGGGGTATCCGCAGCAGCCCGGCTACCCGCAGCAGCAGGGTTATCCCCAGCAGCCCGGGTACCAGGCGCCCAACCCGTACCAGCAGCCGACCGTGCCCCAGTACGCGGTGCCGGGCGGACCGGGCGGACCGGGCGGCCCCGGTCCCTCGAAGGACGGGAAGAGCACGCGGACGGTCGCGATCGTCGCCGTGGCGGCGGTCGTCGTGGCCGCCGCCGCGACGGGCTTCTTCGTACTGAAGGAGGACGGCGAGAGCGCGAACGTCGCCGACGACCCCAAGACGTCCGCCACCCCGTCGGAGGAACCGGACGCGACGGCCTCGCCCGGGGACAACCCGCGCGACGGTTCGAGTGCGGGCAAGCCGACCGTCGCGGGCTGGAAGGTCGTGACCAACCCCAACCACGGGACGCGGTTCGACGTCCCGGCCGACTGGGCGGTCTCCAAGCCCGGTGTGTTCTACGGCTTCGAGGACGTGAAGAAGGGCGACGGCTCGCCGGCCATCACGTTCTCCGCGCCCGCCTTCCTGAAGGAGAAGTGGTGCGAGCAGGACACCGACCAGGACGGTGAGGTCGAGGACGTCAGCCTGGGCGGCACCGGCTCCAAGGGCGGCAAGGGCGCCAAGGACACGGCGACCGCCGCCAGCAACGAGTCCGGCAGCTGGGTCTGGGCCGCGTACGCCCAGGAGGTCACCGACGCGGAGTCGAAGCGCGCGATCAAGGTCGAGCCGTCCAAGGCGTACACGAGCAAGGCGGGGCTCAAGGGGCACTACTCGACGGCGGCGAGCACGGGTCTGCCGAAGAAGAACAAGTGCGACACCGACGGCAAGTCGATCGCCTTCACCTTCACCAACGCCAAGGGCGACTTCACGACCTGGGTCCTGTTCGGCGCCAAGGGCGTGCCCGACGAGATCCCGGACGCCACGCTGATGAAGATCATGAGCACCGTACGGCTGGCCGAATAGCCCCGTCCCGGCCGGTCGGCCGGCCCGGTGCCCCCGGTGACGCCGGTCGCCGCCGCTCGGGTCCCCCGGGTGCGCGGAAGCTCAGCTCGTCCACGTCGGACTTCGTCGGCCTGGACAGCGGATCCCCCGGGTGCGCGGGGGCTCAGCCGATGCCGAACGCTCCCTCGGGCGGTTCGGGCGACGCCACCGCGCCGTCGTCGCGCACGAGCGGCGCGGCCCCGGTGAACCGCCGCAGGGCCGCGCCGTGTTCGACCCGCGCCGGAAAGGCGTCGGACGCGGTCCGGCGGGCCAGGGCCGCCGTGTCGATCGGCGCGTGCGAGGCGAGGAGTACGGCGTTGCCGAACCGCCGTCCGCGCAGCACCCCCGGCTCGGCGACGAGTGCCAGCTCCTCGAACACCGAGCCGAAGGTGGCCAGTTGGGACCTGAGGAAGGTGAACGGCGCCCCGTCGGCGAGATTGGCCGCGTAGAGCCTGCCGGGGCGCAGCACCCGCTCGGCGAGGCGCGCGTACTCCACGGACGTCAGATGGGCGGGCACCCGTGAGCCGCCGAACACGTCGGCGATCAGCAGATCCGCCGAGCGGGCCGGCGCCGCGGCGAGCCAGTCGCGGGCGTCGGCGCCGTGCACGGTGATCCGGGTGGAGTCCGGGAGCGGCAACTCCTCGGCGACCAGGGCGAGCAGAGCCGTGTCGGCGTCGACCACGTCCTGGACCGATCCGGGCCGGGTGGCCTCCACGTAGCGGGGCAGGGTGAGGGCGCCGCCGCCGAGGTGCAGCACGGTCAGCGGCTCGCCCTCGGGTGCGGCCCGGTCCACGACGTGCCCGAGGCGCCGGGTGTACTCGAATTCGAGATGGGCCGGTTCGTCCAGGTCGACGTAGGACTGGGGTGCGCCGTCGACGGTCAGCAGCCAGGCCCGTTCGCGGTCCACGTCGGGCAGCAGCCGGGCGGTGCCGTGGTCGACGGCGCGTATGACGGGGATGGCTTCGCTCACCGTCCCATTGTGCGGGCCGGTCCGGCGGGCACCGACCGGGCTCGTCTCCCCGTACGACCGGGGCGGCCCCTTCCCTACCTCCGTCTCCCCCGTACGACCGGGGCGGCCCCTTCCGTACGACCGGGTCCGTCTCCCCCGTGCGGAGGAGACGGCCCCGGTGCGTCAGACGACCTCGACGACCGTGCCCGCGCCGACGGTGCGCCCGCCCTCGCGGATCGCGAAGCCGAGCCCGGCCTCCAGCGGCACGTCCCGGCCCAGCTCCACCGTCACGGTGACCGTGTCACCGGGCCGGGCGACGGCCGCCTCGCCGAGGTCGATGTCGCCGACCACGTCCGCCGTCCGGATGTAGAACTGCGGCCGGTAGCCGCTGGTCACCGGTGTCGTACGTCCGCCCTCGTGCGCCGACAGGACGTACACCCGCGCGGTGAAGCGCCTGCGCGGGACGACGCTGTCCGGCGCGGCCACCACATGGCCCCGGCGGATCGCGTCGCGCGGCATGCCGCGCAGCAGCAGCGCCACGTTGTCACCGGCCTCGGCGGACTCCATCGGCTTGCCGAAGGTCTCCAGCGAGGTGACCGTGCTGGCCCGGGGCCCGGAGTCGTCGCCGAGCACCTCGATCCGGTCGCCCACGCGTACCGTGCCGCGCTCGACGGCGCCGGTGACGACCGTGCCGCGCCCGGTGATGGTCAGGACGTTCTCCACCGGGAGCAGGAACGGCGCGTCGGTGTACCGGACCGGGACCGGCACATACGTGTCGACGGCGTCGAGCAGCGCCCGTACGGCCTCGGTCCAGCGCGGGTCGCCCTCCAGGGCGCGGAGCCCGGAGACCCGGACGACGGGGGCGTTGTCCCCGCCGTACCCGTGGGAGTTGAGCAGTTCACGCACCTCCAGTTCGACCAGGTCGGTCAGTTCGTCGTCGCCCGCGTCGGCCTTGTTGAGGGCGACGACGATGTGGTCGACGCCGACCTGGCGGGCGAGCAGCACGTGCTCGGAGGTCTGTGGCATGACCCCGTCGAGCGCGGACACCACGAGGATCGCGCCGTCGAGCTGGGCGGCGCCGGTGACCATGTTCTTGATGTAGTCGGCGTGGCCGGGCATGTCGATGTGCGCGTAGTGCCGGGTGTCCGTCTCGTACTCGACGTGCGCGATGTTGATGGTGATGCCGCGCGCGGCCTCCTCCGGCGCCCGGTCGATGCGGTCGAACGGCACGAAGGTGCCGGTGCCGTGCTCGCTGAGGACCTTGGTGATGGCGGCGGTCAGCGTCGTCTTGCCGTGGTCGACGTGGCCCATGGTGCCGATGTTGAGGTGGGGCTTGGTGCGCACGTATGCCGTCTTGGGCATGGCTGGGTGTGTTCCTTCCCGGAACGCGAAGCGGTGCGGGACCCCGAATCCCTGCCGACCCTCCCCCTGCGGGGTCCGCCGGACGTTCCGGGAAGGGTCAGCTTCGGGCGCCGTCGAGGGGCGCCGGTGCGGCGGCGGCCGCCGCCGCTGCCGCGTGCGCCGCGAGGAAAGCGGCAGCCTTCGGCGCGTCCGCGGCTGCGGACGGCGCTGCGTGGAAGGCGTACCGGACCATGCCGCCGATGATGCCGGACCGGGCGGCGGGGCGTCGACAGGTTATGGGCGGGGGCTCGTGGCCGGGGTCCCGGCGGTCCCGGCCGGGGCTCGCGGACGCGTGGCCGGGGCCCGCAGACGCGCGGCCGGGCTCGGAGTCACGTGGCGGGAGCCTCAGAGGTGCTTGAGGGCCTCGCGTACGGAGAGCGGGGAGAGCCGGTCGCGGGCGCCGGTCACGAACTCCCGTACCGCGTCCGGGTCCGTCTTGGCGTATTCGCGCAGGGCCCAGCCGATCGCCTTGCGGATGAAGAAGTCGGGGTGGCCGGACCGGCGCAGGCAGTGGTCGAAGAGGCGTCCGGTGTCGGTGACTTCTTTGTAGGTGAGCTGGTGCAGCAGGGCGGTGCGGGCGATCCAGAGGTTCTCGTCCCCGATCCAGTCGTCCATGTCGTGCCCCAGCGCCCGGTCGGCGGCGACCAGTCCGCCCGCGACATGGGCGGCCAGCAGGTCCACGGTGTCCCACCAGGGGACGGTGGAGACGAGGTGCCGGACGGCGGGCAGGAAGCCGGAGGACAGCCGCCCGACGTGGCGGCGCAGATAGTCCACGGCGAAGTACTGGTACTCCCGCTCGGGCAGTTCCCAGCAGCGCAGCGCGACAGCCAGGCAGTCCGTCTCGCCCGGCGGCGGCAGTGAGTCGAGCACCTTTCGGGACAGGGCGCGGCGTTCGGGGGTGCGAATACCCAGAAAGGGTGCGATTCCCTTCATGTACGCGGCGGCGCCCTCGGCCCGTCCGAGATCGGCCGCTGTCGGGTAGAGGGCGGTGAGCCGTTCCAGAACGGTGTCGGCGAGCGGGCTGGGCGGCGGTACGAGGGTCATGACGTGCAGGTTAGGCGCCGCCACTGACATACGGCCGGTGTCCGGGGTCCGCTTCCGGAGGGGCCGCTGGGCCGTCCGAGTGGCGCTTGTCTCCCGGCTGTTGACGGCGTCCGGTCCGTGGCGTCGGTTAGTCTCCCCGCATGCTCGACCTTGACGACAGGCCGTCCGCCGGCCTCACGGTCCGCTGTACGAGGGTGCTGCTCTCGCCCTGGTCCAGGCTCTCCCTCCTCGTGCTCCTGCTGGCGTGCGCGGGGGTTTCGGTGCTGGTCTACGAGCCGCAGAGATACATCTCGGCCGGCTGGCCGGAGCTGACCGGCGGCGCCGCCGTCGTGCTGTTCGCCGTGGCGTACGGCGTGGCCACGGCCGCCTTCGTGCCGCGTCCGCTGCTGAATCTCGCGGCGGGCGCCCTGTTCGGCGGCTGGCTCGGTCTTCCGGCGGCGATCGCGGGCACGGTGCTGGGCGCGGGCATCGCCTTCGGGCTCGGGCGCTTCCTGGGTCAGGAGGCGCTGCGTCCGCTGCTGCGGGGCCGCTGGCTGACGGCGGCGGACGGGCAGTTGAGCCGGCACGGGTTCCGGTCGATGATGGCGATCCGGCTGTTCCCCGGTGTGCCCTTCGTGGCCGCCAACTACTGCGCCGCCGTCTCACGGATGGGCTGGGCCCCGTTCCTGCTGGCGACGGGTCTCGGGACGATCCCCAACACGGCGGCGTACGTGGTCGCGGGGAGCGAGGCGGGCTCCCCGACGTCTCCGGCGTTCCTGGTGGCGATGGGGTTCATCGTGCTGACGGGGGCGGGGGCGGCGGTGCTGGCCTGGTTCAAGCGCCACCGGCTGCGTCCGGGACCGGCGGAGCGCGAACCCGCGCAGGAGCGCGAGTGGGAGCCGGTCGCGTGACGGAGGGCCCGGTCGGCGTACGGGCGGCGTGAGCAGCCTGCTCGCGTGGGCAACCGCGTACGCCCGTACGGAAGCGGCGTACGGGATCCCGTTACCGCCCGCGCGCCCGTACCGGACCGTGTCAGGCCCGCCGGGACAGCCCCAGGTCGCCGCCCTCGGGGACCTCGGAGAAGCGGGCCACGTCCGCGTCCGTGACCAGTCCCAGCTCCGCGGGCACCCACTTCGGCGTCCGGTCCTTGTCCACGACCTGGGCCCTGATGCCCTCCACCAGGTCCGGTGTCCGCAGCGCGGCGCAGGACGCGCGGTACTCCGCGTCCAGGACCTCCTCCAGCGTGGCCGTCCCCCGTGCCCGCCGTACCGCCGCCAGCGTGGCCTTGAGCGCGGTGGGCGACTTGGACAGGATCGTCTCCGCCGTCTGCTTCGCCGCCTGGTGCCCGTGGGCGGAGAGCCGGTCCACGATCTCCTCGACGGTGTCCGCCGCGTAACAGCCGTCGATCCACTCGCGGTGGGCGGCCAGCTCCCCCTCGGGCGGGGCCGTGGCGTGGCGCCGTAGGGCCACCGACGCGTCCGTGGTGGCGAGTTCGGCCGCCAGCAGCGGCAGCCGCCCGGAGGGCACCAGGTGGTCGGCGAGTCCGCAGAGCACGGCGTCCGCCGCCCCCACGGCCGCTCCGGTCAGCGCGAGATGCGTGCCGAGTTCACCGGGCGCCCGGGACAGCAGCCAGGTGCCGCCGACGTCCGGGACGAGGCCGATGCCGGTCTCGGGCATGGCGACCCGTGAGCGTTCGGTGACGATCCGGACGCCGCCGTGCGCCGAGACTCCGACGCCGCCGCCCATCACGATGCCGTCCATGAAGGCGACGTACGGCTTGGGGTAGCGCGCGATACGGGCGTTGAGCCGGTACTCGTCGCGCCAGAACGCGGGCGACGCCGTGCCGCCCGTCCGCGCGTCCTCGTGGATCGCCCGGATGTCGCCGCCCGCGCACAGCCCGCGCCCGCCGGCGCCGTCGATGACGACCGTCGTGACGGCGGGGTCGTCCCGCCACGCGGTGAGCGCCGTGTCGAGGCGCCGCACCATGGCGTGGGTGAGGGCGTTGAGCGCGCGCGGCCGGTTGAGCGTGAGCCGTCCCGCGCGCCCGTCACGCCGTACGAGAACCGTCTCGTCCTCCGTAGGAGGCGGTGACCCGGTCATCGGCCCGCTCCCCCGGGGCCGGCCGGCGGGTCCAGTGCCTCGACGATCCGCTCGGCCGCCAGGGTGGCCGTCAACGTGCCCTCCCGGACGGCCTGTTCGAGGGAGGGGGCCAGCGCCCGTACACCGGGATTGCCGCGCAGCCGGTCCAGCAGATGGTCGCGGACCATCGACCAGGTCCAGTCGACCTGCTGGTCGCCGCGCTTGCGGGCGAGCCGGCCGCTGGTGTCGAGGACCTTGCGGTGCTGCTCCAGCCGCTCCCAGACGGCGTCGAGCCCGGTGCCCTCACGGGCGCTGCAACTGAGCACCGGCGGTGTCCAGGCGGCGTCGGCCGGGTGCATCAGCCGCAGCGCGCCGGCGAGTTCACGGGCGGCGGACTTCGCGTCGCGCTCGTGCGGCCCGTCGGCCTTGTTGACGGCGATGAGGTCGGCCAGCTCCAGCACGCCCTTCTTGATGCCCTGGAGCTGGTCGCCGGTGCGGGCGAGGCTCAACAGCAGGAAGGAGTCCACCATGTTGGCGACGGCGGTCTCCGACTGTCCGACGCCGACGGTCTCGACCAGCACCACGTCGAAGCCCGCCGCCTCCATGACGATGATCGTCTCGCGGGTCGCCCTGGCGACACCGCCCAGGGTGCCCGCCGTGGGCGAGGGCCGGACGAACGCCGCCGGGTCGACGGCGAGGCGTTCCATCCGGGTCTTGTCGCCGAGGATGGAGCCGCCGGTCCTGGTGGACGACGGGTCGACGGCGAGGACCGCGACGCGGTGCCCGAGGCCGGTGAGCATCGTGCCGAGGGCGTCGATGAAGGTCGACTTGCCGACTCCCGGCACGCCGCTGATGCCGATCCGGCGCGCCGTGCCGGAGTGCGGCAGCAGCGCGGTCAGCAGCCGCTGGGCCTGTTCCCGGTGGTCGGCCCGGGTGGACTCGACGAGGGTGATGGCGCGCGCGACGGCCGAACGGGAGCCGTCCAGCACGCCCTTGGTGTACGCGTCGATGTCCACGACGCTCCGAGGGGCCACCGGCTCACCGCTCATGACCGAGAGCGGCGGTCAGGGTCGTCAGCAGGTCGAGCGCGGCGTCGGGGATGACCGTGCCGGGCGGGAAGACGGCCGCCGCACCCGCGCGGCGCAGCTCGTCGATGTCGCCGGGCGGGATCACCCCGCCGACGACGATCATGATGTCCTCGCGGCCCTCCGCGGCGAGTTCCTCGCGCAGCGCGGGCACGAGCGTGAGGTGCCCGGCGGCCAGCGACGACACCCCGACGATGTGCACGTCGGCCTCGACGGCCTGCCGCGCGACCTCGCCGGGCGTCTGGAACAGCGGGCCGACGTCGACGTCGAAGCCCAGGTCGGCGAAGGCGGTCGCGATGACCTTCTGACCCCGGTCGTGGCCGTCCTGGCCCATCTTGGCGACCAGGATGCGGGGGCGCCGCCCCTCGGCCGTCTCGAACTCCTCGACGGCGGCCCGGGTCCGCTCGACCGCCGGTGACGTACCGGCCTCGTTCCTGTACACACCGGAGATCGTACGGATCTGGCCGGAGTGGCGCCCGTACACCTTTTCCAGCGCGTCGGAGATCTCGCCGACGGTGGCCATGGCGCGCGCCGCGTCCACGGCGAGGGCCAGCAGATTGCCGTCGAGGCCGGGTGACGAACCGGCCTCGGCGGCGCGGGTGAGGGCGCGCAGCGCGTCCTGGCAGGCGGACTCGTCGCGTTCGTCGCGCAGCCGGCGGAGCTTGGCGATCTGCCGGGTCCGTACGGAGGAGTTGTCGACCGATCGGACCTCGATCCGCTCGTCCGTCTCCACCAGGTACTTGTTGACGCCGATGACCGGCTGGCGCCCGGAGTCGATCCTGGCCTGGGTGCGGGCCGCCGCCTCCTCGATCCGCAGCTTGGGGATGCCCTCCGCGATGGCCCGCGCCATGCCGCCGGCGGCCTCGACCTCCTCGATGTGCTGCCAGGCGCGGCGCGCGAGGTCGTACGTCAGTTTCTCGACGTACGCGCTGCCGCCCCACGGGTCGATGACACGGCAGGTGCCGGACTCCTGCTGGAGCAGGAGCTGGGTGTTGCGGGCGATGCGCGCGGAGAAGTCGGTGGGCAGGGCCAGCGCCTCGTCGAGGGCGTTGGTGTGCAGCGACTGGGTGTGGCCCTGGGTGGCGGCCATGGCCTCGACGCAGGTGCGGGGGACGTTGTTGAAGACGTCCTGCGCGGTGAGCGACCAGCCGGAGGTCTGCGAATGGGTGCGCAGGGACAGGGACTTGGCGTTCTTCGGCTCGAACTTGTTGACGAGCCGGGCCCAGAGGAGCCGTGCGGCGCGCAGTTTCGCGATCTCCATGAAGAAGTTCATGCCGATCGCCCAGAAGAAGGAGAGCCGGGGGGCGAACGCGTCGACGTCGAGGCCCACGTCGAGTCCGGCGCGCAGGTACTCCACGCCGTCGGCGAGGGTGTAGGCGAGTTCCAGGTCGGCCGTCGCCCCGGCCTCCTGGATGTGGTAGCCGGAGATGGAGATGGAGTTGTAGCGCGGCATCTTCCGCGAGGTGTACGCGAAGATGTCGGAGATGATCCGCATCGAGGGCTCGGGCGGATAGATGTAGGTGTTGCGGACCATGAACTCCTTGAGGATGTCGTTCTGGATGGTCCCGGCGAGCTTCTCGGGCGGTACGCCCTGTTCCTCGGCCGCCACGATGTAGAGGGCGAGGACCGGCAGGACGGCGCCGTTCATGGTCATGGAGACGGTCATCCGGTCGAGCGGGATGCCGTCGAAGAGCTGGCGCATGTCGTAGATCGAGTCGATGGCCACCCCGGCCATGCCGACGTCACCGGTCACGCGCGGGTGGTCGCTGTCGTAGCCCCGGTGGGTGGGCAGGTCGAAGGCGACGGAGAGGCCCTTCTGCCCGGCGGCGAGGTTGCGCCGGTAGAAGGCGTTGGACTCCTCGGCGGTGGAGAATCCCGCGTACTGGCGGATCGTCCAGGGCTGGTTGACGTACATCGTGGGGTAGGGGCCGCGCAGGTACGGCGCGATGCCGGGGTAGGTGCCGAGGAAGTCGAGGTCCGCGAGGTCACCGGGGGTGTAGAGCGGTTTGACGTCGATGCCCTCGGGGGTGTTCCAGAGGAGGTCGGCGTCGCTCCTGCCGGTGCTCTCCTTGACGGCGGCGCGCCACTGGTCCTCGTGGGCGCCGGTGGGCGTCGCGGGCCCGAGGTCGATGCCGGTGTAGTCGGGGACGGTCATCGCGCCACTCCCATGTGGTCGAGGGCGGCCGTGAGTACGGCGACGGCGTCGTCGCCCGCGGCGACGAACGCGTCCACTCCGGCCCGGGTGAGGGTCTCGCGCAGGTCGCCGGGGCGCCCCGCGAGGTAGACGCGGGTGGCGCCGGCGGATTTCAGTGCCGCGGCGACCTGTTCGGCCTGTTCGGCGTAGAGCGCGTCGCTGGAGCAGAGGCAGGCGACGGTGGTGCCGGCGCGGGTGAGTGCGTCGGCGGCGGTGGCGGTGTCGACGGTGACCGGGTCGTGCACCGGTTCGATGCCGCCGGACTGGAAGAGGTTCGACGCGAAGGTCGCGCGTGTCGTGTGCGCGGCGGCCGGGCCGAGGGCGGCCAGCAGGACCCGGGGGCGGGCGCCGGTCGCGGCGAGGTGCGCGTCGGAGCGGGCGCGCAGGGCCTCGAAGGCGTCGTCGCGGTGGACGGTGGGCAGTCCGCCGGTCGCGGCCGGGGGCGGTGTGTCGCGGACGACGGGGGTCTCGGCGAGGAGGGGGAACTCGCTGACGCCGGTGACCGGTTCGCGGCGGCGGGCCAGCTTCTCGGAGCGGGCCGCCCAGGTCGCGGCGAGGCGTTCGGCGACGAGGCCGTCGCGCAGCGCGGCGCGCTGGCCGCCGGCCCGTTCGATCTCCTGGAACCAGGCCCAGGCGGCGTGCGCGAGGTCGTCGGTGAGCCGCTCGACGTACCAGGAGCCGCCCGCCGGGTCGATGACCCGGCCGAGGTGGGACTCCTCGATGAGGATGGTCGAGGTGTTGCGGGCGATCCGCCGGGCGAAGGAGTCCGGCAGTCCGAGTGTGTGGTCGAAGGGCAGCACGGTCACGGCGTCGGCGCCGCCGACGCCGGCGGCCAGCGAGGCGACGGTGGTGCGCAGCATGTTCACCCACGGGTCCCGGCGGGTCATCATCACCGGGGAGGTGACGGCGTGCTGGCGCTGGGCGGCGCCGGCGGGTCCGGCCCCGGCGACCTCGGCGACCCGGGCCCAGAGCCGGCGGGCGGCGCGCAGTTTGGCGATGGTGAGGAACTGGTCGGCGGTGGCCGCGTACCGGAACTCCAGCTGGCGGCAGGCCGTTTCGACGGGGAGTCCGGCGGCGTCGAGGTCCCGCAGGGCGGCGACTCCGGCGGCGAGGGAGCAGCCGAGTTCCTGGACGGCGGAGCCGCCGGCCTCGTGGTAGGGCAGCGCGTCGACGACGAGGGCGCGCAGTCCGGGGTACTCCCGGTCGCAGAGCGCGGCGAGTTCGGCCGCGGCGTCCTGGAGGCCGGGGGTCTCCTCGCCGGTACGGGCGAGGCGGCCGAGCGGGTCGGCGCCGAGGGTGCCGCGCGCTTCCGGGCGTGCGACGCCGCGCTCGTCGATCAGGGCGAGCAACGCGCGTGCGGCGTCCGGGAATTCGTCGCCGGCGTCGAGGGCGACGGGGGCGAGGTCGAGGTACACGCCGTCGAGGGCGTCGGCCAGGCCGGAGACGGGTACACCCGCCGCCCCGACCGCCAGCCACAGCGAGGTGGCGCCGCCCGTCAGGTCTTCCAGGACGGCCTCGTTGGTGCGGGCGGCGTCGGTGCGGGCGTGGCGCTGGCGTACGTCCCAGCCGCCGGGCGCGGGGCCGCCGGGGGTGGCGGCCCGGGTGAACGGCGCGAAGCCGGGGAGGCCGCCGTCGCCCGGGTCGTCGGCGGCGGTGTAGAGCGGACGGGTGGTCAGTCCGTCCTCGATCGTTGTCGACAGTGCGTCCTCGGCGGCGGTCCCCGAGACGTCCCGACCGGATTTCCGGAGGACCCCTGCGACCAGACCCTGCCACTGTTCATGGGTCGGCTCGGGGAACTCGGCTGCCAGCGAAAGCCCTCTGTCGGGCAGGAGCGTCATGCCGAGATGCTAGGGCAGCGCGCCGGAGCGTCAGCAGGGCGAACCGATGTGACCTTGGCCTCCCCTCCGTACGCCCCCCGACTGCCCCCCTGTGCGCCCCCCTGTCGCCCCCTCATCACCCCGGTACGGGCCCGCCCGTGCGTGTCCCGTGCCCGGGAAGGGGGGTGGCACCGGCCCGTAATCCGCAGCGGCTACGCTGCCCCAGACCGGCGCGTGATGGCCCCTCCACACACCCGAGCAGACGAGCGATTACGCGCGCTTATTTTTTGTCCGCAACCCGCCACTGCCCCGTGTTCACACCGGCCGGTGCACGATCTTTTCTTGGATGGCGTAGCACCCAATGTCTTGGTTCGAATCACTCATCCTCGGACTCGTCCAGGGGCTGACCGAGTTCCTGCCCATCTCCTCCAGCGCGCATCTGCGGCTCACGGCCGCGTTCGCGGGCTGGCACGATCCGGGCGCGGCGTTCACCGCGATCACCCAGATCGGCACCGAGGCGGCCGTCCTCATCTACTTCCGCAAGGACATCGCGCGGATCGTGTCGGCCTGGTCCCGTTCGCTGACGAACAAGGCGATGCGCTCCGACCACGACGCCAAGATGGGCTGGCTGGTGATCGTCGGTTCGATTCCCATCGGTGTGCTCGGGCTGACGTTCAAGGACCAGATCGAGGGGCCGTTCCGGGATCTGCGGCTGATCGCGACGACGCTGATCGTGATGGGCGTGATCCTCGGCATCGCGGACCGGCTGGCGGCGCGTGACGAGGCGGGCGGGAAGCACCGCGCGGTCAAGGAGCGCAAGTCGCTGAAGGAACTGGGTGTCAGGGACGGTCTGATCTTCGGTTTCTGCCAGGCGATGGCGCTGGTGCCGGGTGTCTCGCGCTCGGGTGCGACGATCAGTGGCGGTCTGCTGATGGGCTACACCCGCGAGGCGGCGGCGCGGTACTCCTTCCTGCTGGCGATCCCGGCCGTACTGGCCTCCGGGGCCTTCGAGTTGAAGGACGCCGGCGAGGGGCATGTCTCGTGGGGCCCGACGATCTTCGCGACGATTGTGGCTTTCGTGGTGGGATACGCCGTTATCGCGTGGTTCATGAAATTCATCACCACCAAGAGCTTCATGCCGTTCGTGATCTACCGGATCCTGCTCGGCATCGCCCTGTTCGTGCTCGTCGGTACGGACACGCTGAGCCCGCACGCGGGCGAGTCGGGCGGCTGACCGCACCGGACGGAGACCTTCCGGTTTCTCTCCGGGAGCGTTCGAGCACCCGGTGTGCGCAAGGACACGTTTGCCCGCCGCCCGCTCCCGAAGCGTCCGGCGGCGGTCAGAACCCTTGGGAACACTGGGATCGGAGCTGACACACCGTGGGGTTGCACGCTCCGTGTGTGAGGTATGCCGCTCCCCGGACGGCACGGGAAGGTCACGGCGCGCCGTACCGTTGGCGCATGTCCACCACTTCCTCCTCCGCTCCCGCGGCGTCCGGCGCCGTCGCGGCCAACGAGCGCATCCGCGCGCTGGTCGACGCGGCCGGCGGCACGTGGCCGGCCGAGGAGTACGAAGTCCTGCTGCGGGAATGGGCCGCGGCGCTGGACGGCTCCGTCGACGAGGCCGCGTAGCGCGCCGCCGGTCCCCGACGCGGTACGCGCGGTCGCTTCAGCCGGCCTGCGCCCGTACCTCCCGCACCACGTGTTCGCACAGCTCGTGCGTCAGCAGGGCGTCCCGGGCGCCGAGTGTCTTCCCCGCGCGAACGGCGTCCAGGAACGCCAGCACGCACTGTTCGATGCCGCGCTGCCGGGGCACCGGCACCCAGTCGCCCCGTCTGCGGACACTGGGCTGGCCCTTGTGGTCGACGATCTCGGCGAGATGGTGGACGGCCCGCTTGGTGTCCTGGCCGGAGACTTCGAGGATCTCCTCGGTGGAGCCGTTCATGCGGTTCATCGTGCCGAGGGCGGTGAAGCCGTCGCCGGACAGCTGGAGCACCACGTGATGGGTCAGGCCCTCGCGGGTCCGGGACCGGACGTCGATGTGCTCGACCGGGCCGGGGACCAGGAACCGCAGGGTGTCCACCACGTGGATGAAGTCGTCCAGGACGAGCGTGCGGGCGTCCTCGGGCAGTCCGACCCGGTTCTTCTGCATCAGGATCAGCTCGCGCGGGTGCTCCAGGCACTGCGCGTACGCGGGCGCGTAACGCCGGTTGAAGCCGACGGCCAGGCTGGTCCCGCGCTCCTCGGCGAGCGCGACCAGCCGCTCGGAGTCGCCGAGTTCGTACGCGAGGGGCTTGTCCACGAAAGCCGGCACCCCCGCCTCCAGGAGCCGGGTGACGATCTCCGCGTGCGCGGAGGTCGGCGCGTGGACGAACGCGGCGTCCAGCCCCTGCGCGATCAGTGAGCCGAGATCGGTGTGCAGCCGCTCCCCGGGGACGTGGTGGGCCTCGCCGACCCGGGTGAGGGTGGCCGGGGTGCGGGTCTGGAGATGCAGTTCGGTCCCCGGCAGTGTGGTGAGCACCGGCAGATACGCCTTCTGCGCGATGTCGCCGAGCCCTATGCACCCGAGTTTCACGTGAGTCTCCCTGTCGCCTCGCGGCGGCCCCGTCCCCCGCGCGGTCGCGCGCGGGTCCGTCCCGGGGCCCCTGGCCCGCAGCATACGGGCGCGCGAGCGGCGCCCGGGGCGGTCCGGCGGCCCCGGCGGACACGGTCCGGTCGTGGTAGCGGGCCCGCCTTCACGGGGTCCGCCCGTGGTCCGGGGACGGGCCGTGTCACCCGTGCGGGTTACGCCGTGCGGTTCAGGCTCCGGGACGCCGCCCCGGCCAGCAGAGTGGGCGGCGTGACACGGCGAACGAGAACGACAGCGGTGCTCCTGCTCGGTGTGGCGGCGGTCGGCGGTGTCCCGGCCTGTGTGGCCGTGGCGCCCGGGGAGGGGCCGGGGACCGGTTCCGTACGCGGGGCTCCCGCGCGGGCGGACCCGGGGCCGCGGATCACCCAGCCGCCGGCCCACGCGGTCCTGGAGGCCACGGGCCCGTCACGGCGGCCGGTGCCCGGCCCCGTACCCCCGCCGTCCGATCCGCCCCGCCGTCCGGCGGCCGCACCGGTCCCCGCGCGGCCCGCACCGTCCGCCGCGCCCGCGCCCTCCGTGCCGCGTGTCCCGGCGGTCCTGCCGGGGCTGCCCGCGCTGCCCCCGCTCCCGGAGCCGGGCGCCGGGCCCTGCGCGCTCGGCGAGCGGTACGGGGACTGGGCGCCGGACAGCGCGCAGAGCCGTCTCTGCGACCGGGTGTACGGCCGGTGACCGGGCCGTTCCTACTCCTCCAGCAGTCGCCGCTCCAGCCGGCGGATCGCCGCCCGTACCCCGTCGCCGTACGCGTCCTCCCTGCCGGGTGCGGCGTCCCCGTCGTCCCCCAGGGCGTGCGCGGCCTCGCGGGCCAGGGAGAGATGGAGCCGGGCCGTGTCGGGACGGTGGAGTTTGAGGTAGTCGGCGGCCAGGTTCAGGTGGAGCGAGGGGTAGAAGGCCCGTAGTTCGGGGGAGGGCGGGGAGGTGCGCGCCGTGGACGACGGTCCCTCCGCCGCCGTCAGGGCGCGCAGGTCCCAGGCCAGCTCGTCGCCGGGGTCGTCCTGGGTGTCCGCCATGTAGTGCGCGAGCGTGCAGCGGTGGAGCGGCTCGCCGCACTCGGCGATCTCGGCCCACAGCTCGCCGAACCGGTTGCGCGCCTCCTCGCGGTCACCGCCGTGGAGCAGCATGACCGCCTGGCCGATCCTGGTCGGGACGGAGCCCTCCACCCTCTCGCGCCGCTCCATGTCTGCCGCCTCCCGCGCCCGTCCGGTCCGATCCCGTCCGGCCCGACGCTAACCGCCCCGGCCGGCGATCCCGCTCAGGCTCACCTGCCCGGCGCGGACCACCGGGCGCGGCGGGGAACGGTCAGCCCAGGTCCGGGACCCGCCAGTCGATCGGGGAGTGACCCTGCGCGGCGATCGCGGCGTCGATCTGGGTGAACGGTCGCGAGCCGAAGAACTTCTTCGCCGACAGCGGCGACGGGTGCGCGCCCTTGACGACGACATGCCGTGTCTCGTCGATCAGCGGCAGCTTCTTCTGCGCGTACGCGCCCCAGAGCACGAAGACCGCCGGGTCGGGCCGGGCGTCGACCGCGCGGATCACCGCGTCCGTGAACGTCTCCCAGCCCTTGCCCTTGTGGGAGTTGGCCTCGCCGGAGCGGACCGTCAGCACCGCGTTGAGCAGCAGGACACCCTGCTCGGCCCACGGCATCAGATAGCCGTTGTCCGGGACCGGGTGGCCCAGCTCCTCCTTCATCTCCTTGTAGATGTTCCGCAGGGAGGGAGGCGTGCGCACGCCGGGCCGCACGGAGAAGCAGAGGCCGTGGCCCTGGCCCTCGCCGTGATA
Organism: Streptomyces sp. NBC_01498; assembly: GCF_036327775.1. Lineage (NCBI taxonomy): Bacteria > Bacillati > Actinomycetota > Actinomycetes > Kitasatosporales > Streptomycetaceae > Streptomyces > Streptomyces sp. NBC_01498. The sequence continues at coordinate 6,517,186 of NZ_CP109598.1, read as the reverse complement.
CGGGTCCTGGCCGAGGACCAGGACCTTCACCCCGTCGTACGGAGTGGCGTCGAGCGCGGCGAACACCTCGTCGCGCGGGGGGTACACCGGCCCCTTCGACCGCTCTTCCTCGACGAACTCGGTGAGCTCCTTGAAGTAGGGCTTCTGCAGTTCCCCGCCGAGGACGCCGCGCCAGGATTCGGGCAGCATGTCGGTGTCGGTCACGTGAACAACCTCCGGTAAGCGATCAGTTGGACCACTGCTGAACCTACCGGTGACCACTGACAATCGTGTCCGCCAGCCCTGCCGCCCCGGGCCCGGCCGAGGACCCGGCCCGGGGGCGCGGCCGATCCGGCGGCCGCCCGCGACCGGAGCCGTCGGCGGGCCCGGGGACCGGACCCGCCGCTCCGTGCTCCTACCAGCTGGCCTTCCGGCTGAACTCCCACAGCTGCATGACCGTCTGCGGGTCCAGCGCCCGCTCGCTGCCGTTGATCTCCTGGGAGGCGGCGACGTAGAGCTTGCCCTGCCACAGCGGCAGCAGCCGTACGTCTTCCAGCAGGATCTCCTGGGCGCGTTCGAACTGCTTGACGACCGCGCCACGGTCGCTCTCGCGCCGTGACTGGGGCAGCAGCTCCGTGGTGATCTCGGGGCTCTCGTAGGGGGTGCTGAGCGCGTTGTTCTTGCCGACGAACGGCGCGACGAAGTTGTCCGGGTCCGGGAAGTCGGGGAACCAGCCGCGCCCGAAGACCGGGTACTCGCCCTTCTGGTAGCCCGCCTGGAAGTCCTTCCAGGGCTTGCTCTTCAGCGTGATCTCGAAGAGGCCCGACGCCTCCAGCTGGCGCTTGAGCTCCGCGAACTCGGCGACCGTGCCGGAACCGTAACGGTCGGTGGTGAACCAGAGGGTCAGCGGTACGGGTGTCTCGACGCCGCCCTCTTCGAGAAGGGCGCGCGCCTTGTCGACGTCCGGCTCGCCGTACTCGTCGAAGAAGCTGGTGGCGTGCCCGGAGATGCCCTTGGGGACCATGGAGTACAGCGGCTCGGCGGTGCCCTGGTAGACCTTGGCCACCAGTGCGCCCCGGTCGACCACCTGGGCCACCGCGCGCCGTACGGGCAGCTTCGCCGCCTCCTTGTCCTTCGGGTTGAAGACCAGGTAGCGGATGTCGGCGCCGACCGTCGCGGTCAGCTGGAGATGGTCGTTCTCTTCCTTCTTCTGTTCCAGCTCGACGACTTCCTCCGAGGTCAGCCCTCGGTAGATGACGTCGATCTCCTTGCCCTTCAGGGCGTCGAAGAGGTTGTCCGAGTCCTGGAAGTACTTGATCGTGACGGCCTTGTTCCGGCGGTCCGCGAACCCCTTGTAGCTGGTGTTCTCCCCCAGTTCGGCGGTGCTGCCGGGCGCGTAGGACTCCAGCGTGTACGGGCCGGAGCCGGTGAGCTTGCCGTCCTCGCGCAGTTTGTCCGCCGGGTACTCCGCGGGGTCGACGATCGACATGGCGGGGGCGGCGAGGACGAAGGGGAAGGTGGCGTCGGGCTTGTTCAGCCGGAAGCTGACCGTCCGGTCGTCGTCCGCGGTGACGCTGTCGAGCGAGGCGAGAAGTCCGTTGGGACCGCCGTTGACGTTGATCTTCACGATGCGGTCGAAGGAGTGCTTGACCGCGGCGGCGTCGAGTGCGTTGCCGTTGGAGAACGTCAGGCCCTCGCGCAGCCGGCAGCGGTAGACCTGGTTGGCGGGGTCGGTGAACTCGCACTCCTCGGCGGCGTCGGGCTGCGGCGACGTACTGCCGGTCGGGAAGGCCACGAGGGTCTGGAAGACGTTGCGGTACAGCTCCCAGGAGTTGTCCCACGCGGCGGCCGGGTCGAGCGTGCTCGGCTCACTGGTGGTACCGACGATGATCTTCTGCTCTTCGGCACTCTCCGAAGAGAACAAGCCACATCCAGCGAGCAGGGATATGGACGCGAGGGCTGCAGCGGCCTGCAGACTGGTCCGGTTGAACACGTGCGCACGCTCCTTGTTCAGCCACGAGTCGGCCGACCATACCGCAGCGCCCCATCGGTTCAATATGCACGTCCGATGGGGCGCTTGAAGCATTTGCCAACAAAATACGTCAGTGCACGCCGGCGTTGAGAAAAATTCCGCCATCCACGACGAGGGTCTGCCCGGTGATCCAGTCCGACTGGTCGGACGTCAGGAAGGCGGCGGCGCCCCCCACGTCCTCCGGCATCCCGAGCCGGCCCAGCGGGTACGAGGCGGCGGCCTCGGCCTCCCGTCCCTCGTAGATCGCCTGCGCGAACCGGGTCTTCACCACGGCCGGGGCGATGGCGTTGACCCGCACACCGGGCGCGAACTCGTGCGCCAGCTGGAGGGTCAGATTGACCATGGCCGCCTTGCTCATCCCGTACGCCCCGATGAACGGCGCGGCGGAGACCCCCGCGATGGAGGCGATGTTCACGATCGCACCGCCGTGCTCCTTCTGCCACGCGCGCCAGGTCAGCTGCGCGAAGCCGAGGGCCGAGATGACGTTGGTCTCGTACACCTTGCGCGCCACGCCCAGATCGAGCTCGGCGATCGGTCCGAACACGGGATTCGTTCCCGCGTTGTTCACCAGATAGTCGATCCGGCCGAACGCCTCCATCGCGCGGTCGACGGCGGCGGCCTGGTGCGCCTCGTCGTGCGCCTTGCCGGGGAAGCCGATCACCCGGTCCGCGCCCAGTCGCTCCACCGCCTCCTTGAGCGCGTCCTCACCGCGCCCGGTGATGCACACCCGGTCGCCGCGCGCGACGAACGCCTCGGCGATGCCGTATCCGATGCCCCGGCTGGCCCCGGTGATCAGGGCGACCCTGCCGCTGTCGGGCCGGGCGCCCCCGGCGCTGTCCTTCGGCTGCTGCGTCATGTCCGTCACTCTCCCGTTCAGTTGAGGGGTCCGCCGGCGACGTACAGGACCTGGCCGGAGACGAATCCGGCGTTCTCACCCGTGAAGAAGGCGATCGCGTTGGCGATGTCGTCCGGGAACCCGACCCGCCGCACGGGGATCTGGGAGGCCGCCGCCGCCTGGAACTCCTCGAAGCCCATGCCGACGCGGGCGGCGGTCTGGGCGGTCATCTCGGTGACGACGAACCCGGGGGCGACGGCGTTGGCGGTGACGCCGAACTTGCCCAGCTCCTTGGCCAGGGTCTTGGTGAAGCCCTGGAGTCCGGCCTTGACGGCGGCGTAGTTGGCCTGGCCCCGGTTGCCGAGCGCGGAGCTGGACGAGAGGTTGACGATCCGGCCGAACGACGCGTCCACCATGTGCGACTGGCAGGCGCGGGCCATCAGGAAGGCGCCCTTGAGGTGCACGTTCATCACGGTGTCCCAGTCGGACTCGCTCATCTTGAACAGCAGGTTGTCGCGGAGCACGCCCGCGTTGTTGACGAGGACGGTGGGCGGGCCCAGTTCGGCGGCGACGCGCGAGACGGCGGCCTCCACCTGTGCGGCGTCGGAGACGTCGCAGCCGACGGCGAGCGCCTTGCCGCCCGCCGCGGTGACCGCGCCGACGGTCTCCGCGCAGGCCGCCTCGTCCAGGTCGAGTACGGCGACGGACCGGCCCTCGGCCGCGAGCCGTACCGCGGTCGCGGCGCCAATGCCCCGCGCCGCGCCGGTCACCACGGCGACACGCTGCTCGGTGGTCGACATGCTGCTTCTCCTCGTCCTCGGGTCGCGGCGTCGGCACGAGGTGCGTCTGAGCGACCGCTTAGTATCGGCTGCCGTGACGCTAGAAGCCCGGACACCCGGTGTCAACGGCCCACGGGGGCGCCCCGCGTATGTCACACCGCGACCGGCGGCCCGCCGCCCCTCAGCGCACCAGCAGGTCGAGGAGCCGCTCGATCTCGGCCGACGGGTCGAGTGTCAGGCCCGTGTGGACGGGGCCGGGCTGGACGACCGTCGAACGCGGGGCGATCAGCCAGCGGAACCGCCTGCCCGCGTCGTCGCCCGCCGCCTGCCCGGCGGGGTCGCCGCCCGCGCAGACCCCCTCGACCGCCCGCAGCGCGGCCCGTACGCCCACCACGTCGGCGCCGGGCGCCAGGGCCCGGAGCCGGGACTCGTCCAGATGCGTACGGGCGGCCACGAAGGACCGGGCGCGGCAGTAGACCAGCACGCCCGCGTTGATGAACTCCCCGCGGTCGACCCTCGGCACCACGCGCAGCGGCGCGTACTCGAACACGTCGCGTCCGTTCATCGGCCCTCGCCCCCTCGGCGGTCGGTCAGCCAGCCGGGAGCACCCGATGAGCGCGGCGCGGCGGGCGCGGCGAAGGTGATCCGTTCCGCGACGGTGGCCGCGCGGGGCAGCAGAGCCGCCACATACGCCCGGCGCACGGCGTCGGAGGAGTCGAACCCCGGCTCGTCCACGAGCCATTCGTCGGGCACCTCGGCGGCGATACCGGTCAGCAGTTCCTCGGTGACCTGCGGCGCGAGGTCCGCCGCCGCGGCGGCGATGTCCGGGCGGAACGACGCGAGGACATGGTCGGACGCGTCGTACGCCTTGCCGGCCGAGGCCGCCGCCCCGGGCCAGTTGTGGTGCCAGATCATGGTGGCACCGTGGTCGATGAGCCACAGATCGCCGTGCCACACGAGCATGTTGGGATTGCGCCAGGACCGGTCGACGTTGTTGACGAGCGCGTCGAACCACACGATCCGCCCGGCCTCGGCGGACCCGACCTCGTACGCGAGCGGGTCGAACCCCAGCGACCCGGGCAGGAAGTCCATCCCGAGGTTCAGCCCGCCGCTGGCCTTCAGCAGCTCCTGCACCTCCTGGTCGGGCTCCCCGAGACCGATCACGGGATCGAGCTGCATGGTGACCAGCTCCGGCACCCGCAGCCCGAGCCGCCGCCCCAGCTGCCCGCAGATCACCTCGGCGACCAGGGTCTTGCGCCCCTGCCCGGCACCCGTGAACTTCATGACGTACGTCCCGAGATCGTCGGCCTCGACGATCCCCGGCAGCGACCCGCCCTCACGCAGGGGCGTGACGTAGCGGGTCGCGATGACCTCGTTCAGCATTTTCCCAGGCCACCCATCTCTTCAACCTTGCAAGCCACGGCCACCTTTGGAAGGGCGTAGCAGCGGGAATCGCCCGCGAACGGACCTGGGGAGAATGTGGAGAGTTCTCGGCCGGCCTGCCGATCTCCCCGCTTCCCGAGCGGTCCGTCGATGGCGGTGCGCCCCTTGCTCCCGGCCTCCGGCATGAAGTGAGCATAGTAACCGAGGGTGATCGCGGGCGGGGGCAATCATGGGGGGCCGATCTCGGTATTCGGCTCCCCAAGTCCAGCAGGACGAGGGTCCCGACGACAGTGGGGTCGTCCTGGCCCGGTTGTCAGAGCAGGTGCAGGTGGGGGGCCTGCGCGGCGTTCGCGCAGTCGCGTCAGGGAGGACGCTGATGGTTCCTGTGGCGTCCGGCGTGTCAGGTGTTGTCGTGGCGGAGGTGGTCGGTGTGGCGGGTAATGGTGTCGACGCGGTCCGCGAGGTCGGGGTGGTCTGCCCGTAGGTGGGGGTGGGCGGCGGTGAGCGGGGCCAGGAGGGTGGTGGGGTCGTCGTCGGCGAGGGCGGTGGCGAGCAGGGCGAGGCGTGCTCTGGCTTCGGTGGGCAGTCCGGTCAGCGCGGTGATCTGGCCGGCGAGTTGCCGGAGGTCGGCGGAGTTGTCGCGGGCCCAGTGGCTGACGTTGCGCTCGCCGGCGCGGCGGTCGCGGGTGCTCTGTACGCGTTGTTCGCCCGTGGTGCCTGGTGCGCCGGGGCGTACGCGGAGGTAGCGGCGTTCGGCGGCCTGGCGGCTGGCGACGCCCAGGGGGCCGGCGAGGTCGGCCCAGCTGGCTCCGGCTCCCCTCGCGGCCTCGATCAGGCCGGGTTCCCAGGCGGCGAGCCGTTCGCGTACTTCGCGAAGCAGGAGCAGAGCGGCCAGGGCCTGGTCACTGCTGGTGCGCGGCGCACCGGTTTCGTCGGGTGGTTCGGGGGTCTGCGCCTTCCGTACGGCCTGGTCGATCGCGTCCAGGGCGGCCGAGGCGGCGAGGAAGGTGGCGGGAGGCGCGGTGGTTCCGGGGTGTGGCGCGGGCTGGTCCGCTGCGGTCACTGTCACTCCTTCCGAGTGTCATCCTTTCGGCGACACCCTGATTGTCATCCTTCCGACGACATGTTACAACGGTGTCAGCCACAGCGCACCGGCAGTCTCTGCCAAACCCACTGGAGGTGTTTCACGTGTTGATGCGTACCGAGTCCTTCCGTGAGCTGGACCGTCTCTCCCAGCAGCTCCTGGGCGGAGCCGGTACCTGGTCGAGGCCGTCCACGATGCCGATGGACGCCTACCGGGACGGCGACGTCTACGTGATCGCACTGGACCTGCCCGGTGTCTCACCGGAGGCGATCGACATCGACGTCGAGCGGAACATGCTGACCGTCAAGGCCGAACGGCGGCCCGCCACCGGCTCCGACGACGCGCGCATGGACCTCTCCGAGCGGCCCCTTGGGGTCTTCTCCCGCAGGGTCGTCCTGGCCGACACCCTGGACACGGCCCGCATCGAGGCCGACTACGACGCGGGAGTCCTGACCCTGCGGATCCCTGTCGCCGAACGCGCCAAGCCCCGCAAGATCACCGTCGGCACCGGAGCAGGACGCAGGGAACTCCGAACCTGATCCCGGCCCACGATCACCGTCTCCCCCCCGACTCCCTGATGAAGAGAGGCATCCACACCATGTCCGCCCAGGTACAGACACCGCCGCAGGCACCCGTCATGACGTACGACCAGCTGCTGGAACGGGTGCGGTACGACGGGGCGTACCCCACAAGGGACCGGGCGGAGCGAACGGTCCGGATCGTGCTGGCGGCCCTCGGCAGGCAGCTCACCGGTGACGAGCGCAGCGAACTCGCCGCGTACCTGCCCGCCGAGGCCGCCCGGATCATGACGGACGCCAACCCCGGCGCCGAACGTCTCACCGGCTGGGGCTTCGTCAAAGACCTGGCCACACGCACCGGCGGCACACCCGCCACCACCCGGTGGGACGCGGGCACCGTCCTGGCCCTCGTCGCACACCTCGCCGGCAACGACCTCCTCGACCGTGTCCTGGCCCAACTCCCCCCTGGCTACGCCCTCTTGTTCGGCCGCGCCGAACTGATCCAAGCCGCCTGACACAGCTGGACAGGGGACGACCCCCGTCCCCACGCCGCGGCGGCGACCCGGGAACGGGGCGCCGCCAGGGCCTCGGCCGAACGTGCCGGGGTGTCCGGTCCGTTGTGGGCCGGGTCATGTGTCTGGCGCGCGGGTGTTGTCCCGAGGGGGTACGAGGCGCCCTCAGGCGCGGACGAGTGCCTCATATCGCATCCGGCCCTCGCGGCGAACGCGTCACACCGCCGGCGCGGTCAGCCTCGGCGCATCGGCATACGCAAGATTCTCCCGCTTCTTCGAGTGTGGGAAGCCGTTTGGGGGCATCGGCGTCTCGCCTGCCAGCTCTTTACGGAAGGATGGATTCCATGCCAGTCAGACACTTCGCGCACAAGGCTCCGGACGCGCGGAGTGGCGAAGTTGCGCCGGGCGGCCTGCCCTGGATCGAGGACGCGGAGAAGATCACGCCGAAGGATGCGCGGGCGTTGTCAAAGCTGTTCTTCGACCGGCTCCCGGAACTGGAGGAGGGCACCCCGGAGTACCAGTACGCGCGGAACACGTTGATCGAGATGAATGTGACGCTGGTGAAGTTCGCGGCCCGCCGGTTCCGCAACCTCGGCAGCGGCGACATGGAAGACGTCATCCAGGTCGGCACAATCGGGCTGATCAAGGCCATCGACCGCTTCGACCTCTCCCGCGAGACGGAGTTCAGCTCCTTCGCTGTCCCCTGCATCGTGGGCGAGATCAAGAGATTCTTCCGCGACACGACCTGGTCCGTGCACGTCCCGCGCCGACTGCAGGAGCTGAGCCGCGACATCTACAAGGCCAGGGACGAACTCTCGCGCCGGCTCGACCGCGATCCCGACGTCACCGACATCGCCGGTCACCTGAACCTCACCGAGGACGAGGTCACCGAGGGCCTGGTCGCCGCCGCCGGTTACACCGCCGGCTCCCTCGATACGCCGACCGGCGACGACGGACAGATCACCGGCGACCTCACCTTCGTCCACACCCTCGGCGACTGGGACCCGGGCATGGAACTGGTCGAGAACCTCTACGCCCTGGCACCGCTGCTGCACCAGCTCGACGAGCGCGAGCGGCGCATCATCGAAATGCGTTTCGGCCAGGAGATGACCCAAGCACAGATCGGCAGAGAGCTGGGCGTCTCGCAGATGCACGTCTCCCGCATCCTCTCCGGCACGCTGGCCAAACTCCGCACCGGACTCCTGACCGACCACTGACCACCGGCGCGGACAAACAACCGAAGGCGAGGGCCTGCCGCCCCGGGTCAGGGGTCGCGGGCCCTCGCCTTCATGCCGCCGCCGTACGGCGCCCGGGCTGTGGAAGCCCCGGCCGATGCCGGCGTGCCGCGTACCTTCGGTCAGATCGGCATACGGTCACGGGCCTTACGCCCGCCCGAGCCGCTGCGGCTCACTGCCTTCGAACTCGTGCTGAACGGCTTGCGTAGCCACCGCCCCAAAGGACCCGGGGCCTTCCCTGCCACCCGCGATCCAGCACCCGGCGTGCGCTGCGTGCCGCGCTCGGGATGCCGGGAGAGCCGCGGCAACAGGAACGCCAGCACCAGAATCACAGCACAAACCGCGACAATGCCGACAACCATCACGACAGGCTGCTGAGCTGGAGGACGATACGCACCACGGGTTCCCCCTCCGTGGGGGTAGCCCACGCGCACGGGGTCGGGCATGGTCCGTGACCCACCAGAGCAGAGGGTGCGGCCGTGTATCCGGCCGGGTTCGAGGATCAGGTGTCCGAGCCGGGGTGGGTGGCGGTCAGGACGAGTACGGCCTGGTCGTCGTCGATGGCGCGGCCGTCGGTGAAGGCGTGGACGGCGGTGGTCAGCAAGGCCAGGATGTCCGAGGCCCGCTGCGGTGCCGGGGTGAGGGCCTGGGTGAGGCGGTCCTCGTCGAATTGTTCGTCCGCGCTGTCGCGGGCTTCGGTGATGCCGTCGGTGTAGAAGACCAGGCTTTCCCCGGGGGCGAGATGGACTCGGCGGGATTCGAGGAGGGGGTCCGGCAGGACGCCCAGGAGTGGGCCGTCGCTGTTGACGGGGCGGGTGCCGTCGGCGGTGAGGTGCAGCGGGAGGGTGTGGCCGGCTCGGACGAGTTCGATGTCCAGTCCGGCCTTGGCGCTGGTGAAGTGGCCGTAGACGAGGGTGACAAAGCCGGTTCCGTGACTGCCGTGCCGCTTGATCAGAGCGTGGTTGACGGCCTGGACGACGGCATGTGGGTCGGGCAGGAATGAGGCGACGGCCCGCACGGTGTGACGGACCAGGGCGGTGGTGGTGGCGGCAAGCGCACCGCGGCCGCAGACGTCGCCGAGCATGAAGGCCCAGCAGCCGTCTTCCAGGGGGAAGACATCGTAGAAGTCCCCGCCGATTTCCAGCCCTTCACCGGCGGGGTGGTAGTAGGTGGCCAGTTCCGCGCCGGGCAGGGTGGGCAACTCGGGCAGCAGGAGGCCGGCCTGCAGGTCGCGGGCGAGGGCGGCACGCTGGGTGTACTGGCGGGCGTTGCGGGCGGCGGTGGCGGCGCGGCGGGCGAGTTCCTCCGCCAGGGCCACCGCGTGCCCGTCGAACATGTGGTCGCCTGTGGTCAGCAGGGTCAGGGTGGCGAAGGTCTGTCCGCGGTCGGTGAGCGGAACGCACAGGTAGCCGGTGACGTTCAGGTCCTGCCAGGGGCCGGGCCCGGTGGGGGTGCGGCGGGCGACCTCGGTCAGCGAGGAGGCCAGTACGCGGGCGACGGCGTCGTCGGCGGCGTCGTAGACAGGAATGTGCGCGGCCAGCAGCTGCTGTGGGTGCTCGGTCGGGGCGGCGGTGGCGATTCGGCGCACCCGCCCCTCTTCGACGACGTCGACGGCGCACAGCGGGGCCAGGGCCGGCACGCACAGGTCGGCCAGCCGCTGGAGGGTCTGGGCGTAGTCGAGGTCGGTGCTCAGCGCGGTGCTGGCCTTGAGGAGGAACGCCAGGTCGTCCTGGGCGGCCTTCTCCCGGGCCTCGGCGGCCAGGCGGGCCTGTTCGGCATGGTGGCGTTCGATGGCCAGCGCGGCGGTGTCGGCGAAGACAGCGGCGAGCGCGAGGTCGGCCTCGACGGGGGTACGCGGGACACGGTGGTACATCGCGAAGGTTCCCAGCAGCTGTCCGTCGCAGCCCAGGATGGGAGTGGACCAGCAGGCGGCGAGGCCGGCGCGCTCAGCTAGGTCGCGGAAGTCATCCCAGTACGGGTCGGTGGCAATGTCGGAGACGACGACCCGCTGCCGGCGGTACGCGGCGGTGCCGCAGGAGCCGACGCCGTCACCGGTGGCGATGCCGTCGATGGCCTGGTTGTAGAAATCAGGCAGACCCGGGGCGGTCCCGTGGCGAAGGTGGAGGCCGTCGTCGTCGGCGAGGAGAACCGAGACCAGGACTCCGGGCGACAGGTCCTCGATGGCCTTCGCCATACCCTCCAGAACTTCTCCCAGGGGCGCCTGGCGGGCGATCTGCTCCAGCAGGGCACGGTGCTCGGCGGTCAGCCGCTGGGCGTGCTTGACCTGGGTGGTCTCCACCCCGATCATCCGCACCCCCATGACGTTGCCGCCCACGTCACGGCGAGGCTCGTAGGTGAAGTCGAAGAACGCCTCGCGCAGCTGCGCGCTCTCGCCCAGCAGAATCCGTGCGTCGCGTCCGGTGCAGGGCCGGCCGGTACGGTAAACCCGGTCCAGGAGCGCGGTGAAACCCTGCTCGGCGAGCTCGGGTATCAGCTGCCCGACCGGCAGCCCAGTACGTGTCGAGGTACGCCCGACGGCGGTGAAGAACGCCGGGTTCGCGGTCTCCAGCAGGTGGGCGGGGCCGGCCAACGAGGCGAACAGCGTGGTCGACTCGCCGAACAGCGCACGCAGATCTGCCTCCTCGGCAGACGCCACCCCGGGCCCGGGTCCCTCTAGTACGGCTGGCTGCTCCGGTGTGTTGGTCATCCCACCCCCCTCTCCCGAACGCTGGTCTCCGCATGGGCATCGGCCCCCCTGTCACGCCCGCTCCACGCGACAGCGAGGGCGTCCTCGGTACTGGTGTGCACCGGAATCACCGAATCCAGTCCAGTCCGCGAGAGCACCGGCCGCGCCGGGATGAGACCGCACGGGTCCGCATCCACCGGTTCAGATACCCGCTCGCTCGCGCCCGGGAAGGCTCTCCACCACGTCCGCCAGCCGGGCGAGCATGGAGCGGTGTCGAAGCTGGATCAGGGCGTCCACAGCCGTGTTGTTGAGCAGCCCGCCCGGTCCACGCAGCGGATGCTCGTCGACGACGACCAGGGCGTTCTCGCCCCAGGGACGGATCTCGACGGCGATCCGCGCGGTGCCGAGCCATCCGCTGTCCGCCTCCAGCTCCAGCACCCCGGGCTCCTCGCACCGCCGGACGATCGTGCTGCCCGAGGCCGACCACCGTCCCAGCCGAACCGTGTACGTGATGCTCGAACCGACCTCCGGCCAGGCCCCCTCCCGGGGTTGCGTCTCGGACGTGCCGACCACCCGGTCGCCGTACCGCGAACCGTCAGCGAGCACCGCCCGAACGTCCCCCGCGGACCGTTCGATCAATCGGTGTCGTACGGCCATTGGCCCTCCAGCGTTGGTGCCCGAGCCCCGAGTGGGCCGGGCACCAGGTACCCGGCACGCCCGGCCACATGCCTCTTCCCATCGACTACCGGGGGCCCGAGGCGGGGCGGGGTGCGCCGAGGCCGACGGCGGGGACCGCCCCTGACCGCGCCGGCGTCTCGGAGCTCACGTCCGAAAGAGGCATGACTGCGCCGAGCGGGGAGACCAGGTGGTCCGGCACATCAGCCCCGCCGGTGCGCGAGCCGTCCCGGCCACGGTCCCCTCCACGGGTGCCGCCGGGGCGCGCCCTGCGGCTGCCCCGCCACAGAATGAGAACACAACGCACTCGCACGGTTGCTTGAAGTAACCACCCGGTCGATGTGCCTACGCCAAGGAGCCCCGGATGTCTCACGTTTTCTCCCCCGACCGGGCCGAGTCCGCAGGGGCGCGCCAGCGTCGCGGCTTCTCTGCGGAGGAGTCGCGCCGTCTGACGGCAGAGACGTTCACCGCGCAGGTGTCGGCACTGGACGGCGTTTTCCCGCTGCCGGGAGGCGGCCGGACACAGGAGCGGTTCGAGGCGCTGGCGGCGGCGGGCGAGCGGGACGTGTGCGTGGCGCGTCTGCTGGAGGGGCATGTGGACGCCGCGGCGATCCTGGCGGAACTGGGGGCGCCTCCGCCGGGGCCCGGCGAACGATGGGGGGTCTGGGCGGCGCAGCCGCCCGGTGAGGGGCTGACCGCCGAGCGGTCCGGCGCCGGATGGGTGCTGCGTGGACTGAAGCGGTACTGCTCCGGCGCCCACTCCTGCACTCATGCGTTGGTGACGGCGGAGGCGCCCGACGGGGGCCGTCTCTTCCGCGTCCGGCTCGGCGAGGGCACCTGCCCGGTGCCCGAGACGTGGCAGGCGCTGGGCATGGCCGGCAGTGACACGCCCGATGTCCGTTTCGACGCCGTGTCCGCCGAATCTCTCGGGGGTGTCGGGTCGTACGTTCAGCGGCCGGGTTTCCAGCACGGCGGCGTCGGCGTGGCCGCCTGCTGGTACGGAGGGGCGCGTGCGGTCGCCCGTACCCTGGCGGAGGCTGCGGCCCGGCGCTCGGAGCCCTTCACCGATGCTCACCTCGGCGCCGTCGACATGCGCCTGCACGCCGCCGGTGCGGTGCTCGAACAGGCCGCCCGCGAAATCGACCGTGATCCTCTCGACACGGCGGGCGCCGCCCGGCTGCGGAGCCTGCGCGTGCGCTCCTTCGTCGAGTCCGTCTGCGCCGATGTCCTCACCCACGTCGGGCGGGCCACCGGTGCGGGCCCGCTGTGCCACGACGAACGCCACGCTCGTGCGGCGGCCGACCTCACCGTCTACATCCGGCAGCACCACGCCGAGCGCGACCTCGCCGAACTCGGCACGCTCGTCGCCCGTCAGGGGTCACTGTGACGCCGCACGCCGAAGGCCGGCCGGTGTACGCGGACCCCATCCAGGCGCCGGGCACCGACGAGGAGCTCTGGCGGTCGTGGCCGGGCTGGGAGGGGCTCCCCGACTTCCGGCTTCCCACCTCCGGCCGGGTGGTGGTCGTCGCGGCCCATCCGGACGACGAAGTGCTCGGCGCGGGCGGCACCATCGCCCTGCTGCGCGGCGCGGGCGCGGAGGTGACCGTGGTGTCCGTGACCGACGGCGAACGTTCCCACGCCGCGTCCGGCAGGGTGACCCCGGCGGGCCTGGCGGGCATCCGGAGCGGGGAGCTGAGGGACGCGCTCTCCCATCTGGGTGGGGCCGATGTCGTCGCCCTGAAGGTGCCCGACACGGAAGTGGCTCGGCACGAGGACCGGGTGAGGAGCGCCCTTGGGCGCGTACTGGCAGGGGCCCGGCTGTGCCTCGCGCCGTGGACGGGAGATGTGCACGGCGACCACGAGGCAGCCGGACGGGCCGCGCTGGCCGCGTCGCGGGACCTTGGGGTGTCGTGTGCGATGTATCCGGTGTGGATGTGGCACTGGGCGCGACCGGGTGACCCGCGCGTGCCGTGGGGGGCCGCCGCGCGCGTCCGGCTGTCCCCCGATGTGCTGCGCCGCAAGCGCCTGGCCGTCGGCTGCTTCGTGAGTCAGACCGAACCGTTGGGCCCGCTCCCCGAGGACGCGGCCATCCTGCCCCCGGACGAACTCGCCCACCATCTGAGGCCCTTCGAGGTGGTCCTCACGTGACGGAGCAACGGCCCGGGACTCCCGGCTCCTACTTCGAGGACATGTACCGGCGGGCGGACGACCCGTGGCACCTTTCGGAACGGTGGTACGAGCAGCGGAAATACGACCTGACCGTCGCCGCGCTGCCGCTCCCCCGCTACCGGCGGGCGTTCGAACCGGCCTGCTCGGTCGGCGAACTCACCCTGCGCCTGGCGCCGCGGTGCGACTCACTGCTGGCATGCGACCGCGTGGCCTCCGTCGTGGCGGGCACCGCAGGACGTTTCGCCGGGCTGCCACGGGTGACGGTCCGGCACATGACGATCCCCGAACAGTGGCCGGCCGGCACCTTCGACCTGATCGTGCTCTCCGAGGTCCTCTACTACCTGGACGAGCCGGGCTTCGACCGAGTCCTGCATCACGTGGCGGCCACGCTCGAACCCGGCGGCACGCTGGCCACGGCGCACTGGAACCATCCCGTACGGGAGCACCTGAGCACCGGTGAGGCCATCGCCACGCGCCTGTCCCAGGTCTCCGGTCTTTCCCTGCTCGCCGACCACCGCGAGGACGACTTCGTCCTCCAGATCCACACACGTGCCGGTACGGACGGCCGTACCGCCGCGAGTCCCGCGCGGCGCGAAGGACTCGTATGACCGTCAAGGCCGTCGCCGTCGTCATTCCCGCGCACAACGAGGAGAGGCTGCTGCCGAGGGCGCTGGACGCCGTGCGGCGTGCCGCGGCCCATCCCGGTCTCGCCGGAGTGCGTATCGCGACGGTGGTCGTCACCGATTCGTGCGTCGACCGCACCGCCGAGATCGCCGCGCGTGCCCAAGCCGTCGTCGTCTCCACCGACTGTCAGAACCCGGGCACGGCCCGGGCCGTCGGTGTCGCGCACGCCCTGGACCTCCTGGGCGCCGACGGTACGTGGATCGCGTCCACGGACGCCGACAGCGCTGTCCCGCCGCACTGGCTCAGCTTCCAGCACACAAAGGCACACGAGGGATGGGCCGCGGTCGTCGGAACCGTACGCCTGCCGCCCTCCGTCGTCGCCTTCAGGCACTCCCTCCGCTACCACGCCGACCGCCCGGCCCCGCCGGCGCCCTGGGATCACCCTCATGTCCACGGCGCGAATCTCGGCGTCAGCGCCAACGCCTACCGTGACGTCGAAGGGTTCCAGCCGCTCGCGGTGGGCGAGGACCGTGCCCTGGTCCGCGCACTCCTCCGACGGGGCCACCGCATCCTGCGAACGGACGAATGCCCTGTCCTGACCTCCGACCGGCTCCACGCCCGCGCCACCGGTGGATTCGCCCATGACCTCGCGGTCATCTCGACACACACCACAACGCCCCGACCGTCACAGGAGGGGAACAGCTCGAACCGGGCGGACCGGGCATCGATCAGGCAGACGAGAGCTTTGGCGGACGAGGCCGGCATCGAGCAGCGCGACGGCCACCGGCCGTCGCTGGGCGGTGAGCCTTCCGTACAACAGCCGTAACACCAGGCATCTGTTCTCCGGCGTTCCCGGCACGGATGCCGACGGACCGCAACCGATTCGCGGCGTGCGGCGGGGACGGCGAAGTCGTCTCCACCGCGCCCGCCGGACAGGGGCGGCATTCCTGCGGGTGCACGCGGAGGGCGTGCCGGATTCGACCGCGCGGTTCCGGGAACAGATGAGTGCCCCGTTCTCCAGCGACAGGAGTCACATGATGGCCGAGGACACCCAGAAGCCCAGGGACCCGGTGAGCAAGCACCCCCAGCCGGAATTTCCTCAGCAGGAGCAGGCGCATCCGGGGTGGAGCGGTCCGATGGACCCGCCGCCGGACCACGGCGAGGACTCGTACGAGGGCCACGGCCGGCTCGCGGACCACAAGGCGCTGATCACCGGCGGCGACTCCGGCATCGGACGGGCCGTCGCTCTGGCCTTCGCACGCGAAGGGGCAGACGTGATGTTCAGCCACCTGGACGCCGAGGAGGAGGACGCCCGCGAGACCGTACGGCTGGTCGAGGAGGCCGGGCGCAGGGCGGTCGCCGTCGCGTGCGATCTCCGCGAGGAGTCCCGGTGCCGGGACCTCGTCGGACGAGCCGTCACGGAGTTCGGGCGCATCGACATCCTGGTCAACAACGCCGCCTTCCAGATGTCGCAGCCCGACGGTATCCAGGCCATCTCCACCGAGCAGTTCGACCGGGTCGTACGCACCAACCTGTACGCCATGTTCTGGCTCTGCAAGATGGCGCTGCCGTCCATGCCGAAGGGCGGAAGCATCATCAACTCGGCCTCCGTGCAGGCGTACAAGCCCAGTCCGCACCTGCTCGACTACGCCATGACCAAGGGCGCGATCGTCACCTTCACCCAGGGGCTCGCCCAGATGGTGGCGCAGGACGGCATCCGCGTGAACGCGGTCGCCCCCGGCCCCGTCTGGACCCCGCTGATCCCGGCGACGATGCCCGAGACCGCCGAGTTCGGGAAACAGTCCCCCCTCGGGCGGCCCGCCCAGCCCGCCGAGATGGCACCCGCCTACGTCTTCCTCGCCTCGCCCCAGGCCAGCTACATCACCGCCGAGATCATCAACGCCACCGGCGGCACGCCCCTCCCCTGAGCGCCGGCGAACCAATGGGAAGACGCCAGAAAGGGTCAGGTATTCGCTGATCATTCGCACCGGCCGCCGCGGACGGGTTGCTCAGTCGGCACGCTCGGAATTGTCCCCGGCCCCGGATCCACAGGCGGACGCCGAACGGCACGTCACCGCCTTCCGCATCCGGCAGGAGACCTGGGCCGACCGGTGTTCAGCCCCTCGCGCCGTCGTCAGGAGCGCGCGAGCCGGGCCGCGAGGTAGGGCGCGGTGGCGCTGCGGCGGGCCCTCGCCACCTTGGCCGGCGGCCCCGCCGCGACCACCCGCCCGCCCGCGTCGCCACCGGCCGGCCCGAGGTCGATGACCCAGTCGGCGGTAACGATCGTGTCCAGGTCGTGCTCGACGAGGACGACCGTGTTGCCCGCGTCGACGAGCCGGTGCAGTTGTCGCAGCAGCAGTGCGACGTCCGAGGGGTGCAGCCCCGCCGTCGGCTCGTCGAGCAGGTAGAGCGCGTGGCCGCGGCGGGCTCGCTGCAGTTCGGTGGCCAGTTTGATGCGTTGCGCCTCACCACCGCTGAGCTCCGTCGCGGGCTGCCCCAGCCGCAGGTACCCCAGTCCCACCTCGCGCAACGTCTCCAGACTGCGGGAGGCGGCCGGGACGGCGGACAGGAACGTGGCGGCGGCGTCGACGGACAGCCCCAGTACTTCCGCGATGTTCTTGCCGCGGTAGGTGACTTCCAGCGTTTCGGCGTTGTACCGGGCGCCCCGGCAGGTTGGGCACGGCGCGTAGGTGCCAGGCAGGAAGAGCAGTTCCACCGCGACGAATCCTTCGCCCTGGCAGGTCTCGCACCGCCCTTCGGGCACGTTGAAGGAGAAACGCCCGGCCGAGTAGCCGCGCGCCCTGGCCTTGTCGGTCGCCGCGTACAGCTTGCGCACCGCGTCGAACATCCCCGTGTACGTGGCCAGGTTGGACCGGGGCGTTCGGCCGATGGGCCGTTGGTCGACCCGGACCAGCCGGTCGAAGGACTCGACCCCCGACGCGTCCTGGACGTCGACCTCCAGCTGCGCCTCGTCGGGCTCCTCGGGTTCGAGTCCGAGGTGGCCGCGCACGACCTCGGCGAGCACCTGCGTCACCAGCGTCGACTTTCCGGAACCGGACACGCCCGTCACCGCCGTCAGTACGCAGAGCGGTACGTCGACGGAGATGTGGTGCAGATTGTGGCGGGAGACGCCGCTCAGGCGCAGCCAGCCGTGCGGCGTACGCGGGCGGTGATCGAGCGGCTCGGCACGCCCGAACAGGTGCCGGCTCGTGGCCGACTCCCCCACCCGCTCAAGACCGGCGACCGGGCCGCTGTACAGCACGCGCCCGCCGCCCGCCCCCGCGCCGGGGCCGATGTCGACCACCCAGTCCGCCCGCCGTACGACGTCCATGTCGTGCTCCACGACGAACAGCGAGTTGCCCGCCGCCTTGAGGCGGTCCAGCACGTCCAGCAGCGGTTCCGCGTCAGCCGGGTGCAGGCCCGCGGAGGGTTCGTCGAGGACGTAGACGACGCCGAACAGCCCCGAGCGCAGCTGGGTGGCGATCCGCAGGCGCTGCGCCTCGCCGGGCGACAGGGTCGTCGAGCGGCGCCCGAGGCTGAGATATCCGAGGCCCAGATCGAGCAGTACGTCGACCCGCGCGACCAGATCGCCGCAGATCCGGACCGCGACCTCGGTCGTCTCCCCGGACCGGGCGGTCGACGTGGTGGCGTCGGCCTCGGACCGCCCCGCGACGGGCCGCAGCAGCACCACGACCTCGGTGAGCGGCATCGCGTTGATCTCGGCGATGGAACGTCCGGCGAAGGTCACGGCGAGCGCCTCGGGCCGCAGTCCGCTGCCGTGACACTCCGGGCAGGGCACACTCCTGACGAACCGGAGCGCCCGTTCGCGCATCTTCTCGCTCTTGGAGTCGGCGAGGACGTGCATGACGTGCTTGCGGGCGCTCCAGAACTTGCCCTGGTAGCCGTAGTCGACGCGGTCCTCCTCCGGCTCGATGTACACGGAGGGCTGGTCGTCCGTGTACAGCAGCCAGTCCCGGTCCTTCTTCCTGAGCCTGCGCCACGGTCGGTCGATGTCGATCCCCAGGCCGCTCACCACACTGCGCAGGTTGGCGCCCTGCCAGGCTCCCGGCCAGGCGGCGATCGCCCTCTCACGGATGCTCAGCGAGGGGTCCGGGACGAGCAGGTCCTCGGCGACGTCGTGCACGACGCCCAGTCCGTGGCACTCCGGGCAGGCGCCGGCCGCGGTGTTGGGTGAGAACGACTCGGCTTCCAGCCGTGCGGCCCGGGGCGGATAGGTACCGGCGCGGGAGTACAGCATGCGCAGCAGATTCGACAGCGTGGTGATGGTGCCGACCGTCGAGCGGGAGCTGGGCGACCCGCGTCGCTGCCGCAGGGCCACGGCCGGTGGCAGTCCGGTGATTTCCCGCACGTGCGGTGCGCCGACCTGTTGCAACAGCCTTCGGGCATACGGTGCTACGGACTCGAAGTAGCGCCGCTGGGCCTCGGCGTAGAGCGTGCCGAACGCGAGCGAGGACTTGCCGGAACCGGAGACGCCGGTGAAGGCGACCATCGCGTCCCGCGGAACGTCGACGTCGATGTTCCGCAGGTTGTTCTCACTGGCGCCCCGGACATGCACGAAGGGGTCGGTCGCGTCCTTGTTCACCATTCCTGACTACCTGATCGCGCCGGGAACCGCGCGACGGGCGCCCTCACCGGGCCTCGGCCACCCGAGCCTCCTGACTGTCCCGGATCTGTTCTCGATACACCTAGCCGCTCGTGCCGTGACGGCGGAGACGGCGGCCCGGGATCCGCTTCGGCTCCGGAAGATTTTCGGAGCAGGCGGCCCGCAGGCTCGTGACTCGTGGCTCGTTCGCCCTCCGGCCGGGCGCCTGGCCGGGATCATGCTCGTGCTCCCCGATGCGCAGACGGTCCGGGTCCGTCTGGATGGGAGGCAGTCAGCTGCGGACGTTTCGCAGTGGCGCCATCTCATCGGTGTGCCCGCTTGGGTGACGAAACGGGAGGGCGTCGAGGCGGCCGAGTATCCGGTGTGGCTCACCGCCGACCAACTCCGGCCGATCAGCGGTGTGGACGTGCCCACCGTCGTGACACACAGGCTTCCCGCGCAGCCTCCAGCGGGCGCTTCCGGGTGGACGGTGGTGCCGGGTGAACGTAAAGGGCAGAGCATGGTCCATGACATCGACTGCCGGAGCGCGCCCCCTCTCGCGAACGAGCTGACCACCCTGGAAGCCGACGTCACCCAGCTCATACCCCTGGTCCAAGCCGTGCCGCCCGTCAGAGGCGAGCGCGGGCGTCCCCGCCGACGCCCTACCGCTCTGTACGCCGGCCGCGGCTACGAGTACGACTCCTACCGCCGCGAACTGGGCGTCCGACCGGTCATCGCTCGCCGCGGGACCGAGCAGGCTCCGGCCTGGGCGTCCACCGCTCCGTCGTCGAAGCCGCCTTCGCGCTCCCGCACTGGTTCCGCCGTCCGCGCACCCGCCGGGAGATCCGCGACGACCTCCACGAAGCCTTCCTCGCCCTCGGCTGCGCCATCATCTGCCGACGCCACCTGAAGACCTTTGCTTGCTAGGAGTCCTCAGGCGGTTCCCGCAGGCGGGCAGCCTGGTTCCGCAGGGCTGTCACCATCGCCCGTGTCTGAGCGGAAGGGTGCGGCCGGGTCACGGCGACGGTCGCGCGGCCGGGCCAGTAGGTGTCGGTGACGGCCACGGCTCGTACGCCCGTCGGCAGGGCCGGTACGGCCAGGTCGGGGATGACTGTGATGCCCAGTCCGGCCGCGACCATGCTGAGGCGTGTCGACCAGCTGCGCGCGGTGTGGGCGATGTGGGGGTCCGACAGGGTCGGCCAGGCTCCGAACTGCGGCTCACCCGCCGCGCCGTCCCCGGCGATCCAGTGCTCCTGGGCCAGGTCCGGCACGGTGATGCCGGCGTGGCCCGCGAACCGGTGCGTGTCCGGGACGACCACCAGAAGATCGCCTTGGAGCACGGTGGTCTGCCGGAGTTCGCTCAGGTCGTAGTCCGGCAGGCCGTGGCCGACCCCGATGACCACCATGTCCAGCCGGCCCGTCCGTAGCCGCCGGAGCAGGGCGGGCGTAGCGGCCTCCTCCAGGAGCACGGCGAGACCTGGATGGCCGGAGGTCACCTGCGCCATCGCTCGCGGGACCAATGCCATGGCGGCGGTGGGGTAGGCGCCGATCGTGAGACGCCCCGCGAGCCGGTCACGCAGGCCGGCGAGCTCCAGCTCGGTCGCCGCCACGTCGGCGAGAACCTCCGTCGCGCGGCGGACGAGCACCTGGCCTGCCGGTGTGAGCGCTACGCCGCGTCGTGTGCGGTCGAAGATCGGCGCTCCGGCTGCCGCCTCCATGGCGGCGACCTGGCGGGAGACGCCCGACTGTGTGTAACCGAGCATCTCGGCGGCCCGGGTGAACGATCCCGCGGTGGCGACCTGGTGAACGACGCGGAAGCCAGTGAGGGTGAACTCTGCCATGACCCGAACCTAACATGCGCTTCTGTCATGGAAATGGTGCCGAATCATCGTTTGACCGCATGACCGGGGGCGGGCAGGCTGGTGGCATGACACAGCAATTCACTCGTGACGAACTCGTGGCCCGCCTGGTCCGGGCCGGCGAACTGGAGGTGTCGGGCGAGGACCCGGACGAGGCCTCGACGTACTTCGACACCGAGAAGTTCCGCTTCCACGGGCCGGACGGCTTCGAGTCCGACTTCGCCGGGCTCAACGACTACTTCGCGTCGGTGCGCGAGGCATTCGACGACCGGTCGATACGGCGCGGCATCGTGGTGGCCGAAGGTGACCACCTGGCCTGCCAGACGTGGATCGAAGGCACATTCGCCCGTGAGTTCACCCAGTCACCGGTCGGCCCGCTGCCGCCCAACGGCAAACGCGTCGTGTTCGACCTGATCAATATCTTCCGCTTCGACGACCGGGGACGCCTCGTCGAGGAGTGGGTGCGCGTCGACAATCGCGGACTCTTGCGCCAGCTGGACGCCGAAGGAAGCTATTAGCCGGACGGCCCCGAGGGGTGAGGCCGGCGGCGACATCGCACAGCAGAAGCAAGAACACCGCCACCAGCGGCGTGACCGTGGTGTGGGTGAGCATCGCAGGTGTGGGTGAGCATCGAGGCGAACAGTCGGACGGTGCGAACCTCGGCGTCCAGAGGGACCAGGGGTGTCTACAGGGCCGTCTGCCGTCTTCACCCTCCCGCGCTGGTCCCGCCGCCTGCGCACCCGCCGGAAGATCCGCGAAGCTTTCCTCACCCTCGGCCGCGGCATCATTTGGTGGCGCCGCCTGAAGACTTCTTTTCGCAAGGAGCCCTGAGCACCCGCCGGCTCGGGCAGTAGGAAACCAGACAATCCAGCCGGTTGACGCGCGCGCCACGTTGCTGCGTTGGCAGTCGCCCAGGCCGGCAGCGATCTCTCCAGTCGGGCGTTCGATGTCGCGCGCCCGGAAGGCATGAGCTGGGACGAGTTCATCGGATCTTCCGCAGCTGGCAGCAGCAACTCCCCTGGCAGGAAACGCATGCGTTCGCGCCGAACGATCGCATGCCCTACCTGTACGGCCCCGGTCTCTACGCCGGCACCCGCGGCGACCACGCCGCTGACTTCCACCGCGGACACGAATAGGGCTTCTTCCGCCGCAACGCACCTGAAGTCAGCAGGTTTGGTTTCATCCGCCTGTTCAACAACACTGACGTCACGGCCCATCGCATCTTCGTCGCCGTCGGGCCTTAACCTGACCGTCGTGATTGCCCCGGCATGAACTTACCGGCCGAAGGTCTTCCGATAAGCGGTCGGACTGGTGGCAGTGGCTTTACGGAAGCGGGCACGGAGATTGGCGGCGGTGCCTAGCCCGGCACGCCGGGCCACTTCGTCGATGCTGTGATCGCAGGATTCGAGAAGATGTTTGGCGAGATCGATCCGGGCGGTCAGCAGCCACTGTGTCGGTGAGACTCCCGCCTCTTCTACGAAGCGGCGCGCGAACGTGCGCTCAGAAAGGCCCGCATGCTTGGCCAGCCGGCGGACGGGCAGTTCCTCGCTGAGATGACGCAGTGCCCAATCCCGGGTCCGGGTGAGCGACTGACCGGACGTGTGAGGTATGGATCGCTTGATGTACTGGCTCTGGCCCCCGACCCGGTGCGGTGCGGCCACCGCAAGTCTGGCCGCGGCGTTCGCGGTGGCCGCACCGTGGTCACGGCGGACGATGTGAAGGCAGAGGTCGATTCCCGCGGACGCGCCGGCCGAGGTCAGGATCTGGCCGTGGTCGAAGTAGAGCACGTCAGGGGCCACCGTCACGTCCGGATATCCCCTGGCCAGGTGATCCGCTGCGCGCCAGTGCGTAGTGACGGTGAGCCCGTTGAGCAGGCCGGCCTCGGCCAGGGCGAAAACTCCCGAACAGATGGACACCATCCTGACGCCGGCGGTGTGGGCCCTGCGCAGCGCCAGGAGAGCAGCAGTCGGAAGCGGCCTGTCCAGGTCGTACCCGGGCACGACCAGGGTGTGGCAGCGGTCCAGCTCCTCGAGTCCGCGTTCCGCGCCGAGGGAAAAGCCGTCGAACGTGGGCACTGGTCCCGGTTCGGGCGCGCACACGGTGATGCGGTACCGGTCGGGCAGGGCACCGAAGACCAGGAGCGGGACGCCGAGGTCGAAGGTCACGACGCCGTTCAAGGCCAGGACAGCGACGTTTCTGACCGCCGTGTCGGGGCGCGCGGGAGATACCATGGCGGGAAAATAGCACATGTTGTCAGAACTGCCACTCGATTGTGAGTGCGGCGATCATTACCGTGATTCTCATGAGCCACGAAGCAACTCCAGAACCTGCGCGGCCACTCCAAGTCGCCATGCTTCTCTTCAACGGTCACACCGCACTCGATTTCATCGGTCCGCACACGGCCTTCGCAGGCGCGGGCATGAATTGCCACCTGGTCGCCGAAACCCTCGAACCGGTTCTCACCGACAGCGGGATCGCCATCGCACCGACCACGACATTCGACGACTGTCCCTCCCAGCTGGACGTCCTGTTCGTGCCCGGAGGGTTTGTCGAGGGCCCGATGCTCGACAACAAGACCATCGCATTCCTCGCTGACCGCGGTGCGAGGGCCTCGTACATCACCTCGGTCTGCACCGGATCAATCGTCCTCGCCGCCGCGGGGCTGCTCGACGGCTATCGTGCGGCGACTCACTGGTCCACACGCGCCCAGCTGGCACAGCTGGGCGTCGAGGTATCGACGGAACGCGTCTGCGTCGATCGGAACAGGTTCTCCGGGGGTGGTGTGACCGCCGGCATCGATTTCGGCCTCACACTTGTCGCCCACCTTCTCGGCGAACAGGCGGCGAAGTTCTCCCAGCTCGCTATGGAATACGACCCGAAGCCGCCGTTCGACGCCGGTTCCCCGGAAGGTGCCGGGCCTGAAGCGGTCGCCCTGTTCAATCAGTTCATCGCAGAGGCGGACAAGAACCTCACAAGGGCCGCATCCGACGCACTCGGACAGCGAATGCACCCACACACGCGTCCCAGCGGTCCCCATGCCGAAGTGCCAGCGAAGTAGGCGGTCCGCCACCCGAGGGGCACATCGCAAGAAGAACCTGGAGCCGGACCCCGGCTTCTGGCGACGTCGACCGATCCACATGAAACCGCCTGAACGCGCTTCATTACCGGGCGCCGTAAATCGAGCTCAATGCCGCCTTCTCCAGGCGCCCGTGGGCCCAACCCGAGGAACCGGCGGGCGCCGACACGTAGGCGGGCGTCGACGCCGCACCGCGAGCACCGAGCCGACAGCGTGGAGGCCGACGCGAAGAACAGTCGCGCCGACAACCGGTCACCCCGCGACCCGCCGATTCACCTTGCGTCATCTCGCGCATAGGCCCACCCCTCGAAACCTGAAGTACCAGAGGTCACACCTCAGGCCCACGCCTGCCGGCCCGCCGCCCGACACGAACAGGGAAACCTGCCCGGCACGGTCTCCCGGCGACCAGAGGCAACGATCCCCCGGGGCGCCGCCTGGCTCGGGCGATGGCGACCGCGCGCCTGCCCGCGTGGCTGTTCGTGGCCGACTGTCTCCTCGTCGAACGCGCGAAAATCTGTGTCGGCCGGAGTAGACATTGGGCGGTGGTGTGGTTATGGTTTCTCTCGTAGCCCAGAGAGACAGCAGGGCCTGGCAGAGACGAACTGCCGGGCAGCAGTAAGGAAGTTGCAGTTCGCAGGTCGGTGCGGTGGTGGAGTTCCGAAGCCAGAGCGGTTGCAGGACGGTGACGGGACTGACGGCCGGACCGGGTGGCCCGCAGATTCAGGGGCCGCCACAGCGGTATCGCAGTACACGCAGACAGCAGTGCGGTGTCAGTGGTTCCTCGGTAAAGGCGTCGGCTGCGGGCGCGCGTGCCGGGAGGTTCGGCAGTGGGGTTCCAAGCCAGAGCAGACGCACGACGGGCGACGGGGCTGGCTGCCGGAGAGTGGCGCTTACTCAGGTCACCAGCAGTTCGTATCACCAGAAGTAAGAGCAGTGCGCAGTGCAGCAGTAGGTAAGTGATTGATCCCAGAGGGAAGAAACGAAGGAGGCGAGCGCCATCAGGATCGCCCGGGTGGAGTCAGTGAGCCCGGGTACCGCAGGACATCGATAGTGAGGTGGTCTCCGGTCAAGCAACCGCGATCCCCGCATTCCCCGTCCTCTCCCGGACGGCCGTGCGGACACAGAAGGCCGACGCAGGAACAAGGTCGGCAGATGGTGTAGCAGTTCCTTCGGGGCCTTGGTGCCGTACGGCACCAAGGCCCCTCCAACGCGTTCCGCAGAGAGGTGCAAATGACAGCAGACGACTCGTTCAGCCGTCTGGATGACGACGACTACCCCGCCTACACGATGGGCCGGGCCGCCGAGATGCTCGGCACCACCCAAAGTTTCCTCCGCGCCATCGGCGAAGCCCGCCTCATCACCCCCCTGCGCTCCGAAGGCGGCCACCGCCGATACTCCCGCTATCAGCTGCGCATCGCCGCCCGCGCCCGGGAACTCGTCGACCAGGGCACCCCTATTGAGGCTGCCTGCCGCATCGTCGTCCTCGAAGACCAGCTTGAGGAAGCCCTGCGCATCAACGCCGAACACCGGCGCACCGCCGCACCGGCAGACCCGACGGCCACCGCCTGAGACCCGCAGCTTCTTCACGATCCTCGCGGCAGCGGCCCGCGCGTGCTGCCCGGAACTCACAGCGTTCCGGGCAACTTCGTTTTCACGGCCGTTGGATCAGAGAGAACCGAGGAGATGGTTCTCCGGAGTCCGGGAGTGGCGTCACGACGCCGGAGAGCGGCCCACCGTATCCCCATCCCACGGTTCGGACGCCACCCTGTCAGCCGACGGATGCGCACAGAAGCCCGTCCGGTGCTTCCATGCAGCGCCCGGCGCGCGATCGGTGACGTGAAGCGGAGGTCGCCAGGGAACGCGGCGCCAGG
Organism: Streptomyces sp. NBC_01498; assembly: GCF_036327775.1. Classification (NCBI taxonomy): domain Bacteria; kingdom Bacillati; phylum Actinomycetota; class Actinomycetes; order Kitasatosporales; family Streptomycetaceae; genus Streptomyces; species Streptomyces sp. NBC_01498. The sequence goes on along the minus strand of NZ_CP109598.1, from coordinate 6,491,266 downwards.
GTGGTGCGGAACACGGGCCGAGAACGGCGAGCATGGGTTCGGCCCGTGTCTTCCACCCGGCCGAGTCCGCTTCGTCACGTTTCCGCAGGGCCAGGGGGCGCGGCGCTCGCGCGCAACGGGAGTCACAGTCGCCGCCCCGCCGGGCTGCATCACCCCACGGGGGCGTTCCCTCAACCGGGATCCGGCTTCTCGACGGATCGGTCCGGCCGGCGTTCCGGCGGCGCGGGGGGGTGTCAGGAGGGAAGGATGTTCTCGGCGTGTGGCCCCTTCTTCCCGTGGATGAGGCTGAAGCTCACCCTCTGCCCCTGCCGCAGGTCGAGAGGACTGCCGGCGGTGATGTAGGCGTAGTGAGCGAACACGTCAGCTCCGCCGTCTGTGGGTTCGATGAAGCCGAAGCCTTTCGCCGGATCGAACCACTTGACGGTTCCTGTGGTCATGGCGAACTCCTCCTGCGGTAGTGGCGCTATGAGGTCGTTCTCCTCGGTCGCCCGCCCGTGTTCACCGCGCTGGCGGAAGGTGCGCAACGACCTGTCTACAGCGCGGCGTCGGTCACATGCCTGTCGGCGTTCCGGGGGCGAAGGGGAGGGGCGGGGCGGCTGCGGAGATGGTGCGGCACGTGAAGCCGAGGCGGGTCATCGCCCTGGTCACTTCGCCGGCGGAGAAGTCGCGCCGGTCCTGCCTGGTGATCACTTCTCCCACTTGTTTCACGGGGTAGGTACGGCGGCCGATGATCACGGACTCACCCGTGACAGGCTCGGGCTTGACGCCTTTCATCGAACGCAGGACCTCGCTCTTGACCAGTTCGAAGGGAAAGCGGGCGATGACGCAGTGCATAGTTCCTCAGCTGAGTCGAAGGGGGAGCCGGAGAAGTCGTGACCTGCGGGCAGGTAACCCCTGCCTCAAGCAGCGCTGTTGACGGAAGGCCGACTCGGTGACGTGCCGGTCCGTGCCTGAGGCGCGGCGGAAGCGCGTCGCGTGCGCGCCGGCCTCCTGCGCCCCCCGCGTGAGGAGCCGCCGGTGCTCTTGCGGCGCTCCGAGAACTCCGAGACGGGGGTGGTGATGATGACCGGTACGCCTGAGGGTGCTTGGGCGCCGGTGATTCTGCTCAGTTCGGCTTCGCCGGAGCGGACCTGTGCGATCTGCGGGACGATGCCGGCGTCGGACATCAGGCGCGTCATGTCGCGGCGCTGGTTGGGCAGGACGAGGGTGACGACGCTGCCCGACTCCCCGGCGCGCGCGGTACGTCCGCCTCGGTGCAGGTAGTCCTTGTGGTCGCTGGGCGGGTCGACGTTCACGACGAGGTCGAGATTGTCGATGTGGATGCCGCGTGCGGCGACGTTCGTCGCCACGAGTACCGTCACATGGCCCGTCTTGAACCGGGCGAGTGTCCGGGTGCGCTGCGGCTGGGACTTGCCCCCGTGGAGCGCGGCGGCGCGTACTCCGCTGTTCAGCAGGTGCTCGGTGAGCCGGTCGACGGCGTGTTTGGTGTCCAGGAACATCAGTACCCGGCCGTCGCGTGCCGCGATCTCCGTGGTGGTGGCGTACTTGTCGGCGTTCTGTACGTGCAGGACGTGGTGCTCCATGGTGGTGACCGTGCCGACGGCCGCGTCCACGGAGTGGACCACCGGGTCGTGCAGGTAGCGGCGTACCAGCAGGTCGACGTTGCGGTCGAGTGTCGCGGAGAACAGCATGCGCTGGCCGTCCGGCCGTACCTGGTCGAGGAGCTCGGTGACCTGGGGCATGAAGCCCATGTCGGCCATCTGGTCGGCTTCGTCGAGGACGGTGATGGCCACCTGGTCCAACGCGCAGTCGCCGCGCTCGATCAGGTCCTTGAGCCGTCCGGGTGTCGCCACGACGATCTCGGCGCCGCCGCGCAGCGCGCCGGCCTGGCGGCCGATCGACATGCCGCCGACGACGGTGGCGAGCCGCAGCTTCAGCGCGCGGGCGTAGGGGGTGAGCGCGTCGGTGACCTGCTGGGCCAGCTCACGGGTCGGTACGAGGACGAGCACCAGCGGCTGCCTGGGCTGGGCGCGCTGGCCCGCCGTGCGGACCAGGAGTGCCAGACCGAAGGCGAGGGTCTTGCCGGAGCCGGTGCGCCCGCGGCCCAGGACGTCGCGGCCCGCGATCGAGTTCGGCAGTGTCGCGGCCTGGATGGGGAAGGGCTCGCTCACGCCGAGGCCGGCGAGTGTCGTCATGACGGGGTCGGGCAGTTGGAGCTCGGCGAAGCTCGACACGGCGGGCAGGGCGGGGGTGAGGGTGACCGGCAGGGCGAACTCGCCCTGGAGGGCGGCGGGCCGGCGGCCGTAGCCGCCCCCGGACCGGCCGGAGGAGCCGGGGCGTCCGGAGCCGGACGACGACCCGGGGCGGAAGCGGCTGTTGCCTCCGGTGGAGCCGCCGGAGCGGGTACGGGAATAACGGTCGTTCGTGCGAGGCGTGCGGTTCAAGCTGAACCTCTCTCGATGCGGCACGTATCGAGGAACTCTTGGGCAGAATGACCGCGCAAGGAATCGCAAGAACGAGCCGGGAACGGACAAGCAAGAAGTTAAATAGCGGCAAGTCGGCCGCCCAGGAAATCAACCACAGTGCAGTGAATCCACTGGCGAGGGCGGGCGCAGCACGGCTGGAATTCATTGCCGGAGAACTGGCCACAGGACCACTCGGGGGCAGAGCCTCCACGAAGGGAACCCGAACGGGGCGAGCGGGCCGGAAGACGGCGTGGAGCATGGGGAAACAACAGTTGGGGCCCGCACCCCAAGGTGCGGGCCCCAACAAGTCGCGATGCCGGCGATCAGGCGGGAGTGATGTTCTCCGCCTGCGGGCCCTTCTGGCCCTGCGTGACGTCGAAGTTCACCTTCTGGCCCTCCTGGAGCTCACGGAAACCGGAGGCAGAAATGTTCGAGTAGTGGGCGAACACGTCAGCGCCGCCACCATCCTGCTCGATGAAGCCGAAACCCTTTTCCGCGTTGAACCACTTGACGGTGCCACTAGCCATTTTGATCTCCTTCGGGGGCAAAGCCCTGAATTCCACACTGTGTGGAACTCACGTCGCCGCGATGATCACCCGTCCGGAAGCTTGGCCGGAAATACAAAAGCGCATCCACCGACGGAAAAGCCGGAGGGTGCACTTGAAGTCTTTGGGATCCACAACTGCAACTGAGAACGACAGTAGCACGGGGGGAAGCACCGCACAGAACATTCCATGTCACTACGCCAGTCGCCCCATAAACCCTCGCCGCCAGGTTGATTAATACCTGCTCCTGCCGCAACAGATTCACATCGGTGCTCAGTGTAGAACCTCGAATTCGTCTACTGCGGGCGGCTTTGTTCTACCGGCTGTCTGGTCCGCGGCGGATCGGAGGTGTTTGGCGCGGGGTACGGGTTCCGTTCGACTGGGCGGCCGCGGATGCCCGCTACGGCAAGGGCTGGCGCTTCGAGCTGGAGCAGGCCGACGCCTTCCCCGTGGTGCTGACTCGCGGCCAGACACCGCCGTCCCCGCCGGTCCACCGGCGATCTCCCGAACAGCCACCATGTGTCAGGTCCCGCTCGGGGCGTCATGTCCGTGAGGGCTTGGCGTGGGTCTCCGCTTCGTCGCGCATCCGGTACCGGTAACGCTGGGGCGACTCCCCTGCCTCCCGTTTGAACGCTGTACTGAACGTGCTTTCCGATGCGTATCCCAGGACGGAGGCGAGGGAGGCGATGCGGTCGTCTCCCTCGCGGAGGGCGCGCCGCGCCAGCAGTATCCGCCAGCGGCTGAGGTAGGTGAGCGGTGGCGTTCCCGCCATGATCCGGAAACGCGCGGCGAAGGTTGTCCGGGACATCGACGCGGCGCGCGCCAGTTCCTCCAGCCGCCATGGGTGCCCGGGTTCGGCGTGCATGAGGTTGAGCGCCGGACGCAGCCGTTCGTCGGCCAGTAGCCGCAGCCGTCCCGGGGGAAGTTCGGCCTGATCGATGCAGGCGCGGAGCATGTCCAGCAGCAGGAGCTGACCGTGCTGTCGGACGGCGAACGCGGAGCCCATGAGGTTGCCGGCCACCTCGTCGAGGATCCGGTCGAGGCTGCCGCACAAGCGGGGTGCTGCGGCGGCCGACGCGCGGACGTGCCCGACTGGTGGAAGCGCCTCCAGCAGCAGGGCCTCTCCTGCCGGGTTGAGATCGATATGTCCGCCGAGGACGATGTCGTCGGTGTCGACCAGGTTGGCAGCGTCATCGTGGAAGGCGGAGCAGCCGACCGGCACCTCGATCTCGCGGGGCGGCCCCTCTCCCGTGCCGCCCTGGAGCTCCAGCCAGGAGCGGCTGTTCAGGATTACCTGCCCGTGCTGCTGGCCGAGCGGGGGATCGGCGACCCGGCGTCCTACGTCCTGGAGAACGGCCTCCACACGGAGGTGCTGCCCGGGTCCCAGGCCCATTTCGAGGCTCTGGAGATCCCGGCCGAGCTGCTCACCCGTGTCGAGGAGCTGTGCTTCGACGCCGGGGCGGACGTCTTCCGGCACTGTGCCCCCGCCTGGGACGGCGAGGACGACCTGTTCGACGTCCGCTCGCTCGACGACCTCGCCCCGCTGCCCAACCTGCGGGAGATCACCTTCGTGGAGGACGGCGTCCTGGCGGTGCCGGACGCGGCGACGATATTCGCCGCGCGCGGCATCGACACCGACTGAGCCCCGGCACCCGTTCGCCACCCTCCGCCTCACCGACAGGCGCCGAACGGCGCGGAGCGGGCGCCGTTCGGCCCGGGAGGGTCACCCGGCGAGGGAGGCGTCCTGGAAGATGGAGAGGACGCCGACCCTGATGGGCGCACCGAGCTGTTGGGTGCAGGCGATCCTGCTCTGCTCCGACCAGCTGAAGCCGACCACCGCGGCAGGGCGGTCCCCCGCCCTGCTGTCCACCTTGTTGAGGTCGGTGACCAGGCGCTTCACAAAGCTGGACGCCTTCTCCCTGCCGGTCTCGACCTTCATCTCGATCAGGAAGCGGTTGTCGACGTAGAGGTCCGCGCGGGAGCCCCCGGTGGTGTCCACCGTGAACGGCGGCTGTCGGGTGACCTCCACGCCGGCTGCCCTCAGCGCGAGATAGAGCTCGACCTCCAGCCAGGATTCCCAGCCGCCCGGCGTGTCGCAGATCGCGTCGACGCGATCCTGGTTGGCCCTCGCCCAGGTCACCACGACCCGGATGAACCGCCCGTAGGACGCCAAGTCCGCCGTGGTGCCCTGCGAGCTGTCCGATTCGTCGCTCGATCCGGACGGTGAGTAGGTGCCGGTGGGCTGACCGCGGTACTCCTCCTCGGAGGACCGTTCCTTGTCCTCGCTGTCCTCGTCGTCCTCGCTCCCGTCGACGTCGGTCACTTCCGTCCGTGCGCGCTTGGGCGGAGCCTCCTTGCCGCTGCCCTGCTGGTACTTGCGCTTCCCCTTCGACGTACCGGACGTGCTCGTCTCCTCTTCGGATTGCTCGCCGTCCTGCCCGAAGTCGTCAGACACGGGGTCCCCTCCCTGGTTGGTGCTGTGATCCTCCCGGCAACCGGCATGTCCTGTAAGGACCGTTACAGGACAGATAGTGAGACTTGCGCATGACGTTACTTTTTGCATAGATAGTGCTCGACTAGCTGATTTTCGATCAAAAAACGATCGAAGAAGATCAGATGCCTGATGCGAAGCCATTTCCCCGTGCCGTGCGATAGGCGCACACCCTCACCGCCCTGGCTTGAAACCGACGTACGGGCCGACGTTCGGGGGCGGTCGCCGTCGTGGGCAGCCGAGGGTCTGCTCGGTCGCCGCCCGCACCCCGACCGGCAGGACGACGGCTCTGGGCACGGTCCTGGACACCGCCGCCGGCCTCGGGCACGGTCACCCTCACGGCGCTCAACGGCGAGGCAGGCGCGGGTGGTTCGAGCGGGAAGCCGAGCGTCGACGGCGGCACGGCCGGTGCCGCGAGCCGTGGCACAACGATCAACGCGGGAGACACGATCTCGCCGCGCCGCGGCGGCCGAGCCTGACGGCGGGCCTTGCCGGGGACCGGCCCGGGGCCGTCCCGCTGTCGCCGGGGAGGGCGAGCCCCGGACGGGAGCCGGGTCTCGTCCGGTCCGCCGCTTCCGGTCGGTCCGGCGCCCCGGGAGAGCGCGCCGGTTCGGCGAGCGCGGCGGCGCGCGGGTGCGCGGCGAGCGCGGCCGTCGCCTCGGCGGTCGGCGAGGCGTCCGCCTTCGCACCCCAGGCCGGCAGGTGCGGGCGGCGCTCCCACGGTTCCCGCAGTTCACACACGTCGACACGCCGGCCGGGCCCGACCGCGCGACGCGGTACGACGGCGAGCCCCACCCCGGCGGCGGCGAGGGTGAGGCGGGTGTCGAGGCCGGCGACCGTGGTCGGTGGCGCACGACCGGGGCGTGCGGACCGAGGCACGGCGTCGAGGTCTCCGGACTCCCTACGGCGGGCCCACGGGGACGGCGCCAGTGTGGGGAGGGCACGTCCTCATCTCGTGGGGGCCCGGACCGATCTTCGCTCGATCACCGGCATGGGGATCAAACGGCCGCCGGAGGGTCCGCCGGGGGCGAGCAGCATCTCGACGGAGGCCCGGCCCATGGCCTCGTGGGGCAGCCCGACGGTCGTGAGGCCGGGCCTGAGGTAGGAGGCGAGTTCGTCGTTGTCGAACGAGACGACGGAGACGTCACGGGGGACGGACAGGCCGTGGTCGGCCAGCGCCTGGTACGCGCCGAAGGCGAGGCGGTCGTTCATGCACAGCAGGGCACGGATGTCGCTCCGGCGTTCGAGGAGGGCGTGGGTCACCTCGTAACCGTGCTGCGGCTCCCACTCCAGGCACGACTCCTCGGCGGCGAAGCGCAGTCCCCGCTCACCCATCGCGGCGCGGATCCCGGCGATGCGGCGCGCGACGGTGGTGGAGTGGAAGAGTTCCTTCTCGGCCGCCGCGTCGTGTCCGATGAGGGCGATTCCCTCCCGGTGACCGGCGTCGGCGAGGAGGCCGACGGCCGAGGCGCCGCCGGCGAGTTCGTCGGGAAGCACCGACGCGGGGTGCTTGGCGTCCGTGGCGTTGAGCGTGACGACGCGGGTGGCCGACGGGATCTCGGGCACGAACAGTTCCCGGGCGCGCATGACGGCGAAGATTATGCCGTCGACCTGACGGTCGAGCACGGCCCCGATCGCCTCGGACTCCCGCTCCGGGTCGCCGCCGGTCTCCAGGACGAGCACGACGTGCCCCGCCCGCTGGGCGGCGTCCAGCGCTCCGCGGATCAGGCCGCTGGCGAAACGGGTGGTGGCGACGACATCGGAGATGAAGCCGATGGTGAGGGTCTTGTCGGTACGCAGGCCACGGGCGGCGACGTTCGGCCGGTAGCCGAGCTCGGCGGCGGCCTCGTTGACGCGGGCATGGGCGTCGGCGGAGAGCCGGGAGTCCGGCCTGCCGTTGAGGATCATCGACGCGGCGCTGGTGGACAGCCCGGCGCGCCGGGCGACGTCGGCGAGCGTGACGCGCTTGCGCCCCATGGTTTCCCCTCCCCTGCGGCGCCGCGTGTGGGTGCGCGCGCCGGTCTCCACACAATCACGGCACTCCACCCGCTGAGAATTTCTTCTTGACAGGGATCGTCCCGCGTCCGACTATGAGCACCGCTAAATGCTTTTAGCAAGCAGTTTAGCCCCATCTTCGCATGGGCTGCTGCTCCCGCACCCTCCTCCCGCAGGTCGATCGCCGTACTCGACGGCACCCGCCCGCGCCCCTGGAAGTACCTTCCACGGAGCACGCTCAGACAACGGAGTCACGCAGATGGCACTCAATTCGATCCGTCCCCGCGAGGGACGAGGCACCGCGATACCCGCGCACCGAAGGGCCGTTGCGGTCGCCGTCGCGGCGGGGGCACTCGCCCTGGCGGGATGCGCTCCCGGATCACCGGCCGCGACCCCGAAGGGCTCGGGCGAGGTGGACCTGAAGCTCACGTCCGACAAGATCACGATCAAGATCCAGGACGAGACGGGCTTCCCCGTCTCCGGCGATCTGGCCGCGGAGTTCACCAAGCAGCACCCGAACGTCACGTTCAAGATCGTTCGCGACAGCTTCCAGAACCTCACCGCCAACGCGCCTCGTCTCCTCGCCGGCGCCGACGCCCCGGACCTCATCCGCCTTCCCACCATGGGCGACACCGTCAAGGACGGGCTCCTGACCAATCTGGACCCGTATTTCAAGGGCTACGGGTGGGACAAGTTCTCCGTCGGTCAGCTCGCGGCCTCCCGCATGAGCGCCGAAGGGGTGCGCGGTGAGGGCTCGCTGTACCAGATGGGCCTGGGCTACAGCGTGACGGGCGTCTACGTGAACGAGAAGTACGCCAAGCAGCTGGGGCTCTCCGGCGCGCCGGCCACCGTCACCGAGCTGGAGGAGTGGATGGCCAAGGCCAAGGCCGCCAAGATCCTCCCCGTCCAGATCGGTATGCAGGACGGTGTCGGCACCTTCGCGCTCCAGGCGCTGATCAACCAGTACGGGGACAAGTCCGAACTGGTCGACTGGATGTTCAACAAGCCCGGGGCCACCTTCGCCACCGAGGCCAGTCTCAAGGGCGCGACCGTCTTCAAGAAGTGGGCCGACGCCGGCTACTTCCCGTCCGACGTCAACGCGATCAACTACACGACGATGGTGGCCAACTTCCACGCGGGCAAGGGCCTGCTGATGTTCGACGGAAACTGGGACGCCGCGGGAACCGACAAGGCGATGGGGCAGGGTGCCGCCCGGTTCTTCCTGGCTCCTCCGGCCACCGCCGGCGGCCCGTACGTCGCGATGGGCGCCGCGAACTCGTTCGCCATCCCGGCCAAGGCGAAGAACGCCGACGCGACGGCCTTCTTCCTGAACTGGATCCACACCGACCCCAAGGCCCGGCAGATCGTCGTCGACGTGACGGGCGCCTCCCCCGGCGGCGACCCCTCGCAGGCGATGCCGGAGGGGAAGAAGGGTTCGCTGACCGAGCAGGTCCTCTCGGCGTCGGCGAAGGTCGGATCCGACGACGGATTCGTCGACTTCATGGCCAACACCACGGCCGGGATCTACGCGGGCGCCTTCCAGCCGGACGAGCAGAAGCTGCTGACCAGGCGCATGGAGCCCAAGGCGTTCGTCGACTCCATCCAGGAGTACTACGTGAAGGAGCTGGCCGGTTCATGAGCGACGATGCCCGTAGGCACGAGGCTCCGCCCCTGACGGCGGCGGCCCCCGGCCGGGCCGGAGAGGGCGCTCACGCCACGGGCGTCGGACCAGCTCCTCGCCGGCACGGCCGTTCCTCCGCGCGGGGGGAGGCACGGCGCAGACTCACCGTCGGCTGGCTCTTCGTCCTCCCCGCCCTGGCGTTCTTCTGCGCCTTCGTGATCTATCCGCTGATCACGGCCGTGCGGTACTCGCTCTACAGCTGGAACGGCATCGGCGCCGCCACCTGGACGGGCATCGACAACTACGTCCGGGTCTTCACCGAGCCGGAGTTGCTGATATCGATCGTCAACGCGTTGATCCTCATCGTCTTCTTCACGGTGATCCCGGTCGCCGCCGGCCTGGCCCTGGCGACCCTGATCCGTACGATGCGGCCCGGCCCCTTCGCCACGATCGCCCGTACGGTGCTGTTCCTGCCGCAGATCATCCCGCTGGTCGCCGCCGGTATCGCCTGGTCGTGGATGTACGCGCAGACCGGCACCATCAACACCATCCTCGACTCCGTCGGCCTGGGCTTCCTGTCCCGGTCCTGGCTGGCGGGCTTCGGCACCGCGCTTCCGGCGGTCGGCCTCATCGGTTCCTGGGTGCTCACCGGCCTCTGCACGATCCTGCTGCTCACCGGCATCGGAAAGATCGACGCCTCCCTCTACGAGGCGGCACGGCTCGACGGAGCGGGCTGGTGGCGGGAGTTCGTGACCGTCACCCTCCCCGGGCTGCGGCGCGAGATCGCCGTACTGGTCACCATCACCGTGATCGCCGCGCTGAGCAGCTTCGACATCATCTACACCACCACCAAGGGCGGTCCGGGAAACAGCACCCTCGTCCCCGGCATCTCGATCTTCCGGCTCGCCTTCACCCAGAGCGAAGTCGGCCTGGCGTCCGCCTTCGGCATCGTCCTCCTGGCACTGGTCCTCCTGGCAGTGCTGCCCGTTCAGCTGCTGGCAAGGGAGCGAGACTGATGATCGTCAACAAGGCGGAAGTGATCGTCGGACGCGTCGTCCTCGTCCTGGTGCTGATCCTGACCCTGCTGCCACTCGCGGGAATGCTCTCCGGTGCCCTCCAGCCCGCGGACCGCATCCCCGACGGGTTCTCCTGGCCCAGCGATCCCCAGTGGGGCAACTTCGCCGTAGCCTTCCGGACCGCGCACGTCTGGCAGTTGCTCGGCTCCAGCACGCTCATCATCCTCGGCGTCGTACCGCTCAGCCTGCTCCTGTCCTCACTGGCCGGATACGCCCTGGGCAATCTCCGTATCCGAGGCGGGGGATTCGTCTTCGCCCTGCTCCTGCTGGGCCTGACCATCCCCTTCGAGGCGATCATCATCCCCATCTACTACGAGATCAGCGCCCTGGGGCTGCTCAACACCCAGTGGGCGATCATCCTTCCGCTGATCGGGCTCTACATGCCGTTCAGCGTCCTGTGGATGCGCGCCCATTTCGCCGGGGTGCCCACCGAACTCTCCGAGGCCGCGCGCATCGACGGGGCCGGCACCTTCCAGGAGATTCGCCGCATCCAGCTTCCGCTGGCCATGCCCGCCCTCTCGGCCCTGGCGATCCTGCTGTTCCTGTGGACCTGGAACCAGTTCCTCCTGCCGCTGGTGCTGGTGAACGACCCCGACAAACGCACCATGGCGGGCGCGCTCGGCGCGTTCCAGGGGCAGTACCTCAATCAGCTTCCGCTGCTGTTCGCCGGAGCGCTGATCATCATGCTGCCCACCATCGTGATCTACGTGGTCTTCCAGCGCCAGTTCATCAAGGCGCTCCTCCAGGGCGCGGTCAAAGGCTGAAACACCCTCTCCTCCTTCCCGTCACCCTCACCGGCGCGGCGCACTCACCACGGCGACCGCGGCCACAAGGACGTCATATGACATTTCGCCTGGATCACGCCTGGGTGTGGGACTTCTGGTTCGCCGACGACGGCGACACCTTCCACCTGTACTACCTGCACGCCCCCAAGAGCCTGGGCGACCCGGAACTGCGGCATCGCAACGCCCGGATCGGGCACGCGACTTCGGCGGACCTGACCGAATGGCGGGACCACGGGCCGGTCCTCGGCCCCGGGGCACCCGGGGCCCACGACGAGACCGCCACCTGGACGGGCAGCGTCGTCCGCGGCCCCGACGGTGTCTGGCGGATGTTCTACACCGGAGCCCGCTTCCTCGACACCGGCGGCAACGTCGAGAGCATCGGGGTGGCCCTCTCCACCGACCTGCACACCTGGACGAAGCAGGACGGGCCGGTCTGCCGGGCGGACGGTCGCTGGTACGAGAAACTGGCGGACGCCACCTGGCCGGAGGAGGCGTGGCGCGACCCGTGGGTGTTCCCCGACCCGGCGGGCGACGGCTGGCACATGCTCATCACCGCACGGGCCGGCCACGGTCCCGCCGACGACCGGGGTGTGATCGGGCACGCGACGTCACCGGACCTCCAGGAGTGGACGGTCCGGCCACCGCTCAGCCGGGTGGGCGCGGGCTTCGCGCACCTGGAGGTCCCCCAGATCGCGACCGTCGACGGCGAGACCGTCCTGCTGTTGTCCTGCGACACCCCCCGGCTGTCCGCCGCACGCCGCGAGGCCGACCGGGTCGGCGGTATCTGGAGCGTCCCCGCCCCTGCGACCCTGGGTCCGTACCCCGTGGAGGAGGCCCGGCTGGTCCTCGACGAATCCCTCTACAGCGGGCGGCTCGTCGAGGACCGGACCGGCCGGACCGTCCTGCTCGCCTTCCACAACTCCGGATCAGACGCCGGATTCCCCGGCGCGGTGTCCGACCCCATCCCCGTCAGCTGGTCACCGGACCGCCGCGGCCTCGTACCCCTGACCCTCCAGAGCGAAAGCACCCCGACATGAACACCCGTATCGAGGGCGGCACATCCCCGGGATTCGCCTCCCTCGCGGATGCCTTCGCCGACGCCTTCACCGGCAAGGACGGCATGGGCGCGGCGCTCTGCGTCAGGGTGGGCGGCGAGACGGTCGCCGATCTGTGGGCCGGAACCGCCGACGCGCGCGACGGGTCGCCCTGGACGAAGGACACCACCAGTGTCATCTTCTCCTGCACCAAGGGCCTCACCTCGATTCTCGCGGCCCGCCTCGTCCAGGACGGCCTCCTCGGATACGAGGACCCCGTCGTCGCCCACTGGCCCGAGTTCGCCGCCGCCGGCAAGGAACGGATCACGGTCGCCGATCTCCTCGCCCACCGCTCCGGGCTCTCGGCGCCCCGCGATGTCCTGTCCGTCGAGGACGTCGTCGACTGGGACCGTGTCACGGGCCTGCTGGCGGCCCAGGAACCGTTGTGGCCCCGGGGTGCGGGACACGCCTACCACGCCCTCACCCACGGCTGGCTCGCCGGTGAAGTCGTCCGGCGCGTGACCGGCGGAACGGTCGGTCAGTACTTCGACGAACTCATCGCCACGCCGCTGCACGCCGACGCGTGGATCGGTCTGCCCGACTCGGCGCGGGATCGGGTCGCCCGGCTGCGGGTCGGTGCGAGCCTCACGGCGCTCGTCGCGCGGCAGGCAGCGGCGCGGCCCGCCGGGGAGGTCGACTGGTCCGATCGGGCCATGACCCTCGGGAACGCTTTCCCGACCGAACTCGTCGACGGCGAGCGCGGCTTCAACGACCCACGGATACGGGCGGCGGAGCTGCCGGGAGCGGGCGGCATCGCGTCGGCGCGGGCACTGGCCGCGATCTGGTCGTCCACGGTGACGGAGACCGACGGAGTACGGCTGCTGGACGCCGGCACGGTCGCGGACGCCATACGACCGCAGACCGAAGGCACCCCGGTCTTCGGCGGTCAGCCGCCGTTCCCCCGGTGGGGCATGGGCTTCCAACTGCCCTCCCTCGCCCGCGAGTACCTCGGTCCCGCCTCCTTCGGACACGACGGCGCGGGCGGGCAGGTCGCCTTCGCCGACGTGACGCACCAGGTCGGATTCGCGTTCCTGACCAACCTCATGGAAGCGGGCGACGACCACCGGGCCACGTCGATCGTGGACGAACTCCGCCGTATCCTCCGGGGGTCGGGACGCGGACAGGTGCCTGTGCTCCCTTCCGGGCGAGTCGTCTGACCCGGATCAGAACGCGAACACGGCCCGTCTCGGGTGCGGGATGCCGTGCGGGCCGGACGGAACGGTGCACGTTCGGTGTCCCTGTTCCGCCGGCTGCCCGGCGGACAGCCTTGTCGGCCGGAGGGCCGACAGAGCGGGTCCGTCAGGGCCGTTGCCCGTCCGGGTGGGCGGGGCGGGCCGTCGCGACGAGGCGGCGCAGCGAGTCCTGGGCCGGTGGACCCCAGGTGGGTTTCCCGTTGGGGAGGCCACGGACGCCGTCCTCGCCGATCAGCATGCCGGCGAGGGCGCGCAGCACCGCCCAGCCCCGGGCCCGGCGCAGGGTGGCGGCGTCGACGGTCGGTCGGTACGCCCGGTGGAAGGCGGCCGGGGCGCCGCCCGGCAGCAGGATCCAGGGGGCGGCGAGGTCGCAGGCGGGGTCGCCCGCGCAGAGGTCGCCGAGGTCGATCGCCCCGCAGAGGGTGCCGTCCGCGGTGAGGACGTCGGCGGGGTGGAGGTCGCCGTGCAGCCACAGCGGCGGGCCCTGCCGGTCGGGCGCGGCGACGGCGTCCTCCCAGACGGCGCGGACGGTGTCCGGGTCGGTGATCAGCCCCGCCCGGGTGACCGCGTCGAGCTGCCCGGCGAATCCCTCGTGGTGGCGCGACCGCGCGGCCGACGCGGCGACGTACGAAGAACCGGAGCCGTAGCCGACTTCGATCAACACCGCGCGCCTGCGCACCCGGCTCGGCCCGCCAGGCGGGACCTGTCGGGCACCCCCTACGAAGCGCTGGCGTGCAGCCCGGCGAAACGGGACGTCAGCCAGACCGGGTCCACGATGGCCGAGCCGACCACGACGGCGTGCGCGCCTGCGGCGAAGGCCGCGCGGACGTCGTCCGGTGTCGCGTAGCCGCGCTCGGCGACGACCGGCACTCCGGCGGCGGCCACGAGGTTCTCGACCAGGCCGAGGTCGGGCAGCGGGCCGGTGTTCGCCTTGGCGGGGTAGCCCATGGTGGACGAGCTGACCATCGCGGCGCCCGCCGCCACGGCGGTGCGCGCGTCGTCGATGCCCGGCACGCCCGCCTTGACGGGTCTGCCCAACGCGACGAAGGACGCGACGAGTTCGGACAGGTCCTGCCCGTCGTGGCGGCGGGCCGCCGAGTCCGCCTCCAGTTCGAGGACGTCGGCGCCGGCCTCCACGAGGGCGGCGGCGTGGTCCCGGGTCGGGGTGATGCGGACGACCCCGCCGTGCGAGCCGTCGATGCTCACGGCGAGCACGGGGAGGCCGGGGACGGCGCGTTTCACGGCGCGTACGGCGTCGGGGCCGTCCATCTTCACGGCGACGGCGCCGCCGGCCTGCGCGGCGGCGGCCAGCCGGACGATGTCCTGGACGTGCTGCCAGGGTGACTGGGGCGAGGGGGTGAGCGAGACGATCAGCCCGCGGGGAACGAGGTTCATGCCGTGAACTCCTCTCCGGCGACCAGGACGCGCGCGACGGCGACGTTCTCGTCCGTCACGATCAGGTCGGCCGGGCCGCCGAGGGTGAGTTCCCCGGCGCCGGTGAGGCCGTAGAAGCGGGCGGGGGCCCGGCTGGCCAGGTTCACCGCGCGGTCGACGGGCCAGTCGTGCTCGACCAGCTTGCGGACCTGTTGCAGCAGCGTGACCGTGCTGCCCGCGAGGGTGCCGTCGGGCAGGCGCGGCACGCCGTCGGTGACGGTGACCGTGAAGCCGCCCACGGTGAAGGCACCGTCGCCCGCCCCGGCCGGGGACGCGGCATCGGTGACGAGCATGATGCGGTGCTCGGCGGCCTTGAGCGCGAACAGCGAGGTCTCGCGCGCCAGATGGATGTCGTCGGCGATGAGCTGGATGGCGACCTCCTCCCGGTTGAGCGTCGCGCCCGCGATGCCGGGGGCGCGGTGGCTGAACGGGATCATGCCGTTGAACAGGTGGGTGACGGCGCGGGCGCCCGCGTCGAAGCCCGCGTACGCGGTGGCCGTGTCGGCGCCCGAGTGCCCGGCCTGCACGATGACGCCCTGCCCGGCGGCCCAGGCGATCAGCTCGGGCGCGCCGGGCAGTTCGGGGGCGACGGTGATCGTGCGCAGCGGCCCGGCGTCGAGGAATCGCCGCACGAGACCGGTGTCGGGGTCGCGGAGGTATTCGGTGCGGTGCACGCCGCGGTGGTGCGGGGACAGGAACGGGCCTTCGGCGTGGACGCCGACGATCTTCGCCCCGCGTGGGGCGGAGCGCCGGAGGTCGCCGAGTACGCCGAGCTGGCGGACCACGTTGTCCTCGGAGTCGGTGATGAGGGTGGGCTGTACGTGGAACACGCCGTCCCGGGTGAGCGCGGCCAGCGCCTGTTCGAACTCCGGGGCCGTCGCGGCGTTGAAGTCGACCCCGCCGTACCCGTTGACCTGGAGGTCGACCAGGCCGGGCAGGACGTACCCCGTACCGGTCGACGGGAGGCCGACGCGTACCAGCCTTCCGTCGTCGATCTCGACGTCGCCCTTCACCCAGGCGCCGGCGACGACGGCGCCGCGTGCGGAAACTCTCATGGATACAACCTCGCAAGATGGGGTACGGCGCCGCGGCCGGGGGGTTCCGCCGCGGTCTGGGGGTGGTGTGCGGGGGCGGCCTGGCCCTGGAGGGCGGCGCGGAAGCGGTAGCGGTCGCCGCGGTAGACGCTGCGGCACCACTGCACGACCCGGCGGTTCTCGTCGAAGGTGGTCTGGACGATCTCCAGGACGGGGTCGCCCGAGGTGAGGCCGAGCCGCTCGGCGATCTCGGGGGTGGCGCCGCGTGCCTCGATGACGCAGTCGGCGCGGACGGCGTGCAGGCCGTACCGCTCGGCGAGTGTGGAGTAGAGGGAGGCGGTGGTGAAGTCGTGGTCGCTCAGTCCGGGCGCCGGGCCCTCGGGGATGAGGGAGAAGTCGATCAGGGTGGGGATGCCGTCGAGGTGCCGCAGCCGGACCAGTTCGACCACGGGGGCACCGGGCGCGACACCCAGCAGGTCGGCCTCGTCGAGCGAGCTCGCGCGGGTGAGGCACTTCAGCACCTTCGAGGTGGACGTCAGGCCGTTCGCGGCGGCGAGGTCCGAGAAGCTCACGAGCCCGGTGGCGCCCTCCTCGATCGACTCCGCCTCCGGCTCGCCGGGCCGGAGCGAGGCGGGCGCGGGCGTCTCCGCGCGTACCCACCGGGCACCCGCGACGACGGTGACCAGCCCGGCCGTCTCCAGGTCCTTCAGTGCCTGGCGGACGGTGACCCGGCTGACGTCGAACTGATTGGCGAGAACCCGCTCGGAGGGCATCCTCGATCCGGGGGCGATGACCCCCGACTCGATGCGTTCCCTGAGGTGTTGGGCCACCTTGCGGTGCAGTGCTGGCGAAGTAGACATAGACCTGATTGTGTCCGTTGGAAGGGAGGGGGAGGGACGGCTCCGGTGGCCCGTGGGCGGCCCGTGCCGTACGGAGGCGGGTGTCCGACGGCCGGGCCGGTGACGGCTATTCGCCGTCGTCGAGCTTGGTGCCGGTGTCGAGGAAGAGGAACTCGTCGGGGTCGATGCCCCGTTTCTCCGCCGCGCGCAGTGCCACGTGTTGCAGGAGCGCCGCCACGAAGATCGGAATCTCCAGGGGGCTTCGCGTCTCGACCGGCACCACCAGGGTGCGTTCGCCGTGTGCGACGGGGGCGCCGGTGCGCAGTTCGACGATCTGGCGGCCGAGCGAGCCGAGGGCCCGGACGATCTGCCCGTCGTCGGGGCCGTCGAGGACGAGGTGCAGGGTCGAGGGGTTGGTCGACTCCATCAGCCCGTGCAGGTACTGCCGGGTCTCGAACGACGCGGCGGGCACCCGCACCACCTCGCGCAGCAGCAGCGCGCCGCCCTCGACCGCGCCGTACTGGTCGGCCGGGGCCACCAGATCGATGATCGACGCGGCCGACAGCCGGTCCGCGATCTCCTCGGTACGCGGGGAGTTCGCGGTGAGGAAGGCCGCCAGCCGTTCGCCCAGGGTGAGCCAGGACGCGGACGGTTCGCCGTCGGTCCAGCTCTCGGCGAGCATCGACACGGCCATCGCCGAGGCGGTGAACCCGATGGTCGAGGCGAGGCTGTCGGGCAGGTCGCCGAGGGTGAGGACCGAGTCGGCGGCGGAGGCCATCGGCGAGTCGGTGACGTTGACGACGGCGAGCCTGCGGCCCGGGGCCGTACGCATCACGTCGACGGTCTCGCGGCTGCGGCCCGACTGCGACAGGGCGATGAGCGTGGCGTCCTCGTCGAACGGTCCGGCCTCGGCCGCGTTGAGGCGGACGCTCGGGATGCCGTGTGCGGAGAGGTGGGCGGCCGGGGCGGTGAGGGCCGCGAGGCTCGCGCCGATACCGATGAAGGTCACCCGGGCGGGCCGGCCGGCGGTGGCCGCCGCGGCGAGCGCCCGCTCGCGCAGGACGGGGGCGACCTCGGTGAGCCGGCCGGTCTGGTCCAGCACGCCCTCCTCGAAGGGGATGAAACCCTGTCGCAGAAACGCGTTGACACTCATCGGCCGCTAGCCGCCCTTCCTCGTCGTGCCAGGGAATCGATCACGACGGCGACGACGAGTACAGCGCCGGTGATCACGTATTTGACGGCGGAGGTCTGGTTGAGCAGATCCATGCCGTTGGACACCGCTCCGATGACGAGCATGCCGAGCAGTGCGGAGTAGGCGGTGCCGCGCCCGCCGAAGAGGCTGGTGCCGCCGATGACGGCGGCGGCGATCGCGTTCAGCAGGATGTCGCTGCCGCCGCTGGCCTGGTTGACGGCGAACAGGCGGGAGGCCGCGAGTACACCGCCGAAGGCCGCGAGGGACGAGGCGATCGTGAAGGCGACGACCTTGACCGTGCCGACCTGGATGCCCGCCCGCCGGGCCGCCTCGGCGTTGCCGCCGACGGCGAACAGCTTGCGGCCGAAGGTCGTTCCGCGCAGCAGTATCTCCACGAGCACCACGAGTCCGACGAAGATGAGCAGCGACAGGGGGATGCCGTGCCACCGCGCGAAGACGGTCGTCGCCACGAGGATCACGGCCGTGATCACGGCCGCGGGCACCAGGGTGCCGGTGAGCGGTCGTACGGTCAGCCCCCGCTCGCGCCGCCGCGCCGCGGTGCGGAACGCCCTGCCGAGGGTCGCTGTCGCGTAGAGCAGGGCGATCACGTAGCCGCTCCACGCCGGGAGCGTGGTGTTGGCGAGGGCGGCGATGGGGCCGTCGTAGGGGATGTTGATGGTGCCGTGGTTGCCGAGGACGAGCAGCTGGCCGCCCTGCCAGGCGAGCAGGCCGCCCAGGGTCAGCACGAACGACGGAACGCCGAGCTTGGTGAAGATGAAGCCGTGGAACAGGCCGATCGCGGCGCCGAAGACGACCGCCAGGACGATCGCGAGGACCGGTGGCCAGCCCCTGTTGATGCTCAGTACGACCATCGAGGCGGAGGTGATCCCGCTCACCGATCCGGCGGAGAGGTCGATCTCCCCGATGATCAGGACGAAGACGATGCCGAGCGCGATGACGCCGGTGGAGGCGATCTGGAGGCTCAGGTTGGAGAGGTTCTGCGGGGAGAGGAACCGCTGGTTCGCGATCTGGAAGACCAGCGAGATGACGACGAGTCCGAGGATGACGGGCAGCGGTCCGAAGTCGCCGGTGCGCAGGCGCTGGACTCGCTCCCGTACCCAGCTGCCCTCCGCCGGTGGTGCGGGCGGCACGGCGCCCTGCCGGGGTGGGCGGTCGGTGGCGGTGTTCGTGGTCACGGTCATCCTTCCTCGGCCCGGTCGCGGCGCAGCTTCCGGCGCTTGTGGGCACTGCTGTCGGCGATGCCCGTGATGGCGGCGACGACCTGCTCCTCGGTGGTTCCCTCGACGGGGAACTCGGTGACGCTGCGGCCGAGCCGCAGGCACACGATCCGGTCCGCCACGTCGAAGACGTCGGCGAGGTTGTGGCTCACCATGAGGACGGCGTGGCCCTCGGCGCGCAGCCGCTCGATGAGTTCGAGCACTTCGGCGGTCTGCTCGACGCCGAGCGCGGCGGTGGGCTCGTCCAGGATGACCAGTCGCGGGTCGCCGAGCAGGGACCGTGCGATGGCGACCGACTGGCGCTGCCCGCCGGAGAGTGACGAGACGGGGGCCCGCAGGTCCTTGATCCTCACGGAGAGCCGCTTGAGCAGCCCGACGGCGATCTGTTCCATGTCGAGGGCGCTCAGGAAGCCCCCGTGGTGCTTCTCGCGCCCGAGGAACAGGTTGGCGACGATGTCGAGGTTGTCGCACAGGGCGAGGTCCTGGTAGACGGTCGCGATGCCGAGGCGGGTCGAGTCGATGGGCTTGCGCGGGGACACCTGCTCGCCGTTCACGGACATGGTGCCGCCGTCGCGGGGGTGTGCTCCGGAGACCGTCTTGATCAGGGTGGACTTTCCGGCCCCGTTGTCGCCGACGAGGGCCACGACCTCTCCGGCGGCGACGCTCATGCTGACGTCGCCGAGCGCCTGTACGGCGCCGAAGCTCTTGCTGATGTGCTCCAGTTCGAGCACGGGAGGCGGGCTTCCGCCCGTCTTCTGGACGGTCGGTGTCATCGGCCGTCTCCTTTCGTGTTGCTCGGGTCTGCGGCGGCGACCACGACCGGCCGGGCGCGGTGCCACGCGGCCGCGCCGACGAGGCCGGCGTCGTCACCGCACCGGGCGGCGCGCACCTCGACGTCCCAGGAGACGTGCGAGGTGCCGGTGGAGCGGATACGGCGGTCGAGCTCGTCGAGGAGGTGGGCGCCGGCCGCGCGGGCGAGCCCGCCGCCGACGACCAGGACGTCGGGCGAGGCGACGTGGCACAGGAGCACCGCAGCGGCGGTGGCCGCGTCGGCGATGTCGGCGAGCGCGCCGGCCGCCAGGTCGCGGGCGTGCCGTGTCTCCGGGGCGGTGCCGGTGGCGGCGGCGAGTTCCCGCAGGGTGCGGTGGTCGACGTCCCTGCCGAGTTCGCGGGCGGCCTGTCGTACGCGCTGCCCCGAACCGAGGTCCTCGATCATGGGGCGGTCGGCGCCGAGCAGGTGCAGGAATCCGATCTGGAAGCCGGACAGGCGTCCGGACAGTACGCGGCCCTCGCTCACGACCGCCGCGCCGATCCCGGTGGACAGGGTGAGGTAGGCCGTGGTCGTGGTGGTGCTTCCGGCGCCGAAGTACGTCTCGCCGATGGCGGCCAGTTCGGCGTCGCCGGCCAGTTCGACGGCCAGTCCGGTGACGGCGGCGAGGTGTGCGGCCGACAGCCGGTCGAGGTCGGTGGCCGGGAGGTTCCGCGCCACGTGCAGCCGGCCCCGGACGTGGTCCACCCGTCCGGGCAGGCCGACGACCGCGGAGACGGCGTCCGTACCGGCGGCGGTCCGGGTCATGAGGTCGGCGACCTGCTCGTGCGCCGCGCCGTGCCGGACGGGCTCCTTGAGCCGGGCGGTCAGGGCGCCGTTCCGGTCGACGAGCGCCGCGCGGACCGTGGTGCCGCCCAGGTCCACTGCTACGTACTGGGCGGCATCACCGGTGGGGAGGGTGGTCACTCAGCTGAGTCCCGCCTTGACGCACGCCTTCTTGTAGTCGGCCGTGCAGATCTGGTCGACGGTCAGATAGCCGCTGTCGATCAGGATCTCCTTCATGTTCTCCATCGTCACGGCGATGGATTCGAGCAGGTAGGCGGGCACTTTCTGGGCGCCGTCGTCCACGGTGCCGTTGAGCAGGTCGCCGGAGGGCTTCTTGCCGGTGGCGAGCGCGGCGGCGGCCCTGGCGCCGATCTGCGCCTCGGTCTCGACGGGCAGGTACGTGCTCTCGTAGAGGTCGCCGGCCACCATGTTCTGGATGGCGTCGAGCTGGGTGTCCAGGCCCGTGACGGGCGGCATGGGCTTGACGCCCGCGCTCTTGAGCGCGGCGATGACACCGGTGGCCATGCCGTCGTTGCCCGCGTAGACGCCGTCGATGTCGGACGCGCCGAGCTTGGTGATGGCCTGCTGCATCTGGTTCTGCGCGTTGGCGGCCGACCAGCCCTTGGTGTCGTACTCGGCGGCGACGGTGAAGCCGGACGAGTCGATGGCCCCGTGGGCGCCCTCCTTCTCGGGCTTGGCGCCGGAGTCGACGGGGTCGCCGTTCATCATGACGACGTTGCCGGAGGTCTTGCCGTCCTTCTTCAGCTTGTCGAGCAGTGACTGCATGCCGACGGCGCCCTGCTGGACGTTGTCGAACTTCACCGCGTAGTCGACGCCCGCGTTGTAGATGACGCGGTCGTAGCTCATGACCTTCGCGCCCTGGCGGCGGGCGCTGGCGACCGCGGCTCCGGCGGCGTTGGAGTCGACGGGGTCGATCACCAGCACGCTCGCCCCCTCGGTCAGCGCCGACTCGGCCTGGCTGAGCTGCTTGCCGGCGTCGCCGGCGGCGTTGTAGTAGCGGAGCTGACAGGTGGGGCAGCTCTTGGCGAGCTCCTTCTCGAAGGTCGGCTTGTCCCGCGCCTCGTACCGCGCGGTGGCGTTCTCCGGGAGCAGGAGGGCGACGATCGGGTTCTTCTTGGCGTTGCCGACGGCGGAGCTGCCGGAGCCGGACGCGTCGTCCGTTCCGTCGGAGCCGCTCTGTCCGCACGAGGCCAGCAGGAGGGCTCCCACCGCGGCCACCCCTACGACGGCCATGCGTCGGTGCGAATGAGAAGTAACGTTCATGAGTGTTTTGTCCCCCTCGGGCCATTTGTGGCGGAGTGATGTGACGCACGCTAGAACCGGGGGCAACCACTGGTCAACCCTTTGGTATCACGTATCGATAACTGAACTAGACCACTGGTATTAGTCGCCTCTGGCCAGGCCATCTCCACCTGGCCCTTTCGCATGACGCGCGTCGGGAGCGACTTCGACCCGGCCGGCACTCGGCCGCGAACCCCTCGGGTCCACATCTGGTCCGAACCAGTGGTCATATACCTGGCGGGCCTGCGGGCAGCCCGCGCGGGCCCGCCCGCGCATGCCGACAAGGCCGTCGCCGCCGCTGCGGCCACGGCCTCGTGGGCGGTGCTTCCGGACCCGGTCAGGACCGCCCGGTGTACAGGTCGTCCGGCATGTCCGGGGTGATGCCACGAGCGGTCAGGGAGGTCACGTAGTCGTGCCGGATGCGGGGGTCCTCGCTCTCGTACGGGAGGAGGCTGCCGCCCTCGTGGACGGGGACCAGCACGCCGGGGCGGCCGTCCACGATCGGGTTGCCCGCGCGGCGGACACCCGTCGGGTGTTTCACCCCGCCGCGGAAGGCCAGTTGACGGGCCGCCACCCGGCCCGTGTTGAAGTGCTGGTGGAACCATTTGCTCGGCGGGCTGTAGAGCGAGCCCTCGCCCCACTCGACGCGGACGACCCGGTCGCCGTTGCCGCTCTCGTACGGGCGGCTGCCCGCCTCCTGGGGCCAGATCAGGACGTAGCCCTCGGACCGGAGGCCGTACAGGATGGCCCCGCCCAGGTGGTGGTGCGCCTTGTGGTAGCGGCCCACCGGCCAGGAGGTGATGTGGGCGGCGATGGTGTTGCCCGCCATCTCGAAGACCGTCGCGTCGACCCCTCTGCCCTTGACCCCGAGGGAGTCCAGCGCGATCTCGTTGATGTCGGCGACGAAGTTGGTCTCGGCGATGCCGCCGAAGTAGTTCTCGTAGCGGGTGCTGTGCGCGTAGTACGTGCCGCCGGGCTGGAAGCGGTCGGTGAAGCGGTAGTCGTTGGCGAAGACGAAGTCCTCGTTGTGGAACAGGTCCAGCACCATCGGCGCGTCGTTGACGGCCAGATAGACGACCGGCTCGGAACCGGTGTTGTGCAGGACGTACGAGCAGTTGAGGGGGATCGCGAAGAAGCTGCCGCGCTGCCATTCGAAGGACGTACGGCGGGAGTCGCCGGGCAGCCAGACGTCGGCCGTGCCCCGCCCGGCGAGCACGGTGACGAACTGCTGGTGCAGATGGCGCTGGCGCTCCAGCGAGCGGCGGCCGGCTATCTCGCCGATCTGCGTCCCGGTGAAGCCCTCCATGCCGTGGAGCTGGACGAAGGCCGCCCGGCCGCCGGTCCGCGCCCAGTCGGCGCGCTCCAGTTCCCGGACGTCGGCGACGCCGTACCCGCGGTGGACGGGCAGGCCCTCCTTGCGCATCCAGCCGTCGTAGAAGGTCTCCCGTGCCCGGCCACCGTTCGCTGTCATGCCCGATTCCTCACTGTGTTCCTCGCTGTGCCGTGGAACTCCGCCATGCGCGGCTCGACGCCGTTGTCGGCGCACGCCTCGCGGTACATCTCGCGGACGGCCGGGCTCTCGTCCGCGTAGTCGATCTGGTCGCCGCCGAGCCGGGTGCTGACGGAGGACATGGGCAGTCCGGTGGCGGGGTCCCGGCGCGCGTTCAGATGGCGCAGCGCGAGATAACGGGCCGGTGCGGGGCCGGTGTTGAAGTGCTGGTGGAACGTGTCGCCCGGTGGGACCACCAGGGAGCCGGCGGACCAGTCGAAGCGTTCGACGGGCTCCCCCTCCTTCCACATCAGGCTGTATCCGGTGCCGCCGAGGATGACCACATGGGCGCCGGGCGCGTGACGGTGTGCCTTCTTGTAGGTGCCGACGGGGAATTGGGACACGTGCGCCATCATCGTGTTGCGGGCGAGCCGGAACTGGACGTTGGTGCCGCCCGCGCCGCGTTCGCGGTAGTCCACGAGTCCGAACTCCCGCACGTCGGGGACGAAGTTGCTCTCCCAGAGCCGGCCGGTGAGTGTGCCCTCGCCGCCGAAGTAGCCGGCGGCCCCGGAGTAGCGGGCGGTGAAGTCGTACGGGCAGTCGAAGACGAACTCCGCCTCGTCGAACAGGTTGATGACGACGGGGGCGTTGGTGACGGCGAGGAGGGTGGCGGGCTGTTCCCCGCTGCCGTTGAAGTGCTGGTAACGGAGGTTCAGCGGGATCGCGAAGAGCGAGCCGGTCCCCCACTCGAAGCTGCGCGGTTCCCCGCCGGGTCCCCAGACCGTGGTGCTCCCCCGGCCGGAGAGCACATGGATCATCACCTCGTGGAGGTGCCGTACGGGGTGCAGGGACCCGCCCGCCGGAATCCGGCTCACGTAGCAGTCGTTGCTGCGGTCGCTGTCGTCGTGGTTGATGAAGACGCCCTCCCCGCCCACGCGTGCCCAGGGTTTGAGCGGCAGTGCCCGCAGGTCGGGGATGTGGAAGCCGGGGACGACGTCGATTCCCTGGCCGCGTGACCACCGGGCGTAGGCGGTGGGCCGTTTCGGGGACCGCACGGGACCACCGGGACCCGGGGGCTCCGGGGTCCCCCCGTCCGGCCCGGTCACTGGGGGCCGAGCAGGTCTACGAGCATCGTCTGGAGGCGCTTGACGTCCTTGGTCAGGACGTCCCAGCCGTAACTGTCGTAGTACTCGGTGCCCTTCTCGGGGACGGTGGCGTCCAGATCGGCCGGGACGGGCACGTCCGCGCGGTTGCTGGGCACCTGGAGGGCGTTGGTCCACACGGAGTTCCCGTCCTTGCAGACCAGCCAGTTGACGAGCAGCTTGGCCGCGTTCGGGTGCGGGGCCTTGTTGTCGATCGCCAGCAGGCTCGATCCGCCGGTGGAGACGGCCGGGGCGCCGGTCAGCTTGATCTGCTTCAGCGGCAGTCCCTCGCCGAGGGCCTCGGCGGTCTCCGCGGTCTGGAGGGACAGGCCGAAGGCGTACTTGCCCCGGGCGATGTCGTCCAGTTCCTGGCGCTGGTCGGTCAGCAGGGTCGGCTTCTGGTCGACGTAGAGGGACTTGACGAAGTCGTCGCCGTACGCCTTGTCGAAGGAGCCCACGTCGTAGATGGCGCCGCCGTTGGAGCGCGGGTCGTCCACGACGATCTTGCCCTTCCACTTCGGGTCGAGCATGTCCTCGAACGAGGTCAGATCGCCGTCCTTCACCAGATCGGTGTTGACGACGACGCCGGAGTCGACGTACGTGGAGAGCTGGAGGATCTTGTCCTGCTCGGGGTCGACCCACTTGGGCGCGCCGTCGCGCCAGTTCCCGGCGGTCAGCAGCGCGGGGTCGAGCGCCTCCTTGAGGGAGCCGATCCAGCCCTCGCCGTAGTAGGTGGCGGACATCGTGTTGCCGCCGCCGCCGAAGACGTCGTGGGTGTAGACGCCGGCCTTGCGTTCGGCCTGGAGCTTGGCGGCGATGTCGCTGTTGCGTCCGCCGACGTAGTTGACCTTGACGCCGTACGTCTTCCGGAACTCGCGCGGGACGTCGGTCCGTACGCTGCCGTCCGGTGTGCCGGTCATGACCACCTCGCCCTCCTTCGCGGCGGCTTTCGCGAGTGTGCCGTTCGGGTCGGGGCAGCCCGCCGTGACCTTCGGGCCGTCGGCTCCCGGCGCGGCGCCGCCGTCCGCCGTGTCGTCGGACGTGCCTCCCCCGCAGGCTCCGACGAGCAGCAGTACGGCGGCGGGGAGGAGGAATCTGGCTTTTGTCGTCATCGGAACTGCCCTCACCTGTTCTCGGTGCACCTGAGCGATTGGTCTGCTGATGTCGGGACCATAGCCATGGAGTTCTCACCCGAGGAATGGTGGCGACAGATATTCCTTTAGCGGGAATCAGAGGGGGCGATGCGAGGTACGGGCCGGGCCGGGTCAGCGGAGTACGGCGGCCTCGGCCTCGACCGGCAGGGTCATCTCGCCGAGCCGGCTGATCGAGGTGCGCAGCACGTCGCCCGGCACGATCGGGCCGACACCGGGCGGCGCTCCGGTGAAGATCACGTCGCCGGGGTGGAGCGTCATCATGCGCGAGGCGTAGGAGACGATCCTCGGTACGGAGGTGAGGAGCGCCGAGGTGTTGACGGCCTGCCGGGGCTCCCCGTTGCAGGTCAGGAGGATGTCGAAGTCGGCCGGGTCGCCCGCCTCGTCGCTCGTGGTGAGCCAGGGTCCGAGCGGGCTGAAGGTGTCGTAGCTCTTGCGGCGGGAGCGGTCGGCGGGGCTGCGGACGGTGATGTCGAGTCCGATGGTGTAGCCGAGCACATGGGTCGGCGCGTCCTCCACGGCGATGTCCTTGCCCCCGGCGCCGATGACGACGACCAGTTCGGACTCGTGGTGGATCTCGCTGCCCTCGGCGAGCACCTCGCGCGGCAGGACGATGCCGTCCTCGGGGCCGGCGATCGAGGAGGGGGACTTGAGGAAGACGTCGAAGTTCATCATCCAGGACTCGACCTGCCCCAGGGTCCGTTCCTGGACGGCGTGCATCTCCGCGACGTGTTCCCGGTAGTTGCTGGCGGCAGCGATGATCTTCGTCGGGCCGAGGACGGGCGCGGCCAGCCGGACGGATTCCAGCGGCAGCGCCGGGCCCTGGCGGGCCGCCGCGCGCAGGGCGGGTTCGAGGGAGGCGAAGTCCCGGCACATGGCCCGCCACCAGCCCGCGAGGAGCGGATCGGGCTCGTGCGGCCAGGGCAGGGCGTCGGTGACGTCGACGACGTGGTCGCCGGTGACGACGCCGAGACGGTGGTCGTCGAAGATCGCGAGTCTCATGTGCTCACCGGTTCCTGGTCGGAGGCGACGGTCTCCGGGGACCCGGAGCGGGGAAGCTGCGCGGGGACGAAGACACCGGTGACGTCCTGGGGGGCGTCCAGGGGCTGTTCGCGGTAGACGCCGAGGGCCCGCAGGACGGGGCTGTCCCCGATGCCGAAGAGGTCGGCGCCGTCGGCGCTGGCGTGCTCGGCGGCGGCCCAGGACGGGACGACGAACATGTCGCCGGCCGACCAGTCGAAGTGCCGGCCGTCGATGACCGAGCTGCCGGACCCCTGGTACACGACGAAGACGCTGTTGCCGGTGCGGCGCAGCGGGAGCGTCGCGGCGCCGGGCCTCAGCCGGTGCATGCCGCAGCTGAGCGTCGGCATGACGCTGGCGCCGGTCTCGGGGTTGACGTACTCCAGGCTGACCATCGGTTCGCCGCTCGCGGCGGCGAGCCGGGCGAGTTCCCGGTCGGTGTCGGGCCACCGGTAGACCAGCAGCGGGGAGTGAGCGGTGGTCAGGACGTCGCGGACGGCGCCGTCGACGTAGCGCGGGCCGGGGCCCGCCGCCGTCTCGGACCGGTTGTGCGGATCGGTGTCGGGCTGCCGGAAGTCGGGGTACGGCTCGAAGAACACCGCGTCGAGTGCCTCGATCATGGGCAGGTCGAGCCCGTCGAACCAGAGCATCGGTCCGTCGCTGGCGCTGCTGTGGTCGTGCCAGTTCCAGGACGGGGTGAGGATCAGGTCGCCGGGGTGCATGTCGCACACGTCGCCGTCGACGGTGGTCGCCACGCCGTCCCCGGAGAGGATGAAGCGGATGGCGCCGGGGCTGTGGCGGTGGGCGGGGGCCGTCTCGCCGGGGCCGAGGCACTGGATGGCGCCCCACAGGGTCCCGGCGGCGTAGGGCAGTCCGTCGAGTCCCGGGTTGCCGAGGCTGAGGACGCGGCGTTCGCCGCCGCGCTCGACGGGGATCAGGCGCAGTGCCCGCCCGGCCAGTTCGGCCAGCACGCCCGCGCTCCACAGCCAGGGGATCGCGCGGGGGCGCGGCGTGGGGGGGAGCAGGTCCCGGGTGACGGTCCACAGCGGTCGCAGGTCGACGGCGGCCAGGTCCTCGTAGAGGGAGGCGAGTTCGCGCTCCTCCGAGGGGTCTTCCGCGGAATCCTCCGCCGGGTCCGGCGCGGGCTCCCGCCCCGGGTCCGGTACGCGGTCCTCCCCGGCCCTCGCGCGTGGGGTGTTGTCGAGTGTCATGGGTCCTCTTTCGCCTGCGCCGTGCCCGGTGGGGCCCGGCGGCAACGGTCGGGTCAGCTGGTGGCGTCCGCCGCCTGTTCCCGGTGGCGGACGTCCTGGGGTGGCAGGCCGATGCCGAAGCGGGCCACCGATTCGAGCAGGGAGGCGCGCCGGCACCAGGCGCGGGCCCGGTCGGGGTCGGCGGCGACGGCGCTCAACTCGGCGTGGTTGGCCTGTCGTCGGGCCTCGTCGCGTTCGCTGATGCGCTCGGTGTTGCGTTTGGTGTCCGCCTGGACGTACTCGACGGCCACCTGTCGGCGTATCTCGGCGAACGTCTCCAGTTCGGCCGTCGCGTCGGCGCCGTCGAGCAGCACGCGGGCGAGCCGGCGGGCGAGGTCGACGGCGTCGTGGATGCCGCTGTTGAGACCGACCCCGCCGAGCGGGCTGTTGATGTGCGCGGCGTCGCCGATCAGCGCGCAGCGCCCGGCGACGAAGGTGTCCGCGACCCGCTGGTGCACGTTGTAGATCTGGCGGTCGCCGATCTCGTAGCCGCCGGGCAGGGGCGCGATGCCCTGGAGCCGCGCCTGCATCTCGGCGGGGTCGGTGGCCTCCTCGTACGTCTGGCCGACCGGTACGGGGTACACGGCGCGCCAGGATTCGACGGTACGCAGCAGGAAGAGCCATTCGTCCGGATCGGCGACGTAGTTGACGTCGGCGATGTCGGGGATGAGGGCGCGGAAGTCGGCGGAGGTGCTGGCGATCAGGAACCGCTCGGGGTAGGTGAAGCCGGTGAACCGCACACCGAGCAGCCGCCGGGCGGTACTGCCGGCGCCGTCGGCGGCGACGAGGAAGCTGCCGCGCAGGCTCACCGGCCCCGAGGGGCCGCGCCCCTCGACGAGCACGCCCTCGTCGTCCCCCGTGATGCCGGTGGCCTCGATGCCGTAGGACAGGGTGGCGTCCGGTTCGTCGGCGAGCCGGGCGACCAGCATGCGCACCAGATGCTGCTGGTTGAGCTGGAGCCGGTGGGGGTACTTCGTCTCGTCCTTGAGGACGCCGAAGTCGAACTCGGCCACCAGACCCTCCCGCCGGTCGCGGTACTGGTAGCGGGGCACCGTCAGTCCTTCGGCGTGCATCCGCGCGGCCACGCCGAGTTCGTCGAGGAGTTCGAGCGTGGGCGGATGGAAGGTCGACGCGCGCCAGTCGGTGCGCGGCTCCGGTTCCCGCTCGACGAGGTGGACGCGTACCCCCGCCCTGGTGAGCGCCCAGGCCGCGGTGACGCCGACGGGGCCGCCGCCCAGGACGATCACGGGCGGCTCACGATGATTCGACACGAATGTCATAGCCCAAACCTTAGTGATTGTTCCGCGCCACGAAAGAGTTGGCGCTACTATTCCGGCATGAAGAACTCAGTGCACGATGAACCTCACCACCCCGTCCCGCAGTCGGCGCAGACGGGTCTGTCATCGGTCGACAACGCCCTCCAGTTGCTGCACCTCATCGGCGAGCGGCGGGCACTGCGGGTCGCGGACGCCGCCGACGAACTGGCCGTCGCCCGGTCCACGGCACACCGCCTGCTGACCACGCTGCGCAGGCACGGCTTCGTGACCCAGGACAAGCCGAACGGTGTCTACCGGCCGGGCCGCGCCCTGTTGGAGATCGGACTGGCGGCGATAGGCCGCGTCGACATCCGGCACGCCGCGAGGCCCGTACTGGAAAAGCTCAGCGAGGACACCCAGGAGACGGTCAGTCTGCTGCTGCTGGAAGGGGACTGCGTCCGGTTCATCGACTGTGTGGAGGGCTCCCGGTCGGTACGGGTGGCCACCCGTACCGGGATCGTCCTGCCCGCGCACTGCACGGCGGGCGGGAAGGCGATCCTGGCGGCGCTGCCGGCCAGTGACCTGGGCCGGCGCTACCCCACCAGGCAGCTGGACACCCGTACGCCGAACTCCATCTCCACCTGGGGAGAGTTGACGTCCGAACTCGACGAGATCCGGGACAGCGGGTTCGCGGTCAACTTCGGCGAGGGGGAGAGCAGCATCTGCGCCGTGGGGATGGCGGTCTACGATCTGATCGGCTATCCCCTCGCGGCGATCGCCGTGGCCGTTCCCAGTTCCCGGCTGGAGAACCTCGAACAGGCCCGGGAGATCGCCCCCTTGCTGGTGCGGGCCCAGGAGTCGGTGCGCGACGCGCTCAACGAGACGGACTGAGCGGGGCTGCGGGGCCGGCCGCGGTCCGGCCCGTACCGTCGTGCCGTTCACAGCGAGAACACCAGGGACTTGAGGGAGACCGGTACGGTCCCCGACTTGGCGAGCACGGCGCCGATGTCGACATGGTCGAGTTCGGTGACGCTGATGCCGTCGACGGAGACGACCGGCACGGTGACGCCCTGGTCCAGCAGCAGGGCGCCGACGGACCTCGCGATGTCCCCCTCGAACAGCAGGCACAGCGGCAGCCCGGCCGCGATCCGGTCGCCCAGACCGCGCCGGACGCCCCGGACGAAGGCGTCCAGCCGGGGAAAGCTCGGCAGCCCGGTCCACCGGAATCCGAAGACCAGCGGGTCCTCCGGTTCCATGTCGATCCGCGCCAGATGACGGGTGATCGCCTCGGCGACCCGGTCGGCGTCGACCGTCTCCCCCAGCTCCACCTCGGGGCGCACGACCCGCAGATTGTGCAGCGGGAGCAGCGCGGGATCGCCGATGTGGATCGTGTTGCCGCTCACCTGCACGGTGTACTGGGACGCTCCGAGCACCGTGGCCCTGATGGCCCGGCCGCCGTTCTCCACCGGGCCGGGCAGCCGGCCGGTGCGGGCGGCGAGCGCGCGGCCGAGGAAGGGCCCCAGATCGCCGAAGTCCCGTGACTCGCGGCCGTGGACGTACTCCGCCACTCCCCCGGAGAACAGCACGGCGTCGTAGGGCCCGTGCTCGGTCAGCGGATCGGTGAGCCGGAGACCGGCGAGGGAGAGGGCGCCCGCGTGGATTCTTTCGGAGGATCCGCCGGTCCCGGGGAGGGCGGTGACCTCGGCGAGGACGGCGTCGGCCATCAGCTCGGCCAGTGCGGCGAGTTCACCCGGCGTGGTCCGGTCGCCCAGCGACCAGTCGTGGCCGAGCGCCGCCGCCAGGCGTCTGCCCGCCGGTTCCAGGCGGACGATCCGGCCGTCGCCGTCGACCACGATCAGCCGGGCGCCCAGATGGAGCGCGGCGGTCGACCGTACGGTCCCGGACTCGGCCACCGACAGTTTGGTGGTGCCGCCGCCCATGTCGATGTTGAGCACCCGCGCGTGGCCCCGCTCGCTCCTGGCCACCGCGCCCGAACCGTGCGCGGCGAGCGTCGCCTCCATGCCGTGTCCGGCGGTGGCGCAGATGAACCGTCCGGTGCGGGACGCGAACAGATCGGCGAGGGCGCGGGCGTTGTGGCGGCGGGTGGCCTCGCCGGTCAGGATCACGGCGCCGGTGTCGACGTCGTCGGCCGAGACACCGGCCGCCGCGAACGCCTCCTCCACGATGGTCCCGAGGGCCTCGCCGTCGATGGTGAGCCCCTCGGCGTACGGGGTGAGCACGACGGCCGACTCGTGGACGATCTGCTTGTCCACGACGGCGTAGGCGCTGGAGAGTTCGCGGCCGAGACGGCGCAGCGTCAGCCGGGAGAAGAGCAGTTGGCTGGTGGCCGAGCCGATGTCGACACCGACGCTGGTCAGCACGATCTGGTCGCGCTCCCAGAGGGGGTGGTCCGGGTCCTCGGGCCAGATGCTCACACCGTGGTCGTGGTCGTGGTCGTGCCCGTCGTGGCCGTGGTGACCGTCGTCGCGGTGATGCCCGGGTGCGTGTACGTGGTCGTGCCCGGGTGCGTGTACGTCGTGGTCCACGTGGTCGTGGTCGTGATCGGGTGCGTGGTCGTGCTCGTGCGCGGATGTGTGCTCGTGGTCGGGTGCGTGTACGCGCTCGGGTGCGTGCTCGTGCTCGTGCGCGGATGTGTGCTCGCGGTCGGGTGTCCGCGGCTGCCGGGCCGGGTCCGTCGCGGTCGTGTCCGTCATGTCGCCACCCCTTCCTCGGCGAGCCGCCGGTAGTAGCGCCAGGCGGAGTCGATCAGTTCGGGCCTCGTCCGGCCGTCGCCGACGACCGCCTTCTCGTCGGCCGGGTCGATGCACCGCGGCTCACCCAACTGCCGTGCCAGGAAGTTCAGTTCGGCCAGCTCGTTGAGTTTGACGACGTTCAGCGCCGCCTCCTCGGGGCTCCGGCCCACGGTCGTGACCCCGTGCCCGCGCATCAGACAGACGTCGGCGGGCCCGAGCGCGGCGGCCAGTTCGTCCCCCAACTCCGGGGTGTTGACCAGCACGGCCCGCCCGTACACCGGAACGCCCCGGCGCAGCAGCCGCAGGGCGTACGGGTCGTACGCGCCGATCACCGGGAGCAGCGGCACGTCGCAGACACCGAAGATCACCGGCATCGTCGGATGGACGTGCGCCACGCTGGTGACCTCCGGGCGTGCCCGGTACACCGCGAGGTGAATGGCGATCTCCTGGGGGGCCTTGAGTCCCGGCCCGCCGGAGAGCGTCGTGCCGTCCCGGTCGACCACGACGACGTCGTCGGCGGAGGCGTACCGGAGCCCGGATTCCGCGGGTCCCCGGGCCTTCACCGCGACGGTCCCGTCGTCCAGGAGGACGCTGACATGGCCGGCCGGCTCGCGGGTGAGTCCCAGACGGCCGAGGACACGGCAGGCCGCCGCGACACGCTCGGCCGGGGACGTCATCTCGTCCGGCCTTCGGCGACGGCCACCCTGGCCTGGCCCTGGGAGACGTCGAAGGTGACGCGTGACTTCTCCGGGTCCCGGATGAGGGCCATCGGGTCCTCGCCCGCCCGGACGCGTTCGATCTGCCGGCGCAGCAGCCGCCGGTACATGGCGATGCCCTTGTCCTCGGCGCCCAGGGTCTCCTTGGTGCGGTCGTAGATCGCGCCCTGGGTCTCCCAGGCCATCCGGTCCTGGCTGGTGAAGGTGGTCATGGTGTGGTCGCCGTCGGCGGTCATCTCCGAGGGGACCCGTACGACGCTGGGCTCCTCGTCGTGCACGCGCTCCTCGCCCGGCCGGTCCGGCAGCAGACCGGCCCGGATGAGCATGGTGTGTTCGTCGTCCACGGGCACCCGCCAGTGCATCGCCTGGAGCGGGCCCTCGGGGAGCCGGAGGATGTTGGGGAACACCAGCGGGTGCCCGGTCTCCTCCTCCAGGTCACCGGCGTTGTCGCGGTAGACGCGGCGCTTGATGATGCCCCACTCGAACTCCTCGAAGGAGTACTTCTCGATGGGGCGGTAGTAGTAGCTGCCCCGGTCGATGCCCTTGAGGTGCATGGTGTGGCCGTGCAGCCAGAAGGTGTGCACGGTGTCGACGGCGTTCTCCATCGGCTGGAGCCAGTTGCACCGCAGGTCCTCCTCCACATACAGGGTGAGGTGGCCGTCGCGGCGGTCGAGCACGTCCCACTCCGGCAGGACGGGCGGTTCGCCGGGGCCCATGTAGGTGAAGAGGAGGCCCCGGTAGGCCCGTACGGGATAGGCGGCGATCCTCGCGCGTTCGCGGGCCCGCCGGTTCTCCTGCTCGAAGGGCTGCTCCAGGCACTGGCCCGTGCGGTCGTACTTCCAGCCGTGGTACGGGCAGCGGATCTCGCACCCCTCCACGAAGCCGTAGTAGAGCGACACCCTGCGGTGCGCGCACGACTCCGCCACCAGGGCGTAGTCGTGGTCGTCGGTCAGATAGACCACCAGGTCCTCGCCGAGGATGCGGACGCGCTTGGTGCGCTTGTCCGGCGAGAGGTCGGCGGTGAGGGCGAACGGCTGCCAGTAGCGGCGCAGCAGGTCACCGGCGGGGGTGCCGGGGCCCACACGTGTAAGGAATGCGTTCTCGGCTTCACTGATCATGGTCGTGCTCCTCTTGATTCGGCGGGACCCGGCGCGGGGGCGGCGGCGGTGACCGCCGCCGCTCCCGGCACGGGGCCCCGGCGCAGGGCCGCCAGCAGCATGGCGGCGACGCTCTGCCGGAGGTCGTCGCGCTCCCCGGGGCCCCGCGCCGCCCATCGGTCGACGAGCCGGCGCAGGTACGGCGCGGCGTCCGCGTCCGGGAGGGTCTCGATGAGCGGCTCGATGTCGCGTCCGAGCTCCTCCAGGTAGTCCCACGTCCGGTCGTCGGCCGGGGTCCAGCCGAGGCGGGCCTGGAGCGCGTTGAGATAGCTCCAGAAGTCGATCGCCAGCGTCGGTCCGTCGGCCGCGACGTGGAAGTCCTCGTCGAAACGGCGTTCCAGGCTGATCATGGTCAGCCGGTCCGCAGACCGGCCCGCTCGTAGAGCGGTCCCATCCGGCTCTCGGCGCCGTTCTTCGCGAGATCGGCCTCGAAGGTCGCGCGTACCGAGGGGTCCTCGTCCTGGTACTCGATCTGGTCGCCGCCCTCCGTGGTGGGGCGGTCGATCAGGAACTGCTTGAACAGCGGGTACTTCTTGCTGCCCCAGCGCAGGGCGAGGTAACGGGCGGGCGTGGTACCGGTGTTGAAGTGCTGGTGGAACCAGCGCTCGGGCGGCACCACGATCGAGCCCCGCTGCCAGTCGACCTTGCGGACCGGCTCGCCCTCCCGCCAGAGCAGGGAGAAGCCGGTGCCGCCGAGGATGATCACATGGGCGCCGGCGTTGTGCCGGTGTGCCTTCTTGTACGTGCCGACGGGGAACTCCGACACATGGCCGCAGAGGCTGTTGTCGGCGATCTCCAGCATGACGTTGCTGCCGCCGGCGCCGCGCGCGGCCCACGACTTCAGCTCGATGCCGGCCGCGTCGGGGATGAACCTGCTCTCCCAGACGCGCGACTGGTAGGCCGTCCCGGCGCCGCTGAAGTCGTCCTTCTGGGCGCCGAACCGGTCGGTGAAGTCGAAGTCGCAGTCGTAGACGAACGAGCGGTTGTGGAACATCCGCATCACCAGCGGGGCGCTGGTGACCGTGTAGAACCGGGCGGGCTCGGATCCGCTGCCGTTGAAGTGCTGCGCGTACGCGTTGAGGGGGACGGAGAACACGCTCCCGGCGTTCCACTCGAACGTCGCCTCCGCCCCGGCGGAGTTCCACACCCTGGTCGAGCCCCGGCCGGACACGACGTAGGTGATCTCCTCGTAGAGATGGCGCTCGGGCGCCATCTGCCCGCCGGGGGCGATCTCGATGATGTGGGCGTCGTTGACGTCCTCGGTGCCCTCCAGCCGGGCGACCGCGGCCCGGCAGCCGCGCCGGGCCCAGTCGCCGAGTTCGACGGTGCGCAGGTCCTCGATGAACAGCCCTTCCACGACGGTCAGTCCCTCGTCCTTCAGCCATTGTTCGTAGGCCGTCGGGCGCTGGATCGTGGGCAGTTCGGTTTCCGCCGACGTCATCAGCGTGTCTCCCTGTGAGCTAGTTGGTGCCGATGAGGCTGGTGATCAGGTCCGTCGCGTCCTTGACGCCCTTGGTCAGGAACTCCCACGAGTTGGCGTCGAAGTAGTCCTCGCCGTCCTTCGGGACCTGCCACTCGGGCAGGTTCGCGGGCGGCTCGACGTCGGTGCGGGTGCTGATGCTCCCGTACGCGTCGTTCCACGCCTTGTTGCCGTCCGGGCAGGCCAGCCACTGGGCGAGGACCTTGGACGCCTGGGGGTGCGGGGGCTTGTCGGAGACGGCGAGGAAGCCGAAACCGCTGGTGGTCTGGAGCAGGTCGGGCAGGACGACCTGGACGGGAAGTCCGTCGTCGGCCGCCGTGTCGACGTCCAGCTGGCCGAGTCCGAGGGCGATCGGGTACTTGCCGCGTGCCAGGTCGTCGGTGCCCTGCCGGGAGTCGGTGAGCAGGATCGGCTTCTGGTCCTTGTAGAGCTGCTCGACGAACGCGTCGCCGTACTCCGGGTTGTCCTGGAACATCCCGACGTTGTAGATCGCGCCGCCGGGGCTGCGCGGGTCGATCGTGGCGATCTTGCCCTTCCACCTGGGGTCGAGCAGGTCCTTCCAGGTCTTGATCTCGTCCGGCTTCACCTTGTCGGTGTTGATGACGATCGGGACGCTGATGTAGCGGCTGATGCTGAGGATCTTCTTGTCCTGGTCCACGAAGGGCACGGTCCCGCCGCGCCACGGCTTGGTGTCCAGTTCCTCGGGGGTCAGCACATCGGTGAGCGGGGCGATCCAGTTCCGCGCGTGGTAGGTGTTCGCCATGGTGTCGGCGCCGCCCACGAACACGTCCTGGGAGTACAGCCCGGCCTTGCGTTCGGCGTCGAGGCGGGCCGCGTTGTCCTTGCCGCTGGTGCCGATGTAGTCGAGGTCGATCCCGTACGCCCGGGTGAACGCCTCGGGCAGTTGCCGGCGCACGGTGTCGGTGGGCGGGCCGGACATGACGACCTTGCCCTCCTTCTTCGCCGCGGCGACCAGTTCGCCCGAGGGGTCCGGGCACTGGCTGCCGGCCTTGGCGGGCGCCTTGCCGGCGCTCGTCGTGGCGACCGAGCCGTCGCCGCCGCCGCACGCTGTCGCGGAGAGGGCCACCGCGGCCCCTGCGGCGATCAGCTTCCAGTTGTGGTGAGCGAGGAATGCTTTGATGACGCACCTGCTTTCACTGCGGAGGGAAGTGACGGGCCGGGACCGGTGGCCGGGCGGCGGAACCGCGTACGCGATCCGCGCAGCCGGGACCGGCTGAGCGCGCGGGACAGCAGCGCCACCCCGACGGTGATCATGCTGATGATCACGCCCAGTACCGATGCCTGTTCGAGCACGCCACTGGTGCTGTATTCGAGGAGCAGGATCGACAGCGGCCGGGAGTCGTTGCTGCTGAGCAGGACGACGGTGCTGACGTCACTGACGGCGGAATGGAAGGTCAGAACACCCGCCGCGGCCACCGAGGGGCCGAGGAGCGGGAAGAGGATGTGGACGTAGGCCCGCGCGGGGCCGGCGCCGCAGATCCGCGCCGCCCGGTCCAGATCGGGGCTGACCTGGAGGATCGCGGCCTTCAACTGCTGGGTGCCGGTGGCCATGTGGCTGATCACCAGGGCGATGGTCAGGCCGAACAGGTTGCCGTACAGCACGGTGCGCAGCGGGGTGCCGAGGTAGACCCAGAGCAGTCCGAGGCCGAGCAGCATGCCCGGTACGGCGGCGGGCAGCCACGCCATGATGTCGATGCCGCCCCGGGCGGGCAGTTCGCTGCGGACGACGACGAAGGCGATGACGAAGTAGACGAGGACGCCGACCAGGGTGGCGATGAGACCGATGGTCAGGGTGTTGCGCACCGAGGAGGCGAAGAGGTTGTCGTTGAACAGCGCCGACCAGTGCGCGGTGGTGAAGGGGTCGCTGAGCTGGAAGAAGCCGAACCGGCGCATGAAGGAGCCGAGGAGGATCGCGCCCATCGGCAGGACGACGCTGACGGTCGCGTAGAGCGAGAGGACTCCGGCGACGACCCAGCGGCGTACCCGGCCGAGCCTGATGGGTTCGTCGTTGTAGGTGTGCGCGCCGACGGTGACGTAACTGCGGCTGCGTACGGCGTACCGCTGGATGACCGCCAGCGCGACGAGGACGGGGATGAAGACCGAGCCGAGCGCGGTCGCGGTGCCGAACTGGGGCGGGGAGGACTGGAGCCAGTTGTAGATCTGGGTGGAGTAGACGTTCAGCCCGATCGGGGTGCCCAGGAGCAGTTCGATCTCGAAGGTCTTGAGCGAGTAGACGAAGCTGAGCAGGGTGGCGGCGACGATGGCCGGGCGCATCATCGGCACGGTGATCCGTACGAGGGTGGTGAGGCGGCTCGCGCCGCACATCTGCGCGGCCTCCTCCATGGACCGGCTCATCCGGCGGAAGGCGGGCACCAGCAGGATCACCATGATCGGCACGGTGGTGGCGGTGAGATGGGTCCAGATGATGCCCCAGTAGCTGTAGATGTCCAGCGGGCCGTCGCTGATGTCGCCGAGGCCCGGCAGCCATCGGATCGCCTGGTTGAGCACGCCGTTGGCGGGGTCGAGGAGCAGGATCCAGCCGAGGGTGACGGACAGCGAGGGGATGAAGAAGGAGAACCAGAGGACGACTTCGATGATCTTGCCGCCGGGCATGTCGGTGCGTGCGATCAGCCAGGAGATGACGGTGGCGATCACCATGCCGATCAGGACCCTCGGCACGCCGAGTCGCAGGGTGTTCCAGGCGGACTCCCACATGGCGCCGTTGGCGAAGGCGTGGCGCCAGTTGTCGAGTCCGTAGCGGGCGGCGTCGCCGGGGTCGGCGACGTTGAGGCTGTTGAACAGCAGCAGCGTGACGGGGACGACGGTGACGGCGCCGACCAGGATCAGGACCGCGGTGCCGGTGAGCCGGGAGCCGCTGGAGCGGCGGGCCCTGGCGAGTCGTCCGACCGGTCCCGGCAGTGGTGCGATGTCGTCCGGTCCGGCCGGCGGCAGGACGGCGGTCACAGGGGCCACACCATGGCGCGGGCCGGGTCGGCCTGGACGAAGACGGTGTCGCCGGGCCGGTGCACCACCCGGCGCGGGGCGCTCAGCAGGACGTGGGAGCCGGCGATGTCGAGGACGTACTCGAAGCTGTCGCCGAGGTAGGCCGTGGACAGCACCCGGGCGGCGATCTGGTTCGGCGCGGGTCCGTCGTCGTGTCCGGGCAGCAGGTCGACGTCCTCGGGGCGCAGATACACGCCCACCCGGTCGCCGTTCGCGAGGTCGGCCGGTACGTCGGGGCCGACGATCTCGCCGACCCGGCCCGCCGGGGTGTCGAGCTGGATCAGGCGCCGGCCGGACTCCCCGGAGAGCACACCCTCCACGACGATGAGCCGGCCGAGGAAGTCACGTACGAACGCGGTCCTCGGGTTCTCGTACAGCTCCATCGGCCGGCCGATCTGCTCGACCTTGCCGTTGTTCATGACGGCGAGGCGGTCGGCCAGGGACAGTGCCTCGTCCTGGTCGTGGGTGACGAAGAGCATGGTGATGCCGAGTTCCTGGTTGAGCCTGCGGATCTCGCGCCGCATCTGGACCCGGAGCTTGGCGTCGAGGTTCGACAACGGCTCGTCCAGCAGCAGCAGATCGGGGGTGTAGACCAGGGCTCTGGCGAGGGCGACGCGCTGCTGCTGACCGCCGGACAGAAGGGTGGCGGGCCGTTCGGCGACGGCTTCGAGTCCGGTGACCGCGAGGATCTCCTCGACCCTGCGGCGCCTTTCGGCGCGCGGCACCCGGCGCATACGCAGCGGGAATCCGACGTTCTGGGCGACCGTCATATGGGGCCAGACGGCATAGGACTGGAAGACCATCGCGATATTGCGTTTCTCCGACGGGAGAAATGTGCCCCGGTCGGCGTCGGCGAGTGCCCGGCCGCGCATCGAGATCGATCCCCGGTCGATCTTCTCCAGGCCCGCGATCATCCGCAGCGACGTGCTCTTTCCGCAGCCGCTGGGGCCCAGCAGGGCGAATATCTCGCCCGCCTTCACGTCGAGGTCGATCCCGTCGACGGCGACGACTTCCTTGAACTTCCTGGTCACGCCGGACAGCTGGAGCTGAACGGCGGGCTCGCCGGAAACCTCGTCCACGGGCGCGGTGTGCCGGCCCCTGAGGCGGTCTGTCGTGCTCGCCCACATAGACATCTGTGACTCCTCGGAACAGTCCTGGTTCACACGACCTTAACCAGGAATACCTTATAGAGAAATACTCATTCTCTAAGTTCTTCGATATGGAATTCAGGCCCGGGGGCGGTGGCGGAACACCGGAGAGGGACAGCCGGAGATCCGGCTCAGAGATCCAGAGTGAGAAGGTCCGAGGCCGAGCGGCCGACGCAGATCATCATCGTGTCGCCGCTCTCCCGCTCCTCGTCCGACAGCACGGTGTCGTGGTGCTCCGGCACCCCGGCGAGGACCCGCGTCTCGCACGAGCCGCAGTAGCCCTCCTCGCAGGAGAACCCCACGTCGGGCGCGACCTCTCGGACCACGTCGAGCAGCGTCCGGTCCGGCGGGACCCGCACGGTCAGGCCGCTGCGCCGCAGCTCCACCGTGAAGGCGGCGGCGGCCGGGCCCGCCTCGCCGGCCGGCGTGGCGCCCGGCGGCGCGCCGAAACGCTCGACGTGCAGGGCGTCCGGCACGGCCGCGCAGGCATCGGTGACGGCCCGGACCATGCCCTCGGGGCCGCAGCAGTAGACGGCGGTGCCCGGCGGCGCGGCGCCGACCAGGTCCGTCAGGGGCAGCAGGCCGGACTCGTCCTGCGGGACGAGATGGACACGTGCGGCGCCGAGGTCCGTCAGTACGCCGGTGAACGCCATGCTCGCGCGTGAGCGTCCGCCGTAGTGCAGCTCCCAGGAGGCGCCGTCGGCGACGGCCCGCCGGATCATCGCCAGGACCGGTGTGACGCCGATGCCCCCGGCGAGGAAGAGGTAGTGCGGGGCGGGGACCAGCGGGAAGTGGTTACGCGGTCCCCGGGCCCGCAGCGTCCGGCCGACCAGCGCGGTGCCGTGCACCTCCACGGATCCGCCCCGGCCGCGTTCCTCACGGAGCACCGCCACGGTGTAGTGGCACGGGTCGTCCGGCGGGCCGCACAGGGAGTACTGGCGGACGGTGCCGCTGGGCAGCCGCAGATCGATGTGGGCGCCCGGTTCCCAGGGCGGCAGGGCGCCGCCGTCCGGGTCGGCCAGGGTGAGGGAGACGACGTCGGTCGCCTCCAGGCGGACCTGTTCGACCAGCAGCGGCCGGTCGGCGAGGGGGTCGAGTGGGGTCATGGCGGCTCAGTCCGTGCCGTCCGGGTCCGGCGGGCCGGCCGGCCGGAAACCGTAGATGTCGAGGGTCAGTTCGCCCGTGCCGATCCGGGCCAGACAGCCCGCCTCGGCGGCCTCGCGGGCGAGCCCTGCGGCCAGCACCGCCCCGGCCGCCGCCGCCGGGATCACCACGACGCCGTCGGTGTCCGCCACGACGAGGTCGCCGCGTTCGACGGTGACACCGCCGAGGGTGACGGGTGTGCCGACGGTGCCCGGGTCGTCCTTGACGGTGGTGCGGATCGCGACCGCCGAGCTGAAGACGGGGAAGCCACGCGCGCGCAGCTGGTCCACGTCGCGTACCCCGCCGTCGATCACCAGGCCCCGGACGCCGCGCGCCTGCGCGGCGGCCGTCAGCACCTCGCCCCAGTAGCCGCAGTCCTCGCCCCGCCCGTCGACCACCAGCACGTCGCCGGGCCCGGCCTGTTCGAGGACGAGATGCAGGGGGAGGTTGTCGGCCGGGGCGGTGGAGACGGGCAGGGCGCGGCCGACGAGCGCGGCGCCGGGCCAGACGGGGCGGATACGGGGCGGCAGGAAGCAGTCGAGCTTCGACGCCTCGTACAGGGTGGCGGTCCCGAGCCGCAGGAAGACGTCGGAGTCGGTGCCGTCGGTGTTCTCGTGGGGACCGGTGTGCTCGGTCCGCGTGTGCGCGGCGGTCGTCATGCCTGGCTCCTCATGCCTGGTTCCTCTGGAGGAGGTGGTAGCCGTGGGCGGCACGCGACTCGGCCAGGGTGCGGCCGGCGAGCACGTCCTCGACGATGCGGGACTCGCGTTCGTGGATGGAGTGGCAGATGTCCGCCAGTTCGTCCTCGACGTCGGGGGGTACGGTGACCGCCCCGTCGCCGTCGGCGATGATCAACTGGCCGGGGACCACCTGGATCCCGGCGACGCCCACCGGGCACCCGACGGCGCGCACCTCGACCCGGTCCTTGCCGGTACGCATGTAGCGGCCCCGGGTGAAGAGCGGATAGCCGACGTCGAGTGCCCGCCACACATCGCGGCAGACGCCGTCGATCACCGTGCCCGCGATGCCCCGGTCGTGGGCCATGGCGGTGAGGATGTCGCCCCATACGGTGCAGTCGGTGCGGCCTCCGTTGTCGAGCACCGCGACGTCACCGGGCGCCATGTCGTCCAGGTAGTCGCCGACTGTGCCGGCCGGGCGTCCGGCGGCGACGTACGAGACGGTGTAGGCGCGGCCGAAGATCCGCGCGCCGTCGGACAGCGGGGCGATACCGGGCAGACAGCCCTCCCGGCCGAGCCGGTCGAGCGCGTCGGAGACGGTGGCGGTGGAGTAGCCCGCCAGGGGGTGCGCCGGTGTGCCGGCCGTCACCGGCTCGCGGGGGACGGCGGCGGGGCCGCCGGTCACGGCTTCCTCGGTCACGGGGTGCTCTCCTCGACGGTGGGGAATCTGCTGTCGTGCATGACCTCGGCGACGGGCCGCCCCCGGGCGACCTCCTCGGCCATGGCGGATTCGCGGGCGACGAGGCGTTCGGCGAACGCGACGATCCGCTCGGCGTCGGCGCCGGGGACGAACGCGACCCCGTTGCCGTCGGCGACGACGTAGTCGCCGGGGCCCACGGTGATCCCGCCGAAGTCCATCGGCTCGTCCATGGCGTGCTGGACGATCCGCCCCCGCGCGCTGACGGGCACCACGGCCCGCGCGAAGACCGGCAGACCCAGTTCCCGGCTCTCGCTCACGTCCCGGCAGGCGCCGTCGACCACGACACCGGCGATGCCCCGCGCCGTGGCGGCGCGGCTGAGGATGCCGCCCCAGCAGGACACGTCCGGCCGCCCTCCGTTGCCGATGACCAGGACGTCCTCCGGGCCCGAGACATCCACCGCGGCGGCGGCCACATGACCCGCCGGCCGGTCGGAACGGCGCGGGCCCACCTCGACGGTGCGCACCCGGCCGGCGACGACATGGCGTACCGGCCATACCGGCGCGGGGCCGAGCGTCACCGCCGAGACCCCGTGGGCGTCGAGTGCGTCGGAGATCGCGCACGAGTCGAGGGACCGCAGCCGCTCCACGAGCGAGGCGTCCGGTGCCCGGTCGCCGGCCGTCATGACGCCTCCCCGGAACCGGCGGTGTCCGGGAGGGAGTCGGCCTGCCAGGTCATGAAGGCCATCGCGCACCCGGTGCCCGCCTCCGACCGGTAGCACGGCTCGTAACCGATCAGTTCGGCAGCGAGCGGGGAGGCAGCGGGCACGGAGGCACCGGGGACGGCGGGACCGGGTGTGGCGGCGGCCTGGAGCGGTGGGGCCTGGAGCGCGCCCGCCACGACGATCCAGTTGCGCATCTCCGAGGTACCCGAGCGCAGCACGGCGTCCGGCAGGGCGCACAGATGGCCGGTGTCGCGGCCGGTCAGCGCGGTCAGGAAGGCGCGGTCGAGTTCCTCGTCCACGACGAAGTGGCTCAGCCCGCCGGAGGCCACGATGCCCACGCGCAGGTCGCGCGGGTAGCTCCGGATCGCCTCGCCCAGGGCGACACCGAAGTCGAAACAGCGCCGGGCCGAGGGCGGGTTGGGCTCCCAGAAGGTGTTCACGAAGACCGGCACCGTCGGGGGTGCCTCGCCGCCGCCCAGCACCTGCTCGAAGACGAAGCCCCAGCCGTGCGGGATGCCGGAGTTGCCCCATTCGCCGGGGGGAAGTTCGCGGGAGGCGGCCGGGTCGAACCCGGCCGCGGAGGTGTGCTCGATCAGATACCGGGCCAGCTCGGCGTCGCCCGCCCGGACCGTGCCGACAGCCGGCACGTTGGCCACCTCGGCGACGGCCAGCCCCGGCTTCATCCGGTCCAGCTGCTCCTGGGTGAACGGCTCGTGCCGCATGGTGTCGCCCCAGTAGAAGGCGAACTGCGGCAGCAGTTCGTCGCCGAACACCTCCTTGTGGTCGCTGCTCACGACCACCAGGACATCGAGTTCGGCGGCCTTGATCCGCCGGCCCAGCTCCTCGATGTGCGCCCGGCAGGCGGTGTGGCGGCTGCGGCGCGCGTCCGGTTCGCACGCGGCGGCGAAGCCGGGCGCGCGCAGGGCGAGCAGCTCGTCGTACGGGTACTCCTCACCCCGGTAGACCAGCGCCGGGTTGGCCCGGTCGGCGGCGGCCCGCAGGCCCCAGTCATCGGGCGGTGTGTTCAGCAGGGGGCCGTGGGACGTGCCCACGCCC
This sequence comes from Streptomyces sp. NBC_01498, assembly GCF_036327775.1. NCBI lineage: Bacteria > Bacillati > Actinomycetota > Actinomycetes > Kitasatosporales > Streptomycetaceae > Streptomyces > Streptomyces sp. NBC_01498. The sequence goes on along the minus strand of NZ_CP109598.1, from coordinate 6,447,484 downwards.
AGGACGAGGTCGGCCATGCCCGCTCACACCTCCAGGCGGAACAGGTCGACGGCGTTCGTCTCGAACAGCGCCTTCCGGTCGGCGTCGGTCAGCCAGTCGATGTCCTCGATGAGGAGATGGATGTCGTCGATCCAGCGGCCCGTCGCCGGGTCCCGGACCGAGCCGGTGCCGGGCTTCTCCGTACCGAACAGACAGCGGTCGACCCCGACGGTGCGCAGCAGGAACTCGATGGAGTCACGGGTGTAGAGGCAGGTGTCGTAGTGGAGACGCCGCAGGCGCTCCTCGAAGGTGGTGCCGGCGCGCAGGGCGGCGGGGTAGAAGCGGCCCTTCTGGTACGGGACGGCTCCACCGCCGTGCGAGACGACGATCTTCAGCTCGGGGAAGTCGTCCAGGACGGTCGACTGGAGCAGCCCGGCGACGGCCAGCGTCTCCTCCTGCACGAAGTGCAGGGAGTAGCTCTCGCGCGCCGGGGGGCGGCAGGCCGCGGAGTGGATGATCGCGGGGACGTCCAGTTCGCACAGCGCCTCCCACACCGGGTACCAGAAGCGGTCACCGATGGCGGGCGGCTGGCGCAGTCCCTCGTACGGGTCGGTGTTCAGCGTCGCGCCGACGAAGCCCAGCTCCTCGACGCAGCGGCGCAGTTCGCGGGTCCAGGCGGCGGGTTCGAGCTCCATCGACTGGGGCATTCCGGCGACTCCCCGGAAGCGGCCGTCGACCTCGCAGGCCAGGGCGATGACGTCGTTGGTCTCCTCGGTGAACCACTCGACCAGCTTGGCGGGGCTCTCGCTGTGCATCATCTGGAACGGCCGGGGCGAGATGAACTGGATGTCCACCCCGGCCTCGTCGAGGTGCCGCAGATGGGAGACGTTGCCGAAACTCGGATGCGGCGCGTTGAGCGCCTGCTCGACGAGTTCCCTGGTCACCCCGGTCCGCCCGCGCCCGTGGGCACCTCGGTGGGACAACAGTCCGGCCTTGTATGCGTAGAGCTTGTCGGGGGCGGTGACATGCCCGTGAACGTCGATATAGATGGCGCTGCCCTCCTTGTGACCGGAACGGGCGATGCCCGCCGTGGCCGGGCGAGCCGTCCGCGCGGCTTCTGCCCAGGTGTCCAGAACCATAGGGTCGGCGTGCTCTATACGGAATAGATTGCCGGTCAATTCCTTATAGCGGGACGGCCGTCCACCGTGGATCGTCCTTCCGTCCGGCCGCCAGGTCCGGGCCGGGGCTGTCGGCGAGGGGCGGGGCGCGATGGCGCGCGGCTATCGGCCGACAGAGCGCCACAATAAGGGAAATGTCCGCCACGGGACCGCCGCGACGGGATTTCGCCACCGGACCGAGACCTCACGACCGGGACCTCACGACCGGGACCTCACGCCGAGACGTCACGACCGGCGACGCGCGGCGACCGGGCCGGGGGCCGGGGCCGACGGGGGCGGCGCCGACGGGGCGGGGCCGTGCCAGGTCGGAGGGCGGGTCAGGGCAGCAGGAGGGTCAGGGCATCAGGCGGCCGAGGACGGCCGAGGCGAGTGCCGCGTCGAGTGCTCCGACACCGGTGAGGTCGGCGACCGTGATCGCGCCCTCCGGCCGGTCGACGGGTGACGCGAGCAGCAGCCCGGCGGCGGTGTCGGCGTCCGGGGCGGCCGTACCGGCGCGGACCGCGTGGCCGAAGTCGCCGTGGTCGAGACACTGGTCGTGGTCGTCGGTGGCGATGAGCGCGGCGCGGCGGAAGAGGTCCGGCGGGAGCTCGTTCTTGTGCGGCATGTCCGTGCCGATACCGGTGACCTGCGCTCCTTCGCGCACCCGGGCGGCGTCCAGGACCGGGGCCGTCGCCGGGGTCGTGGTGATGACGATGTCGGCGGTGGCCGCCTGGTCCGCCGGGGCGGGCCGGGCGGGCAGGCCGCGCGCCCGGAGCTCGTCGCACAGGGCGGCGGCCCTGCGCGCGTCGCGGCCGTGCACGAGGACGGTGTCGAGCGGGCGGAGTCCGGCCAGCCAGAGCGCCTGGAGGCGGGCCTGTTCGCCGGTGCCGAAGACGGCGAGGGTCGCGGCTCCGGGCCGGGCCAGGGCGTGGGTGACGAGCGCGCCCGCGGCGGCGGTGCGCAGGGCGGTCAGCAGCCCGTGGTCGTCGAGGAGGGCGCGGATCCGTCCCGTACGGGCGCTGATGACGCACACCAGACCGTGGTTGGCGGGAAGGCCCCGGGCCGGATTGCGGTAGAACCCGGTGGCGATCTTGACGGTGAAGTCCGGGGCGCCCGCGACCCTGCCCGCCTTGACGTGGCAGTCGCCGTCCGCCTCGGGGAAGGCCATGTGCAGCGGCGGCGGCACGCTGGTGCGGCCTTCGGCGTGCGCGATGAGCGCGTCCCGGACGGTGTCGAGGACCAGGGGCGTGGTGGCGGCCTCCTCGACGGCGGGCAGGCCGAAGACGGGGAGGGTCATCGCCGCGTACGCATCCACTCGGCGAAGGCGGCCAGGCCCCGCTCCGGATCGCGGCGGCCCATGCCGATACGGAACCGGTCGGCCGGGGTGGCGGTGAGTTCGGAGCGGTAGACACTCGCGGGCAGCAGCAGGACACCGGCCTCCTCCACCAGGCGGGCGCAGAACTCCTCCACCCCGTCGGTGCCGAGATAGCGGGGGTAGGCGACGCACCCGCCGTCCGGTGCCCGCCACTCGAAGTCCTCGGCGAACTCGGCGAAGAACGCGTCGTAGGCGGGCAGATTGGCCGCGATCAGCTTCCGGTTGCGGTCCAGGATCGTGTCGCGGGCCTTCAGCGCGACACGGGCGAGGACCTCGCTGGGCGCGGCGTTGCAGATGGTGGTGTAGTGCTTGGCCCGCTCCAGTCGCGTACGCAACTCCCGGTCCCGGCAGGTGATCCAGCCGATGCGCAGGCCGGGCAGGCCGAGGGACTTCGAGGTCACGTTGAGGGACAGTCCGCGCGGGGAGAGGTCGGCGGCCTGCGGCAGGGTGCGGGCGGGGTCGCGTTCGAGTCCCCGGTAGACCTCGTCGCTGAACAGGTGGATGCCGCGCTCGTCGCACAGGCGCGCGAGGGCGGTGAGGTCGGCGGTGCCGATGACCTTGCCGGTGGGGTTGTTGGGGAAGTTCACCGACACGACACGGGTGGTGGGCCGCAGCGCCGCCGCCACCCGGTCGAGGTCCAGGGCCCAGTCCCGGTCCGGGTCGAGGGCCACGCCGGTGACCTCGCACAGGGCCAGCGGTACGGTCTCGGCGGCCTGGTAGTTCGGGGTCACCACCACCGCGTGGTCGCCCGCGCCGAGCAGGACGTTCATCGCCAGGTAGAGGGCTTCCTCGGCGCCCGCGAAGCAGATGACGTCGTCCGCCCCGGCGTGCTCGTAGGTGCCCGCGATCAGTTCACGCAGGGCCGGATCGCCGAAGGTCTCGGTGTAGCCCAGAGACAGGTTCTCGAAGGCCTCACGGTCGGTGTCGTCGGCCAGTTCGAGCAGTTCGCGCAGCGTCATGGTCTGCGCGTCGGAGGCGGTCAGGTGGTGGCGGGCGGTGAACTCCCAGCGGGAGAAGTACGTCTCCAGCCGGAAGTCGGGCAGGCGGGTCATGCTCGTCGGTCCTCCGCGCTTGGTGTTCTGAGTTCGGCCAGCAGGTCGTAGACGGTGGACCGGGACACCCGCAGCGCCCCGGCGACGACCGGCGCGGCGCGGCGTACCGCGAACACCCGCTCCTCCTCCAGCCGGCCGACGACGGCCAGGCGGTCCTGGCGGGTGAGGCGTTCGACGGGGCGGCCCGTTTCGCGGACGTAGGCGCCGATCACGTGCTGGATCCGCTCGGACCAGTCCTGTGCGAACAGCGGCTCGGGGCGCGGCACGGTCGGGGCGCCGAACGCGGTCAGGACGGCGGCGGCCTGTTCGAGCGGCGTACGGTCGAGGTTGACGCAGAGCACCGCCGACGGCCGGTCCCGCTCGTCCCGCAGGACCGCGCTGACCGACGACAGGCGGCGGCCGTCCGCGAGCAGTTTCTCGTACGGGCCGTACACGTCCCGCGCGGACGGGGCGAGTTCGTCCAGTTCACCGAGGAGCGAAGGGTCGCCCGCGCCCCGGGAGGTCATCGGGTTCCAGACCTCCAGCACCCGATCGGTGTCCGGGTCGTGCAGGACGACCTCCGCGTACGGACCGAGCAGCAGCGCGACGGCCCGGCACACCGGCGCCCATCTGCGCACCCGGGGGTCCAGGGTCTCTTCCGCCTTCTCCATGCCTGGACTGTAAGTCCAGGCTGGACACAAAGTCCAGAGCCAATCGGCGGGCGGGGCACGTACGGAGCGGAAGGCCGTCCGCCACCGGGAGGGTCCGGGCGTCCGGGCCGGACTCCCGCCTCCCCCACGGGTCTCGCCCGCCCTCCCCCGGAGAAGTACCGTGTGCGGGTGGTTTCACCAGGTCGAAGACGGGGGCGCAACGATGGCGAACGGGGTTCGCGCGCAGCAGCGGGAGCAGACGCGGCACACCTTGCTGCGGGAGAGCCGGCGGCTCTTCTCCCGCCTCGGTTACGCCACCGTGGGCCTGTCGGAGATCGTCGGGGCGGCCGGAGTCACCAAGGGCGCGCTGTACCACCACTTCGGAAGCAAGGCCGAACTGTTCCGGGCCGTCCTGGAGCAGGTGCAGCAGGAGGTGGCCGCGCTCGTCGCGGCGGAGGCGGATGTCCAGGAGGACCCCTGGGACCAGTTCACCCACGGCTGCCAGGCGTTCCTGAGCGCGTCCACCGACCCCGCGATCCAGCGCATCATGCTCGTCGACGGGCCGGCGGTGCTCGGATGGCGGGACTGGCGCGCGATGAACGAGGCGACCTCGGGCCGCCATCTGGCCCGCGCGCTCACCGTCCTGATCCAGGAGGGCACCATCCCCGCGCAGCCCGTCGCGCCGCTCGCCCATCTGCTGTCGGGCGCGATGAACGAGGCGGCGTTGTGGCTGGCGACGTCGGAGGACTCCACCGACCTGTCGGACACCCGCCGGGCGCTGGCGCGGATGCTGGAGGCGCTGCGGGCGACCTGACCGGCGCCCCCTCACGGCGTACGGCCTCCGAAGCGGCTCCCGCTCCGGCACACGACTCCCGGACCGGCCGGCCCGGCGCACGACCCCCCGCCCTCCCGGCGGTCAGGCCGGTGCGACGACGTCGATCCGGACTCCGTTGGGGTCGGTGACGACCAGGTGTTTGCGTTCCGGGCGTCCCGCCGCCCCGAGTGCGGCGATCCGGTCCCACTCCTCGGGCCCGCCGTCCACCTCCACGGTGAGCCGCACCGCGCGCACCGGCCGCCGGAGCGACTCCGGCAGCGCCGGGTGGGTGTGGTCGACCAGGGCGAGCTCCTGCTGTCGCCCTCCGGGCCGGGCGAGACCGGCGTACCACCGGGTGGTGAACGTGGCCGTGAAGCCGAACAGCCTCTGGTAGAAGGCGCGGGACACCTCCAGCCGCGAGGTGCAGATCACCGGACAGAAGCTGGTCAGCATGGGGCGCCATCTCCACTCACGTACCATTGGTATGCGAATCGAACCTAATCGCATACCGATGGCATGTCAAATGGACCCCCTCTCCTTCAACGAGCCGACAGCGCCGAGGACATGGCCGTACGCCGACCAATTCAGCTCACCCGGTCCGGCGGGCACCCGTACCCAGCGCGGAACGGCCAGCGCCGCGGCGTGCGTACGGTCCTGCGGCCCGCAGGACAGATTGACGACGCTCCACCCGACGGGCCTGCCCTCTCCCCCCGTTCCCAGGTAGTCCAGGTCGAGCCCCCGGCCGAGCCCGGTGCCCCGCGCCTTCAGATACGCCTCCTTGCGCGTCCACAACCGGCAGAAAGCCAGAGGGAGTTCGGCCCGCCGCACCCGGAGCAGTTCCGCCCTTTCGCGCGGATGCAGCCGCGCCAGGCAGCGTTCGACCGTCCGGCGGCCCGGCAGCCGCTCGACGTCCACCCCGACGGGCACGTCGGCGATCCCGACGAGCGTGATGCCGGCGCAGTGGGAGAGCGAGAAGTGCGGGCCGCCGGGGGCGTCGAGAAGAATCGGCCGGCCGTTCGGGCCGCCGCAGTGCGCGCACCGGTCACGGCCGAAGCGCAGGTCCCGGGGGTGGACGCCGAGCCGGTCGGCCAGCAGCAGCCGCAGCCCGGCGTGCGCCGCGAGGTACGTCGACCGCTCGTGCCGGCGGGTGAAGGACGCCGCCCTGGCCTGTTCCCGCGCGTCGAGCAGGGCGAGCGAGACGTCGTCCCGCCACGGGGGCGCCTGCCGCAGCGCCCATACCCGGACCTGGCCCACCGGACGCGCCGCTGTCATGTCGACCTGCCTTCGATCCGGCGGACGTGACGCGCAGACGGACACCTCGTTGGACAGGACGACCGCGTACCCGCCCAGAACGGTGCTGTGATGATGTCCTCTGCCGTGACCAGCTTCTATCCCGTGCTCTGCACCGAGCGGCTCACCGAGTCCGTGGCCTTCTACCGCACGCTGTTCGGATTCGAGACGACGTACACCAGCGACTGGTACGTCAGCCTGCGGCGCCCCGAGCCGCCCGGGTACGAACTGGCCCTGGTCGCCGCCGGGCACGAGTCCGTTCCGGCGGCCTGCCGACGGCCCGCGCGCGGTCTGCTCCTCAACTTCGAGGTGGCCGACGTCGACGCCGAGTACGCGCGCCTGGTGACGGACGCCGGTCTGCGGGCCGAACTCCCGCTGCGCAGCGAGGCGTTCGGCCAGCGCCACTTCATCGTCGCCGCCCCCGACGGCGTACTGATCGACGTCATCACGCCGGTCGCCCCGACGGAGGAGTACGCGGACGCCTACCAGGACCCGCCGCGTCAGTAGGAGTGGTGTGCGGGCCGCGTCTTGGGACGCGGCCCGCACACCGCCCCCGGGCCGGGGGATCCGGCGTGTCCTAGCCCTTCACGTCGACGGCGGCGGGAACGGCGCCCTCGGCCGGGGCGGCGGCGGCTCCCTCGGTACCGGCGGAGTCCTCGCCCGCTCCGGTCGCCGGGATCTTGATGACCACCGTCACCAGCACGGCGGAGGCGAGCGCGGCCAGTGCGCCGATGCCGCCGATGACGTTCATGCCGTCGGTGAACGCCGCCCGCGCGGAGTCGAGCAGGGTGGTCGCCACGTCCGACGACAGGCCCCGCGCGCTCTCGACCGCTCCCGCGAGTGTCTCGTCGGCGCCCGGCACCCCCGCAGGGACGTCGACCCCGCCCCGGTACACCGCGGCGGCGAGGCTGCCGAGCAGGGCGACGCCGAGCGCCATGCCGAGTTCGGTGCTGGTCTCCGACAGGGCCGCGGCGGACCCGGCCTGCTCGGGCTGGGCCGATCCGACGACGATGTCCGTGCCCAGCGCGACGAGCGGGCCGCCGCCCGCGTAGACGAAGGCGAAGCCCGTCACCACCTGGGCGATGCCGGACGAACTGTCGGCCATGCTCAGCATCACATGGCCGATGCCCGACAGGACGAGCCCGGCGGCCACGACGTACGCCGGGCGGAACCTGCTCGCCGCCATCGGGGACACCACGGCGGTCACGATCAGCGCGAAGGCCGCGGGCAGCAGATACAGACCGGCCTTCATCGGGGAGAGCCCGCCGACGAGCTGGAGGAACTGCGTCACCATCAGATACGTGCCGCCGGCCACCAGCATGCTCAGCAGCAGCGTCACCAGGGCCGTGACGAACGTGGTGTTGCGGAAGAGGGCGAGGTCGAGCAGCGGGCTCTCCAGCGTGCGCTGCCTGCGGACGAACACCACACCGACGGCCACGCCGACGACGATCGCCCCGAGCGCGACCGGGCCGATCCCGTCGTTGGCGATCTCCTTGAGTCCGTAGATCACCGGGAGGATCGCGGCGAGCGACAGGACCACACTGGCCAGGTCGATCCGCCCGGCCTCCTCGTCACGGTACTCCGGCAGCAGCACCGGACCCGCCACGAGCAGCAGCCCCATGATGGGCACGCCGAGCAGGAACACCGAGCCCCACCAGAAGTACTCCAGCATGGCGCCGCCGACCACCGGGCCGAGCGCGATGCCCACGGAGAACATGGTGACCCAGACCGCGATCGCCACGCCGCGCTGCCGTGCGTCGCGGAACATGTTGATGATCAGGGCGAGCGTCGACGGCATCAGGGTGGCCCCGGCGATGCCCATCGCGGCCCGCGCCGCTATCAGCGTGGCGGCACTGTCGGCGAAGACGGCGGCCAGCGACGCGAGGCCGAACGCGGCGGCGCCGATCAGCAGCAGCTTCCGGCGGCCGATCCGGTCGCCCAGGGTTCCCATGGCCACCAGGAAGCCGGCGATGAGGAAGCCGTAGATGTCGATGATCCACAGCATCTGGGCGGCGGAGGGGTCCAGGCCCTCGCTGATGTGCGGTACGGCCAGGTGCAGCACGCTCACGTCGATGGACAGCAGCAAGGTCGGCAGCGCCAGTACGGCCAGGCCCAACCACTCACGGGGTCCGGCCTGCGAGGTGGTCTCGGCGGTGGTACTCACATGTTTCCTTTCGGGGATGGTGCGTGTCGGTGCCCGGTCACGGTCGACGGGCGAGGGGGTGTGGGAGGGACGGCTCCGGCCGGGGGTGGCCGGGGCCGGGGATCAGCCGGGCGGCGACGGCCGCCGCGTTGGCGGGTGTGTAGAGGTAGAAGTGGCCGCCCGTGAACGTCTGCCGGCCGAAGCCGCCCGACGTCTCCAGCGACCACAGGTGCATCCGCTCGTCGATGACGACCGGGTCGTCCAGCGCGCCGAGCGCCAGGATGGGGACGCCGGTACCGGACAGAGGGCGCCGGTAGGTCTCCATGGCCTCCAGGTCGGCCCGGATCGCCCGGAGCGAGGACTGGACCAGGTCCGTACGGTCCACCAGCCCGGGGGACATCCCCCCGATGTCCGTCAGGTGCTTCAGCATCTCCGCGTCGCTCCGCAGATGCGCGAACGGCGGCTCGCTGGGGAAGCACGGCGGCTGACGCGCGGACACCGCGAGCAGCGTCGGCGGCAGGCCCTTCCGCTCCATCGCCCGGGTCAGTTCGTAGCCGAGCACGCTGCCGAAGCTGTGCCCGACGACGGCGTACGGCAGCGGCTCCAGCGCCACCAGGTCGCGGGCGAGGGCGTCGACCAGCGGTTCGACGCGCGTCACCAGGGGCTCGTTGATACGCGTGCCCCGTCCGGGCAGTTGGGCGACGACACACTCCACGTCGTCGGGCAGCACCTGCCACCAGGAGCGGAACGCGGACGGCCAGCCGCCGGCGTGCGGGAGCGCCACGATCCGGAACCGGGCGGGGGGCCGGGGCCCCGCGCCGTCGCGGGCCGTCGGGCGCGCGCCGCCGCCGACCGTCATCCACCAGCCGCTCATCGCGGCACCCCGCTCTCCGGCACGGGCCGCCCGGCCGCCCCGGACGGGGATGCGGACGGTGCGGGCGCCGGGTCCGCGAGCAGCGGGTGGTGCCCCTCCAGGAAGGCGATCACCCGCTCCTGGTGACGTTGCAGACGCTGGCCCGGCAGGTGTTCGAGCGCGTGCAGGAACGGGTCCTGAGGGGCCGGCAGACCGGCGACGGCGGCGGCCGTGCCGAGCACCAGCATCGGCTGGTACCAGGCCGAGTAGCCGCCCTCGTGGGCGAGGACGATCCTGCCGCCCGTCAGTTCGTCCGCCAGCCGGCACATCGTCGACGTCATGCTGTGGAAGGTGCGGCTGGTGCAGAGCATCCGGCCCATCGGATCGTGGCCGCTCGCGTCGACGCCCGCCGCCACCAGGATCAGGTCGGGGCGAAAGGCGCGGGCCGCCGGCGCCACGATCCGGTCCATGACCGCGAGATAGGCGCCGTGGCCCGAGCCTGCGGGCAGCGGCACGTTGAGGGTGCTGCCGACCCCCGCGCCCGCGCCGGTCTCCAGGACGAGACCGGACGCCGCCGGGAACAGCCCCTCCTGATGCACCGAGATGTACAGCACGTCGGGGTCCTCGTAGAAGGTCCGCTGGATGCCGTTGCCGTGGTGCACGTCCCAGTCCAGGATCAGCACGCGGCGTGCCCCCCGGCGCTGCGCCGCGCGGGCGGCCACCGCCAGGTTGTTGTAGAGGCACAGCGCCATCGCCCGGTCCGGTTCCGCGTGGTGGCCTGGCGGCCTCACCAGGCAGTAGGCCCGGTCGAAGCGGCCGTCCAGGACACCGGTGGCGGCCTCCACACAGGCCCCCACGGCGAGCCTCGCGGCCTGCGCGCTGTGGTAGTTGACGTACGCGTACACCCCGGCGTCGCCCGCGCCGGCCGCCGACGCCGCCTCGATCCGCTCGATGTGGTCGGGGACGTGCACGAGGAGCAGGTCCTCGTCGGAGGCCGGCTCCGGGGTGAGGGCGGTGAACCGGTCCATCACCCCCGACGCCTTGACCAGGCCCTCGGCACGCCGCAGGTCCGGGTCGACCGCGAACTGGCGCAACGGCTCGACACCCGGCCCCACCGGCACGTACCCCGATCCGGGGCCGGGGTCGTGCCAGAAACAGATCTCGTGGCTGTACCACGCGAGACGGGAGGTGCTCACCAGCCGGACAGACCCAGCGAGGCCCGGCTGATCCCGGCGACCTTCTCGATGTACTGGAGGTAGTACTCGCGCTCCTCGTCCGGTGTGTGCTTGGTACGCAGCGTCGTACCGAGCAGCCCGAGCACCTCCTCGGCCTCGGTGGGCGTCAGCCGCCGGTCACCGATCTCCTTCTCGAACGCGCGGATCCGCGCGGTGGGCTCCAGCACGCCGGACGCGTACGCGTCCCGGTCGGTGCCGTGGTTCCGGGTCGAGGCGATGGTCTTCAGAATCGCTCCGAAGAACGCCGAGGTGTCGATGTCCGTCATGGTCGGTACCCCCTTGGTTTGCCGTGCGTGGACTGTGTACGGTGCCGGGTCCCGGTGAGCGCCCCGGTCGGGTGGGCCACCGCGTACCGGTGGCCCACCGCGTTCGGAGCGCTCCGCCGGCCGGCGCTCAGCGGATCAGGCCGCAGGCACGGCCGGCCTTCTCCAGCGTCAGGACGGCCGAGTCGAGATCGGCGTCGGAGTGGCTGAGGTTGACGATGGTCCGCAGCCGGGGCAGATTGCGCGGCACGGCGGGGTAGACGATCGGCTGCACGAAGAGGCCGTCCTGCTGGCACAGCCGGGCCATGGTGCCCGCCTGCTCGGCACTGGCGCAGATGATGGGCACCACCGGTGTCTCGCTGGCCAGCGTGTCGAAGCCGAGGGCGCGCAGCTGGTCGCGGTAGCGGATCGTCTTCGTGCGGGTGTCCCGGGTGAGGGAGGGGGCGGCCTCCATCACCTCGATCGCCGCCTTGGCAGCCGCGACCTGGGCGGGAGTGACCGCCGCCGAGAACATCCAGCCCCGCGCGTTGTTCTTCAGCGCGAAGATCAGGTCGCTGGACCCGGCGACGTAACCGCCCGCACTGGGCACCGTCTTGGAGAGCGTGCCCATCTTGACGTCGACCCGTGCGGGGTCGATCCCGAAGTGTTCGGTGATGCCCCGGCCGGTGTCACCGAGAACTCCCAGGCTGTGCGCCTCGTCGACCATCAGGGGGGCGTCGTAGCGCTCGCACAGCTCCACGATGCCGGGCAGGTCGGCGACGTCGCCGTCCATGCTGAAGACGGCGTCGGTGACCACCAGGCGGCCCGCGTCGCCCGCCTTGCGCAGGGCGCGTTCCAGGTCGGCGAGGTCGTTGTGGGCGTAGGTGATGACCGACGCGCCGGACAGCCGGTAGCCGTCGAGGATGCTGGCGTGGTTGAAGACGTCGCCGATGACGACGTCACCGGGGCCGACGAGCGCGCCGATGGTCGCCACGTTCGCCATGTAGCCGCTGGAGAAGACGATGGCGTCCTCGGTGCCGAGGAAGCGGGCGAGGGCCAGCTCCAGTTCCCGGTGCAGATGCAGGGTGCCCGCCAGCAGCCGCACCCCGTGGGCGCCGGTCCCGTGCCGCTCCACGGCGCGCAGCGCCTGGTCCTCGATGTAGTCGTGCCCGATGAGGCCGAGGTAGCTGTAGGAGGCGAAGTTGAGGTACCAGCGGCCGTCGAACTTGATCCGGGGGCCGGTGGCCTCCTCGATGACGGGTTCGTAGAAGTACTGGTCCTTGGCGACGATCAGACGGTCCTCCGTCGACAGCGCGTCGATGCGCCGGTCGAGGAACCTGCCGTGGGGGGCGTCGGCCAGCCGGCCCGGCAGGGTCCGGCGGGGTACTCGGTCGGCCGCCGGGGCGGGAGCGGACGGGGACTGGGCCGGGGCCGGGTAGGGCGTCCGGGCCGGGCCGGGGTCGGCGGCCGGGGTCGCGGCGCGGGGTTCGGGCCGGGCTTCGGGACGGGGCGGCGGAGACACCGGCGGGAGCACGGCGGCGGGGGCGGCGGGCGCGCCGTCCCTGAAGCGGTCCCAGTCCGGGACGAAGGAGTCGGCGGCGCCCGGCACCGTGGCGGCCGACGGCCGTTCCACCACCACGGCGGGCCGGGTCTGCGGGGGCGGCACCGGCAGGTACGCCGACCGGGCCGCGGGTGCCGGCGGTGCGGCGGGCGAGTGCGGTACGGGTGTGTGCGCCCGGGTGGCGGCGGGGGCTCCGGCGGTCGGGGCGGTGCGCGGCAGGGATTCGAGGTGGGCCAGGAGCGCGCCGACGTTGGTGCGCTCGAAGAACACCATGGGGTCGATGTCGAGCCCGTCGGCGGTCAGTGCCGCCGCGAGTTCGACCGCCATCATCGAGTCGAGGCCCAGCTCCAGAAGGTCGTCCTCGCGGGACACACCGTCGAGATGCAGGACATGGGTGAGCGCGTGGGTGAGTGACGGCCACAGGACGGATTCCGGAGTGACAGCGGTCATGGGTACATCCTTCGCTTCAGCGGCGGCGGACAGGACGTAATGCGCGGGACGTCGGCCGAGGGCCGTTCGGAGCAGGTCGATTCCGTCGTTCTCGGTGAGGGCGGGGATGCCGTGCGCGGCGGCCTTCGGGGCGATGGACTCCCCCATCCCGACGGTCCACAGGCCCCAGCCGAGGCTGTACCAGGGGTGGCCTTCGGCGCGTCGGCGGGCGGCGTAGCCGTCGAGATAGGCGTTGGCCGCGGCGTAGGCGCTCTGGCCGAGGTTCGCCCGTACGGCCGCGACCGAGGAGAACAGGGCGACGAAACCCGGCTGTTCGTGCCGGGACATCAGGTCGGCGAGCGCGTGCACGCCGCCGATCTTGGGGCCGAGCACGGTGTCCACCTGCTCCGGCGTCAGGCCGCGCGCCAGTCCGTCGCGCAGCACTCCGGCGGCGTGGAACACCCCGTCGTAGCGCCCGGCGTCGGCCAGTTCCTCGCGAAGTGAGCGGACGTCCGCCGCCACGACGGCCAGGTCGCAGCGCGCCCCGAGCCGGTCGAGGCGTTCGCGGGCCGTTCCCCGGTCGGGCACGGTCCGCCCGACCAGGGTGAGATGGGCGCAGCCCTCCTCCGCGAGGAACTCGGCGACGCGCAGGCCGATGCCGCCCATACCGCCGGTGATCAGGAAGCGGCCACCGGCGTAGCGCACCGGGTCGGCGCCGCCGCCCGTGGGCCGCGGCTGTACGGAGGGCTCGTACCAGGTGTCGTGGCGCAGGGCGAGTTCCGGCCGGTCCTGGCCGAGCACCTCGCGAAGGATCGCGGCACCGTCGTCGCCGGGGCCGACGGTGTTCCCGGGGCCGAGGTCGACCAGGCGGACCCGGGAGCGGGGGTGCTCGACGCGCAGGGTGCGGCCGAGCCCCCACAGGGCGGTCATGAACGGGTCGACGACGTCCTCCGCCACCACCTGGTGCGCGGCGGTGGTGACGATCAGCAGATCGGGCATCGGCGGGCGGGCCGCGAGACGGCGCAGCAGCGCGAAGACTCCCTGGAGGGCCTCCGTCACCGCCGCCTCGCCGGCCGGGCCGGGCGGTGCCACGTACACGACGCCCCGGAAGGCGGCGCCGTCCGGGGGCGTGTCGAGGCCCCCGTCGGTCACCTGCTCCGGCGTCATGCGGACGAACCGAGGGCCCTCGGACTCCGCGTCCCCGGGCGGGTGGGCGTCGTGCGGGCGGGCGTCGTGCGAGGACACGATCAGCACGGGCCCTTCGGGCACGTCCGGAGGTACGGGAGTGGCCTCGGCCTTCCGCCACACCACGGTCTCGGTCAACGGCACCGCCGCCATCCCCTGTTCGGAGTCGGCCGGTGCCGACGCGGCCGTGGCGGTGGGCCGTTCGGGCACCGGGGACGGCGCGGGCTCAGACGCGGTCGCCACGGGCCCGGCGGCCTTGAGGGTGACGCGGTCCAGTTCCAGCAGGACCTCCCCCTGCTGGTTGCAGACGGTGGCCCGTCCCCGTACGGCACCGGCCGGGCCCCCGGTGTCGCCCGGCTCGTCCCGTTCGACCAGGGCGATCACCGTGCCGGAGATCCGGCGGCGGGCCACCAGCCGGCCGACGTACCAGGGCAGGCACGCCCCGGCCGCGCCCCCGTCGAGCATGCCGAGCGCCTGGAAGACGCTGTCCAGGAGCGCGGGCGGTACGAAGGGAGGAGCCGACGCCACACTCGCGTCGTCCCCGGCCCGGAGCATCAGCAGCATCCGTCCCGGGCCCCGGTACGCCGACCGGATCACCTGGTACGCCGGCCCGTACGCGATCCCGCTGGCCTCGCGCCACGCGGCCACCTCCGACAGCGCCACGTGCTCCGTGCACCCGTCCCGCAGCGCGGCCACGTCGACGTAGCGGGGTGGCGGCAACGGGCTGCCGGAGGCGCGGGCGGTGCAGTGCACAACCGGTTCGCCCGGCTCGGGCCGTACGGAGGTGACCGAGCAGGCGCCGTCCTCGCCCGTCTGGACCTCCAGCTCCGCCTCGGCGCCGGTCACCAGCAGCGGTGCCCGGAAGGCGACCCGCTCCAGGGTCCACCAGCGGTCCGGGAGGCGGGCGTCGCAGGCGGACAGCACGGCGTCGATCTGCGCGGCGGCGGGCAGCACGGGGACTCCGCCGATCCGGTGGTGGGAGACCAGCGGATCGGCGGCACGGAGAACCGACCTGACGCCCGTCATGTGAGCAGCCCGAATCTGTCGCTGGCCTGGACGAGACCGTTCACCTGGATGTCGACGCTGTGCTCACCCGGGTAGTACTTGCGGGTCTGCACCTCCTTGATCGTGTGGGTCTTCTCCAGGGACCGCCGCTCGCCGGGGCCGAGTTCGAGGGTGGTCAGCTTGAAGACCTTCGGGATGCTGCGGCCGTTCTTGCGGACGTGGTGCACCACGTAGTCGACGGCGATGCTGTGCGCCCGGCCGTCGGTGTTCTCGATGTCGAAGCTGATGACGAGGGTGTCGCCGATGGTCACCGTGTGGGGCGTGATGCTCAGCCGGGGTACGCGGACATGCTCACCGCCCGTGGCCCCGAGAAGGGCGAGGGCCCGCTGATCGCCCTTCTTCACCAAGGTGCGCAGTCCGTGCCTGACGATCCAGTTGGTCTCGGGGGTGGGGCTCTCCGCCAGCCAGCGCACGGCGGTGTCGAGCGCGAGATCGGGCGTGTCCTTGGAGATGTCGTTGAGGTTGTTGGCGACGGACTTGCGCACGTATTCGGAGGGGTCGCTGCGCAGGACTTCGAGGATCTCCAGGACCGGCCGGGGGTCCTTGACGAACACGGTCAAGGTCCGGGCCCACGGGAGGCGGGAGCGGATTCCCTCGGTCGCGAGGCGCCGCACGTTGTGGCTCGGGCTCTGCGCCCACCGGGCGACCCGCTCCATCGTCGGCGCGTGGTGCTGTTCGAGGTAGGGCCGGATCGCGTACTCACCCGTGTGCCGCTTGGTGATCTCCTCGATGGCGTCCAGGGACAGGTCGGGGTGGTCGAGACCGTACTCCTCGACGAAGCGGGCGACCGGCATCAGGTACCAGCTGGTGTTGAACATCCCTTCCCCTTCGGCGAGTTCGTCGCCGAGGACGGTGAGGAGAAGAGGCAGCGCCTCGGGGTAGCCGGCGGGCAGGCGGGTACGCAGGCCCTCGGCCAGGACGAGGACGCGGTCCTTGAGTTCCTTGTCGGGAATGCGTGACTCGACCTCGGCCGCGTAGCCCTCCACGTCGAACTCGGGGTGGGCGGCACGGACTTTGTCGCCGATCAGACGGGCCGCGTCGCCGTTGAAGTGTCGCTTGAGTCCGTATTCGCTAGCCATGGTTCAGGTGCCTCTTCATCTCGTTCTTCGGGTTCTGCTGGTTCTTCGGGTTCTGCTCGCTGTGCGGGTTGTGCCGGCTCGACGTGGTGTCGTGCGGGGCGGGGGCGATCCAGAACCGCCTTCTGTTGAAGGGGTAGGTGGGGAGGGTGAGGGTGCGCCGGCCCTTGCCCTCGTGGAGTGCGGACCAGTCGAGTTCGGTGCGGGTGTGGTTGTAGTGACCGGCCAGCGCCCGGTGCACTTCGGCCTGGTCGACGCGGTCCCGGCGGAGTGTGCTGAGCCATACGGGCTGTTCCCCGGCCCACGAGGCTTTGGCGAGCGACGTGAGCTGGGGGTGCGCGCCGATCTCCCAGACCACTGCCGGGTTCGCCGCCGCGAGGGTCGCCAACGCCTGCGAGAAGCGGACCGGTTCACGGATCGCCCGGCCCCAGTACGCGGGGGCGGACGCCGTGTCGGGCGCGTGCCAGCCGCCGGTCACGGTCGACGCGAACCCGATGTCCGGTGCGGACAGGGCCCGTTGGGCGACCGCTTCGGTGAACGGTGCCACCGCGCCCTCCATGGACGCCGAGTGGAACGCGTGGCTCACCGCCAGCCGCTGGGTCCGCAACCCCGAACCGGCGCAGAACGCGGACACGTGGTCCACGGGGCCGGTCACCGTCACTGAGCGAGGCGCGTTGAAGGCGGCGACCTCGACACCGGGGAAGTGGGTCAGGGCCGCCAGGACGGCCTCCGGGTCGGCATGGACCACCGCCATCGCGCCCTCGCCGGGCTGGGACTCCATCAACCGGCCGCGCAGCGCGGTCAGTTCGAGCAGGTCCCCGAGATCCATGACTCCCGCCGCCCAGGCCGCCGTCAGCTCACCCAGGCTGTGACCCACCACCACATCGGGCCGCACCCCGACCGACTCCAGCCAGCGCACCAGAGCCACCTGCACGCTCACGATCGCCGGCTGCGCGTACGCCGTCCGCCCCAGCCGCCCGGTGTCCTCACCGAACAGCAGCTCACGCAGGGGCACTTCAGCCTGACCCGCCAGCAACTCCGCGCACTCGTCCAGCGCCGCCCGGAACACCGGCTCCGCCGCGTACAACCCACGGCCCATCCCCACGTACTGCGAACCCTGACCCGTGAACATGAACGCGATCGGCACCCCGGACCCCCCGCGACGGGGCAGTGCTCGGCTGTCCGCCGCGATCTCCCTGAGCCCGGCGGCGAGTTCACGAGCATCCGCGCCCTGGACGGCCACGCCGTAACGGTGTTCGGCCCGGCCCGTGTTCGCGGTGAACGCGAAGTCGCCCAACTCCTCGGCCGGTACGTCCGCCAGAGCGTCCGCGTACGAGCCGGCGAGGGCGCGGAGTGCGGTCTCTTCCGCCGCACTGACCCGCACCACATGCGACTCACCGGCGGGAACGACACGTTCCTCGCGGGCAGGAGCCTCCTCCACGATCACATGCGCGTTCACCCCACCCATCCCGAACGCACTCACCGCCGCACGCCGAGGCTCACCACCCGCACGAGGCCACTCCACCGCACGATCCGCCAGATAGAACGGCGTCTCCTCGAACCGAATATGGTCATTCGGCCGCACCACATGCAACGACGGAGGCACCACACCCCGCTCCATCGCCAACAACACCTTCACCAACCCGGCCAACCCCGCAGCCGGCTCCAAATGCCCCACATTCCCCTTCAACGAACCCAGCGCACAAAACTGCGAACCACCCGAACCCACCCCACCCCACGCACGGGACAACCCCTCCACCTCAATCGGATCACCCAGACTCGTCCCCGTCCCATGCGCCTCCACCAAACCAATCGACTCCACCGACACCCCCGCATCCCGCAGCGCGGCGGAGATGACGGCCGCTTGGGCACGCGGGCTGGGCGCGGAGTAACGGGTGGTGCGTCCGCCGTGGTTGACGGCGGCTCCCTTGATGACGCCACGAATCCGGTCACCGTCGCGGACTGCGTCGTCGTACCGCCGCAACACGACGGCCACGGCGCCCTCTCCCGGCACGAAACCGTCCGCGGTGCTGTCGAAGGCACGGCTGCGGTGCCGGGGTGACAGGGCCATCAGGTCCCCCATCGACCGGAAGTACTCCGGGCTGATCCCGGCGTGCACGGCCCCGATGACCGCCGTGTCGATGTCGCCGGTACGCAGGTGCTGGAGGGCGGAGTGGATGGCGACCAGGGACGACGAGCAGAGGGTGTTGACCAGTCCGCTCGGGCCGTGCCAGTCCATCAGGTACGACAGCCGGTTCGCGATCATCGCCTCAAGTCCGAGGCCCCGCCCCTCGTGCAGGCCGTGGCGTACCCGCTCCTCGTGGTAGTGGTCGTGGCTGTACGCGATCCACAGACCGGTGGTGCCGCCGTCGGCCCGCCGGCCGATCCGTCCGCCGTCCTCCAGGGCCTCCCAGATCGTCTCGTACGCGATCCGCGCCTGCGGATCGATCAGGGGAGCCTCCCGGGCGGAGATCCGGAAGGGGGCCGGGTCGAACTCGTCCACACTGTCCAGGAACGACGCGTTCGGGACCGGTCCGGCCGCCGCGTCCCAGCGTCCCTCGGGCAGCGGGCGGACCGTGTCCCGGCCTTCGAGGAGGAGTTCGGCGAAGGCGGTCAGGTCGCTCGCGGTGGGCAGCTTGATCGCCGCGCCCACGACCGCGACGTCACGGGGTCGTGACACCGGAGGGGCCGCCGGGGTTTCGGCCGGAGGTTCGCGTTCCGGTTCGGGTTCGGGTTCTCGGGACGTGACGGTGGTACGCGCCACCGGGGCGGGCACCTCCGGCGTCGCCGACACCTGATCGGCGACCGGGGCCGCCGGGGCCGCCAGTGTGGCGACGAGTTCCGGGGCCTCGTCCACCAGGAAGTCGGCGAACTGCCGGGGGGTGGGGTACTCGAAGAAGACCGTCGGGTAGAGCGAGAGGCCGTGTTCCTGGGAGATGCGCTCGCTCAGCGCCACCAGTCCCACCGAGTCGAATCCGGCGGACAGGAACTCCGTGTCGGTGTGCTCGTCGGACGTGCCGGTGAACTCCAGGAACCAGGCGAGCGCCCGCGCGGAGGGCGAGGCGGCGGCCGGGACCACCGGGGCCGCGGGTCGGGGTGGCGCCGGCGGAGTCGGCTCCGGCTGCGGCGCCGCGACGGGAGCCGTGCGTACGACCGGGGCGGGAGCCGTGCGTACCACCGGGGCGGGCGCCGTCACGCGTACCTCCGGCTCCACCGGCGCGGACGGTGCGCCGGGCCCCACCGGCTCCGGTGTCTCCCCCGCGCCGAACGCCTGGACGGGAACCCGCTTGGACGCCATGTCGCCGAAGACCAGCAGCGGGGTCCCCGCCTCGTCGGTGACCGTCTGGGTGACCCGACAGGCTTCGTCGTTCCAGAAGGCGATCTCCGTCCGTACGAACGCGGCGTCGTCCAGCGGCCCGAGAACATCCAGGCGGCCCACCGAGAGCGGGATGAACGCGGACGCGTCCGCCGCGCCGAACACCGGGTTGGCCGGGTCGATCGCCGCGACCGTCACGCTGTCCAGGAGCCCGGGGAACAGCTCCACGCCGGGCGGGTTCAGTTCCCGCTGCCGGGCTCCTTCGACACGGGCGAGGGTGCCGCCGTCCGGCAGCCCCGCCACCCAGGAGATGTTCCGGTAGTAGCGGCCGTGGTGGTAGCCGATCCGGCGCAGCCACCGGTAGACGCCCGAACCCGCGTGCACGGCGGAGCCGGAGCAGTCGGCCAGCAGACCGGCCAGGGGTACCGGCAGCGGCGGCTCGGGCGGGCGCCCGGTGACGAGCCGTCCGGTGACGAAGAGTTCCCCCGTCCCGGGGTCCTCCACCCTGAACCGGTTCTCCCCGTCCACCCGCCCGACGACCCGGTGGGCCCCGGACGGGATGAGGGGGCGGTGGAAGAGGATGTCACGAGCGCCGTGGAAGGGTTCGCCCCGCAGCGCGGCGCCTTCGCGCAGGAAGTCGAACCACGCCACGCCCGGCAGCATGAGGGTGCGGTACACCGCGTGCTGGGCGATGGGCGCCTCGGCCGGGCCGAACACGCGGGAGAAGGTGTATCCGGCCGTCCCCTCGTCCGCCACCAGTTCGGCGGGCGCACCGGGTGCGGCCGAGCGCAGCGGCTCGGCGAGATTCAGGGCGGGGCCGCGCAGTTGGGCGGCGGGCAGCAGGCGCTTGCTCCACGGCACTCCGGCCGCCCGCTGGAAGACCGCCCAGTCGATCTCCCGGCCCCCTTGGAAGAGTTCGGCGGCGATCGTGGCGAGCACGGCCGTGACCCCGGCTTCGTCGCGGGCTTCGGCCAGCCGTGCGCCGACGTCGTCGCCGGGGGCCGGGGTACGGCCCGGGGTGTCACGCGCGAGTTCGGCGTCACCCCGCAGGACGTCGGCCAGCGCCTGCTCCAGCGGGACGCGGCCCCGGACGAAGTCCCCGACGGCCTGCCAGCCCGGGGGCAGGTCGACGGCGGCTTCGGGCAGTCCCAGATCGCGCAGCGCGACCGCGAGTGCGACGCCGGACGCGATCCGCAGCAACTCACCCGAGAAGGTGGCCAGTTGGGTGCCCGTGGCGGCTTCGAACAGACCGACGACCTCATGCACGGCCGGCACGGAACGGTCGAGTGCGGTCAGCCACGCGGGCGGGCTCCCGGCCGCCTCGGGACGTACGGACACCGTGGTGCGGGGGCCGCCGGCGGGACGGGTCCCCGGCTGTCCGCCGGCCCGCAGGAGCCGGCCGCGCAGCGCGGCGGCCAGCTGATCGGCGTCCGCCCCGACGACGGCCAGCCGCTCGGTCCGGTGCTGCCGGGCCAGGCGGGCCGTGGCGCACACGTCGCCGAGTTCGCGGGGCCCGTCCGTGAGGGTCGGCAGGAACTCCAGCCACTGGGCGGCGAGTTCGCGCAGCGCGTACGGGGTGTCGGCGGACAGTGGCAGCACCTGGACCGGTACGGACCGGCCGCCGGTGCCCGCCGACCCGGCGGGGATCCGGGGCGTACGGGGGGCGGCCTCGGCCACCACATGGGCGTTGGTGCCGCCGAAGCCGAATCCGCTCACCGCGGCCCGGCGCACCGGGGCGTCCGGCCAGGGGAGAGAGGTGCCTGGCAGGTGGAAGGGGCTGTCGGCGAGATTGAGACGCGGGTTGGGCGACTCGACCGCCACGGCCGGGACGGTGCCCTCGCGCAGGGCGACGATGATCTTCGCCAGTCCGGCGAGTCCCGACGCGGAGTGCAGATGGCCGATCCTGCGCTTGATCGAGCCGAGCGCGACGGAGTTCCGGGCGACGCCGTGCCTCGTGAACACCTCGGTGAGCGCCCGGACTTCGATCGGGTCGCCGATGGCGGTGCCGGTGCCGTGCGCCTCGACGTACTGGACGGTCGACGGGTCGACGGTCCGGTACACCTTGTCCAGCAGCTCGATCTGGGCTTCCAGGTTCGGGGTGGTGACACCCATGGTGCGGCCGTCGTTGTTGACCGCGACCCCGCTGACGGCCCCGAGGATCACGTCTCCGTCGGCCAGTGCGGCGGGCATCGGCTTCAGCACCAGGGCGGCGGCTCCCTCCCCGGGCACATAGCCGTTGGCCTTGCTGTCGAAGGTCTGGCACAGCCCGTCCGGGGAGAGCGCCCCGGTGCGGGACAGGAGGACGAACGTCAGCGGGTCGATCAGCAGGTCCACCCCGCCGACCAGGGCGAGTTCGCAGCTGCCGGCCGCGAGGCTCTGGCAGGCGAGCCAGACCGCCGACAGCGAGGACGAGCAGGCGGTGTCGACCACCAGGCTCGGTCCCGCCAGGTCGAAGCGGTCGGACAGCCAGGCCGCCATGAAGTTCTGCGACCGTCCCCACAGGGCGGCCGGCCCGGGGATGCCGACGGGTCCGGCCGGGCCGGGCGGAACCGTGCCCCGGTTCTGGTCGAATCCGTACGCGTTCATCCGCCCCGCGACGAACACGCCCGCGTCCAGGCGACGGCGTACTCCCAGATACCCGGAGTCCTCCAGGGCCCGCGCGCCGACCTCCAGCATCACCCGCTGCTGGGGGTCGAGGAGCACGGCGTCCCCGGCGGTCATGCCGAACGCCTCGTGGTCGAAGGAGAACGGGTCCACCAGGAAGCCGCCCCGGTGGTGCGTGCCCTGGTGGGGCCCGTCGCCCCGGTACAGCTCGCGGGCCCACCGGCTCGGCGGGACCTCACCGACCTCGATCCCGTCATGGCCGAGCAGGGCCGTCAGGTCGGTGACGTCCTCCGCGCCCGGGAGACGTACCGCGAGGCCGATCACGGCGACGCGGGTGTCGAACTCGCTCACGCTCACAGCAGTCCTTTCGTTCGACTCTCCGGCCGTGCCTGTTCCCTCGCCGGTCATGTCTGTCCCCGCCCCGGTCATGCCTGTCCCCGTCCGCGCGGTCCGTCGTGCGCGAGCAGCGGACGCAGCAGGGCACTCAGGGCGGAGGTGGGTACGGACACGCCGTTCGGGGCGGGTACGGGCGCCGGGACGGGGGCGGATTCGTGGGGCGGGGTGGGCGGACGGTGTGCGGCCGGCGCCTCGTCGGCGGCGAGCCGCGCGGCGATCTCGTCGGCGGTGCGCGCCCGCATCAGCAGCGACGGATCGACGATCAGTCCGCTGCGCTGCTCCAGGGCCGTGGTCAGCTCGGCGATCACGAGGGAGTCCAGCCCGAGGGACGGGAGCGGGCGGTCCCCCGGGTCCTCTCCGAGGACGTGGACGAAGGCGTCCCTGACCCGTGCGCGCATCCCCGCGACCTGCTGCCCGTTGGGCGCGCCCACGGGAAGCCCGGGTGGTTCGGCCGGCACCGCCGCAGGCCCGGACCCGGTGAACCCGTTGGTGTGGATGGATCCGTCGGTGTGGATGGATCCGTCGGTGCGGGCGGGCTCGGCGGACGGGGTGGTCTCCGGGCGGGCGGCGGACGTGCTTCCCGGGAAGATCACGGCTCCGCCCGACCGCAGATGGTCGGCGAAGGCGTCCAGTGCCTGCTCGGCGCCGACCGAGTGCGCGGCGGAGAAGGACGCGTCCGCCTTCATGCCGATGCCCGTCCAGTTCGGCCACGCGTGCGCGGTGACCGTGGTGCCGATGTCGTTCTCCCGCTCGGCGAGGGCGAGTTGGTAGGCGTTGGCGAGGCTGTAGTCGACCAGGCCCCGGCCGGCCGACGCCTGCGTACCGGCGATCGAGGACACCAGGACGGCGAAGTCGGCGCCCTGGTCCCTCGCCAGCCGTACGACGTTCAGCGAGCCGGGGATCTTGGGGGCGAGCACCTTCCGGGCGTCGTCCCAGGCCCGGCGGTGCATCGCCCCGAACGGGTTGACTCCGCCGGAGGAGTGCACGACTCCGACCAGCCGGCCCCAGCGGCGGGCGAACTCCCCGGCCGCGTCGGCGAGCGCAGCCGGGTCGGACACGTCGCAGGCCAGGTACCCGACCTCGGCGCGCGCCGCCAGCGCCCGCAGGGGAGCGGAGGTCTCGGCATCGACGACCGACCGGCCGACGATGCCGATGTGCCGGGCACCCCGCTCGATCAGCCGCTCGGCCAGCCGCGCTCCGACGGCGCCCAGTCCGCCGGTGACCAGGTAGTACCCGGAGGAGGGCAGGGTGTACGACGGTCCGGCTGGCGCGGGCACCCGTTCCGGGACGTACCGGACGCCCTGCCGGTACGCGGCGACCACCGTGCCCGCGTCGTCCCCGGCCACCGGTCCGGCGCTCAGGGCGGCGTACTCGGCCACGAGACAGGCGGCCCGCACCTCGGCGGAGTCGGCCGGGTCCAGGTGGACGACCGCGGTGGGCTTACGGTTCTCCGCCCCGGCGGCCCGTACGGCGGCGGCCATGGCCGCCGCCTCCGGGGACAGGGCGCCGCGTTCGCCGGGGTGTACGGCCACACCGTGGAATCCGGCCCAGAGCAGCTTCCCGTGCGCGGGCAGGGACGTCATCAGACTGCCCAATTCGGCCCAGAAGGCGCTCAGTTCGACGGCCCGGTCGTCCGGTCCCCGGCTGCTGCCCGGGTTGCCGACCACGACGGTCGTGTCCGCGGGCCGGCCGGGCTCCACGACGATGGCGTTGCGGTCCCGGAGGGCCCTTGTCAGCGCCCACCCGATCTCGGGGTCGGCGGCGACCACGCGCACGGTTGCCGGGACGCCGACGAGCGGGGGCGCCAGTTCGCGGGCACGCCACTCGACGCGTACCGCCGCCGCACTGTCAGCCGCCGCCGGTACGCGTTCCGGCGCGCCGTTCGCCGCTGCCGGGGCCGGGGTGACCGTGGGGTCGACGGTGCGCCAGTACGAGCCCCGCGCGAAGGCATAGGTGGGCAGGTTCGTGACGCGGGCACCCGTGGCGGAGAGCGAGGCCCAGTCGATGTGGGCGTAGCCCTCCCTGACCAACTCCACGATGTCGGCGGGCCGGAGAGTGTCGGCACTGGTCCCGGCGCGGCGCGCGGCCTCTTCGGCGGTCAGGTCGATGTCGACCCGAGCGACCCGGACACGGCCGTCGGCGACGGAGCGGAGCTCGGCGGCGAGGTCGGCGGCCGTGCGGCCGTGCACCGCGGACTGGAACTCCATCGGGGAACGGCCGGTGTTCGCGGTGTGGCAGAGGTCGGCGGTCTCCCAGTCGTCGCGGGCCGTGTCGAACCGGTCCGCGTACGAGCCGGCGAGGGCGCGGAGTGCGGTCTCGTCCGCCGCACTCACCCGCATCACATACGAGTCCTGCACCGACGGCTCGCGTTCTTCCCGGGCCGGGGCTTCCTCCACGATCACATGCGCGTTCACCCCGCCCATACCGAACGCACTCACCGCAGCACGCCGAGGCTCACCACCCGCACGAGGCCACTCCACCGCACGGTCCGCCAGATAGAACGGCGTCTCCTCGAACCGAATATGGTCATTCGGCCGCACCACATGCAACGACGGAGGCACCACACCCCGCTCCATCGCCAACAACACCTTCACCAACCCGGCCAACCCCGCAGCCGGCTCCAAATGCCCCACATTCCCCTTCAACGAACCCAGCGCACAAAACTGCGAACCACCCGAACCCACCCCACCCCACGCACGGGACAACCCCTCCACCTCAATCGGATCACCCAGACTCGTCCCCGTCCCATGCGCCTCCACCAGACCAATCGACTCCACCGACACCCCCGCATCCCCCAAAGCCGCCAACACCACCTCCTGCTGCGCCCCACTGCTCGGCACCGTCAACCCACTCGTACGACCCCCGTGATTCACCGCACTCCCCCGCACCACACCCCGCACCCGATCACCATCACGCAACGCCGCACCCAACGACTTCACCACCACCGACACCACACCCTCCCCCGGCACAAACCCATCCGCCCCCGCATCAAACGGACGGGACGCGCCGGAGGGTGAGAGTGCGCGAAGGTTCTTCATCGCGACGTAGTGCAACGGGGACAGTGCGACCCGGACACCGGCGACGACGGCCTGTTCGCACTCGCCGTCACGGATGCTCCGCACCGCCGTGTGCAACGCGACCAAGGACGACGAACACAGGGTGTCGATCGTCATGCTCGGCCCGCGCAGATCCAGGAAGTAGCTCACCCGGTTGGCCAGGAAGGCGTTGTGGTTGCCCAGGCCGCTGGGTGCGTCCAGCTCCGGCTCGATGTTGTAGTCCTTGTAGTGCTGGTAGCTGGCACCGACGAACACACCGGTGGACGGGGACAGTTGACGCGGCGGAAGCCCGGCGTCCTCCAGCGCCTCCCAGGTCGTGCGGAGCAGCCAGCGGGCCTGGGGGTCGAGAACTTCGGCCTGCTTGGGGAAGAAGTCGAAGAACCGGGCGTCGAACTCCTCGACGTTGTCGAGGAATCCGCCGACGTCGGGTTCGTCCGCGTCGGCGTACCGGCCCCAGCGGTGGGCGGGAGCCGGTCGGATCTCCTCGCCCGCGCCGGCGAGCAGCGACCAGAACCGTTCGGCGTCGGGGGCGCCGGGGAGCGCCAGGGCCAGTCCGATGACGGCGATGTCCTGGTCGTTCACGGCCGGTTCGGCCGGAGGCCGGTCGTCGCCCTTGGACGGCGCGGCCCGCTCGTCCCGCGCGGGCGGGGCGAACGCGGCGTTGTCCGTGGGCGGGGCGAACGCGGTGTTGTCGGTGGGCGGGGCGGCGAACACGCCGTCGTCTGCCAGTTCGGCGACATGTGCGGCGAGAGCACGGCAGTCGGCTGCGTCCAGGACGTCCGTGGGGCTCAGGCTCACCCCGTACGCCGCCTCGATGTCGGCCGCCACGGCGGTCGCGAGCATCGAGTCGAGTCCCACCGTCGACAGGGAGGTCGTCGCCATGACGCGGGGGTCGTGGAGGACGTCCCGTACCACGGCGACGATCGCGGCCTCCGCCGCGGCGGCCTGCGGAGCGCGGCGGGCGGGCGCGGGTGCGGGCCGTGGGGTGTCGTTCCCGGTGACGGTCCGGTACTCGATGCCGTCGAGCCGGAGCAGTACCCGTCCGTCGGCGGCGAGGAGGGACGCGTCGCCGCGCCGCGTGCCGTCGCTGTCGGGTTCGGCGCCTTCGAGCAGGACGAACGCCGCCTGTGCCGTGTCGGCCCAGCGCACCGCCCGGCCGATGGAGACCGGCAGATAGGTGGCCGACGGTGCCGAGGCGTCCGCCAGCGTGAGGACGGCCATGGACTGGAGGGCTGCGTCGAGCGCGACCGTCGCGGCCTCCAGGGTGCTGCCGCCGGGCAGGTCGAGCCGTACGAGCACCCGGTCGGGCCCGTAGTGGACCTCGGCCACGGACCGCAGCGGCGCGGTGAACTCCATGCCCTTCGCCGCGAACCAGGCGTAGAGACCGGCCGGTTCCAGTGTCCGGTCGAGGACGGCCCGCAGGTGGTGGAGGTCCACCGGGGCGGGCGGCGTGGCCGGGGCCTCGGCGGGGGTGAGCCGGGCGATGACCCGCCCGGCGTGCCGGAAGGTGGCCGGTCCGGTACGGGCGGGGTCGTCCAGATCGCTGGTGAGGGGATGGTCGCCGGTCCCCCGGCCGGTGAAGGTGATCTGCCGCAGCGCACGGCTCGTCAGGAGACCGAGCGCGACCGGCAGCGCGCCGGGGACGGTCTCCTCCCCCAGGACATGGTGGGCACGCGAGAGCCGCCGTACGACGTCGGCCGTGTCGGCTGCGGTCGGGGCGGCGACCCCCACCGCCGGTTCCGTTCCCTCCGCCTCGGGTCGCGGGCCGAACGGATAGGGCGGGAGGGCGGTTCGGTGCGCCGGCACCCCGGGGTGCACCGGGGCCCAGTCGACGGTGCCGCCGCCGGCGTAGCGGAAGGCGGGGCCGCTGAGCCCGGTCGACGCGGCGTCCAGCACCGTTCCACCGCGCAGGACGGTGCCCGGGGCCCGGTCCGCCAGGCGTATCGCGGTGGCGAGCCCGGCGCTCAGCTCGTCGGCCGTGGCTCCCAGAACCGCCACCCGGTACGCCTGGTGGTCGCGTCCGACGGCGCTGGAACGGCACAGAGCGCCGAGGCTTTCCGCGTGCTGCCCCTGCGTCACCAGTGAGCGGACGTCCGCCAGGCGCCGGGTCAGGGCCTCGGGGGTGTGCGCCGACAGGACCAGCAGGTGCTCGTCCGGTCCGGGGGCGGTGGCCGTACGGCTGTCCCGGGAGGGCTCGTTCCGGGGCGGCCCGGTGTACTCCTCCACGACGATGTGCGCGTTCGTCCCGCCCATGCCGAAGGAGCTGATGCCCGCCCGGCGCGGCCCGTCCGAGGTCCAGGGTCCTGGCTCGACGGGGATCACGAACGGCCCGGCGGACAGGTCCAGATGGCTGCTGGGGGTCTCGAAACCGGCGACGGGCGGGATCTCGCCGTGCCGCAGGCACAGCAGTACCTTCAGCAGTCCGGCGAGTCCGGCCGCGGGCTCCAGGTGTCCGATGTTGCCCTTCACGGTGCCGAGGTGGCACGGCTCGGCGCGCCCCGGGTCACCGCCGAACACCTCGGTCAGCGCGGCGATCTCGATCGGGTCGCCGAGCCGGGTCGCCGTACCGTGCGTCTCGATCAGGGAGACGTCGGCCGGGGCCAGTCCCGCGTCGTCCAGTGCCGCCCGGACGACGGCGGCCTGGGCCTCGCTGCGCGGCACCGGCAGTGCGCTGCCACGGCCCCCGTGGTTGACGGCCGTACCGCGGATGACACCCCAGATCAGGTCGCCGTCCCGTTCGGCGTCGGCGAGCGGCTTCAGCATCATGGCCAGCGTGCCCTCGCCGGGCAGGAACCCGTCGGCCCGCTCGTCGAAGGGCCGGGGCCGGGTGTGGGACAGGGCGCCGAGCTGGCTGAGGCTGCGGTAGTACCAGGGAGTCAGACCGACCTGGCAGGCCGCGACGATCGCGGCGCCGCAGTGTCCCGCGCGCAGCGCGGCGACCGCCTGCTGGACGGCGACGAGGGACGACGAGCAGAGGGTGTCGACGGTCTGCGAAGGGCCGGTGAGATCCAGCGCGTACGAGATCCGGTTGGCCAGCACCGCGTTCATGGAGCCGAGCGCGGTGTGCGGTCCGACGGTCTCAAGTCCCTGTGTGTCGCGGTGGTGCGTGTAGGTGGCGCCGACGAAGACGCCGATGTCGCGGCGGCCGGCGAGACCGCTGTCGTCCCGTACCGTCCAGGCGTGTTCCAGGAGCAACTTCTGCTGGACGTCCATGTCTTCGGCCTCGCGTACGGAGATGCCGAAGAAGGCCGGGTCGAAGCGGTCGACTCCGGTGACGAAGGCGCCGGTACGGCAGTAGGTGCCGGTCATGCCGGGGCCGCGCTGCTCGAAGTGGGCGTCGATGTCCCAGCGTTCGGCCGGTATCTCGGTGAACGCGTGACCGCCGGAGCGGAGCAGGGGCCACAGCTCCGTCACGCCGCCGGCCGCGCCCGGGAGATCGCCGGACACGGCGACGATCGCCACGTCCGCGTCGCGGCCGGTGGCCGGGTGGTGCCGCCTACGGCCTGGGTCCTCCGGGTGGTCGGGGTCGTCCGAGCCGTGGGAGTCGTTCGGCGAGGCGGCGGGGACGGACTCAGCTGTCCCAGCGGGCTCTGCCGAATTGACGGGCGCGGCCGTCCCACCGACCTCACCGGTCACCGGCCCGGCATTCCCCGACCCGGCGCCCTCCGGTGGCGCGACCGCGACGGCCGCGCCGTACCGGCCGGTCAGGGCCTCGACCAGCTCGGAGAATTCGCCGTACTCCAGGAAGAGCGTCGCCGGAAGCTGGATGCCCCACCTGCGGGACAGCTCCTCCGACAGTTCGACGCTCATGATGGAGCTCATGCCGTAGTCCGAGAGGGCGGTGTCGCGGTCGAAGGACGTGACGCCCAGCCGCTCCGCCAGGAATCGTTCCAGGGCGTCCCCGACGCGCTCCCCCGCTCCCTCGGCGCCGACTTCGACGGCCTCGTGTCCGGCGTCGGGCTCCTCGGCGGGTACGCCGGAGGATGCCCCGTCCACCGCACCCGGGGCCTCGATCTCGATCACCACGTCACCGGCGTCCGGGTGGGCGACGACCACCTGACGGGGGCCTTCCTCCGCACCCAGGAGGGCGATCAGCGCGTCCAGGCCCTCCGCGGTGTCCAGCGGCCGGACTCCGCGCTTCCGCAGTTGTTCCGCGACAGCCGTGCCCATGCCCACCTCGCCCCACAGGCCCCAGGCGACGCTCAGCCACGGCGTTCCGTGCGCGTGCGCGAAAGCGTCGAGGTAGGCGTTGGCCGCCGCGTATCCGCCCTGGCCGAGGTTGCCGAACGTGCCGGAGACCGACGCGAACAGCACGGCGAAGTCCAGGTCGTGCCCGGCCACCGCGGCGGCCAGTTCCCTGACGCCGTCGGCCTTCGGCCGCATCACCGCCTCGATGTCGCCGACGGTGGCGCTGCGGATCAGCCCGTCCCTGAGCGTGCCGGCGGCGTGGACCACGCCGTGCAGCTCACCGAACTCCGCGCGGAAACCCTCCACCAGGGCGGTCAGGGCACCGGGAGCGGTCACGTCCACGCCGTAGGAAACGACCTCGCACCCGCGCGCGCCGATCGCGGCCGTCCGTTCGTGGTCGGCACCGGCCGCTCCGGAACGGCTGACCAGCGCGACGACCCCGGCGCCCTCCCGCGCGAACCGGTCGGCGACCTCCAGGCCCAGCCCGCCGTGCCCCCCGAGGACGAGATAGCGGCCGCCCTGTCTGATGGGGCCCTTGGCGCCGTGGGGCGCGGCGTACGCGGACCGGTCGCGTACCCGTACGGGTACGTGGCGGACTCCCCGCCGGTGGCCGACCTCGGTGGGACCGCCCGTGTCGCCGAGTTCGGCCAGCAGGGCGCGGAGCGCGTCGTCGGAGGGCCCGTCGAGGTCGAGGAGGCGAGGGCGCAGGCCCGGGTACTCGATGGCGGCGGTGCGGACGAAGCCCCACAGGGCGCCGCGCGCGGGCACCGGCCGGTCGCCGTGCGCGACCGGCTGCCCGTTGGTGGTCACCACGTGGAAGCGGGACGTGCGCTGCCGTTCGCCGAGGGTGCGCAGGGCCGCGAGGCAGCCGTACAGACCGAGGCGGAGTTCCGTCTCCTCGCCCGGCTCGCCGGCGGGCGCGTCCTCGGCGTTCCACAGGTGCACGACACCCGTGACCGGTTCCCCGATCTCCTCCCAGAGCTGCCGGAACGCCTGCTCGTCCGGCCGTGCGAGCACCCGCCGGTCGCGGTCGGGCGCGGTCGCCCCGGGCGCTCCGGTGCCGACCTCCACCACGCGGGCTCCCTCGGCGCGCAGTCGCCGGGCGGTGCGCTCGCCCAGGCCGCCCGTAGCGCCGTGGTGCAGCACCACCCAGGTCCCCGTCGCGGGGTCGTGCCGCTCGCCGGTCGCCGGCGCGGGCCGCCAGTCGATCCGGGAGATGGGCAGCGTGGCCGCTCTCGGCGGGGCCGGGGTGGCCGCCGGCCGGGACACGGCGGCCGTACGGCGCATCCGCAGCCCCTCGAACTCCGCGACGACCTCGTCCGACGGCCCCAGCAGCTGGGCGTCGGCGGTCGCGTACGCCCCGTCGACCCCGGTCCGGCGCACCAGGACGGTGGCACCGGCCGACAGGGCCGAGAGATCGGCGAGGACCGCGAGGCGGGCGAGGCCGATCGGCAGCATGGGATACGGGCCGGCCTCCCCCGTGAGGTCCTGAAGCGCGCAGCTGACGACCTGGAACACGCCGTCCACCAGCAGCGGATGGGCGTACCAGGGCATGGGCTCGGCGCCGGACCGCAGGGTGGCGCGGGCCACGCCGCCCTGCGTGACGGCGAGTTCGCCGACGGTACGGAAGTCGGGACCGTACTCCAGGCCCTCCCGCGCCCAGCTCGTGTACAGCCGCTCCGGCGTCAGCGTCCGCGCACCCGTCGTCGGACGGCCGGTTGCGGCGGGCGGGGCCTGGACGGTGTCCGGGAGCAGTCGGCCGGTGCCGGTGGACAGCGGCTTGCGTTCGCCGGCGACCACGGTGCTCAGCTCGAAGCGGGCCGGCGGGCCGAAGGACACGTCGAGCCGGACGGGAGCCGCCGCGCCGTCGGCGACGGTGAGGGGGCGCAGGAAGGTCACATCGGTGAGTTCCAGCGGGGTGAACGGCCGCCGCCTGGCGATCGCCACCATCGCCATCTCCAGCTGCACCGCTGCGGGCAGCAGCCCGGTCCCCGCGGAGCGGTGCTGGGCGATGAAGGGCTCCTGGCCCGTGAACGTCTTCTCGTAGGTCTCGCCGGGGTACGTCACTGTCCCTCGTTCCCGTACTCGTAGTGACGGTCGAACAGCGGGTGACTCAGGGTGCTCGCCGTCGTCCCGGTGGCGCGGCGTACGGGCGGTGCGGACAGCTCCTGCCTGTTGAACGGGTAGGTCGGGATGGTGACGGTGCGCCGCCCCTTGCCCTCGTGGAGCCCGGCCCAGTCCAGCTCGGTACGGGTGTGGTTGTAGTGCTCGGCCACCGCCTTGTGCAGTTGCGCCTGGTCGGAACGGTCCCGCCGCAACGTGCTGACCCACGCGGGCTGTTCCGTACCCCACGAGGCTTTCGCGAGCGACGTGAGCTGGGGGTGCGCGCCGATCTCCCACACCACGCCGGGACCGGTCTCCGCGACCGCTTCCAGTGCCTGCGAGAAACGCACCGGTTCACGGATCCCGCGACCCCACAGAGCTGGAGCGGAACCCACCTCGGGCGCGTACCAGTTGCCGGTCACGGTCGACGCGAACCCGATGTCCGGTGCGGACAGGGCCAGTTGGGCGACCGCGTCGGCGAACGGCGTCACGGCGCCCTCCATGGACGCCGAGTGGAACGCGTGGCTCACCGCCAGCCGCTGGGTCCGCAACCCCGAGTCGCGGCAGAACGCGTCGATGGCGTCCACCGGACCCGACACCGTGACCGACCGGGGCGCGTTGAACGCCGCGATCTCGACGCCGGGGAAACGAGCCACCGCCGGCAGGGCGGTGTCCGCGTCCGCGTGGACCACCGCCATCGCGCCGTCGTCCGGCTGGGACTCCATCAACCGGCCGCGCAGCGCGGTCAGTTCGAGCAGGTCCCCGAGATCCATGACTCCCGCCGCCCAGGCCGCCGTCAGCTCACCCAGGCTGTGACCCACCACCACATCGGGCCGCACCCCGACCGACTCCAGCCACCGCACCAGAGCCACCTGCACGCTCACGATCGCCGGCTGCGCGTACGCCGTCCGCCCCAGCCGCCCGGTGTCCTCACCGAACAGCAGCTCACGCAGGGGCACTTCAGCCTGACCCCCCAGCAACTCCGCACACTCGTCCAGCGCCGCCCGGAACACCGGCTCCGCCGCGTACAACCCACGGCCCATCCCCACGTACTGCGAACCCTGACCCGTGAACATGAATACCGAAGGCCGCGCTTTTCCGCCCTTGCGGGAGAAGAGTCCCTCACCGGTCGCGACATTCTTCAGCCCGGCGGCGAGTTCACGGGAATCGGCGCCTTGCACCGCCACTCCGTAACGGTGCGAAGCCCGGCCGGTGTTCGCGGTGAAAACGAAGTCCCCGAGCTTTTCCTCCGATGTGTCGATCAGAGCTTCGGCATAGCCGTCGGCGAGGGCGCGGAGTGCGGTCTCGTCCGCCGCACTGACCCGCACCACATACGAGTCCTGCACCGACGGCTCGCGTTCCTCCCGAGCCGGGGCTTCCTCCACGATCACATGCGCGTTCACCCCACCCATCCCGAACGCACTCACCGCAGCACGCCGAGGCTCACCACCCGCACGAGGCCACTCCACCGCACGATCCGCCAGATAGAACGGCGTCTCCTCGAACCGAATATGGTCATTCGGCCGCACCACATGCAACGACGGAGGCACCACACCCCGCTCCATCGCCAACAACACCTTCACCAACCCGGCCAACCCCGCGGCCGGCTCCAAATGCCCCACATTCCCCTTCAACGAACCCAGCGCACAAAACTGCGAACCACCCGA
This sequence comes from Streptomyces sp. NBC_01498, assembly GCF_036327775.1. NCBI lineage: Bacteria > Bacillati > Actinomycetota > Actinomycetes > Kitasatosporales > Streptomycetaceae > Streptomyces > Streptomyces sp. NBC_01498. The sequence goes on along the minus strand of NZ_CP109598.1, from coordinate 6,414,069 downwards.
ACCCACCCCACCCCACGCACGACTCAGACCCTCCACCTCAATCGGATCACCCAGACTCGTCCCCGTCCCATGCGCCTCCACCAGACCAATCGACTCCACCGACACCCCCGCGTCCCCCAAAGCCGCCAACACCACCTCCTGCTGCGCCCCACTGCTCGGCACCGTCAACCCACTCGTACGACCCCCGTGATTCACCGCACTCCCCCGCACCACACCCCGCACCCGATCACCATCACGCAACGCCGCACCCAACGACTTCACCACCACCGACACCACACCCTCCCCCGGCACAAACCCATCCGCCCCCGCATCAAACGGACGCAGGGCCTGGGTGGGGGAGAACGACCGCAGCCGTGCGCCCAGTTGGAAGTACTGCGGTGACATCGCCAGGTGCACGCCCGCGACGACGGCCTGTTCGCACTCGCCCTCGCGGATGCTCCGCACCGCCGTGTGCAACGCCACCAGGGACGACGAACACAGGGTGTCGATCGTCATGCTGGGGCCGTGGAGATCCAGGAAGTAGCTGACCCGGTTGGCCAGGATCGCGTTGTGGTTGCCCAGGCCCGCCGCCGTCTGCACGACGTCCCCGACGACCATGTCGCGGTAGTGCTGGTAGCTGGCGCCCACGAACACACCGGTGGATCTGGGGGCTCTTCCCGCCTGGCCGGCGTCCTCCAGGGCCCGCCAGGCGGACTGGACGAGATGACGCTGCTGGGGGTCGATCCACTCCGCCTCGGCGGGCGACAGCCGGAAGAACCCGGCGTCGAAGTCGGTCAGCCCCTCGATGAACCCGGCGCGCCGGAGGTAGACGGTGCCGGGCTTGCCCTCCGTGCCGTAGTACGAGTCGATGTCCCAGCGGGAGGCGGGCACCTCGCTCAGGCAGTCCACGCCCTCCAGCAGGACCTGCCACAGCTCGTCGGTGTTCGCGGCGTTCGGGAACACCCCGTCGAAGCCGATGATGGCGATGTCGTGCCGGTCGGTCTCCTCACGCGGCGCGGCGGCGGCGCGCTCGACCACCTGCGCGCGGGCCGAGACCGGAGGCGGAGCCGTGACCGGCGCCGGAGCCTGGACCGTCGCACGGAACGGGTCCGGAGCCGGGGCCGGAGACGGGCCGGGCGCCGGAGCGGGGTCCGGCATCCGGTCCCGTATCGGGTCCGGGGCCGGCTCGGAGCGCTCCTCGGGCACGGCGGTCGGCGACGCCCCGCCCGTGTCCCGCGCGTCGGCACCGGCGGGCGCCGTCGCCCCGTACTCGTCCCTCAGTTCGGCGGCCAGGCGATCGACGGTGCCGACCTCCAGGAGCAGCGTCACGGGAATGTCCACGTCCAGCTTGGCCCGGATGTCCTGGGCCAGCGAGACCGCGAGCATGGAATCGAGCCCCTGCTCCTGGAGCGGCCGGTCCGTCTCCAGCTCGTCGACGTCCAACTCCAGTGCGGCGGCCACCCATTGGGCCAGGGCCGAGTCGAGACCTCCGGTCGCCGGGCGCCCGGGGGCCCGCGTGGGACGGTGTCCGTTGGACAGGCGCGCCGGGGTCGCCGCCGGAGTCGGTGACGCACCCGCCGAGGCGCGGTGGCCCTTCCAGGTGTCACTTCCCGCGGCCCCCGACGGCGGCGCGTCGGAGAGGCGCTTCCAGGTGATCCCGCGCGCTTCCAGTACGGGTTCGTCGCCGTCGAAGACGACGAGGCTCGCGGTCAGCAGACCGGAGTCCCGTCCGGTGTCCCGGTCCCTCCGGGCGTACACCTGGGCGGCGGCGGGAAGCCGGCCGAGGACGGTGAACCGCTCGATGGAGAACGGCACATACAGTCCTTCCGCGCCGCACGCGGCGAGCGCGATCTGGAAGGCACCGTCGAGCAGCCGGGCGTCCACCGGGCCGTCGGTGCGCGCGTCCCCGCGCAGCACACCCACCGCCTGCCCCGGCGCCACGGACAGCGCGGACACGGTCCGGAAGCCGGCGCCGTAGCTGAGTCCGGCACGTTCGAACGCGTCGTACATCGCGTCGAGGGCGACGGTGGTGAAGCCGTCGGTGCCGACCGCCGGGGTGAGCGTCGTCCGCTCGGGGGCGGTGAGGTCGACGGTGCAGACGAGGGAGCCGGAGCCGTCACGGAAGGCGATGGAAGCGTTGTCGCGTTCGGCCGTGAGGGTCGCGGGGGCCTCGACGGCCGCCCGGAAGGTGAGGTCCCGCAGACCGAACCGCTCCAGGCCGACGAGCTCGGCCACCTTGCCGGGGTAACCGGCGCCGGGCAGCGTCGGTTTGCCGAGTACGAGGTGTTCCTCGGCCTCCGGGTGCCGGGTCCATGTGCTCGTCGTACGGCCGGGCTCACCGTCACCCGACGACACGGCAGCCACAGTGGGCGCGTCCGGCACCGGGGGCACCGCGGACGTGTCCGGCACCCCGGGCACCTCGGCGGGTTCCAGCCAGAGGTACTTCTCCGTGTGCGGCGCGGTCGGGAACCGTACGCCCTGACGGAGCCTCCGCCCGGTGGGCAGGGCTGCCCCCGCGACGAACGCGCGGGCGCTCCCGGTGAGAGCCTCCCTGTCCTGTCCGAGACCGATCGGCCCCGTCGCCGCCCCGGTCTCGGGCACCACCCCCACATGGAGGGAGCGGATGTCCGCGACCCCGGCGAGGAACAGCCGCAGCTTGTCCTCCAGTTGCTCGACGGAGTCCGCGACGCAGGCCAGCCGGTGCGCCGCGGCGGGCCGCCGCCGGCTCGCCTCGCTCAGCTCGTCCAGGGACGGGCAGTACGCGGAACGCAGCATCAGCACCAGGCGGTTGGCCAGGGTGCGCAGCGCGTCGTCCGATCCGGCGGAGAGGGTCAGCAGCCGGGGGCCGGGCTCCGTACCGTCCGGGCCGCCGGCGGGTCCGGCCTCGATCACCGCGTGGGCGTTCGCGCCGCCGAAGCCGAAGCTGCTGATTCCCGCGACGCGCGGGCCGGGGCCCCACGGCAGCAGCCGGTCGGCGACGAACAGGGGCGAACCGTCGAAGTCGAAGGACGTGTTGGGGGTACTGAAGTTCAACGACGGCGGAACGTAACCCGCTTGGAGCGCCAGGATCGTCTTGATCAGCCCGGCGATGCCCGCGGCCGGCTCCAGATGGCCGATGTTGGTCTTGACCGAACCCACCGCGACCGGCCCCCGGCCGGCCGGCTCGCCCAGGACGGCGTGCAGGGCTTCGAGTTCGATGAGGTCGCCCAACTGGGTCCCGGTGCCGTGGGCTTCGACGTAGCCGATGTCGGCCGCCGTACGCCCGGAGCCCGCCAGCGCCTTGCGCAGTACGGCCTCCTGGGCCGGCCGGCTGGGCGCGGTGAGGAATCCGGCGCTGCCCCCGGTGTGGTTGACGGCGGTGCCCCGGATCACGGCGAGGACGGGGTCGCCGTCCCGTACGGCGTCGGCGAGCCGCTTGAGGATGACGGCGCCGGTGCCCTCTCCTCGTACGTAGCCGTCGGCGGCGTCGTCGAAGGTGCGGCACACGCCCTGCGGGGAGAGCATCCCGTTCCGGGCGAAGGAGCGTGTCTTGGTCGGGGTGAGCACCAGGTTCGCGGCCCCGACGACGGCCGCGTCCACGTCGCCCGCCCGCAGATGCATGGCCGCCTGGTGCAGGGCGACGAGGGAGGACGAGCAGGCCGTGTCGACGACGAAGCTCGGTCCCGACCAGTCGAAGACGTGGGACAGCCGGTTGGCGACCATGGAGGCGGCGGTGCCCGTCGCCACGTGCGGGTCGCGGTAGCCGATGCTCCGCTCCACGATCTCCGGGAAGTCGCTCGCGATGGCGCCGACGAAGACACCGGTGGCGGCGCCGAGGGAGGTGTGATCGTGGCCGCAGCTCTCCAGTGCCTCGGCCGTCACGCTCAGCAGGGTCCGCTGGAGGGGGTCCATACGGCGGGCTTCGCGGTCGGTCAGTCCGAAGCGGGCGGGGTCGAAGTACTCGACACCGTCCACCCAGGCCATCGGCACGGCGTCGGTGTCGGACCACAGGTGGGCCCAGCCGCGTCTGCCGTCCGGGGCGTCCCGGACGCTGGACACGCCACCGACGAGGTTCTGCCAGAACTCGTCCGGTGTGGCGGCGCCGGGGAACCGGCAGGCCATGCCGATGACGGCGAGCGCGCCGTCGTCGGCCGGGCGGGCGGGCCCGGCGGGGGCCGGCCGCGTGACCGGCGCGGATTCCACGGAGGCCGGGACGACCGGAGTCGCCAACTCGGCGGCACGGGTATCGGGTTCGGTCCCGGGATCGGCCGACGCACCCTCGGTTGCCGCACCGTCGGTGACAGCGGCCTCGGGTACGGCGTGCTCCGTGACGGCGTCCTCGGCCTCCGGGGCGAGCAGCCGTACCACGCCCTCCGTGCCCAGCAGCCGGGCCAGCTTCATCGGCGTGCCGGTGGCGAAGATCGACGGGGCGGTGACGGTGGCGCCCAGTTCACGGCCGAGCTGTACGGCGGCGAACGTGACGTTGGCCGAATCGCCGCCCAGGTCGAAGAAGTTGGCGTGCGTGTCGAAGCGGGGATGGTCCAGCGTGGCCGCGAACACCCCGGCGATCGACTCCGCCAGTTCCTCCACCGTCATGGTCTCCGGCGATCCCGAGGGCGCGGGGGACTCCGCCGGTGCCTCGGCCGGTCCGGACGGTTCGGCCGGTCCGGCGGCCGAGAGGATGACGTTGTCCCGTGTGGGCGGCGGCAGTTCGGCGCGCGCCACCTTCCCGTTGCCGGTCAACGGAAGGGCGTCGAGGCCGACATAGGCGTCGGGCACCATGTAGCGGGGCAGGGAGCCGCCGACCAGCGCGTCGAGCCCGGACTTGGTCGCCGTACCGTCGCCCACCAGGTAGGCGGTGAGCCTCGGTTCGCCGCGTCCCTCGAACCGGGCCGCGACGACCACGGCGGCGGTGACGCCGTCGAAGGTCTCCAGCACCCGTTCGATCTCCGCCGGCTCGATGCGGTTGCCGCGTACCTTCACCTGGGCGTCGCGGCGCCCGAGCCACTCGATCGCGCCGTCCGTGTGCGCCCGTACCTCGTCACCGGTCCGGTAGAGCCGCACCCCGGTCTCCGGGTGGACGACGAAGACGGCATCCGTCAGGTCCGGCCGGCGGGCGTAGCCGCGGGCGAGTCCGGCGCCGGAGAGGTACAGCTCGCCAGCTGTTCCGGCCGCGCACGGCGCCAACTCCTCGTTCAGGACGTGGAGTTCCATGTTCGGGAGGGGTTCGCCGAGCGGCAGGAAGGAGCCCACCGAGGTGACCTGGTGGCACGAGGCCCAGATCGTCGCCTCGGTCGGGCCGTACAGGTTCCACAGCGCGCGGGCCGGTCCGTGCAGCCGCTCGGCGGTGGCCGGCGGCAGGGCCTCGCCGCCGGAGAGCACGGTGAGCCGTGCGTGCGGAGTCCAGCCGGTGCCCAGCAGCAGACGCCACAGGCTCGGCGTCGCCTGGGCCACGGTGACCTCGGCGGTGAGGGCGGCCAGCAGGGACGGGTCGCCCGCGGTCTCGCGCGAGGCGAGAACGACCGTCGCGCCGACGGTCAGTCCGAGGAACAGCTCCAGCAGGGAGATGTCGAACGCGACCGTGGTGTGCGCGAGGACGGTGTCGTCGGGCGAGACGCCGAGGCGTTCGCCGATTCCGGTGAGGAAGTTGGCCAGCGCGCCGTGCTCGATCTCCACGCCCTTGGGGTCGCCGGTCGATCCGCTGGTGAAGAGCAGATAGGCCAGGTCGGAGGAGGTGACCTGGGGCGGCACGGCCAGCGAGGAGCCGTCCGGCGCGGGCACACCACGCGCGTCGCCCAGCGTCGAACCGAGGACGTGCGTACGGGTGTCGGTGAGGATCAGGTCGCACCCCGAGACCTCCGCGTACCGCTTCAGCCGTTCCACGGGGTATCCGGGGTCCAGCGGCAGGAAGGCCGCCCCGGCCCGCAGGATTCCGAGCATGGCGGGGAGCAGCGGGAGGTCCCGCTCCATCAGTACGCCGACCACGGAACCGGACTCGATGCCCTGGTCGTGCAGGTCGGCGGCGACGGCGTCCGCCCAGGCGTCCAGGCCGGCGTAGTCGAGTGTGCGGGTACCACTGCGGACGGCGACGGAGTCCGGCCGGCCGGCGACCGTGGCCGCGAACAGGTCCAGCACGGTCCCGGTCGCCGACGGGCCGTCGGTGGTGTCCGGCTGCTGCGGGAGCGACTCCGGTGTCCGCGCCTCGGATTGCGGATCGGACTGCGAATCGGGCCGAGGATCGGTCCCCGGCTCGGGGTGGGGCTCGGGACGCGGCTCCTCGCCGTGGAGCAGGGCCGTCAGGACCAGGTCCTCGACCTGCTCGGTGAACTCCAGCGCCTCGGCCTCCGCCATCGCGGTCTCGCGTACGAAGACGGTGGGCGCGCCGTCCCGCAGGCACAGCAGCGCGATCTCGGTGTGCGGTTCGGCGGACGCCTCTTCCCCCGCGTCGCGGTCCAGCACCATGACGCGGGTGAAGCTCGGTTCGTCGGAGCCGAGCGGGCGGCCGGCCAGACCGAGCCGCAGTTCGAGGTCGCTCGCGTACCCCTGGCGGGCGGCGGCCTCGTCCAGTTTGTCCCGCAGGGACCGGGAGGTGTCGCCGTCGAACCGTACGGGGAACCGCGTGGCCGCGATGCCATGGGTCCGCTCCGCGAGGACCCGCGCGGACGCCGGTGACCAGGCGAAGTCGAAGACGGGCTCGCCGGTGCGCTCGGCCACGACGGTGAGGAAGGCGCGGACGACCGCGACGGCCTCCTCCCGTGAGCCCGGGGTGAAGGCCAGCTCGTAGCGGCCGTAGTGGGCCCCGGCGGCGGAGAAGTCCGCGGTGTCCAGGGCGGCGGGGCGCAGCGCCTCCAGCCGTGCGCGCCACCACGGTTCGTGGGGTCGCAGCGTCTTCTGGGCGGCGGCCATGCCGGCCAGCCGCTCGGCGGACACGGCGGGCAGCGGCGCGCCCGGGGTGATGCCGAGGCGCTGCGCGGCGGCCTGGCCGCTCAGCGCGCTGCCGTCGACGGCGGCGCAGTCGCTGAGTACGAGGTCGGCGTCCGGGGCGGCCAGGACGATGGCCGACGTGGTCACGGACAGCACCGTGGTCTCGGTACGCGGGTCCTCGCGCGGGATCAGCCTGACCTGACGGGTGAAGACGGCGCCCTGTTCGGTGACGAGGGTCGGTACCCCGAGCGGGTTCGGGAAGGAGCCGTAGTCCAGGGCCTTGGCGAGCCGGACGGCCTCGACGGCGGAGGTGCCGGCGTGGATGACACCGCCGGACGCCATGCGCGCGGACCGCCGGTAGAAGCGGCGTTCGCGGTCGCTCGTGTCGACGGGCTCGGGCAGGGTGCGCGCCACGACGTGCGGTACGAGCGCGGCGAAGAGGTCGATGCCCACCTCGGCCGTCTCGTACGTCAGCGACAGGGCGGTGGAGTGGTCGCGTACCGGGAACCAGCGTTCCAGCAGCACACCGCCGGCGTCCACGGCCTCCGTCATCCGGTGCCAGGTGGCGGCGTGCCGGGGCGCGCCCTCGTACAGCGCCCAGGCGGGGACGTGGCTGCCGGAGTAGCGGGGCAGCGGCCCGTCGTGGAAGTTGATCGCGGCCGTGGTCGGCAGGTCGAGGATCCCGGCGGGCAGGATCCGGAAGTTGACCATGCTGAACAGGTAGTCGAACGGCTGCGCCGAGAGCGTCGCCGACAGGTCGCCGTGCGGGTCGAACACGGGGATCTCATGGGTGCCCGCCCAGGTCACGACGGCGGGGTCGTCGCTGAAGACGCCCTCGATCCGTACGCCGGCGTCGAGGAGCCGGTCGGCGCACTGGGTGAGGACGCGGGTGCCGCCGATGATGAAGCAGTTGGCTGTCATGCTCACTCCGCGGCCTTCCCGTTCTCGGAGACGGACGCGAGGACCTCACCGTTGACGGCGGTGGCCGCGGGGGCCTCACCGTTGCCGGAGGCGGAGGCGGGGACCTCGCCGTTCGCCTCGGTGGACGCGCGTAGCTCGCCGTTCGGAGCGGTGTCCCGGGGCTCCGCCGACTCGGCCGCGACCCAGGAGTCGATCTGTGAGACGACCTCCTCGTCGAGCGAGAGCTGCCCCGGCGTCCACAGGGGGTTGGACAGGCCGCGGTGGGTCCGCTCGCACATCTCCCAGTCCTCGTAGTTGGCCTTGTCCCAGAGGGCGAACACGGCCTCGTGGGAGAAGTCCGCCTTGGCGGTCTCGGAGGGGTGGAAGAGCCAGAAGTGCCGGACGAAACAGGTGCCGGGGCTCTCGGGCCAGACCCACTGCATCATCACGTAGTCGGCCGTGAACCCGAAGAGGAGGTTGGGCAGGATCGTGATCCAGTTGATCCGCTGCCGGTCCGCCTCGGGTACCAGCTCCATCGGTGTCCGGCCGCTGCGTCCCGTCATGGAGACGGAGTTGTACGCCTTCCGGATGCTCTGCCACGCCCCGACGATGTCGCCCTTGAGGTCGTAGGTGCCGGCGTCGTCGAAGTCGGTGATGCGGTGCAGGTCCTTGTGTGCCGTGGGGAAGTGCAGGCTCTCGTTGACGTTGTGCGCGACGAGCTTCCAGTTCGAGGCGACCGGGTAGTCCTTGGCCTCGACGCATTCGAGGTCGGCCAGTTCGTAGACGCGGGCGAACTCACCGAACTCGCCGAGTGAGGCGTCGAGATCGGGGGCGTCGTCGGACAGGGCGATGAACACGACCCCGAACCGGACCTCGGTCCGCACCGGCAGCAGACCGTTCTTCTCCTTCTCGAAGAAGTTGTCGAAATAGGTGCCGTTGAGGCTCTTGAGCTTGCCGTTCCGGTCGTACACCCAGCAGTGGTAGAGGCAGACCAGGCTCTGCCGCTTGCCGGTGGCCTCCTCCACGAGCTTGTAGCCCCGGTGCCGGCAGTAGTTGTGGTACGCCTGGATCCCGTCGTCCCCGTGAATGATCAGGACGGAACCGGTGCCGATGTTCAGGGTGGCGTAGGAGCCCTTGTCCTTGAACCGGGAGACGTGGTCCACCGGGAGCCAGCGTCTGCCGTAGATACGGGACATCTCCCGCCGGTACTGCTCCTCGCCGGTGTAGAAGTCGTGTGACCTGCCGATGCCGCCCGTCTCGAAGTACGGCCTTTCATCGCCCTGTTCACTGATGAGATCGAACATGCTGGACGCACGCGTCATCTGCTGGTCTCCCTCAGAGGGTCAAGCGCATGGAATGCGGTGCGGGAACGTTGTTGGCGTCGGGGCTGCGACAAGGCCGCACCGAACCCCGGCATGGTGGGGCTGCGTGACAAGTGGAGGCTGAGAGGTGCTGTCCGGGCGGTGCCCGGTGAGGCGTGGGGACCCGGCCACCTGGCGGGCGACGGGAGAGGGGTGGTGGGGTCGGGAAGGGTCCGTTCGGGTCCCTCCGGGGGAATGCCGGAGGGACTCGAACGGGATCGGGCGCACGCCGTCGCGGGGAGAACGACGGCGGATCCGGCGACAACTCACCGGAGGACGACCGGCCTTGTGCTCAAGGGGTGCGCGAGACTGCGGGCGTGCGCGACGCGTGCGCGGCTCACCGGCGTACGGGCGGGTGACGGCACGTCGGGCGCACAGGTCCGACTCGTGTGCCCGGCTTGATGTGCCCCGGTCGGACGGTGCGGCGAACCGCCGGCCGTCAGGCGGACGGGTCGTAGATCCGCTTCTCCTCGGGCACTCCCGCGGAGTCGTAGAGACGCTCCAGGGCGTCCGGCGCGTAGACCTCGTAGTCCGGTACGACTCCGCCGATCAGGCCGAGCATCCGGTCGGTCCACTCCTGGGTCGCGCTCATCGCGGACATCGTCGCCTCGAAGAACGGCGGGAGTTCGGTGAGTTCGCCCAGCGTCGTCGTGAAGTCGTAGACGCCCGCGCTCTCCTCGTCGCGCAGTTTGTTGTACTCGGCCAGTGCCTCTTCCATCGGCCGCTCGCCGGCCAGGCCCTGGTGGACACGCTCCGCGAGGAGTTCACCGTGCGTGAAGGCGTCGGTGATGCCCCAGCCGGTGTACGGGTCCTTGTGATACCCGGCGTCGCCGACCAGCGCCCAACCGGGGCCGTGGGCGCGGCGATAGTAGTTGTCCGGGTAGCGCATGGGCTTGAAGTCCTCTTCGCGCCTGCCCTGGTCGCGCAGTTGCTCGCCCATCTCCGGCGAGACGTCGTCGAACACGGCCTGGAAGTTGGCCTCGACGTCCTGGCGGAATTCCTTGAGGTGGCGCTTGGTGCAGATGACGGCGAGCATGCTCACGTCGCCGTTGGTCGGCCAGGTGCCGAACCACTTCTCGTTGAAGCCGGTCCTGTGGTGCAGACCCCAGTCGAGACCGCTGAAGTACGAGTAGTAGATGAAGCCCGCGGCGGGGCGCACGTTGTACAGCTCCGCGCCGGCCCGCTTGGCGACCGTGGAGTGGAAGCCGTCGGCGCCGATGACGATCGTGGCACGGAACTCCCGCTCCGGCCCGTCCCCTTCGCGCCCCCGGATACCCGTCACGCGGCCGTCGGTGAAGAGGAGGTCGGAGACGGTGAAGCCTTCGATCACCTCGGCGCCGGCGCGGCGGGACGCGTTGAGCAGGATCTCGTCGAGCACGACGCGGCGCGGACAGTACACGGCGTCGATGCCGTCCACCGGCTCGGCGAATCCGTTGAGTTCGATGCCCCGGTAGGAGTAGTTCATCTTGCGGAGCGCCGGGGTCTTGGCCGCGATGATCTCGTCGAGCAGTCCCCACGACTGGAGCCGCAGCAGCCCCGCCTGGTGGATGTAGTGGGTGGATACCGCGTCGCTCGGGAACGAGGCCCGGTCCACGACGAGGACCCGGTGTCCCTCTCGGGCCAGGTGCATCGCGACCGGTGACCCGGCACAGCGTCCACCCACAACGATGACATCGTACATACGATCCCCCGTCAATTTGGTTTAAGGAACCTACGCACCGCTGCAAGCGGCGGGAGTACGACCGGGAGGCTATGGAAATCGACAGATGAAGGTCAAGCACGGGTAATAGCGAGGCAATGGAGGGGCGTCGAAAATCAGTCATTGGAATGATCCATTCCGCTCAAACACCCCATTCTTTGTCCCGTCTTGACGGCTTTTGACCGGCTCCGTTGTGACCTACATCACAAAGAAGTATGGACCTGGATCCGGCCAGCGTCGATAAAGAATTCAGCCCTTTTCGCAAAGCGAAGTTTTTGACTCCGGGCCGTACGACGGCAGGTCGCGAGCAGCTCCGGCCGATAATTAACCGGGCCGTACGTTTAAGTGGGCCGCACCACATGAACGCCGAGGCCACGGCCGCCTCCCGCCCCGCCTCCCGGCACCGTCGGCCGGGGCCCGCCGCCCCTCGACGGGCGTGATCGCGGGGCACAACCGGAACGCGGCCCCGACTCCGGACCGGAATCAGATGATCACTTTCGCAAAGTGGGGGCTTCCTGGTTCAATCCTCGGCCCAGGTTGGCGTATTCCGGTCGGCGGGTGAACTGGACCACCCACGCGAGGAGTTGGGGCCGAAGCGGGCACGGACGAGGCCCGGATCGGCGGGCGCCGGGCCGCTCTCGAGTGCGATCCGCAGGTCGCGTGGCCGGACACCGAAGACACGGCGTCACCGGAAGCTCCGGCCCCCGTTCCACGCTAGGCGCGTAGAACGGGCGAACCTCCGGCCGCCGCGCCCGCCGCCCGCCGGCCTCCGCCCCACCCCGGTTGGCTGGTTCCATCGGCTGGGGACGCCGGACCCGCGTACGCCCGGGGGTTTCGGCTTCCGGTACGCCCTCGGCACCGGTCCCGCACGCGTGAACGGGTGATCACTTGATGGGGTTTTCGGCGGGCGGGGAGTCCCGTCCGGCGGGCACGCTGCTCCCAGGGCCGGACACGACCGTGACCGGCCGGGGTACAGAGGGGTGGGGACCGTGCGCGTACAGCGGGACGTCCGTCGGGACGGCGAGGACGGGACCCGGCCGGTCCTCCTGGTCGCCGGCCTGGCGGAACTGGCCGTGAGCACCTGCGGATCGGCGCTGAAGGCCGCGTACGGACTGCTCGGCCGCTCCGACCTCGGCGCCCTCGCCGCGCAGGGGCGCCAGGACCTCCAGGCACGCGGGCGGCTCGCCGTCGACCGCCTCACCGGGGACCCGCTCGGTCTCGGCGGCGTGGCCCACATGGAGGTGCTCGCCCGCCACTCCCGGCACACCCGCCACACCCAGCACGGTACGGCCGCCGTCCCCGGCGCGGGCGCCCCGGGGGAAAGCGGAGCCGGGAAAAGCCGTCACGCGGAATCCCGCCCCGGGGAAGCCCGCGCCGCCGAGAGCCACCCCGGTGTCTGAACAACCCTTCGGGCAGGCCGAGTTCAAGTCCCGGGTGGACGGCGCGCTGGACCGTTTCGTACGGACCGAGACCGACGCGCTGCTGGCGCTGGACGCCGGACTGGCGCCTCTCGCCCACGTCCTGACAACCGCGACCTCGCGCGGCAAGCGCCTGCGTTCGGCGTTCTGCTACTGGGGCTGGCGCGCGGCGGGGCAGCCCGACAGCGACGCGCTCGTGCGGGCGGCGGCCAGTATGGAACTGGTCCACGCCGCCGCCGTGGTCCATGACGACATCATCGACGACAGCCGGCTGCGGCACGGACTGCCCACCGCCCATGTCGCCCTGCGCGCGGCGTTCGCCGACGGGCCGCGCCCCAAGGCGCGGGCCCGTTCGACGGCGATGCTGGCCGGGGATCTGCTGATGGCGTGGGCCGGTCAGCTGTTCGCCGGGTGCGGGCTGCCCTCGGCGTATCTGGGCCGGGCCCGGGACCTGTGGGCCGTACTGGCCCGTGAACTCATCGCCGGGGAGGCCCTGGAGATCCTGCACACCGGGGCAGCCCCGGACGTCCGGCGGTCACTGAAGGTGATCCGCTACAAGACCGCCAAGTACACCGTCGAGCATCCGCTGCACATCGGTGCCTCGCTGGCGGGCGCCGGGCCCCCGCTGCGCGAGGTGTTCACCGACTACGGTCTCCCGCTGGGCGAGGCGTTCCAGCTGCGGGACGATCTCATCGGCCTGTTCGGCGACCCGGCGACCACGGGCAAGTCCTGCACCGACGACATCGCCACCGCCCGTCCCACCGCGCTCGTCGCGCTCGCCCAGGAGGCGGCGACCGCCGCCGAACGGCGCGAACTGTCGTCGCTCCTCGGCCGGCGCTCCCTCACCGCCGCCCAGGCGGGGCGGGTACGCGAGGTCGTACGGCGCACCGGCGCGCACGACCGGGTCGAGTCCATGATCACCGAACGGGTCGAGGTCGCCGTCCGCGCGCTGGACGGCGCCGGACTGCCCCCTCTCGCCCACCGCGCCCTGACCCGGCTGGCCACCGCGGCCACCAGCCGCCCGGACTGAACGGCGTACGAACAGACCGGCGTACGGGCCGAGTTACGTACGGACCGGCGGGGTCGGCACAGCCCTCCCCCGGATCAACAGCGCCCCGGCCGGCCCGCGTCCGCCGCCGGGCTCCCGGCCCCCGCCTCTCGCACCCCACCTCTCGAAAGGCTCGACCGTGGCCTCCACCGAACCCTCCTCCGACGACCTGCGCGGCTACGGTGACGAACTCGCCGACGCCACCGTCGCGACGCTCTTCGAGCGCGGCGAGGTCGGCAAGTTCAACTCCCTGATGCGGTACGTCTCCACGGTCGGGCAGGAACTCCCCGACGGGCTCCCCGAGGTGGCGCGCGAGTATCTGCACGTGACGAGCGCCCCGCCGTCCTGGGTGGACTGGGACGAGATGGAGAAGGCACGGCTGTTCTTCATCGACAACAACGTGCACATCTCCACCGCCCTGTCCTTCGCCTCCATGCCGGCCTGCTATCTCGTACCGCACATCGCGAAACTGCTGTCGGCGACCCACTCGCTCAAGTACCCCTCGAAGCGGATGGCGGAGACGGGCCAGTTCACCGTCCTCCTCATGCAGCCGGACGCCTTCGAGGCGGGCAGCCGCTTCATCCCCGCCGCCCAGAAGGTCCGGCTGCTGCACGCGTCGATCCGCCATCACCTCGCGCGCGAGGGGCTGTGGGACGTGGCGGCGCTCGGGACGCCGATCTGCCAGGAGGACATGATCGGCGGGCAGATGATGTTCTCCGTCCAGGTCCTGGACGCCCTGCACCGGCTCGGTATCCATATGAGCGTGGACGGGGCGGAGGCGTACTACTACGCCTGGCGGGTCGTGGGCGCGATGCTCGGTGTCGACCAGGAGCACGTACCCGCCGACCTGGACGCGGCCCGCCGCTTCTCGGACCTCTACATGACCCGCCACATGGGCCCGAGCCGGGAAGGCGCCGACCTCACCCGGCAGTTGATCAACCTGTACGAGGACGTCGTGCCGGGCACGCTGCTGGACCCCGTGGTCTCCGCGCTGATCCGGTATCTGATCGGCGACACGGGCGCCGACTGGCTGGAGGTGCCCCGTACGCCCTGGGACACGCTCGTCAAGGCGGCGCCGGTGCTGCTCAACGTGCTGGAGACCGTCGAGGACCGTTCGCCCTTCGGGGCCTGGGCGCTGGACCGCCTCGGCCATCTCACCACCGTGTTCGAACTCTCCTCACTGACGCGCGGCCGGGTGATGCACTACGCGATCCCGGAACGGCTCAAGAAGGACTACGGGCTGTCCTCCGCCGTCCCGCGCACCCGGCGCTGGACTCCCCCGGCCCCGGTGATCGGCACACCGGACACGCAACGCCCGTAACACTCGTCACTTCTGTAACAAGCGTTACTTCTGCAACATCCGCCACACCCGTCACACCTGCAACGCGCGCGACGAGCGTGCCGCGTGGGAAACCGCCGCCGCTGATCATTCGTCTTGAGGAACACGGTCGAGCGGACGGGACGTGATGGTGGAACAGGCGCGGGAGCACGCGGAAGCGGACACAGGGAAGGAGGCGCGGGAGGAAGAAAAGGACGAGGCGCGGGGCCGCCGGTCCTGGCTCCGGCGACGGGGCCGGGCACTCGCCGTGCTCGCGGTGCTGACGGCCGCGCTGCTGGTGTTCCACGGGGTCGTGCCCAACGCGGTCGGCCGGCTGGGCAGTGCCCTGGAGTCGTTCCTGCCGTGGCTCGGCCTGGTGGTCGTGGTGCTGCTCGTCCTGGCCCTGCTGCGCCGCTCGGTCTTCGCGCTGGTGGCCCTCCTGCTGCCGGTGGCGGCCTGGACGTATCTCTTCGGCGGGCTGTTCCTGCCGTCGGCCGGGTCCCGCGCGTACGACCTGGTCGTGGTGCAGCACAACGTCAGCGACGAGAACACCGACCCGGCGGGGACGGCCCGCGCCCTCGCCGAGACCGGGCCCGACCTCATCGCGCTTCAGGAGCTGGTGCCACCCGCCCTCGCGGTCTACGAGCGGACTCTCGCCGCCGCGTATCCGTACCACGCGGTCGCGGGGACCGTCGGGCTCTGGTCGAGGCATCCGCTCTCCGGGAGCCGGCCGGTGGACATCCGACCGCGTGGCATCGCGGACGGGTGGGAACGCGGGCTGCGTACGGTGGTCCGCACCCCGGACGCCGAGATCGCGGCGTATGTCGCCCATCTGCCCTCGGTCCGTTTCGGGGCGGGCGGCCTCGCCTCGGCCGCGCGCGACGAGAGTGCCGGGCTGCTGGGCCGCGCGGTCGCGGGCGAGCGGACGGAGCGGGTGCTTCTGCTGGGCGACCTCAACGGCACGGCGGACGACCGGGGGCTGGCGCCGCTCACCTCGCGGTTGGACGTGGCGGAACGGGGCTTCGCCCTCAGCTTCCCCGCGCGCTTCCCGCTGGCCCGGATCGATCAGGTGATGGCCCGCTCGGCGACCGTCGCGCAGATCCGGACGCTGCCCGCGACGGGGAGCGACCATCTGCCGGTGGCCGCCGGGATCACAGGGCTCTGAGGGTGTTCCGCCACGGGCCCGATCCTGTTCGTGCGGGTCCGGGCAGGGACGTCCCGGCCAAGTTCTTGAAACTTTGAGAAAAAGTACGACCGTGATTGAACGCCGCGCGCCGGTGGCGCGTATCCCCTCACGAACCGGCCGCCGGAGCCGGCCACGGACAGGAGCAGACATGACGGGAACGCAGGGCACCGCGCGGACGGCTTCGGGCCGGACGGTGGCACGCCGGACGGTCGTCGCGGCGGCGGGCGCCGTCGGCCTGGGCGCCGCACTCGTCGCCTGCGGCTCGGACGAATCGCCGGACACCGCGGAGGCCCCGGCGGGCAGCGGCGGGACGGACAACGGCGCCGGCGGTGACGGCGGTACCGAGGACGGCTCGGCCGGCGGGCAGGGCGAGGTCCTCGCCAAGACCACCGACATCCCGGAGGGCGGTGGCAAGGTCTTCGAGGACAAGGGCATCGTGGTCACCCAGCCGACGGCCGGTGAGTTCAAGGCGTTCTCCGCCACGTGCACCCACGCCGGGTGCGTGGTGGGAGACATCTCCAACGGCACCATCACCTGCCCCTGCCACGGCAGTCAGTTCGACGCGGCGGACGGCAGCGTGAAGAAGGGCCCCGCGAGCAAGCCGCTGGGCGCCGCCTCCATCACCGTCTCCGGCGACTCGATCACCCTGGCCTGAGAGCTCCCGGCCCCGCCTGCGAGGCCAGGCCGGCCCCCGGTGAGCGGGAGTTGGCCGTCCGACGGCGTTCCGGGATTCTCTGACGGAGCGTCAGTCCTCCTCCGGACGGGTGTCCTTCAGCTCCCGCGCCGCTTCCTCCAGCGCCTCGACCGCCGCCCTGATCGACGGGCGGCGGTCGGCGTCGGTCCGCCACACCGCGTACACGTGCCGGGACATCCGCTGCCGTACGGGCACGGTCACCACCCCGTCCGGCAGCCGTCCGCGTCCCATCCGGGGCGCGATACAGACGCCCAACCCGGCCCCGACGAGCTCCAGTTGGGTGTGCTGCTCACCGGCCATGTGCTCGATGCGCGGCTCGACCCCCTTCGAGCGCAGCGTGAACACCAGCCACTCGTGGCAGAACTCGCCGGCCGGCCAGGACACCCACGAGTCGTGCGCGAACTCCTCCAGATCGACCTCCCGCCGGTCCGCCAGCGGATGGTCCGCCGGCAGGGCCACGTCCGCCGCGTCCTCGAGCAGCGACGCGGTCGCGAGCCCGCCGGGCACCGGCAGCCGTTTGTTGCTCCAGTCCAGAACGACGGCGAGGTCCAGATCGCCGCGCAGGACCTCGCGGATCGCGCTGTCCGGCTCCGACTCCCGTGAACGCACCCGCAGATCGGGATGCGCCTTGCGCAGCGAGGCCAGCGCCACGGGGAACAGTCCCCGGGCCGCCGTGGGAAACGCCGAGAGCCGCACCTCGCCGATCACCTGCCCGCGCCGCGCCTCGATGTCCGACTGCGCCAGTTCCACCTGGGAGATGATCCGGGCGGCGTGGTCGGCGAGCAGCCGTCCCGCGTCGGTGAGGCGGACGCCGCGCCCGTGCTTGGTGAGCAGCTGCTGGCCGACCTCCCGCTCCAGCTTGGCCATCTGCTGCGAGACGGCCGACGTGGTCACATGGAGTCCGTCGGCCGCGCCGCTCACCGAGCCGTGCCGGGCGAGGGCGTCGAGGATGCGCAGCCGCTCCAGATTCAACATGTAAGCGATGCTACGCGAACGGGTCAAGTTATTCTCGCTTGTCCTAAGAGATTCCTGGGCTCATCGTTGCCCCATGAGCGCAGTGACCCCGCCCCGTACCGGGCGCACCGGACCTTCCCCGGCCGGACCCCAGCCCCTCGGCCCGTCCTCCCGCCGCACGATCGACTGGCGGATCCGCTTCGGTGTGCTCTCGCTGATCTGGGGCTTCAGTTTTCTGCTCATCAAGGTCGGCACCGAGAGCTACGCGCCGTTCCAGGTGACGTTCGGCCGGCTGTTCTTCGGTACGGCCGTGCTGGCCGTCGCCATCGCCGTACGGCGTGAGCGGCTGCCGCGCGGCGCCCGCACCTGGGGTCATCTCGCGGTGGCCGCGTTGATCCTCAACGCCGTGCCGTTCTCGCTGTTCGCGTACGCCGAGCTGACCATCCCGTCGACCCTCGCGGGCATCTGCAACGCCACGTCACCGCTCTGGGGCATGCTGCTCTCCCTCGTGGCGCTCTCCGAGGACCGGCCGACCCGGCGCCGGGTCGGCGGTCTGGGCCTGGGCTTCATCGGCGTACTCACCGTGCTCGGCGCCTGGCAGGGCTTCTCCGGGCTGGACGTCACCGGCACGGCCATGGCCCTGCTGGCCTCGCTGAGCTACGCCGTCGGCTGGATCTACGTACGCCGCACCCTCGCGGGCAGCGGCAGCTCGCATCTCTCGCTCACCGGGGCCCAGTTGTTCCTGGCGACCGTGCAACTGGCCGTCGTCACGCCGCTGTTCACCGATCTGCCGACGTCCTTCCCGGTGGTGCCGCTGCTCGCCGTGGTGGCGCTCGGCAGTCTCGGTACGGGGCTGGCCCTGCTCATCCAGTACGGTCTGGTGGCCGAAGTGGGCCCGACGACGGGCCAGATGGTGACGTACTTCGTGCCCGTGATCGCGACGGCCGCCGGAGTGGCCGTCCTCGACGAGCCGCTGCACTGGAACACCCCGGTCGGCGCGCTCGTGATACTCGTCGGCGCGGCCCTCACCCAGCAGCGGGGCGGCGGTTCCCGCACGGCGGGCGGCTCGGTACCGAAGCTCGCGGCACCGGCCGCCGTTGCGGCTCGGGTACGGCCCCCGGCTCCGATAGCGGCCTCGGCCTCGGTACGGGCCCCTGCCCCCGCGTCGGCCACCGCCGGACCGGCAACCCTGACCGCGACCCTGACACCGACCACGTGCCCGGTCCCGTCACCGGCACCGGCACCGGCACCGGCACCGGGCATGGCTCCGTTCGCCGCCGATCAGCCGTAGGCCGCCGACCGCGGGCCCCATCGACCGCGGGCCGATCAGCCGTAGACGGATCAGCCGTAACTGCGCGCCGGCGCGGCCCCCGCCGCGTCGGCCACCGCGTCCGCGACCGCCTCGATCTCCGTCGCCGTCATGGCCGACACCGTCAGCCGTACGCCGGGCCCGGCCGCCAGCCGGAAGCGTGCCCCCGGCGCGACCGCCCAGCCCGCACGAAGCAGCCGGGCCACCGCGCCGGTCTCCTCCGCCACCGGTACCCACACGTTCATCCCGCTCCGCCCGTGCGCCGAGACCCCGCGCTCCGCCAGCGCCCGTACGAGGGCGTCCCGCCGCTCGGCGTACGCGCGGGCGACATGACGGGTGTCGACGGCGTCCGTCTTCCACAGTTCCACCACCGCGCGCTGCAACAGCCTGCTGACCCAGCCGGGGCCGAGACGCTGACGGCCGGTCACCCGGTCCACGGTCACGTCGTCCCCGGTCAGCACGGCGAGCCGCAGATCCGGGCCGTACGCCTTGGCCGTGGACCGGATCAGCGCCCAGTGGTCGGTGATCCCGGCCAGCGGGTGGAGCGGCAGATCGACGATGCGGTGTCCGTGGTCGTCCTCGACGAGCAGGACCCGGGGGTACGCCGCCAGCACGGCCCGCAGTTCCCGCGCGCGGGCCTCGCCGACCGCCGCCCCGGTCGGGTTCTGCGCCCGGTCGGTGATCACGACCGCCCGAGCGCCCGCGCGCAGCGCCCGTTCCAACTCCCCCGGCAGCGGCCCGTCGTCGTCCAGTGCCATCGGCAGCGGACGCAGCCCGAGGGCGGGCACCAGGTCGAGCAGGGCGCCCCAGCCGGGGTCCTCGACGGCGACCGCGTCGCCCGGTCGCAGATGCGCGGCGAGCACCCGCTCGATCGCGTCCAGCGAGCCCGAGGTCACGGCCACCGGCCCGGCGGGAACCCCGTCCGCGTCCAGCCCGGCACGGGCGAGCCGGGCGAGTTCCGGGAGGACGGCCGCGTCCCCGTAACGCCCCGGGCGGGCCGCGTGGTCGCGCGCCGCCGCCGCGAGGGCGTCGCCCAGCGGCGGCAGCAGGGCGGGGTCCGGATCGCCGTCGGACACCTCCCGCACACCGGGGGGCGCCTCGACACCGATCGAGCCGCGCGGCGTACTCGACGGCCGGGCGCGGACGCGGCTGCCCCGGCGGCCCGCCGTCTCGATCACACCCCGGTCACGCAGGGCGCGATAGGCGGCGGCCACCGTATTCGGATTGACGCCCAGTTCCTGCGCCAACTCCCGCAGGGGCGGCAGTGGTTGGCCGGGCGCCAGATGACCGGCGCCGATCCCCCGCTCCACGCTGGCGGAAATCTCGGCGGCACGCCGCCCCTCGATCCGATACTCTCCTAGCACAAAGAGAACTATGCACTAGTACATAGGAGAGCGCAATGCCGGAGCCGGGCCCCTCCCCCTCGTACCGCCGCACCGACCGCAACGTCCCCACCCGGTCCGCCGACCGCGCCTCGTACGACCGCGATCTGGTGCACGGCATACTCGACGCGGCCTACCTCTGCCATCTCGGCTTCGTCCGCGACGGCGCGCCGGTCGTCATGCCCACCCTCTACACGCGCATCGGCGAACGGCTCTACGTCCACGGATCGACCGGCTCCCGGCCGCTGCGGATGGCACGCGGCCAGGCGGACCCGGGGCTCGCGGTCTGTCTGACGGTCACCCATGTCGACGGGCTGGTGCTGGCGCGGTCGGCCTTCCACCACTCGATCAACTACCGCTCGGTGATGGTGCACGGGACCGCGTACCCGGTGACCGAGCAGGCCGAGCGGCGTACCGCGCTCGACGCGATCGTCGACCAGGCCGTGCCGGGCCGCTCCGCCGACTCACGGCCGGCCAACACGAAGGAACTGGCGGCGACCGCCGTGCTGCGGCTCGATCTGGACGAGGTGTCCGCGAAGGTCCGCACCGGCGGGCCGAACGACGAGCCCGAGGATCTGTCGCTCCCGCACTGGACCGGGGTGGTGCCCGTCGTACGCGGCTACGGGGCGCCGATCCCGGCCGACGACCTGGACCCGGCGGTCGCGCTGCCCGGCTACCTCTCCGCGCTCTGACGGCCGGGGTCCGTCTCGGTGACCGCCCGCCCGGCGGGCGGTCCGCCCTCCGCGACGGCGTCCGTGACATGCGGGGCGTCCGGGTCGGCGGCCGGCAGCTCCGTCCCGCCCGGCCCGACGGCCCGCGCCGCGGGGGTCGACGTCTGGGCGACGAACGCGCCGACGAGCACCACGAAACCACCCAGAACCTGCGGCGCCGACAGGTGCTCGTCCAGCAGGACCCACGCCAGTACGGTCGCGACGACCGCCTCCAGACAGGCGACGACCCCCGCCACCTGCGGCGACAGCCTCCGTACGCTGATCACACCGGTGCCGTACGCGAGCACGGTCGCCAGCAGCACGATCCATCCGAGCAGCAGCGGCGCCGCGACCCGCGTCCCACCGAGGTCGGCGCTGCCGGCCAGCAGCGACCAGTCCATGCCCCAGGGGCGGGCGACCAGGGTCAGCACGAGGGTGCCGACGAGCAGGCCGTACGCGATCACCCCCAGCGGGTCGACGGCCTCGTCCGGTCCCGTGCGGTCGCCGCCCTGGTCGGAGAGGACGAAGTAGCCGACCTGGCAGAAGGCCGCGCAGAGCGCCAGCAGCAGCCCGATCGCGTCGAAGGAGAGCCCGGCCCACACCTCGACCACGCAGGCGAGTCCGCCCACGGCCAGCACGACACCGACGGCGGCGGCGCGGCCGACGGGCGTACGGCGGACGAAGCGCACCCAGAGCAGGACGAGCGCGGGTGCCAGGTACTCGACCAGCAGCGCGACGCCGACGGGTATGCGGGAGAGCGAGGCGAAGTAGAACGCCTGCACCCCCGCCACCGCGAAGAGTCCGAAGCCCGCCAGCAGGGCGGGCCTGCGACGGACCAGATCGCGATGGCGCCACGCGAGCGGCAGCATCACGAGCGCGGCCCCCGCGACCCGCAGCCAGGTCACATGGAGCGGGTCGAGCCCCGCCTCGATCAGCGGCTTGGCCGCGACACCTGATCCACCGAACGCGACGGCCGACAGGAGCGCGAGTCCCAGGCCGACGCTTCTCTTCTGAGACGCGTGCATGAGCACATCATGTCAGTCGCGACAGGAGTGTCGGCGGGTTCACCCCTGTCGGGCTTCTCGGGGCTTCCCGGAACCCGTCACTCACCTTCCGGAGGGCGGGTCGACAGCACGGCCGACGAACATACGCGCGTCCACCCCGGCCCGCGCCAGCACCTCGACGGCGCGGCAGTCGGGGTCGGAGACGAGCGCGGTGAGCAGATCGGGCCCGCCCGCGCGCGGCTCGCCGCGCCGGCGGGCCCGTTCGACGGCGGCCTCCAGGACGGCGACGGCGGACGGGGACCAGCCGGAAACCTCCGGCGTCCGTGCGGCGGGGGCCGCTGCCGAGCGCTCCACCGTGCCCTGCCAGCGCAGCCCGTAGCCGATGCTCCGCTGGACGAGATAGCCGAGGACGCGCGCGAGCTGCGGCCCGCCGTCGAACGCCGCGCGCACCTCGGAGTCCGATTCGAGAAGCGAGTGGAGGAGATGGGCGGTGTCGGTCTGCCGGTCACCGTCGCGGTGCGCCCTCCTGCGGGCCCCGGACACGACGGCCGCGAGACCGGCGGAGAGTCCGGCGTCGATGTCCGCGCGTATCGACACGGCGGAGACGACGGCCGGGTCGGACTGTCCGGGCAACCACGGGGTGGAGGTCTGCACCCTCCCACCTCATCAGCCGACGGGGGCCCGAAGCATCCCCGGCGGGGAGCATTCGGCTCTCCCACCCTGGGTGGGCACAGATACACGGCCTCTCCTCCTTACGGATGAGATCGGCCGCGCACACCGCCGACCGTCGCGCGCCGCCTTGCCGGACACCGCCGGGGGCCACCGGGCCGGCTCCGGTACCGCACGCGCGAAACGCGAAAAGCCCTGTGACGATCGCGGTGATCGTCACAGGGCCCCGGCGAACCCGCCCGGGGGCGGGCAGGTCGCCCGGTCCTCGTCGTTCAGTCCTCGTCGGCGAGGATCAGATAGAGCTTCTTGCGGGTGTCGTTGATGACCCCGAGGGCCTTCTGCCGCTGGTCGGCGGAGCCGGTCTTCCAGACCTGCCCGAACGCCTCCATCAGACCGAAGCCGGCCTGCCGGATCTCGTTCATCGTCTCCCAGTCGACACCGCGCCCGGCCTCTTCCCAGGGGGCGTCGGGTCCCGACTCGGCCTCGGTGCGGCCGGTGTCGGTGAGCGTGAAGAGATTCTTCCCGCCCTCGCTGCGGCTGGCGATGAGACCCTCGTCCTCCAGGAGCTGGAGGGTCGGATAGACCGAACCGGGGCTGGGGCGCCAGGCGCCTCCGCTGCGCTCGCCGATCTCCTGGATCATCTCGTAGCCGTGCATCGGCCGGTCCTTCAGCAGCGCCAGGATCGACGCGCGCACATCGCCGCGCCGCGCCCTGCCTCTGCCTCCGCCACGACCTCGTCCGCCGCCGCCTCCGAAGGGCCCGCCGAACGGCGGCCCGAAGGGCCCGAACGCGGCACGCCGCCCTTCGAATCCTCCCTGCCCTCGATGTCCGGGCCCGCACTGCCCATGTCCGTGATCCTGCTCGTGTCCATGTGAACGCATCGCTACGCTCCTTCCATCGTGATCAGTCGCGAATCTATCGCGATGCCTCAACGATATATCGGAACCGATCGCATGACAACCCACCCCTCCGCCGACCCTTCACGGCTTCCGCCGACGATCGTCAACTCCGCCGGGGACGGCCGCCCTATGATCCGGCGGGAAAAACGTGATCGTTGCGAGCGGTGAACCCGAAGCCGCCGACCGCACCCGGCACCATGATCAGCCGTGCGGTCAACACCCGTCTTCGACGAGGACCCGGTCACCGGCAGCGCGCACACCGCGCTCGCCCCGTTGTGGTCTGCGCGGCTCGGCCGCACCGACCTCACAGGCCGTCAGGGCGCCGCCCGTACGGGTCTGGTCCGCACGTCACTGCGCGGCGCGCGTACGCCGCTGACCGGCCGAGCGGTCACGGTCATCGACGGCGAACTCCTCGTGTCCCCCTGAGGACGTGGGGCGCGCGGCGCGGATCTACGGCGTCGGCAGCCAGTCCACGTGCCCGGCGAGCAGGGCGTATCCGACGAACGCCACGATGTCGAGCAGCGCGTGCGCGGCCACCAGCGGCCCGATCCGCCCCCAGCGCCGGTAGGCCAGCACGAACACCACACCCATGACCATGTTCCCGACGAAGCCGCCGATGCCCTGGTACAGGTGGTACGACCCGCGCAGCACCGAACTGGCCACCAGCGCGGCCATCGGTGTCCATCCCAACTGCCCGAGTCTGCGCAGCAGATATCCGACGACGATGACCTCTTCGAGTACCGAGTTCTGCACGGCGGACAGGATCAGCACCGGGAACTTCCACCACGCCTCCGGCAGTGATTCCGGCACCACGGTCAGGTTGAACCCGGCGGCGCGTGTGCCGATGTAGAAGGCGAGTCCGGCGCTGCCGATACCGGCGGCGAGCAGCGCGCCACGGCCGAGATCGAACCATGGGCGACGCCGGTCGAACCCCAGATCCCGCAGTCCGCTGCCCTCCCTGAGCAGCAGGTGCGCCACCAGTACCACGGGCACCAACGAGCTTGCGATACCGAAGAGTTGCCAGGCGAGATCCAGCCAGGGACGCCCCGGCGCCTGCGAACCGTTGAGCGTGGCCGCCTGATCGCTCAGTCCGCCGGGTCTGGTGACCGACCCGACAAAGCTGATCAGCGCCGACACCGCGCTCGCGCCGAGCGAGAGCGCCAGGACGATCAGTACCTCGGACCGCAGCATCCGGCGCGAGAGGCCCTTCTGAGGAAGAGAATCGGCCACGACGCCGGTCTCCGACTGCACAGCTGCCTCCAGTTGACTAATCGCGCCTCAAGCCCCTTCCCGTCCCGCTAGGGTCTCGAATGCGGGTACGAAGATCGCGCGCGACAGGCCGGGGGACGGGCGTCATTCGATTGGCCGAGATCCCACTGTTTCCTTGTTCACGCCAAGGAGGGGTATCACCGCCATGGAACGTCACAGCTTGCCCGACGACGAAACGACGCGGCGCACCAGGTCCCGCCGTCCTCGCCGCCGCACGGTCCTGATCGCCACGGCCCTCGTGCTGAGCCTGGCCGCCGGGACCGCCGTCGCGGCGCGCGGCGGGTTCCTCCCCTTCGGGAACGGCTGCGCGGACCCGGCCGTAAGGGTCGACCTGGCGGTGTCGCCGGACATCGCCCCCGCCGTCCGGGCCGTCGCCGACCAGGCCCGGCGCGACGGTGTGTCCTCCGCCGGCCACTGCGTCGACATACGGGTCGACGCCCGTGCCAACCACGAGATCGCCGACGCGCTCGCCAACGGCACGACCGCCCCGGAGTACGCGGAGTACGAGGTCTGGCTGCCCGACTCCGACATCTGGGTGGAGCGCGCGCTGGACTCCGGCGGCGGCATCGCGCTGACCCCCGTGGGCAACGCGGCGACCACCCCCGTGACGCTGGCCGCGCTCCCGCCCGCCGCCACGCGGCTCGGCTGGCCCGGGAAGACGTACACCTGGGGCGAGTTGGCGTCGGCGACCGGCGGCGGCACCGGGGGCGCGGTACGGATCGGGGCGGCCGATCCGGCGCGCAGCGCCGCCGGACTGCTCGCGTTCAGCAGCGTCGTCGAGTCCCTGGGGAAGGCGGACCCGGACAGCGGCGCACCGATCGCCGCGACGGCCAAGGCGCTGGCGGCGCGCGCGTCCGACTCGGACGGCCGGGTGGTCGATTCACTGACGCCGGGCGGGCCGGACGAGGGCGCCCCGGCCAACGAAGCGGTCTTCCTCACCGAGCAGGCCGCGTTCACCCACAACAGCGCCAACGGCGCCGGCTCCGCTCTCCGCCTCTTCTACCCGACGGACTCGGCCCCGGCGCTCGACTACCCGCTGAACCTCGTCAACGAGCCGGAGCTGACCCCGGACGAGCGCCGCGCCGCGACGCGGTTCATGTCCCTCCTCAACGAGGACGGCGCGCGGGACGTGATGGCGGAGCACGGCTTCCGTACGGCGTACACCGCCGTGGACGACGGTCTGGTCCGGCTGGCCGGGGGCCGCGCACCGCAGCCGTACGCGCTGACGAAGGCGCAGCCGCCGGCCGCGGAGCTGGTCGCGCAGACGCTCGGCGTGTGGACGGTCACCGTGCAGAACTCCCGGCTGACCGTCGTGGTCGACGCCTCGGGCGCCATGGCGGGGGCCGCGCCGGGGCCGGGCGGCACGACGCGGATGGAGGCCACGAAGGCGTCGATGGTCCGGGCCCTGGGGGCGCTGACGCCGCAGGACGAGATCGGTCTGTGGGACTTCGGGACCGGGGGCGCCGCGAGCTTCCGCGAGGTGTCGGGGACCGCGCCGCTCGGCGAGCGCGCCAAGGGCGTCGGCGCCACCCACCGCGAGGCGATCACGGACGCCTTCTCGGCGCTGACCGCGACCGGGACGGGTCCGGCGCCGGCGAGCGGGATGTACGACGCCACACTGGCCGCGTTCAAGGACGCCCAGGCGTCGTACGTGAGCGGCAAGAGCAACGCGGTGGTCCTGCTCACCGCCGGGCCGGCCTCGGGCGGTTCGGCCCGTACGGCCCTGGTGGACGAGCTGCGCAGGATCGCCGACCCCAGACGCCCGGTCCCGCTGATCGCGCTGGCCCTCGGACCGGACGCGGACCGCGCCGAGCTGCACGAGATCGCGAGGATCACCGGCGGCGCGGGGTACGCCGTGGACGACCCGGCCGACCTCCAGGCGGTGATGACCGAGGCGATCATGTCGGTGGCCCGGGGCACGGCGTAACGGCACCACGAGGCCGGCGCTTGCGCGGGCGCCGGGTCGCACGGGACCGGTCCCAGCAGGTGGCGGTCCCCACAAGGCCGGTGCGTCCGGGAGGGCGACTCACACAGGGCGGTCCGTACGAGACCGGTCCGCGTGAGAGGGCGGCTCGCACAAGGCGGGCCCTGCAAGGAGCGGTCGGCGCAAGGCAGGTCCGCAAGAGACCGGTCCGCACCAGGCGCGGTCCGTACGAGACCGGTCCGCGTGAGAGGGCGGCTCGCACAAGGCGGGCCCTGCAAGGAGCGGTCGGCGCAAGGCAGGTCCGCAAGAGACGGGTCCGCACCAGGCAGGTCCCTGCGAAAGCCGGGTCGCACAGGACCGGGCCCTGCAAGGAGCGATCCGCGCAAGGCAGGGCCGCGCGGGGTCCCCACGAGACCGGTCCCTGCGAAAGCCGGCTCGCACAGGACCGTTTCCCGCAAGGAGCGGTCCCCACAAGGCCCGTACCAGTCAGGTCCCTACCAGCCGCGGTCCCACGAGCACCCGCACGAGCGCCGACCGGGTCCGCTCACCCCGTCAGGTCCGGCATCCTCGACGGCGCGGGAAAGCCCACCGGCCAGGTGTGCACCGGCTCCCCCTGGTGCATCAGCTCGGCGTAGCGCCGTGTCGTGGCGGCGAGCGCCGCCTCCCGGCGCAGCCCCGCCTCCTGGGCCCGGTGGAAGGTGTCCACCTGCCACGAGGCCCCGTTCACGCCGCGCTCGCAGCGCCCCTCGATGACGCCGAGGTAGAAGTCCCGGTCGGCCGGCTCCACGTTCCACGCGTCGAGCCCGGCGGCGGCGAGCGGCAGCAGTTCGTCACGGATGAGCCGGACCGCGGACACCTCGGAGACACCGTTGCCGGCCCGGCCGCCGCGCGGCCACTGGAGCCGGGCCTCGATCCCGTCGCGGCACGCCGTCTCGAAGTTCCGCTCGGCGGTGGCGAACGGCAGTCGGGTCCAGACGGGCCTGGCCTCCTCGGCGAGCGCGCGCACGAGCCCGTAGTAGAAGGCGGCGTTGGCGACGACGTCGGTGACGGTCGGCCCGGCCGGCAGGACACGGTTCTCGACCCGCAGGTGGGGATGTCCGTCGGCGACGTCGTACACGGGCCGGTTCCAGCGGTAGACGGTGCCGTTGTGGAGCACCAGTTCGGCCAGGCGCGGCGTACCGCCCTCGTTCAGGACCTGAAGCGGGTCCTCGTCGTCACGCATCGGCAGAAGCGGCGGGAAGTAGCGCAGGTTCTCCTCGAAGAGGTCGTACGCGGAGTCGATCCAGCGCTCGCCGAACCAGGTCCGGGGGCGTACGCCCTGGGCCTGGAGTTCCGGCGGCCGGGTGTCGGTCGCCTGGAGGAAGAGCGGCGGCCGGGATTCACGCCACAGCTCTTTCCCGAACAGGAAAGGGGCGTTGGCGCCGATGGCGATCTGGACGGCGGCGACGCACTGCGCCGCGTTCCACACGTCGGCGAAGCGGTCGGGTGTCACCTGGAGGTGGAGCTGGACCGACGTGCAGGCCGCTTCGGGCGCGATCGACGGAAAACTGCAGGTGAGACGCTCGACACCGTCGATGTCGAGCGCGAAGTCCTCGCCGCGCGCGGCCACCATCCGGTCGTTGAGGAGGGTGTAGCGGTCGGCGTCGGAGAGGTTCGTCGAGACCACGTCGTCGAGGGAGAGGGTCGGCAGAATGCCGATCATCACGATCCCGGCGTCGACCTCATTCGCTTTGCGGTGGGCATATCCGAGACCGGTGCGCAGTTCCTCGGCGAGCTGGTCGAGAACGCGTCCCCCGAGCCGGTGCGGGGCGATGTTCACTTCCAGATTGAACATACCGAGTTCCGTCTGGAAATCACGGCTCGCGATACGCTCAAGAACTTCCGCATTCATCATGCGAGGCATCCCGTCGGTGCCCGCGAGATTCAGCTCGATCTCCAGACCCATCAGATTCCGGGGGCGGTCGAACCGCTTCTCCCCCAGGAGCCGCCCCAGTACCGACAGGCACTGCTGGAGCTTCCTGCGGTATTCCTGCCGATCGGACACACCGGTACGGCCCGATTCGACCTTCTCCCCCATCGGAGGATCCCTCCTTCGCCTCGGCCTCCCGGTGGCACCGGGGATCGCTTCACGTTCGATAGTGCCCAGACTGCGTGATCCATAACGTCCCGTTCGCGCGCCGCACCCGCTAGACTGGACAGAACGCCCCTGCGGCACATTCCTTCGGCAAGGGACAGTGAGCAAATTCACCCCTGCCGGGCCGCGAAAATTGCGGACGAGTTTCGGCCGACCGCGGCCCCGGAATCGTCCCAGGCCACGGCATGCTTTCGGTGTCCGTCGCCCAGTTCTCCCACGGTGCTTGGATGCCGATTCGGCACGGGATGGACCTGATACGCACTTGCGTGCAATACGGGCGACAGCTAGAAGAAACATTCTGTGAACACGTATCGGTTAAACTCTGTGCGAACGAGGCAGAGAGTCTGAGCCCGGGTGTGTCCCAGGGCCATCCTCTGACCATGAGCGCCGACAGCGACGTCCGCGCCCGCACCCACCCGCACCACACCGGCACCATCCGCACCACCGACGCTTCACTGTGCCTACTGAGCGAGAGGCAACCCACCATGCCGCTGCATGTCCCCCTGGCTCCAGCGCCCGCCCTGCGCAGCGTTCTCGCGGCCCTCGGTTCTCCCACCGCCGTACGCGAGGCCCGTACTCCCGCTCTCCGGTCCGTCCAGGGACCGCTGAGCCCCGAACTGCCGCTTCCGGTACACGTACTGGAGCAGATCACTCCCAGCAACGACGTACCGCAGACCCGGCTGGCCGGGTGGCGCTTCCTGATCCGCAGCGGTGAGCGCGCCGTCGCCGCGGCCGACACGATGCTCACCCCCGACGGCTGGGCGTTCTCGCACTTCTTCGAGGGCCCCTATCTCTCCTCCACGGAGCGGGCGCTGCGCCAGGCCGAGACGCTGAAGTCGGCGTACCAGCCGCGGCTGCTCTCCGTGCCGGGGCTCTACATGCTGACGCTCTGGCTGCACCAGGACACGGAGGCGGACCCCTCGGCCGGCGCTCCCGCCCCGGCCGATCTCCTGATCCCGCTGGCTCCCGCGCCGCCCGGCATCGTGGCGCACCGGCCGCACCGGGTCGCGGATCTGCTTCCGACGGTGGGGCTGCGGCTGGTGTCGGGGCTCTCGGCGGCACCGGCGGTCACCGCCACGTCCGCGCCGCTGCTGACCTCCACCGCCTGACCTCCACCGCCCGACCCTCCGCCGGGGTACGCACCGCCGCCCAGCCTCCACCGCCCGCGCCGCCGGTGTTCCCCTGCCGGGAGCGCCCCCGCACGGCTGACTCCCAACCGTCCCTAGCGCCTTACACTGCCCCGTGAGCCTCATCGGTCACGGGGCAGTGTGCTGCCCAACGCACCGGCCCACTCTGACTAGTCCGGACGGGCCACCCCGAACCACCCGAAGGGACAGCCCGGTTGAGCTGAACCATCCGGGTGGGTGACACGTCTCTCAGCAGAGAACGAGCGGTGCCGCGAAACCCCTGCGGAACGGCGGCCGTGGGGCAACACTGGGGTACGGACCAAGAGAAAACGGGGGCGGCCATGAACCCATCGAGCCGCAGGACACTCACCACGACGCAGCGAAAGAAACCCTCCATGTGCCAGCACCAGCCAGCCTGCCCGACAGCCGACTCAGCCGACCGGGAGGCCGCCCGTCTCGCGGCACACCACCCCGAGCAGGGCTGGAGCCTGCTGTGCAACGGGGTCCTGCTCTTCGAGGACACCGGGGAGCTGCTGCCCGACGGCCAGATCATCGCCCCGCACCGGCCCTCCGGGAGCGGGCACGTGGTGACGGCGGCCTGACGCCGTCCCAACGGGCACCCGGCGACGGCGGCTCGACACCTCCGTACGACGTACGCCGTGACACCTCCGTACGAAGGGGGCCGGCCCGGAGAGTTCACTCCGCACCGGCCCCGGCACACGGGCGGCCCCGAGGGGTCGTCCGTCAGTGGTCGTACTCGTCCAGCGGCGGGCAGGAACACACCAGATTGCGGTCGCCGAAGGCGCCGTCGATACGGCGGACCGGCGGCCAGTACTTGTCGGCGGCCGAGACCCCGGCCGGGAAGACCGCCTCCTGACGGCTGTACGCGTGGTCCCACTCACCGCCGAGCGCGGCGGCCGTGTGCGGCGCGTTGCGCAGCGGGTTGTCGTCCGCCGGCCACTCGCCCGACGCGACCTTCTCGATCTCGGTCCGAATCGCGATCATGGTCGCGCAGAACCGGTCGAGTTCGGCGAGGTCCTCGCTCTCCGTGGGCTCGATCATCAGCGTGCCGGCGACCGGGAACGACATCGTCGGCGCGTGGAACCCGTAGTCGACGAGCCGCTTGGCGATGTCGTCGACACTGACACCGGTCGCCTTCGACAGCGGACGCAGATCCACGATGCACTCGTGCGCCACCAGGCCGTGCGGCCCGGTGTAGAGCACCGGGTAGTGCGGCTCCAGGCGCTTGGCGATGTAGTTGGCCGCCAGGACGGCGACCTGGGTGGCGCGCTTGAGGCCCTCGCCGCCCATCAGCCGTACGTACGCCCACGAGATCGGCAGTATCCCCGCCGAGCCCCAGGGGGCCGCCGAGATCGGTCCCACACCCGTCTCGGGACCGGCGGCGGGCTGGAGCGGGTGGTTGGGCAGATATGGCGCCAGGTGGGCGCGCACGCCGACCGGACCGACGCCGGGGCCGCCGCCGCCGTGCGGGATGCAGAAGGTCTTGTGCAGGTTCAGGTGCGACACGTCGGAGCCGAACCGGCCCGGCTTGGCCAGACCCACCAGCGCGTTGAGGTTCGCTCCGTCGACGTACACCTGGCCGCCGGCGTCGTGCACGGCCGCGCAGATGTCGGAGATGTGCTCCTCGAACACGCCGTGCGTGGAGGGGTAGGTGACCATCAGGACGGCCAGTTCGTCGCCGTACCGCTCGATCTTGGCGTGCAGGTCCTCGACGTCGACGTCACCGTCCTCGCGGGTCCTGACCACGACGACCTTCATCCCGGCCATGACCGCGCTGGCGGCGTTCGTGCCGTGCGCGGACGACGGGATGAGGCAGACGGTGCGGCCGGTGTCGCCGTTGGCACGGTGGTACGCCCGTACGGCCAGCAGCCCGGCGAGTTCGCCCTGGGAGCCCGCGTTCGGCTGGAGGGACACCGCGTCGTAACCGGTGACCTCCGCCAGGCGCTCCTCCAGCTCACGGATCAGGGTGAGATAGCCATCCGCCTGGTCGGCCGGGGCGAAGGGGTGCAGCGAGGCGAACTCCGGCCAGGTCACCGCCTCCATCTCGGTGGTGGCGTTGAGCTTCATCGTGCAGGAGCCGAGCGGGATCATGCCCCGGTCCAGCGCGTAGTCCCGGTCGGCGAGCCTGCGCAGGTAGCGCAGCATCGCGGTCTCGGAGCGGTACTGGTGGAAGACGGGGTGCGCGAGGTAGTCGTCGGTGCGCAGCAGGGCATCCGGCAGTGCGTCACGTGACGCACTGTCCAGGACCTCGATGTCGCCCTCGACTCCGAAGGCGGCCCACACGGCGGCCAGCTGGGCGCGGCCGGTGGTCTCGTCGCAGGCGACCGAGACGTGGTCGGCGTCGACGAGGCGCAGGTTGACCCCGCCCTCGCGGGCGGCGGCGACCACCTGGGCGGCGCGGCCGGGGACCCGTACGGTCAGCGTGTCGAAGAAGGCGTCGTGGGTGATCCCGACGCCGCCCGCGCGCAGGCCGTCGGCGAGGACGGTCGCGTAGCGGTGGGTGCGCTCGGCGATGGCCCGCAGCCCGTCGGGGCCGTGGTAGACGGCGTACATCCCGGCCATGACGGCGAGCAGGACCTGCGCGGTGCAGATGTTGCTGGTGGCCTTCTCGCGGCGGATGTGCTGCTCGCGGGTCTGGAGGGCCAGCCGGTACGCCTTGGTGCCGTCGGCGTCCACGGAGACCCCGACGAGCCGTCCGGGCAGGCTGCGGGCGAACTTCTCGCGTACGGCCATGTATCCGGCGTGCGGTCCGCCGAAGCCCATGGGGACGCCGAAGCGCTGGCTGGTGCCGACGGCGATGTCGGCGCCCAGTTCACCGGGCGGGGTGAGCAGGGTGAGGGCGAGCAGGTCGGCGGCGACGGTGACGATCGCGCCGAGTTCGTGGGCCTGCTCGACGACGGGCCTGATGTCGCGTACGGCTCCGGAGGCGCCCGGGTACTGGACGAGGACACCGAAGACACCGCGCTCGGCCACCTCGGCGGGGATGCCGTCGGTCAGGTCGGCGACGACGACCTCGACCCCGGTCGGTTCGGCCCGGGTGCGGATCACGGCGACGGTCTGCGGCAGCGCGTCGGCGTCGACCAGGAAGACGCCGTCCTTGACCTTGCCGACGCGGCGGGCGAGGGCCATGGCCTCGGCGGCGGCGGTGCTCTCGTCGAGCAGGGACGCGCCGGAGGTGGGCAGCCCGGTCAGGTCGGCCACCACGGTCTGGAAGTTGAGCAGCGCCTCCAGGCGGCCCTGGGAGATCTCGGGCTGGTACGGCGTGTAGGCCGTGTACCAGGCGGGGTTCTCCATGACGTTGCGCAGGATGACCGGCGGGGTGAACGTGCCGTAGTAGCCGAGCCCGATCATCGGGGCAAGGACCTCGTTGCGGTCGGCGAGGGCCCGCAGCTCGGCCAGTACCTCGGCCTCGGTGCGGGCGGCCGGCAGCGCGAGGGCCTCGGCGCTCCGGATGACGTCGGGTACGGCGGCGGCGGTCAGCTCGTCCAGCGAGCCGTAGCCGACCTGCGCGAGCATCTTGGCCTGCGCGGCGGCGTTGGGGCCGACATGGCGCTGCTCGAAGGGGGTGCCGCGCTCGAGCTGCGAGAGCGGGGTGCGGTGGGCTGTCATACGGGCGGCCTCCTGGTCGGTCGCGACCTGCGAGGGGCACCGTTGTACGGGTGCCCGGACGGCCTCCCCCTCTGTCATTCAACCTGAGAGTTTCACCGGTCCGCCCAGGGAACGGGCCGGCTTTCACCGTCGGTGAGAGCGGGTGCCGTCGGACACTGCTCTGCTTTCCAGAGTGACCTCGTCCATGCGGTACGGGGGCCTGAGAGTTTCCGGGGAGGATTTGCTCCTTCGGCGCCTCCGGCAGTCTCACCGGACGGCTCTCCCGCACGGGGTCGACAGCCACCGGCCAGCCTACCAGCGAGCTTTCCGCGCCGGCTCCGAGTGGCCGATACCCGCGAAGTGCCCTTTCGTAGGGTGCGGGAGCGTGTGCGACCAGTTGGAGGGACCGTGCAGACCGACATCGACCCGCGCAGCCTGATCGGCCGCAAGGCGTACGACCGCGACGGGCACAGGATCGGTACCGTCGACGAGGTGTATCTGGACGACGCGACGGGTGTGCCGGAGTGGGCGGCGGTACGGACCGGGCTGTTCAGCAGGGACGCGTTCGTCCCCCTGGCCCCGAGCACGTTCCGCGACGGGTCTCTGCACGTCCCGTACGAGCGCCGCCTCGTCAAGGGCGCCCCCGACTTCGGTGTCGGCCGGCATCTCTCCCCGGACCAGGAGATCCAGCTCTACCGGCACTACCGGCTGGACCTGCCGGGGCCCCCGGCCCCGGAACGCCCCTCCCGCCCGCCGGACCGCGACTTCGGCCGGATCGCGGGCCGGGACGACCCACGCGACCCGGCCCGCTAGGCCCCCTCCCGGCCCGCCGGATCCCCGGCGCCCCCGCCCGCCCGGGGCGGCTCCGGCGGCACCGCCACCAGCGGCAGCGGCTCGGACAGCGCCAGCTCGGGATCGTCCGTACGGAAGGTCCGCACCCGCCCGGGTACGAGCGACGTGGGCTCCTCGAACCGTACGGTCACCCGCCCCACGCCACTGCCCTGCACCCACCCCGCCCCGTACTCGGCGTGGCGCACGTCGTGCCCCGCCGGCCAGCGCCGCCCGGCCGGCGGCTCCGCCCCGGACTCCGGCGGCGCCGGCTCCCCGTCGGGGGGCGCGGTCCCGGGGCCGGCCTCCCGGGCGAGGGCCACGGCGTCCGCGTCGGCCGCCGCCTGTGCGAACAGGTCCTCCTGCGTGTAGTCGGTCAGCCCCGTCACCCCCACCCCCAGCAGCCGCACCCCGCCCATGGTGTCCAGGGTCTCCAGCAGCCTCCGCGCGGCCTCGCGCACCACGACCGGGTCGTCCGTGGGGCCCCGGAGCGTGTCGGAGCGGGTGAGCGTCGAGAAGTCGTACCGCCGCACCTTCAGGACGATGGTCCGCCCGGAGTGCCCGGACGCGCGGAGCCGCCGTACACACCGCTCGGCCAGCCGGTCCACCTCCGTCCCGATCCGCACCCGGTCGTGCAGATCGACGTCGAAGGTGTCCTCGACGGACACGGACTTGGTCTCGCGCTCGGCGACCACCGGCCGGTCGTCACCCCCGGCCGCCATCCGGTACAGGGACGAGCCGTGCGCCTTCCCGACCAGCCGTACGAGCTCGTCCTCCCCGGCCGCCGTGAGATCCGCGATCGTGGTCAGCCCGGCGCGGCGCAGATGCTCACCGGTGGCGGGCCCCACCCCGGGCAGCGTCCGCACGCCCATCGGCGCCAGCAGCTCCCGCTCGGTGCCCGGTTCCATGAGCACGAGCCCGTCCGGTTTGGCCTGCTCGGAGGCGATCTTCGCCAGCATCTTGGACCCGGCGAGCCCCACCGAGCCCGTCAGCCCGGTCACCGCCCTGATGTCCGTCCGCAGCCGCTCGCCGGCCGCCCGCGCGGACGCGGAGTCGGATGCCACACCGCCCGCCGCCAGATCCACGAACGCCTCGTCCAGACTGAGCGGCTCCACCAGCGGCGACAGCCGGCGCAGCAGCTCCATGACCTGCTCGCTGACCGTGCGGTAGAGGGTGAAGCGGGGCACCAGATAGGCCGCGTTCGGCGCGAGGCGCCGCGCCTGCGCCATGGGCATGGCCGAGTGGATCCCGTACCGCCGCGCCTCGTACGACGCCGTCGAGACGACCCCGCGCGGTCCGAGCCCGCCGACGACCACGGGCTTTCCGCGCAGGCTCGGCTTCGCCGCCTGCTCGGCCGCGGCGAAGAAGGCATCCATGTCCAGATGCAGGATGGTCGGTGCGGGTCTCACCCCACCGATGCTCCCCCACGGCACTGACAACGGCACCGGACCGGGGTCCGGCGGCCGGACCGCGCCGGGCTCAGACGGCCCGGTCGCGGCGCCGGCGGGCCAGTTCGTCGGCGGGGTTGTGGCGGATCAGGGTCTCGCCGGTGTCGACGCGCTCGCCGTGCAGCTGGGAGAGCGCCGCCTCGACGTCCCGCCACACCACCCCGACGGCGATCCCGAAGATGCCCTGGCCGCCCTGGAGGAGATCCACGACCTCGTCCGGCGACGAGCACTCGTACACCGTCGCGCCGTCACTCATCAGCGTCATGCGCTCCAGGTCCCGCGCCCCGCGCCCGCGCAGATGCCCGACGGCCGCCCGGATGTTCTGGAGGGCGACACCGGTGTCCAGGAAGCGCTTGACGATCTTGAGGAAGACGACGTCGCGGAAGCTGTAGAGCCGCTGACTGCCGTACCCCTTCGCGGGCCGCACGCTCGGCTCCACGAGGCCGGTGCGCGCCCAGTAGTCCAACTGGCGGTAGGTGATGCCCGCCGCCGCGCACGCGGTGGGCCCCCGGTAGCCGACGAGGTCGGTCGTGGGGTCGGACGTACTGCCGTGAAGCGGGTACGGGCCGTTAGCCGTACCGTCGCCGCTGCTGCTCACACCGACCTCCGTCCTTGACCTGCCCCGTCGACGGTAGGCAGTCCCTCCGGGTGCGTCAACGATCGCCACGCTGGGCACGGCGAGTGATAATCACCCTGAGGGTGGTTTCGCGTGTCCCACGACGGGGAATGGCTGGCCGGATGCGCGGACGGAGCCCGGTACGACGGTCTCCGTCCGCGCGGCACTCACTGGCTGTTGGTCCCGAAATCCTCCGGCGAGATCTGGTCGAGGAACTCGCGGAACTTCTCCACCTCGTCCTCCTGCTCGTCGGGGATCGCGATGCCCGCGTCGTCCAGCACCCCGTCACTGCCGTAGATCGGCGTGCCGGTGCGCAGCGCCAGCGCTATGGCGTCGGACGGCCTGGCACTCACCTCGACACCGCTCGCGAAGACCAGCTCCGCGTAGAAAACTCCTTCGCGCAGGTCGGTGATCCGTACCTGCGTCAGTTCCTGCCCCAGGGCCTCAAGAACGTCCTTGAAGAGGTCATGGGTCAGTGGTCGGGCCGGTGCCATGCCCTGCTGGGCGAAGGCGATGGCGGTAGCTTCCCCGGGCCCGATCCAGATGGGAAGGTACCGGTCGCCTCCCACTTCACGCAGGAGCACGATCGGCTGGTTGGAGGGCATTTCCACCCGGACACCCACGACGTCGAGCTCGTTCACACACCAACCCTAGGACGTGCCCGGTCGGTTTGGGTAGTCGGACTCCCCCAAGATCAGGTCAGCCGGACGCCCAGAGCCGTCTGAAGGAGTGCCGCGTGCAGCCGTACCGAGAGGGCGGCCAGCTCCTTCGTGGCGGCCTCGGCACGTGCTCTGGTCTGCGGATTGCGGTGCAGCCGCAGGGGCGCCACGACCTGGTCGAGCAGTCCGGCCTCCCGGTCGGCGGCGGCTTTCACGGATCGCAGATGCCGGGGTTCCAGACCGAATCTTCCGAGCTCCGCCACCAGTTTGGCCACGTTCACGGTCTCGGAGTCGTAGCCGCCTTCCGCCATCGGGGCGATGAGACCGTACGCCTCCCACGCGTCGAGGTCGCTCTCGGCCGCCTCGGTGGCCGCCAGCAGCTCCGTACGGCCGATCCTCGGGGCGGTGGGCCGCTCGGGCTCCGCGTCCCACCCGGAGCCCAGGAGCTCCCGCTGGGGGCCCTGGGAGACCTGCGCGGGCAACGGGGGCCGCTCACCCCGCGCGACGGCGTCGAGATGCTCCCTGATGACCTTGAGGGGCAGGTAGTGGTCCCGCTGCATGCGCAGGACCCGCGCGAGACGCTCGACGTCCGCGGGGCTGAACTTCCGGTACCCCGACGGGGTCCGCCGGGGCTCGACCAGGCCCTCGGCCTCCAGGAACCGGATCTTGGAGATGGTGACCTCGGGGAACTCGCCCCGAAGCTGGTTCAGCACCATGCCGATACTGACCAGACGGTCCCCCGTGGGGGCGGTGCCGTGACCGGCACCGCCCGTCGGTGGTCGCAGCATGGACCTTCCCTGAAGGGTCACACGCCCCGCTGGCTCGCGTAGAAGACCAGCCGGTATTTGCCGATCTGGACCTCGTCACCGTTCGACACCGCGACGGCGTCGATCCGCTCCCGGTTGACGTACGTGCCGTTGAGACTGCCGACGTCGGAGACCGTGAAGTGACCCTCCGGGCTCCTGCGGAACTCGACGTGCCGCCGCGACACGGTGACGTCGTCGAGGAAGATGTCGCTCTGCGGGTGGCGTCCGGCCGTCGTCAGGTCGCCGTCCAGCAGGAAGCGGCTGCCCGAGTTGGGGCCGCGCCGGACGACCAGCAGGGCCGAGCCGCGCGGCAGCGCGTCCACCGCGGCCTGCGCCTCCGGTGACAGGGAGGGCACGGCCGTCTGGCCGGTCACCTCCGAGTCGTACGCCTCCAGACCCGAGATCGAGATGGTCGAGGTCGTCTCCGAAGGACGCTCCGCGGGAGTCCCCGCCCGCAGCGGCGCGCCACAGTTGGAGCAGAACCGACTGTCCTGGGTGTTGCGGTGCCCGCACCTCGTACAAACCGGCAAGGCCGCCATGGACGGACCCTCCTGACCGGGGGGAAACCCTCCACCCGTACGTGAGGTCGATGGTCCACCGAAACCTATGCCGCCGGAGTTCGCGGGGTCAACAGGCGACGCGCCGTGACCGGCCGTGCCGTCCTCGCCCACCTCGTCACGGAAGAGCGGGCGCTCGCCGCCCTGCTCCGCCTCCTGGCCGTGGCGCGGGGCGCGGTGCCTGGCATTGCCGCCGTCCTCGCGCGCGCTCCTGCCGAACAACTTTCCAAACAACTTCACGGGCGATTCCCCTTGACCTGAACAGACCCGCCCGTGGGGCAGGACGAACCCTGAATGAACACACCTGCCGACTCGGACATCTTCACAACGTCCGTATCCGTCAGACAGTTTCCACCACGCACCGCACGGATTGTGCGCCGACCCCCCGGAACCTTCTGCCCTGGTCCCGGGCGCCCCATGCGCCCCCGCCCCACTACGAAGACGACCGAGCGTAGTCAGGCCGATGCGCCGGTCGCAAGGCATCGACGACGATCTTCTCAGCGGCCACCACCGTGGCCGTGGCCTGCTCCTTCTCCAGCGTCTGCACCACACCCCCGGGGATGTTGAGCGCGGGCTCCAGATCCTGCGGTTTGCCGATCACCTTGAAACGGTACGGCGCGCTGATCCGTTTCCCGTCCACCTCGATCTCCCCGTCGCTGCCGGAGAAGTACGTGGCGGCGACCACCCGTACCCCGTTCACCTGGATCGCCTCCGCGCCCGCCGCCCGCAGCTCCTGGATCGCGTCGAGCAGCATGTCCGAGTCGACGGTGGCGCCGTCGTCCTGGACGGTCAGTGTGATACCGGGTCCCTCGGCGGCGACCGTGCCGGCCAGGATGCCGAGCTGCTGCTCCCGCTCCCGGGTCTGCCTGCGCGCCTCCTCGGCCTGGTCGGAGCTGGTCTCCAGCTCCGTCTGCTGGTCGTCCAGCCGCTGCTTCTCGTCCTCCAGCCGCTCGGTGCGGCCGTCGAGCTCGTCCAGGATCCGTACGAGGTCCTCCTGACGGGCACCGCGCAGGGCGCTGTCGTCGTTGGTCGACCGGACCTGGATCGCCAGCCCCAGCCCCAGCACGAACAGCAGCAGGGCGACAACGAGTTGGGCCCGGGTCACCCGAGGCGGCCAGAGACCGGCGACGAGCCGCTGACGGCCCGTCATCTGCGGAGGGCCGGAGGGCTGCCCGCTCGCGGGCGGCGGAGGCGTGTGCGGGGCCTGAGGGGGCAGCGGGTGCCGCCGGGGCCGGGGACTCTCGTCGTGGTTCATCGGCCTCACGCCCGGAAGACATGCCGGCGGATCGCGGCGGCGTTGGAGAAGATACGGATACCGAACACGACGACCACACCGGTGGACAGCTGCGCGCCGACCCCGAGCTTGTCGCCGAGGAACACGATGAGCGCGGCCACCACCACGTTCGACAGGAACGACACCACGAACACCTTGTCGACGAAGATCCCGTCGAGCATGGCCCGCAGTCCCCCGAAGACCGCGTCGAGAGCGGCGACGACGGCGATCGGCAGATAGGGCTCGACCACCGCCGGCACTTCGGGCCGAACCAACAGTCCGACCACGACTCCCACGACGAGGCCAAGTACCGCGATCACGATGTGCCCTTCCCTGTGTCTGCCGAAGCCGCTGGATCGCCCTTCCCCGGGGCGGCGGCCTTCGGCTCCGCTGTACGTACGATCAGGCTCGGCGCGGCAGGAAGACGCACCGAGTCCTGGTCGGAGATGCTGGTGCGGACACCGAAGTTGTCCCGCAGCGACCGGAGATACCGGCCGTCGGCGCTGTCCTGGAACGCGGTGCTCAGACCGTCCCCGTCCCCCACGGCCAGTACCGTGTACGGCGGCACCAGCGGCTTGTTGTCGACCAGTATGGCCTCACCGGCGGCCCTGATCGCCGAAAGGGCCGTCAGGCGCTGGCCGTTGATGGAGATCGCCTCGGCCCCGGACTCCCACAGACCGTTCACGATCTGCTGCATGTCCCGGTCCCTGACCCGCCCCGTGTCCGAGAAGTTGGTGCTCTCACGCGGCCCGCCCGCGCTCTCGTCGGCGGACCTGGCGTCGTCGACGACGAGCTTCACGCCCGGCCCCTCGACCTCCGTGGAGCCCGCCAGCAGACCCACCAGTTCGCCCTGGTCCCCGCCGTGGTCACGCAGCGCCTCACGCTGCCGGGCGCCCACCTCGTCACGGAGCTTGTCCACGGTGCGTTCGAGGGCGTCGGCGGACGACGTCTCGGCGTCGATCCGGTCGATCAGCTCCTCGCGCTCCTTGGCGACGACCGGCGCGTCGATCCGCGCCTCGGCCGCGCCCACGGTGACGACCAGCGCGGCCAGCACGAGCCCCGCCGCGAGTCCGAGCTTCGCCCGCAGCGTACGGGGCAGCCCGCCGTCCTCGGCCTCCCTGCGGGCCGCCGCCTCCGCGTAACCGGCGTCCAGACTGTGGTCCATCACGTTGTTCAGCAGCGACATGGACGCGTCGGGACGCCGGGGTGGCGAAGGGGTACTCGGTGTACTCCGAACGGGGGGGTGCTGCGGCATGCCGCACATCGTCGCACGGCACGGGCGCTACCGCCGAATGGCCCCACCGGTGTGCCGGAGGGCGTCGGCCACCCGCCTCCGGCACACCGTGATCAGGTCACTGACCTGCGCTGTCCACCACCGCGGCCCATTCGTCGAGCAGTGCCTGGGCGGAGGCGTCGTCGGGCCCCTCGGCCCACAGATGGGTGACGGCCTCGGCGGGCGCCGGCAGCACCATCACCCACCGTCCGTCGGCCTCCACGACACGGACGCCGTCGGTGGTGTCGACATCCCGGTCACCGGCCGCCTCCACGACCCGGCGCATGACCAGACCCTTGACGGCCCAGGGCGTCGCCAGATCCCTGCGCAGCACATGGGCACGGGGTATGCGGGCGTCGATCTGGCTGAGGGTGAGCTGGGTCCGGGCGACCAGCCCCAGCAGCCGTACGAAGGCAGCCGTACCGTCCAGGAGACTGCTGAACTCCGGCACGATGAACGCGCCGCGGCCGTCACCGCCGAAGATCGTGGTGTCCTCGCGGCCGACCCGGGTCAGATCGTCCGGAGAGGTGGTCGTCCACTCCACCTGGGTGCCGTGGTACGCGGCGACCTGCTCGGCGATCCTGGTGGTCGTCACGGGCAGCGCCACCCGCCCGCTGCGGCGCTCGGCGGCCACCAGGTCGAGGAGCACCAGCAGGGCACGGTCGTCCTCGATGATCCGTCCGCGCTCGTCCACGAGCGACAGCCGCTCACCGACGGGGTCGAACCGGACCCCGAAGGACGCCCGAGCCGAGGCCACGATCTCGCCCAGCCTGACCAGCCCCGACCTGCGGGACTCGACGGTCTCGGTGGGCCGTGCCTCGTCGAGGCCGGGGTTGATGGTGAGCGCGTCGACCCCGAGCCGCCCGAGCAGGCTGGGCAGGACGAGCCCGGCGCTGCCGTTGGAGGCGTCGACGACGACCTTGAGCCCGGCCTCGGCGATGCCGGTCGTGTCGACGTTCCTGAGCAGTGAGCCGGTGTACGAGTCGAAGACGGTGGCCGGGAAGTACAGGTCCCCGATCTCGCCCGGGAACGCCCTGCGGTACTCCTGCCTCGCGTACACCCGGTCCAGCTTGCGCTGTCCGGCCTGTGAGAGGTCGGCGCCCCGTTCGTCGAAGAACATGATGTCGACGGAGTCGGGCACACCGGGTGTCGTCCGGATCATGATGCCGCCGGCACTGCCCCGTCCTGTCTGCTGCCGGGCGACGGGCAGCGGCACGTTCTCCAGGTCCCGTACGTCGATGGCACTGGCCTGGAGGGCGGAGATCACGGCCCGTTTGAGAGCGCGCGCACCACGCGAGTGGTCACGCGCCGTGGTGACCGTGGAGCCCTTCTTGAGGGTGGTGGCGTACGCGCCGGCCAGCCGCACGGCCAGTTCGGGCGTGATCTCGACGTTGATGATGCCGGAGACACCACGGGCGCCGAAGAGATGCGCCTGGCCTCTGGACTCCCAGATCACCGAGGTGTTGACGAAGGCACCGGCCTCGATGGTCTTGAACGGGTACACCCGGACGTTGCCCTGGATGATCGATTCCTCACCGACCAGGCACTCGTCACCGATGACCGCGCCGTCCTCGATCCGGGAGGCCCGCATGATGTCCGTGTTCTTGCCGATCACACAGCCGCGCAGATTGCTGTGGTCGCCGATGTACACGTTGTCGTGCACGACGGCCCGGTGGAGAAAGGCCCCGGTCTTGACGACCACGTTGGACCCGATGACGGTGTGTTCACGGATCTCGGCGCCCGCCTCGACCTTCGCGTAGTCACCGATGTAGAGCGGGCCGCGCAGAACGGCGTCGGGGTGGACCTCGGCGCCCTCCGCGACCCACACACCGGGCGAGATCTCGAAGCCGTCGAGATCGACGTCGACCTTGCCCTCCAGGACGTCCGCCTGGGCCTTCACATAGCTCTCGTGCGTACCGACGTCCTCCCAGTAGCCCTCGGCGATGTAGCCGTAGATGGGCTTGCCCTCTTTCATGAGCTGGGGGAAGACGTCGCC
The DNA here is from genome assembly GCF_036327775.1 of Streptomyces sp. NBC_01498. Lineage (NCBI taxonomy): Bacteria > Bacillati > Actinomycetota > Actinomycetes > Kitasatosporales > Streptomycetaceae > Streptomyces > Streptomyces sp. NBC_01498. Next base: position 6,371,117 of record NZ_CP109598.1, on the reverse strand, counting down.
GGACCAGTCGACGGAGGTGTCGGCCTCGACGTAGTCGAACACCTCGGGCTCCATCACATAGATGCCCGTGTTGACGGTGTCCGAGAACACCTGGCCCCAGGTGGGCTTCTCCAGGAAGCGTTCGACCTTGCCGGCCTCGTCCACGATGGTGATACCGAATTCCAGCGGATTCGGCACCCGGGTCAGACACACCGTGACCAGTGCGCCCTTCTCCTTGTGGAAGGCGATGAGATCCGTCAGATCGAAATCGGTGAGCGCGTCACCGGAAATGACGAGAAAAGCGTCGTCCTTGAGCGCCTCTTCGGCGTTCTTGACACTCCCCGCAGTGCCGAGCGGCTTCTCCTCATTGGCATAGGTGAGCTCCATTCCGAGCTCCTCGCCGTCCCCGAAGTAATTCTTCACGAGTGAGGCGAGGAACTGGACGGTGACGACGGTCTCATTGAGCCCGTGCCGCTTGAGCAAACGCAGCACGTGTTCCATGATCGGCCGATTCGCCACCGGCAGCAACGGCTTGGGCATGCTTGAGGTCATAGGGCGAAGGCGTGTGCCTTCGCCGCCAGCCATCACGACGGCCTTCATGTCGGAAGCGTCCTCCTTGAGAGACGGTCTCGCCGACGTGTACCCATCCGGACAGGCCCTATGGCAGGCATCTGGTGTGGGCCGGCGACTCTGCGCGGCACCACATCGACGAGCTCAATCGGTCACTCTGTCCGCTCTGACGAGCCGGCGGACCTGGACCACGTAGAGGATCCCTGCCCACCAGTACAGAGTTGTACCCCATCCGGCGAACGCCCATCCGAAAACTTCGGCGAGTGATGCGAGCCATCCGTTCCCGTCGCTGAGAAGCAGCAGCGGGAAGGCGTACATCAAGTTGAAGGTAGCCGCCTTTCCCAGGAAGTTCACCTGGGGAGGTGGATAACCGTGCCTGCGAAGGATTCCCACCATCACCAGGAGCATCAGCTCACGGGCCAGGAGCGCCAGAGTGAGCCACAACGGCAGGATCTCACGCCAGGTGAGTCCGAGCAGGGTGGAAAGGATGTAGAGCCGGTCGGCGGCGGGGTCGAGGAGACGGCCGAGGCCGCTGATCTGGTTCCAGCGGCGGGCGAGATAGCCGTCGAGATAGTCGGTGACCCCGCTGAGCATCAGGACGAGCAGTGCCCAGCCGTCACTGTTCGGGCCGCCGAACTCGGGACGGAGGATGAGCCACAGGAACAGCGGCACACCCAGGAGCCGGCCCATGCTCAGGATGTTGGGGATGGTGAACACCCGATCCGTCTGGACGCGGGTCTCCTGAACCTCCACCCGGGGGCCTCCTGTGCGGGATGTACCGATGATGCCCCCTGACCCTACCCGGACGGCCGGTCGGCGGACGCCGTGGGTTCGGGTGGGAGAAGGGCCTTGATCGTCTGTCGTCTGTCGTCGGGAAACGCGCCCGAACGCAGAAATGCCCCGCACCAGAAGGTGCGGGGCATTTCCCAATGATTGTTCGGCGGCGTCCTACTCTCCCACAGGGTCCCCCCTGCAGTACCATCGGCGCTGAAAGGCTTAGCTTCCGGGTTCGGAATGTAACCGGGCGTTTCCCTAACGCAATGACCACCGAAACACTATGAAACTGTTGAACAACCGGGCGAAAACACAGTCATTCGTTGTCTCAGAACTAACACAGTGGACGCGAGCAACTGAGGACAAGCCCTCGGCCTATTAGTACCGGTCAACTCCACACCTCACAGTGCTTCCATATCCGGCCTATCAACCCAGTCGTCTACTGGGAGCCTTACCCCATCAAGTGGGTGGGAGTCCTCATCTCGAAGCAGGCTTCCCGCTTAGATGCTTTCAGCGGTTATCCCTCCCGAACGTAGCCAACCAGCCATGCCCTTGGCAGGACAACTGGCACACCAGAGGTTCGTCCGTCCCGGTCCTCTCGTACTAGGGACAGCCCTTCTCAAGACTCCTGCGCGCGCAGCGGATAGGGACCGAACTGTCTCACGACGTTCTAAACCCAGCTCGCGTACCGCTTTAATGGGCGAACAGCCCAACCCTTGGGACCGACTCCAGCCCCAGGATGCGACGAGCCGACATCGAGGTGCCAAACCATCCCGTCGATATGGACTCTTGGGGAAGATCAGCCTGTTATCCCCGGGGTACCTTTTATCCGTTGAGCGACGGCGCTTCCACAAGCCACCGCCGGATCACTAGTCCCGACTTTCGTCCCTGCTCGACCCGTCGGTCTCACAGTCAAGCTCCCTTGTGCACTTACACTCAACACCTGATTACCAACCAGGCTGAGGGAACCTTTGGGCGCCTCCGTTACTCTTTAGGAGGCAACCGCCCCAGTTAAACTACCCATCAGACACTGTCCCTGATCCGGATCACGGACCCAGGTTAGACATCCAGCACGACCAGAGTGGTATTTCAACGACGACTCCACAACCACTGGCGTGGCCACTTCACAGTCTCCCACCTATCCTACACAAGCCGAACCGAACACCAATATCAAACTGTAGTAAAGGTCCCGGGGTCTTTCCGTCCTGCTGCGCGAAACGAGCATCTTTACTCGTAGTGCAATTTCACCGGGCCTATGGTTGAGACAGTCGAGAAGTCGTTACGCCATTCGTGCAGGTCGGAACTTACCCGACAAGGAATTTCGCTACCTTAGGATGGTTATAGTTACCACCGCCGTTTACTGGCGCTTAAGTTCTCAGCTTCGCCACACCGAAATGTGACTAACCGGTCCCCTTAACGTTCCAGCACCGGGCAGGCGTCAGTCCGTATACATCGCCTTACGGCTTCGCACGGACCTGTGTTTTTAGTAAACAGTCGCTTCTCGCTGGTCTCTGCGGCCACCCCCAGCTCACACTGCAAGAGTGATCACCAGAAATGGCCCCCCTTCTCCCGAAGTTACGGGGGCATTTTGCCGAGTTCCTTAACCATAGTTCACCCGAACGCCTCGGTATTCTCTACCTGACCACCTGAGTCGGTTTAGGGTACGGGCCGCCATGAAACTCGCTAGAGGCTTTTCTCGACAGCATAGGATCATCCACTTCACCACAATCGGCTCGGCATCAGGTCTCACCCTCAATAAGAGACGGATTTGCCTATCTCTCGGGCTACACCCTTACCCCGGGACAACCACCGCCCGGGCTGGACTACCTTCCTGCGTCACCCCATCGCTTACCTACTACCACCTTGGTCCGACGGCTCCACCACTCCCCTTTGCCCGAAGGCTCCAGGACGGCTTCACGGTCTCAGCATCAGAGGATTCAGTACTGGGCGTTTCAAAGCGGGTACCGGAATATCAACCGGTTGTCCATCGACTACGCCTGTCGGCCTCGCCTTAGGTCCCGACTTACCCTGGGCAGATCAGCTTGACCCAGGAACCCTTAGTCAATCGGCGCACACGTTTCCCACGTGTGTATCGCTACTCATGCCTGCATTCTCACTCGTGAACCGTCCACCACTGCCTTCCGGCGCGGCTTCACCCGGCACACGACGCTCCCCTACCCATCCGCACGCCCGTTGGGGCTACATGTACGAATGACACGACTTCGGCGGTACGCTTGAGCCCCGCTACATTGTCGGCGCGGAATCACTTGACCAGTGAGCTATTACGCACTCTT